>CACOMD010000053.1 GCA_902628235.1 uncultured Prochlorococcus sp. | reverse complement strand
ATTTTGTTCAATCCAAGTTATATAGTGATTATGATTTAAAAAGAAAGGGATCTCAAAAGGTGTTTTTGGAAATTGAATCCATCTTTGTGAATGATTACCTGTGAATTCGCCATTTAAAAAAGGTGAACTCGCACTTAAAGCAAGAAAAAGAGGAGCTTCGCATCTAACAAGGCGAATCGCAGCGAATAGTTTATCTATTTCTTCAATACCTAAATTTATATGCACACTAGATGTGGCTATTGATAAACCGTAATTTGATTCAATAAAACTATGATAATTATTTGATTCATCTGATCTTTGGAATTTATTTGTATGAGGGAAGCACAGTGTAGATGATGGAATTATGGTTAAATCCAATGCGTTTAACCATTTGCGCAAATCCCTTCTAGGTTGCAGCAATGAATAATATAATATTTTATAATCTTTACTCGGATCAGTAATATATTCAACATTTCTATTATCAGGCTCATTTACAAAATTCGAAAATAATTTTTCAATTTGACTTGACACTCCTACATGAGAACCGCAAGTACCAGTAAAAAGCTCAATCTCAAAACCTTTATTTAAGTTATTTTTATGCATTAATCAATCTAAGGATGATATTGCTATTAAAATGGCTTTTGCTTTATTTACAGTTTCATAGTATTCATTAGTAGGTGAAGAATCAGAGACGACTCCGGCGCCAGCCTGCACAAAGACATCAAGATTGCCATTCTTTTTTGGGATGGCAACCATAGTTCTTATAGTAATTGCAGTGTTCAAAGCTCCATTAATATCTACAGAGCCATAAATACCTGCATATGGCCCCCTTGCTTCTTTTTCAAAAGATTTAATTAATTGCATCGCTCTTATTTTTGGCGCACCAGTAACTGTACCCGCAGGAAAGGATGCTTTAAGCAAATCCCAAACATCTTTATCATTTTCTAACATACCTTGGACCTCACTTACTATATGCATAACATGAGAATATTTTTCAATAGTCATTAAATCTTTTAATTGAACACTGCCAATCTGACAAACACGACCAAGATCATTTCTACCTAAATCTACAAGCATTACATGTTCAGATACTTCTTTGGGATCATTTAATAATTCATTTTCCAATAAAGCATCCTCTTTTGCATCATTACCCCTAGGTCTAGTTCCAGCAATAGGTCTAAGACTTGCAACTATTTGTTTATTTTTTTTCCTTTCAGCTTTAACCATAACTTCAGGACTAGAACCAATTAAAAACCATGATCCAAAATCAAAATAGGCCATATAGGGAGAAGGATTTATCAATCTTAAACTCCTATAAAGGTCAAAAGGCTTACTTTTCACTTCAGTTTTGAATTTTTGACTAATAACTATTTGAAATATATCCCCTTTCTTAATAAATTCCTTAGCTTGCATGACCACTTTCTCGAAGTCATCTTGAGTCCAATTACTTGAAATTTCTAAATCAAAATCTTTTTTTTGTTGCCAGTTCAATATATCAACATCATTTAAAGGTGTTTTCATCAAATTTTTTATTGATTGAATTTGTTGAATTGATTTTTCATAAATATCTTCAATAGGGATGCCTTGAAATTGTTTTAAATCAGCATAAGTCAAGGCTGTAAGACATCTTTTCATTTGATCAAAAACTATTATTTGATCAAAAAACATCCATGATCCGTAAGGTATTTCATTCTTTTTTATTTTATGAATTGGAACCGATGGTTCAATGAAATTGATTAATTCATAACTCCATGAACCATATAATTGTCCTATAAATGGGAATTCTTCTAAGCTATGAGATTTATATTCTCTAGTCCAATATCTTAATGAGTCAAAAACATCCCCTTTCCTTATATCTATTTTCCCATTCCTAAAAGTGCGAATAGTCTCATCTCCAAAACATACTGCTTCCCATAATGGATTATTGGCTACTATACTCCATCTGCCAACATTTTCTCCTCCTTCAACAGATTCAAGAAAGACGCCATGGGAGTTATCCTTTGACAATTTGAGCCAAGTTGTTAAAGGTGTCTCTAAATCTGCAGGCCAAGACTCATAAATAGGTATAAAATTTTTACCATCTTTGTAAGCCTTAATAAAACTTTCTTTTTTTGAACTGATCATGCT
>CACOMD010000052.1 GCA_902628235.1 uncultured Prochlorococcus sp. | reverse complement strand
CAGTCATGAGTTAAAAATAATTATTTTAATGGGTTATTACTTTTAATAACCCATCAATGAAATGTATTCTAATTGATAGATGTACTATTTTTATAAATTAAAATCTATTCAATTATTTTAGAAACAACACCAGCTCCAATTGTACGTCCACCTTCTCTAATAGCAAAGCGCATACCTTGTTCGATAGCAACAGGACAAATAAGTTCTCCTGTCATCTTAATTCTATCTCCTGGCATAACCATCTCTACATTTGCACCATCATCTGAAGTAAATGCTGTAATCTGTCCAGTTACATCAGTAGTTCTTATGTAGAACTGTGGTCTATAACCGGTAAAGAAAGGGGTATGTCTACCACCTTCCTCTTTCTTTAAAACATAGACTTCTCCTTCAAATTTAGTATGAGGAGTAATTGATCCTTTTTTAACAAGCACCATACCTCTTTCAATATCTTCTTTTTGTACACCTCTGAGAAGAAGTCCTACATTATCTCCAGCCATACCTTCATCAAGAAGTTTTCTGAACATTTCAACACCAGTGACTGTTGTCAATCTAGTATCTCTGATACCAACAATTTCGACTTCTTCTCCAACTTTAACCTTACCTCTCTCAATTCTACCAGTTGCAACTGTACCTCTACCGGTGATAGAAAATACATCTTCAACTGCCATCAAGAATGGTTTATCAATTTCTCTTTCAGGTTCAGGAATACTAGAGTCAACGGCTTTCATTAATTCTTCAATTTTAGATTCCCAAGTTGAATCACCTTCAAGAGCTTTTAGGCCTGATACTTGAATTATTGGAATATCATCTCCAGGGAAATCATAACTATCTAGAAGCTCTCTGATTTCCATTTCAACTAATTCAATAATTTCCTCGTCATCTACCATGTCACATTTATTTAGGGCAACAACTAGAGCAGGAACTCCAACTTGCTTAGCTAAAAGAATATGTTCTTTTGTCTGAGCCATAGGACCATCAGTAGCTGCGCAGACAAGAATAGCTCCGTCCATTTGAGCAGCACCAGTAATCATATTCTTCACATAGTCAGCATGACCTGGGCAATCGACATGAGCATAATGCCTACCTTCAGTCTCATACTCTACGTGAGCTGTATTTATAGTAATCCCACGCTCTCTTTCTTCTGGAGCACCATCAATGTCTCCATAATCTTGAGCTTGGGCTTGACCTTTTTTAGCTAAAACATTTGTTATAGCAGCAGTCAATGTAGTTTTTCCATGATCAACATGACCAATAGTACCAATGTTGACATGTGGTTTGTTTCTTTCGAACTTCTCGCGAGCCATTTGAATTAAGAATCGAGGGGTAAAGGATGTTTATTTTGATAAGAGATCAGGAGTTGCCCTGATTCTTTGAGATAATTGCTTCGGCAACATTACGAGGAACTTCCTCGTAGTTGGCGAACTCCATTGAAAAAATACCCCGACCTTGAGTCATTGATCGGAGCTGTGTTGCATAGCCAAACATTTCGGCTAGAGGCACTTTGGCCTGTACTTTAGACAACCCATCATCGACAGATTGCCCTTCAACTTGACCTCTCCTGGAGGAGAGATCACCTATTACAGATCCAAGAAAATCGTCAGGACTTTCGACCTCAACTTTCATCATAGGCTCTAAAAGGACAGGATTACATTTTTTCACCCCATCTTTAAAAGCCATTGAACCTGCAATTTTAAAAGCCATCTCAGAAGAGTCTACATCGTGGAATGAACCATCGACTAGTGTAACTTTTACATCAATCAATGGATAACCTGCTAAAACACCTGATTCACAGGTCTCTTTCATACCACTTTCTGCAGGTCCAATATACTCCTTTGGAACTGATCCTCCAACAATTTTGTTAACAAATTCAAACCCAGCTCCAGATTCAGCAGGCTCCATCTCAATAATCACATGCCCATATTGTCCTTTTCCTCCAGTTTGTCGAGCGTATTTTCCTTCACCTTTTGAGCTAGATCTAATAGTCTCTCTATAAGAAACTTGTGGAGCCCCTATATTTGCCTCAACTTTAAATTCCCTCAACATTCTATCTACGAGAATTTCTAAATGAAGTTCTCCCATTCCAGCTATAACTGTTTGGTTGGTTTCTTGATCAGTGCTAA
>CACOMD010000051.1 GCA_902628235.1 uncultured Prochlorococcus sp. | reverse complement strand
TTTAACTAGTTGAGTTGCATCTAGATTATTAAATTTGCATATATCTTCAATAGTTTTTTGATTAGGAGTTTCAATTAGTATTTGATCAAAATTTATTAGAGGCTTGTTTTCTTTAGGCAAAGAGACTGCTTTTTCTATATTTGCGGCGTAAGAACCGCTTTTAGTGAATAAAATAGAATCTTCACCTGAATAGGCTGTAACCATAAATTCTTTGGATGCTGCTCCTCCAATTGCTCCACTATCTGCATCTACTCCAATGGTTTCTAAACCACAATTTTTAAAAATATTTTCATAAGATTTTTCCATTTTCTTATAAAAATCTTTTAAATCATTTTCAGAAGCATGAAAGGAATATCCATCTTTCATAATAAATTCTCTACCTCTCATAAGACCAAATCTCGGACGAATTTCGTCTCTGAATTTTGTTTGGATTTGGTAGTAGCAAACAGGTAGCTGTTTATATGAATTAATGATTTCAGAAGCAATATTTGTAATAACTTCTTCATGAGTTGGAGCTAAGCCATAAGCCCTTTCTTGTCTATCTTTTAAATTAAACATTATTCCTTCACCAGCAGTATAACCCTCCCATCTGCCTGATTTCTCCCATAATTCACCAGGATGTAGTTGGGGTAAAAGAAGTTTTGAGCATCCAATTTTAACAAGTTCTTTATCTATTATTGAAGATATTTTCTCAATTACTTTTAGCATCAGAGGCATATATGCGTAAATGCCAGAGCTGACTCTCCTAATGTAGCCTCCCTGTAATAATAATTTATGGGAAATTATTTCTGCTTCTGAGGGAGCATCACGAAGTGTCGTCATTGGAAAAGAGGTGACGCGCATCAATAGATTTGTGAAAGTATATTAATTTTATCAATCTATGGTTTAAAAAATTTTAAAGTGTCTTGAGTCCCTAAAGGCACATGGAATTGCACTAACCTATTTGCTAACTTCTTCAATAACAAAACCTAATTAAAAAATTTAACAAAGTTTTTTTAATACAAATTTAATTAATGAAATTTTAAAGAAAGCCATGGAAAATATAGAATCTAATATTTCTAGTTCAGAGGAGTTAGTGGGTATTGATGAAGTTCAAAAATTTCTTAATAGATCAAGAGCATCTGTATATAGATATACAAACACTGATGTAAGAAATTTAAATCCAAATTTTAATCCAAGAAAATTAAATCCTGAATATAGAAGTGATCAAAAGGATCCCTTAATGTTTCATCCAAATGAAATAGCGAGATTTGCAAAAGATATTCTTAGGATAAAAGAAGTAACTGTTGAAGTGCTTAATTCTCCTTCTTCAGCGACACAAAATGTTCTTATACAAATTCTTCAAGAATTAAAGTTAATAAGAGATCTCCTTGAAAAGAAATAATTTTATAAAAACATCGTTTTAGTGAGAATTTTGATTTATTTTCACCTTGATTGTAAAATATTATTGTTAAGAAATATCCTTAACTTTTATTAAGCCAATTAAAAAACTCTTAATGGATATCAATCCAAAGCAGTTTGCCAAAAATATTTCTAAAAAATCTCCATTAATTTCTAATAGAGATGAATTTGGAAAAGAAGATGATGATCCATTAAGTATTAAGGATGTATCTTCCACCTTTATTGGTTTTATTCTTGCTGTTATGACATTGTTTTTACCAGCTATCAGTGTTTTTTTTGAAAGACCATTTCTACCTAGAACTGGTCTTTATAATGAAATGGTTAATAAAGATGGATATTAGTTCAATTCCTCCTTCACCACAGAAGGGGATAGTTAACTTAATTGTTGAAATACCTGCAGGCAGTAGAAATAAATATGAATATTGTTCAGAAGCAGGGATAATGGCATTGGATAGAATATTACATTCTTCCGTTAGATATCCATTTGATTATGGTTTTATACCCAATACATTGGCAGATGATGGAGCACCTCTTGATGCGATGATAATTATGGATGAGCCAACATTTGCAGGTTGTCTTATAAAAGCTAGGCCAATAGGGGTTTTAGATATGCATGATTGCGGAGAATATGATGGTAAATTATTATGTGTTCCAATAGTCAATGGGAGGCAAAACAATATCGTTAGTATTCAACAGATCGCTGCAAGTCAGTTAGAGGATGTTGCT
>CACOMD010000050.1 GCA_902628235.1 uncultured Prochlorococcus sp. | reverse complement strand
TTGATCGAGGCGTTCTACCAATCGGCGATTGATCTATAACAATTACTTTATCTATTGCTTTTATTCCTTTAAGTTCCTTGAGACCTTTTGGAAATGGAACTTTTAATCCAAGTGAATGACTTAAAGCTGGATGTAATAATTCATTAATTAAAGTACTTTTACCACTTCCGCTTACTCCAGTTACAGAAATAAGTCTTCCCAAAGGAAATTCTACTGAAATATCTTTAAGATTATTTTTATTACAATTATTGAGAATTAAACTCTTTTTAACAGACGAACGTCTTTCTTTTGGTGTTGGAATAGTTTTTCTTCCACTTAAATAAGCTCCTGTTAAAGAGCTTTTAGCTTTAACAACATCATCAAAAGAACCTTTAGCAACTATCTCACCTCCATAAACACCTGCTCCTGGACCAATATCTACGATATAATCAGCAGCTCTCATTGTGTCTTCATCATGTTCGACAACTACTAATGTATTTCCTAAGTCCCTAAGCTTCTTTAAAGTTTCTAATAACCTATCATTATCTCTTTGATGAAGGCCTATGCTTGGTTCATCAAGAACATACAAAACGCCAGTCAATCCCGCACCTATTTGAGTTGCCAATCTTATTCTCTGAGCTTCACCCCCAGATAAGGTCATAGCCGGTCGATCAAGAGTTAAATAATCTAAGCCAACATCTATCAAAAACTTTAATCTTAATCTTATTTCCTTGAGAACTAACTCTCCTATCTGTTTTTGTCTCTCAGTTAAAATAACTTCTTTATCATCACTCAAACCCATAATTTTTTCGACATGTTGTAAAGTATCAAAAACACTTATAGAAGTTAAATCAGTGATGGCATAAGGTCCGACTTTTACTGCCAGTGCTTCAGGTCGTAATCTTTTACCAGCACAAGTTTTGCAAGGTACCAATTCTAAATATTTTTCCAACTTTTGTTTGAGTGATTCACCATTAGTCTCATTTAACTGACGTTCTAAAATATTTAAAATCCCTTCAAATGGTCTTTCAAAGCCTGAAGAAGTATTGAATCTACTATCAGCTTGAATAAGAATTGGTTTATCAGAACCAAGCAATAAAACTTTTTGCTGAAGTTCAGTAAGCTTATTCCAAGGTGTTTTTAATTCAAATCCATAAGCTTGACCAACAGAATATAATAATGAGAAATAGTAAGTATTATCTTTCTCGCTCCAAGGGGCAACTGCTGCATAAACAGGTAAAGACGGTTCTGGGATAACTCTTTCAAAAGTAAATTTTTTCAAAAAACCGATACCATGACAATCTTGACAAGCTCCATAAGGACTATTAAAAGAAAATAACCTTGGAGATAACTCTTCAACTATCGATCCATGAACAGGGCATGCAAAATTTTCTGAATATAACCTTTCTCTTGTTAAATCAGATGGTAATTGTTCTCCTTTTTTTGGAACAACCTCAATAATAGATAAACCATCTCCACGTTTTAAGGAAGTTCTTAACGAGTCATTTAGCCTTTCTTGAATACCTTCTCTTGCAATAAGTCTATCAACAACAACTTCTATGTTATGTATATGATTTTTATCTAATTCAATACTATCTGATAATTCTCTAACTTCCCCATTAACTCTTACTCTCGCAAAACCTTCAGAAGCCAAACCGGCTATTAACTTTGAATGAGTTCCCTTTTTTCCACGTACAACCGGTGATAGTATCTGATATCGGGTTCCTTCTGGCAAAAGAAGAATTTGATCAACCATTTCATCAATTGTCTGAGGGCTAATTTTTCTATTGCAATGATGACAATGTGGCTCACCTGCTCTACCAAATAACAGCCTTAGATAATCTTGTATCTCAGTAACAGTTCCAACAGTGGATCGAGGGTTATGACTTGTAGACTTTTGATCAATAGATATTGCAGGAGAAAGCCCTTCAATATTATCAACATCAGGTTTATCTACTTGTCCTAAAAACTGCCTTGCATAAGCCGAAAGGCTTTCTACATATCTTCTTTGACCTTCGGCAAATATTGTATCGAAAGCTAATGAGCTTTTACCACTACCACTTACTCCAGTAAATACAATAAACTTATTTCTTGGTAGAGAAAGATCTAAATTTTTTAAGTTATGCTGTCTTGCTCCTCTAATAGTTATTAAGTTTTCATC
>CACOMD010000049.1 GCA_902628235.1 uncultured Prochlorococcus sp. | reverse complement strand
GCGGGCTTTACCAACTATCCAATATCCTTAAATACAATTTCAGATACTGGCATTTTACTTTTGATGACATTGATGTTTATAGGAGCAAGTACTGGAGGTACTGGAGGTGGAATTAAAACAACAACTTTTATTGCATTAATGGCAGCGACTAGATCCACTTTGCGAGGACAAAAGGATGTAATTATTAGTAATAGATTAATTTCAGATAAAGTAATACTAAAAGCTGTCGGTATAACAGTTGGTTCTTTATTATTTGTTTTGTTGATGGCAATGTTGTTAAGTACAACAAATACATTTATTAACAAAGAAAAATTTACATTTTTAGAGATGCTTTTCACTTGTATTTCAGCTTTTGCAACAGTTGGATTTGATATAGGACTCACAATAAAGCTGAATCATTTTGGTCAATTGATTCTTATAGTTGGTATGTTTGTTGGAAGATTAGGAATACTTTTATTTTTAAGTGCTCTTTGGGAGGCGCTTTATAAGAGTAGAATAAATAAACAAAAACGTATTGGTTACCCTAAAGCTGATCTTTATGTTTAGTAATTACTGAATTTTATTATGGCTGACTGGTGGCAATGGTCTCCTCAAAAAGGAAATGAAGACCTTACATTCGCAGTTGTTGGAGTTGGGAGGTTCGGAACTGCGGTTTGTCGAGAGCTTATTAGTAATGGTGCAGATGTATTAGCTGCTGATTATTCAGAAAAGGCTATTGATGATCTAAGACAATTAGAACCAACTATTGAAGCAAGAGTAGTAGATTGTACTGATGAAGAATCTATGAAGGAATCTGGAATACTGGAAATGAATACATTAGTTGTGGGAATAAGTGAGCCTATAGAAGCAAGTATTACAACAACTTTAATTGCGAAAGATAGTGATGGGACCAAAGTGAAAAAAGTTATTGCTAGAGCTACAAGTGATTTGCATGAAAAGATGTTAATCAGAGTTGGTGCAGATAAAGTTGTTTTCCCTTCAAGGATGCAAGGTGAAAGATTAGGTTTAGAGCTCGTAAGACCTAACCTTATTGAGAGATTAGAATTAGATAATCAAACGGGTATAGATGAAATAACAGTTCCAGAAGACTTTATTGGCAGATCTTTGAGGGATCTTAATCTAAGAAAAAATTTTCTTGTAAATGTACTAGCTGCAGGTCCTGCTGACAATTTAACAGTTAATCCGCCTGCGAAATATATTTTAGAGAGAGGGAATGTATTAGTTGTAATGGGTTCTGTGGAAGCCCTCCAAAAATTACCTCAAACCTAAAATTAATTATCCAAATTTTTAAAATAACGTATTCTTTTAGGTGGACCTTTGAGCCTTTTAATACTTTGTTTCTCTAACTTTTCTCTAAAAGTATCTGTATCTTTTTTTAATTTTGAATTAATCAAATCAGTTGCATTATTAATATAGTTATTTATTCCTTGCTGAATCAAGACTTTTGCCATATTACTTACAGTTCTAGATTCTTCTTCTGCTAACTCCGCTAATTGTTCACATAAGGACTCTGGAAGCACAACCTGTATTCTTGGAGACTTTGGCTTCCCATTCGTTGAATTTTGCCTCGTGGCCATGAATAACAAATCATAACTGTTACTTATAAGTATACACATTGAGTCAAGGGTAGTATCTTTGTGTATAATTAAATTAAAGACGTTTATTGCTTTCTTAATTCAATTGATCATGAAAAATCCAGCAAAGGTAAATTCTAAGAAAGGCGTAATTAATAGCCAAAGAAGAAAAAGATTGTTAAACACAAAGAATTCACCCAAACCAAGTAGTGATGTTTTAGTTTCTGCTGTGATTAGTCCATACTTATTGACTCATTTACATCAAATCCTTCAAAAGTCTGAATTGAATGCAAAGCAAGATGGAAGATTATCTCACGCTGCAAACTTTGCTAAGTTACGAAAAGTTTTGTGCCTAGATGCAAGGAGCATGGAAGATGCATCTGCTAAAGAAATAAGAGAATCTGAAAGTGATTTATTTTTTAATACAAAGAGCGCACAAAACGTAGCATAAATAATATCCTATAAATAGGATACTTTTTATTCAATGAAGAACAATGCAGAAAAGCTTTATAAGATTATTTCTGAGGATAAGGAGAAAAAACAAAGTTTATTTCGCACGGCCTTAACAAATCCTAAATCAGCTTTAGAAGAAATATGCAAAATAGGTGAGGATTTAAATATTAAAGTTTCAAAAGAGGAGGTGATAGAACATTTAAGCACTCTAGATGATGTTCAAACAAAATTATGGCTTGTTAAAGTTAGAGGTGGACTTT
>CACOMD010000048.1 GCA_902628235.1 uncultured Prochlorococcus sp. | reverse complement strand
CTTTTAAATAAACAGGCAATTATATTAGGTTCAGGAGGAGCAGCAAGATCAGCCATACAAGGATTAATTAATTTAAAAATGTCAGAAATAATAGTTATTTCTAGGAATCAAACCTCTCTTAAATCTTTGCTATATGATTTTAAAAATCAGCATTTGATTAAAGGTATTTATTTTAATAATGCAAATGTTCTTAATTTAATTAATTCTGCAGATTTAATAGTAAACACCACACCGGTAGGCATGATTAATCATACAAGTGCAAAAGAAGAGATGCCTTTTGGTAATAACTTTTGGGATTCACTTAATTCTAAAACAGTAATTTATGATTTAATTTATAATCCCCAAGAAACTCCACTTTTAAATTTTTCTCGCGAAAAAGGATGTCAAACAATTAATGGGATGAAAATGTTAGTAGCTCAAGGAGCAAAATCCTTATCGTACTGGACTGATGGTTTAAAAATTCCTATTGAAATTATGGAAGAAGCTATAAAAAAGTATCTCTAAATATCTCTCGATTTGGATTGATAATAATTGAATTATTTAGAAATTTACCGTAATAATGTATTCTTATAAATGAACAGACGCTCATTAATATTAAATGAGCCTATTGACCTTGTCTGAAACTATGAAAAATCAAGAAATCTACTACGAAACAATGTATATCCTCCGCCCTGACATCGCGGAAGAAGAAGTTAACAAGCATATTGAAAATTACAATAAATTACTTGAAAAGATGGGAGGAAAAATTTTAGATAGCCAAATGAGAGGAAAGAGAAGATTAGCATATCCTATTGCAAAAAACAGAGAAGGTATTTACGTACAATTAAGTCATCAAGGAGATGGTCAACACATAGAAAAAATTGAAAAAGCCATGAGACTTAGTGAAGATGTCATTAGATACATGACTATAAAACAAGAAGGCCCTTTACCAACCCCAAAGCCAAAGATTAAACCATCTGAAACTTCAAGTAATCAAGAAGTTGAAAAAAGTGAAGATGATTCTTCTCCAGTTGTTGCTACAGAAAAAGATAACTCAAAAAATAATGCAGAAAAAAGTAATGAAGATAAACCTAACGAGTAAAAATTATTTAATGTTATTGTTATTAGATTCAGCCCAAATTTTATTTGACATACCCCACATATAAATAAAACCTTTTGCACTCTGATGATTAAAGCTATCGTCTTTACTATAAGTAGCTAAATCTTCTCTATATAAAGAATTTTGAGTAGAGGATCTTCCGATAACAACTGCATTACCTTTATGTAATCTAATTTTTACTATTCCATTTACTGAATGCTGAGTCGAAGAAATAAATTCATCAAGAGCGGATTTCAAGGGACCATACCAAAAACCTTGATAAATTAACTGTCCCCATTTCTTATCAACTAAATTTTTAAATTCCAAAACATCTGAATCTAAAGTTAAGCTCTCCAATTCCTTATGAGCTTTAATCAATAAAAGAAGACCAGGAGTTTCGTAGATTTCTCTACTTTTTATCCCAACAATCCTATCTTCCATCATGTCTATCCTACCAAATCCATGTTTGCCAGCAATTAAATTAGCCTTTTTTATTAGGTCTAAATTATTCAATTTTTCATCATTTAAAGATATGGGAAATCCATCTACAAACTCAATAACAATATCTTCTGACTCTTCTGGAGCTTCTTTTATAGATGATGTCATTTCAAATATATCTTCACTAGGGGGACACATAGGATCTTCAAGTATACCTGCTTCGATACTTCTTCCTAATAAATTTACATCAATTGAATAGGGAGATTTTTTAGAAACTGGTGCAGGAATTCCAAACCTTTCTCCATAATTGATTGCCTCTTCCCTACTCATATTCCATTCTCTAGCGGGCGTAATAATTTTTAAATCTGGTGCCAATGCATTAATAGTTAAATCAAATCTAACTTGATCATTACCTTTACCAGTACAACCATGAGCAACAGCATCTGCGTTAAACTCTCTAGCAATTTCAACTAGATTTCGTGCGATTAGAGGTCTAGCTAAAGCGGTAGAAAGCGGATATTTATCCCCATATAATGCATTTGCTCTTATTGCTGGTAAAGCAAATTGATCAACAAAAGGATTAACAAGATCTCCAATTATTGATTTAAATGCGCCAGATTGCAGCGCTTTTTTCCGTATATTCTCTAAATCTTCACCTTTATAGTCTTCTTTTTCGCCCATTAAAGCTGATAATTCTTCTTCTTCTATAGTACTAATTTCTTGTGATTCACCTGATTCTTCGGTTACTAATCTTCCACTTTCCTCAAGCCAAGATAATAAATCTGGCTCTTCTCGAAGAGGTAAAACTGGTGCAGCATCATCTCTTCTATAACAGGTTAAGGCTGGATTAATTTCAGAAATTTCATTTAATCTTA
>CACOMD010000047.1 GCA_902628235.1 uncultured Prochlorococcus sp. | reverse complement strand
CTTCGCAACATTAAATTCTTTAATTCCATGTTTTAAATATGAGGCATGCTTATTAGGATCAGCTTTTACAGTTTTACAACATTTTAAACAAACTTTTCTTATTAATCTTTGAGCCATAACTCCAATTACTGAAGAACCAACAAGATAAGGAGGGCATCCCATCTCTGCTAATCTTGTAATTGCTGTAGCTGTATCATTCGCATGGAGTGTAGTGAAAACCATATGACCTGTTAATGCTGCTTCCATTGCTGTTTGAGCAGTTTCCCTGTCCCTCGTTTCACCAACAAGTATTATGTCAGGATCCTGTCTCATTAATGACCTTAACGCTCTAGAAAAATCAAGACCTTTTTCTCTTATTACTTGTACCTGATGAACTCCATTTAGTGTATATTCAACAGGATCTTCAACGGTACTTATATTTACATCTGGTGTATTTCTTTCGTTTAATATAGAAAATAATGTAGTAGATTTACCACTTCCTGTTGGACCTACAACAATAAAAATACCATAAGGAGATGAACCCATATTTCGAACAGCTTCAAGTTCATGTTTATAGGTAATAAGTTTTTCTAACTGCAACATTGAGGTATCAGACTGAAGGGACCTCATCACTATCTTTTCTCCCCATTTACCTGGTAAAGTGCTAACTCGAAAATCTGAAACTATTTTATTAATTGAACATCTGATTCTGCCATCTTGAGGCAACCTTTTCTCAGCAATATCTAATTTGCTCATTACTTTTAATCTACTAGAAATAGCTCTCGACTTAGCCTTTGGTAATGAATATATTTCTTTTAAAACACCATCAATTCGATATCTGACTCTCATTTTATCTTCCATTGGTTCCACATGTATATCAGAAGCTTTTAATCTTCCGCAAGCAGATAATATTTGACCAACAGCAGAAACGACAGGATCATCTGTCGCAAGAAGAGCACTATCGTCAATTATGTCAGAATTATCTTCTTCTTCTTCTTGCTCTTCCTCAAAAAAATCAAATTCAAAAGTTTCATTATCTCCAATATTATCATTATCTAATTTTGATTTTTCAAGTAGTTCTCCTAAGATTGTTTTTGAACTTTTTTGTTCATCATTGAAAGATTCTTTTTCATTCTCTTTATAGTCATTCGCTTTTAAATCTAAGATCTTTTCACTAACTGAAGAGTTAATGCTTAATTTTTCATCAAGACTATTTTCAGCTTCATTGTTATTACCTATTTCTTCATCAAGACTATTTTCAGCTGCATAGTTCAATTCATCATTGCTATTATGACTAGCTAATCTAAGATCTTTAATATTTTCGGACTGGTCAAACCATTTTTCAAATTCTTCAGAAGATATTGTTTGTACTTCAACGCTAATATCAAATTTTGAAGAGAGCTTTTGTTTTACTTTAATAACCTCTGAAAATAAGGGATTCATTGCACCTAATATTATTTTATTTTCATTAAAAGAAATTAAAATAGCTCCGATTGAGTCAGAAACTTTAGATGTAAGTATTGATTCAATTGCCTCTTTAGTTACTGGCACAATATTTTCTGTGGGATTTGCAGTTACCATTTGCAATAAAATTAAATCTAATCTTATTTTAATTATTTCTTTTAATATTAGTTATTAGATAAAGAAGTTGCACACAATTTTGTTTGGTTTATAATCAAAAAAAATTTTTGTATCAGAAAATATATTAATGGAATTGACTAAGAAAAATAAATTTTTTATTTTATCAATCCCTCTTGCAATTGCAATATATCTTTTTAATTTATTTATTTTTAAAAGTGATAATTCTTTCGTTAATGATATTGATGAAATAATATTAAATGATTCTGTTGAAAATAATTTTATAGAATTAAAGAATAATTTTTCATTAAAAAAATTTGGTCCTCAAGATAAAAATACATTTAATTCTATGAAAGCAATCACTAGAAATCCTTTTAAAGATTTAGAGCCTTCTCTAGAAGCAGGAGTCAATTTACCAAATAATATTAAGTTCACTGGAATTGCACAAGTAGGAAGAAAAAAAGGTGTAATGGTTTCAACTCCTTTAGGTATGGATATCTTCTATGTTGGTCAACAAGTCTCAGATGGATTCAAAATTATTTTGATTGACATTAAAAATGCTGAAATCACTCTTACAAATGGAGCAAATCAAACACTAGTAAAACTTGAACAGGATTAAATTAATGAATTTTAATAAAATAAAAAGTAAAATTAATATGAACTCTTTGCGAGATATATATAAAAATCTTCAGATAGATAATATTAAAAAATCTTATCTAAATAAATTTAGGTTAAGGGATATTAAAAAACTTAAGAAATATATAAATACATCTTTTTTAAAAAAAAATCAAAAATCGTTGAAAAATGATAAAGCAAGAAAGGTTTTGAAAAATAAAAAAAGAGC
>CACOMD010000046.1 GCA_902628235.1 uncultured Prochlorococcus sp. | reverse complement strand
AGTTGACATAGCATGTGAACCTTTCTTAGTGGAAAAGGTTTCAAATATAACTTCTTTGCCAATTTGTGTAAGTGCAGTAGAACCTATATTATTTATTGATTCTGTTAAAGCTGGTGCAACATTTATAGAGATTGGAAACTTTGATTCTTTTTACGAAAAAGGAATAAATTTTTCAGCAAATCAAGTATTATCTTTGACAAAAAAAACTAAAGATTTACTACCAAGTATTCCTCTATCAGTAACAGTACCTCATACCCTTTCTCTGGATAAACAAGTTGATCTTGCTCTACAACTAATTAAAGAAGGTGCTGATATTATTCAAACTGAGGGTGGTAAAAGTTCTAATCCATATAGTTCCGGTATACAGGGATTATTTGAAAAATCCGTGCCTACATTAGCTGCTACATATGCTATTAAACAAGAGTTTATGAAGAACGCAATAGATAATCCCATTATGAGTGCTTCTGGATTGTCTCAAATTACTTGCCCCCTTGCTATTTCGGCTGGTGCTTCAGCTGTAGGTGTTGGGAGTGTAATTAATAAATTAGATAATCTGGTGGGGATGATTGCAGGTATAAGAGGTTTAAAAGAATCTTTAGATAATTCATTAAATACTCAAAAAATTTCTTAGTATTATTCTAGCTAATACTAGAAAGTGAATAGTTATCAACTTAATGCACCATATGAGCCTAAAGGTGATCAGCCTAGTGCTATTCAAAGTTTAGTAAAAGGAGTAAATAAAGGTGAAAAGTTTCAAACACTTCTTGGTGCTACAGGAACTGGAAAAACATTTACAATTGCAAATGTCATTGCTCAAACAGGGAGACCTGCCTTAGTTCTGGCTCATAATAAAACTTTAGCTGCACAATTATGTAATGAATTAAGACAGTTCTTTCCAAAAAATGCTGTGGAATATTTCATTTCTTATTACGACTATTATCAGCCAGAAGCATATGTTCCAGTAAGTGATACATATATTGCAAAAACAGCATCAATTAATGAAGAAATTGATATGTTGAGACATTCTGCTACAAGATCATTATTTGAGAGAAGAGATGTTATTGTTGTAGCCTCTATAAGTTGTATTTATGGTCTTGGTATTCCTAGTGAATATTTGAAAGCAGCTGTAAAATTCAAAGTTGGTGAAACAATTAATTTAAGATCTTCTTTAAGAGAATTAGTTAATAATCAATATTCTAGAAATGATATTGAAATAAGTAGAGGGAGGTTTCGAATTAAAGGTGATGTTCTTGAAGTTGGACCGGCTTATGAAGATAGAATTATCAGGATTGAATTTTTTGGTGATGAAATTGAGGCGATTAGATATGTAGACCCCTTAACAGGTGAGATTTTAGAAAGTTTAGATCAAGTAAGTGTGTATCCTGCAAAGCATTTTGTTACTCCTAAGGAAAGACTTGAGAGTGCAATTTATGAAATCAAGCAAGAATTAAAATCACAAACAGACTTTTTTATTAATAATGGTCAGTTACTTGAAGCTCAGAGATTAGAACAAAGAACTAAATATGATTTAGAAATGCTTAAAGAAGTTGGTTATTGTAATGGGGTGGAAAATTATGCAAGACACTTGGCTGGGAGAGAAGCCGGGACTCCTCCAGAATGCTTAATAGATTACTTCCCCAATGATTGGTTATTAGTTGTTGATGAAAGTCATGTAACTTGTCCACAGCTTCATGCTATGTATAACGGTGATCAAGCAAGAAAAAAAGTTTTAATTGAGCATGGTTTTAGATTACCTAGTGCTGCTGATAATAGGCCATTAAAATGTGAAGAATTTTGGGATAAATCTAAACAGACTCTTTTTGTAAGTGCAACTCCTGGTCAATGGGAATTAGATCAATCTAACGGTGATTTTGTAGAACAAGTCATCAGACCTACAGGGGTGCTTGATCCTTTAATTGATGTCAGGCCAAGTAAGGGTCAGATAGATGATCTTTTATCTGAAATTCGTGTTAGGTCAGAAAAAAATCAAAGGGTACTTGTAACGACTCTTACCAAGAGAATGGCAGAGGATCTCACTGATTTCTTAACAGATAATAAAGTTAGAGTCAGATATTTACATTCTGAAATTCATTCGATTGAAAGAATTGAAATTATTCAAGATCTCAGGTTAGGTGAATATGATGTTTTAGTCGGGGTTAATTTATTGAGAGAAGGATTAGATTTACCTGAAGTGTCATTAGTAGCAATATTAGATGCAGATAAAGAGGGTTTTTTAAGAGCAGAACGCTCATTAATTCAAACAATTGGTAGGGCGGCAAGGCACGTTGAGGGTGTTGCTTTACTCTATGCAGATAATTTTACAGATTCTATGAAAAAAGCAATCTCTGAAACTGATAGACGTCGAGCAATACAAGAAGAATATAATCAAATTAATGGGATC
>CACOMD010000045.1 GCA_902628235.1 uncultured Prochlorococcus sp. | reverse complement strand
AAGATTTGTTTTTCCTATTTTATATAAATCTTTCTTTAGATTTATATCCAGTTTACGCGCATCTATATTAAAAACCCATTTTCTACCAAAGAAAGATCTTAGAGGCATAAGTCTTACTTTAATATTATTTGCTTCAATATTTGATCCATCTTTTGTATTTCCAATGATTTTTGAATTATCTATGGAAAATCCTAAAAAACTTAAACTAGCAAAATTTCCTAGTTGAACTTTTTTATTTATATTTAGACCTAAATTTTTTTCTAAAATATTTTTTTTAGAATTATAAAACTTTGCTGATATTTCTTCCAATCCATTCAAAAAGACAAAACCTACAGTAAATACTGCTGAAACAGTAAATAATTTTTTATTTATTCTAGAAGATTCATTCTTTTTCAAAATGGAATCCTAAAATAGAGTAGGCTATCAAAATATAAGAAATTAAAACGAATAAGGCCAGTCAATGTCTTTTTTTGAACTATTAAAATCTACTCCCAAGATATTTGGTGTAATAGGTATCATACTTTTTGTTATCACTCTAATAACATTCTTTTTTAATTTTAAAATAAAATTTCGTTTGACAGGAGCAACAATTTTTTCCTTTTTATTATCGTTATTTAGTTGGGCATTCTTACAAAGTTATATCGAAAACGTCAAGGTTGATGGAGCTGTTTATGCTCCAATAGTTTATGACAATGGTACAAATTTAATAATAGCCAAAGCAAATAAAGACTTTCAAAAGATTTCAGTTAAACCAACATTAGAGCAGATATCATTAAATCTTAAGAGAGGAAGTAGATCTGGACAAACAGTAAAAATAAAAATAAGAAGTCTAGAAAAGGTTGCTGAAGATATAAGTAAACCTATTATTCTTGGAGAAGTTGAAAAAAGTTTTCTAATGCAATCAAACACGAATGACTAATATAAGTGACTTGGAAATTCTTCCCAATAATTTTAGACATGAGAAAGAGTTTTTAAAAAATAAAAATTTAAATACTTGGGGCAGCATTCATAAATTAACTGACATGCAAATAAATCACTTCCTCCAACAAAAATCTTTATGTACTGAAAGTAGATTTAAAAAGATAAGAGCGATTTCGTTATTCGTAATCGAATTAAATTTGGCACCTCATCAAGCTTATTTGCTATTGCATGCAGGTATAGGATCTTTAAAAACTTTATCAACATTAAATCCTCATTCTTTAAAACAAAAAATAGGCAGACTCGAAAGAAAAATGGGAGTTAGAACACAATCAGATATAAATCAAAAATTATTGAAAGAATGGATTAAAAGATCAAAAGATCTTGTTTAAGATATTTTGTTAAAGATTTTTTTTATTGTAGAATTAATGTTAAAGAATTAAGAATATGATTAAAAATTCACTTTATTTCTCATTTTTTTTATTTCTTGGTATGAATTTTATCCATGCTCAATCAAATCTTTTAGAAAGTGTTAAAAAAAATCCAAAAAATGCTATTGAAATATGTAATAAATTTAAGGAACTTAATAAAAGAGGAGTCTCAGCAAGTTCAGACGAAGCCATAAATTACGTTTTAGAGAAAAACAAGCTAAGTCCCGTAAACGCGGAAATTCTCTCAATTTATGTTATTGGTATACATTGTCCAAAAGTGATTTAATTACAAATGATTTCGGTTAAATATTTTGATACTCATTTAAAGTTATCCGATGGAGTAAAGCTGATTTCAAGAATTTGGATTCCAAAGAAGAAGGGTGAATGGCCGGCTTTATTAATGAGACAACCTTATGGGAGAGAAATAGCTTCAACTATTACATACGCACATCCAAGCTGGTGGGCCTCTAAAGGATATATGGTTGTCATTCAAGACGTTAGAGGTCAAGGAGATTCTGAAGGAATCTTTAAAGGTTTTTACCAAGAAGCAAATGATACCTCTGAGACGCATGAATGGGTGAGATCATTAAAAGAATGTAATGGGAAATTAGGTCTTTATGGATTTTCTTATCAAGGTCTAACCCAACTAACAGGAAAAGATCTAACAAAACCTCCGGATTGTTTATCACCTGCTATGACTGGTTTGGACATAAAAGATCATTGGTGTTCTGATGGTGGTGCTTTCTGGTGGAATAATAATATTACTTGGGGTTTGCAAATTGCAGCACAAAAAATGAAACGTTTAAAGAATAAAGAGGGATGGATCGCAATAAAGTCAGCACTCGATAGTCAGACGCATTTATTCAATGGTTTGGAATTAATACAGAAATTTGATCCAGATAATTTTATTATTAAATGGATGAATTTTCTTGACGATGAAAAAGATTTTGAAAAGATTAAGTTTGTTGATTCTTGGTTAAAGCAACCAATGCTTATTATTGGTGGGATTTGGGATCCTCACTTGCGTGGTGCATTAGATCTTTACAAAAAATCCAAAAATATTGGAGGAGATCCCGAAATTATTATTAGTAACTCATCACATCTCAATTGGTGGAAAGATTCACAAACCACACTTTTAAACTTCTTTGAAAAACATTTAAAAGATAATGACACAATAAAAAAAATATCGCCAAAAAAT
>CACOMD010000044.1 GCA_902628235.1 uncultured Prochlorococcus sp. | reverse complement strand
ATTATATTTTTCTTTCAAGCTAATTAATTCATCTTCTAAAATATTCAATAACACTTTTCTTTGACTTAATATTTTTTCAAGTGATTCTCTTTTAATTTTTAAATCTATAATATTTTTATTTATTTGAATTCTTTCTAGGTTTGTTAATTTTTTTATGGGCATGCTAAGAACAGCATTACTTTGTTTATTTGTTAAGTTAAGTTTCTTTTCTAATAAAGATTTTGCTTCATTGGAATTTTCAGAGTTTTGAACTATCTCAATAATTCTTCTTATGTTTTTAACTGCCAAATCAAAACCTTGAAGTATTTCCAATTTTTCCTTTGTTACTTCTAAAAAATGTTTTGTTCTTTTTACAACAGTTAGTTCTCTGAATTCTAAAAATTGTTTTAAATATTCTTTTAAAGAGAGTTGAATTGGTTTTCCATTAACTAAAGCTAAAAAAATAGCTCCAAAATTAGTTTGTAAGGATGTCTTTTTGTATAGATCCGATATAACTAAATCACTATTCATATTTTTCTTGAGTTCTATTATTATTCTCATTCCATCTCTATCGCTTTCGTCTCGAATATCTGAAATACCATTTATTTTTCCAATATTTACTAAGTCAGCTAATTTTTCAATCCAAGCTGCCTTGTTTATCTGATAAGGAAGTTCGGTTACAACAAGCGCATTTTTCTTGTGCTTACCTTTTCCAATATTAATTTCTTCATTATGTATAACTCCTCTAATTGTTAGTGATCCTCTTCCTGTTTTGTATATATCCTTGATATTGTCAGAATAAATTAATTCACCACCTGTAGGAAAATCTGGACCTTTGACTATTGAAAGTAAATTTGAATCTTTTATTTCAGGATTTTTAATCAGTTGAACTAATGCATCTATAATTTCTCCTAGGTTATGGGGAGGAATATTTGTTGCCATTCCTACTGCAATTCCAGTAGAGCCATTTAGCAATAAAAAAGGTAATTGAGCTGGTAAAACATCAGGTTCTTTTTGTGAACCATCAAAATTATCAGAGTAAGTTACTGTTTCTGATTCAATTTCCTTTAGTAAAGCCTCATTAGCAATCGGTGCTAATCTTGTTTCCGTATATCTCATCGCAGCAGGGGGGTCATCATCTACTGATCCGAAATTTCCATGGCCATGAAGAGTCGGATATTTTGTTGAGAAATTTTGTACTAATTTAACTAAAGCATCATATACTGCTTGGTCCCCATGCGGATGGTATTTTCCTAAAACATCTCCAACGACTCTTGCGCATTTTCTAAAAGGCCTGTCGGGAGTTAAGCCAAGCTCATGCATAGCAAAAAGAATTCTTCTCTGTACTGGCTTAAGTCCGTCTCTTGCGTCTGGGAGAGCACGACCAACGATTACGCTCATTGCATATTCCAGATATGAGCGTTGCATTTCTTTATGCAAAGATATAGATATGAATTTTTCCTTAGCCATCAATCAGGAAAATTGTGAAATTCTAAAAATTACTAAGTTTACATTAGTAGGAAAAAAAATATTTTCCAGTAGAAATAATAATAAATCTAATTTTTATATAAATTTGCAATAGAAATATCTTCTCTCAATTCTTCTATTTTAAAAAGTTCTTCAGTTGCTTTTTGTAGCTTTTCTCCCCAGAGTTGCTCTTTTCTAAATTCAAGAGATACATAATTTGGGTCTTTTAGTAATGCCTCCTTTACAAGCAATATAGACTTTTTTTTATTTGTATCTTTTAATGACACTCCTAAAGCAAGCATTGATTCAGGATTCTTCTTGATTTCTATTGCTTTAGTAAAATTATTAATGGCTAACAGGATTTCGTCTTCTTCAAAATATATTAAACCTTTATTGTTAATCGCTTGCCAAAAATTTGCTTTAATTTCAATAATTTTGTTGTATTTTGATAAAGCTTTTTTATAATTTTTTTCCATTAAAAATATATTTCCATATTGAAAAAGTGCGGTTGTGTTTTTAGGCTTTATTTCTAAGCCTTGTTTTAATGCTTTTTTGGCCTTTTGTTTTTTGTTTTGATTTAAGTATATTGATCCTTCAGCAAAATATAATTCACTGACTAGTGGATTGATTAACTTGCCTTTTTGAATTGATAAAAGAGCATCATCAAAAAGTTTATTATTGATTTGAGCTTCTGCTAAAAGAGCCCAAAGATTTACATCATCTGGATTTAGTGAGATTGCTAATTTAGCTAAGGCCAAGCCTTCTTTTAATTGACCAAAGTATAGAAGTTGATATGCATTTTTTCCTATTTCTGATCCATTTAGCTTTAAAAATTTTTCTGATGGTAAATTATAAAAAGGTATAAAAGCACTTAATTTTTTTACCTGAAAAATACTTAATCCAATTACTTGAAATAAAATTAATTTAAATATTAAAAGTTTTTTGAACATAATGGATCAATTTTTTTTAATAGATGCTTTTATATTTCGTCTCCACATCCATGGTTTAATTCTTTTAAGTGTAGTTCCTTTTAACTTTTCAGACCATTCATGATCCTTCCATGTAAGTGAATCTATATCAAGTTCCTGCATCCATTGTTTTGGATTTGCATCAATGGTTTTATTTGTTGGTGTAGATTTATTCCATGGACAAATATCTTGACAAATGTCACAGCCTGCAATCCAGCCGTTGAGATTTTTTTCAATATTAGAGGGCAAATTTAAATCTCTATTTTCTATAGTATGGTAGGCGATGCATAGTTGAGAATTAATCACAAATGGTTCAGTAATTGCTTTAGTAGGGCATTTGTCAATACATTTTTCACATTGCCCACACTGAGGTTTTGACGGTTTATCTGCTTCAAATTTTGTATCGAAAATCATAAAGCCTAAAGAAATCCAAGAACCATTCTCTTTGTTTATTAAATTACTATTTTTACCAATCCATCCCAATCCGGATTCTTCTGCCCATGCTTTTTCAAGTAATGGAGAACTATCCACACAAATTTTCCATTTGCATTCAGGTAATTCGTCATTAATCCATTTTCCAATATTTTTTAATTTTTTATTTATTAATTTATGATAATCAT
>CACOMD010000043.1 GCA_902628235.1 uncultured Prochlorococcus sp. | reverse complement strand
AATTAATAGATGAGATGGATATACAAAAGATTAAAGATGGCATAACTAAAAGTCTAATCTTTGATTTCTCCAAATTAAATCTAGATAAGAAAGGTGAAAAATTCAGAGAAAATGTTCTCAAAATAAAGAAATTAATAAGTCAAGGTGATATATTTCAAGCAAATCTCACTACACAGGTAGAAATAGAAACTTCTGAAGAATATAAATATCTTGATATTTACTCAAAGATTCGTAGTAAATTAAAAGCTCCTTTTGGGGGAGTAATTATAGGTAATATAGGTCAAGAGAAAGAAGGAGTTTTATCTACATCTCCAGAAAGATTTCTGAAAACAAGTTATGATGGATATGTAGAAACAAGACCGATAAAGGGGACTCGACCTAGGAATACAAATGAAAAAATTGATGCTCTAAATGCAATAGATCTAATAACTAATGAAAAAGATCGTGCAGAAAATATTATGATAGTAGATCTTCTTAGAAATGATCTTGGAAAGGTTTGCGAGACAGGGAGTGTGATAGTAACAGAATTATTAAAATTAGAAAGCTATACCAAAGTGCATCATCTGACATCTGTTATTAGAGGTAAAATTAAAGAGAAAAAAAGCTGGGTTGATATCCTGAAGGCTTGTTGGCCTGGAGGTTCAATAACTGGAGCACCAAAAGTGAGAGCATGTCAAAGGATATATGAATTAGAAGAATTTGATCGAGGACCATATTGTGGTTCATTTCTTAAATTAGATTGGAATGGTGAGTTAGATAGTAATATTTTGATAAGATCATTCATTCTTAAAAAAAAGAAAATCAAAATATTTGCTGGTTGTGGGATAGTAAATGATTCAATACCATCTAAAGAAAATGAAGAACTTAATTGGAAACTTTTACCATTAATTGATTCATTAAAATGAATAGAAATATAGGGTGGAAAGATAATAAGTGGGACGAAATTAATAACATTAATATATCAATAATAGATCGAGGTCTAAAATTCGGAGATGGTCTTTTTGAGACAATTTTAATTAGAAATAAAAAAGCTATATTAATGAAAGAACATTTGCAGAGATTTGAAAAAAATTTACATTTATTAAATTATAATTTTCAAATCAATCATCAATTTTTAGAAAAAATCATAAATGAAGGGATTGATAAATTAAACCTAAATAGTAATGAATATGGATCAATAAGAATTAATTATAGTAGAGGTTTAAATATTGAAAGATCAATTAAAACAAATACAATAAATAGAAATTTTGATCCTAAAAACCTATGGATAGAATTTTACTTAATAGAAATAGATTTTAATCAAATTAGTGTGCATATAAGTGAAATAGAAAAAAGGAATGAATTTAGTTTAATAAGTAAATGCAAAACTTTTAATTACGCGCAATCAATTCAAACACTAATTGAAGCTAATAAAAAAAATTTTAATGATTCAATATTACTAAATACCCAGAATGAATTATGTTGCGGAACAACCTTTAATATCCTTCTTAAACGAAATAATCAATGGTTAACTCCTAGAAAAGAAAGTGGATGTTTGCCAGGTATTATGAGAAATAAATTATTAGATTTAAAGCTAATCAAAGAGGCTTATTTAATTCCTAATTTTAATAAAGACGACATATTAATAGCAATAAATAGCTTATCTTGTAAACAAATAAAAAGAGTAAATGATTGTCAGTTTGAATTAGATTTTAATACAAAATATTTTTGGGATATTTTATATAAATAGTTTTCAATTTCTCAAAATTACTGAAGATAATTTTGTAATATTATTATTTACTTTGAAGTCTACAATTTTTCCAATAATAACTATTGAGGGAGATTTAATATTATTCTTTTCAATTTCTTTTGGTAGTTTAGATAATTCTGTTATTAGTGACTTTTGATTATTTAATGTGGCCTCTTGAACTACTGCACAACTAGTACTAGAGTTCATACCTCCAATTAATAACTCTTCAACAATGTATTCAATATTCCTAATGCCCATATAAATCACAAGACTATCTGATGAAAAAGCTAATTGTCTCCAATTAACACTCTTTTCTTTTTTTTCTGAGGTCTCATGACCTGTTACAAAAGTGACAGTACTAGCACCATTTCTGTGAGTTAGAGGAATACCAAAATATGAAGAAGCCGCAATTCCAGATGTTATTCCGGGCACAATTTCAAACAAAATATTATTTTCCTCCAAAAAAGAAACCTCTTCACCTCCTCTTGAAAAAACAAAAGGATCTCCACCTTTTAATCTCACAATATCTTTACCCTCCTTAGATAGCTTTAAAAGCAAATTATTAATTTCAGATTGCAGAAATGATTTGCATCCAGCTCTTTTACCAACATAATAAATCTCGCAATCAAAATTTGTCTCATCCAAAATTTCTTTTGGAATTAATGCATCATGAACTAAAACTTTACAAGACCTAATTAATCTTATGGCTTTTAACGTCATAAGTTCTGGGTCCCCAGGACCAGCTCCAACTAAATAAACAATTCCAGACACATTATTCTCCATTAAAGAGTATGGTAATAGATGTACCTCTGTAGTTGCTATATTTATCTTGAAAAAAAATTCTGAACATACCGGTCAAAAAAGAATTTTATTAGCCTCTTTTTTTACCCTCCTCAATGACAGGATGAGTGAAAGTTTATTGGTTGGGTTACTTCCAGGCTTTTTCTTACAATTTTTAGGAAGTGCAAGTATTTACACATATATTGCTGGAACTTACTCATTTGCCCAATTCATAGCGGCTCCATTGATAGGTATATATAGCGATAAGTATGGTAGAAGACCTGTAATGCTTGTTTGTATCACAGGATCTATTGTAGGAATTTCCATTGTTGCATTCACTCTACTTTTTAACTGGTCAAATTTAAAATATATTTTGCCAGCAGTGCCTCTATTACCAATTTATTTGCTCTTCATTGCTAGGCTTATTGATGGTATTAGTGGAGGGACTGTCGCGACAGCTACAACAGTATTAGCAGATATCTCAACTCCTCAAACCAGAGCAAAAACATTTGGATTGATTGGAGTTGCT
>CACOMD010000042.1 GCA_902628235.1 uncultured Prochlorococcus sp. | reverse complement strand
GGGAGGAAATAATAATTACCGTCCCAAAAAAGCAAAATCTTCAAAGAAAAAAAAGGGATTTGCGGATTTATAGTTTTCAAAAATTTACCTTTCAATGATAGTATTAATAAAACAAATAAAATTTTAAGATGATTAAATTGCGCCTGAAGCGCTTTGGGAAGAAAAAAGAGGCTAGTTTCAGAATTGTTGCATGTAACAGTACCTCAAGAAGAGATGGAAGACCACTTGAGGAACTTGGTTTTTATAACCCAAGAACCAAAGAGACACGACTTGATACTGAAGCTTTAAGATTGAGGTTAACGCAAGGGGCTCAACCAACAAATGTAGTTAGGACTTTGTTGGAAAAGGGTGGGTTATTAGATAAAAAGGAAAGACCTTCAATTGCTATTGGTAAAGCAAAATTGGCGGAAAAAGAAAAAGCTGCAAAAGCAGAAGCAAAAAAAACTGAAGCTGTCGAAGCTGAAAAAGAATAAATTTGCTAACTTTACATCAATATTTAAATATTAAATGAAAGAAGTTTCCAATATAGGTCACTTCACTATAGATTTACCAAGTACAGATGCTGCTACTGCACTTTCTGGACCTGGGAATACATCCTTAAAAAAGTTTGAAACCCTTACTGGAGTCTCATTTGCAGTAAGAGGCTTGCAGCTTGAGATGAGTGGTCTATCATCAAAATTAGAAAAAGCATCAGCACTCGTTGAGTTGACAAGGCCTATATGGGAACAAGGATTAGTAGTCCCAGAGGTTGATTTGAAAGCGGCATTTTGTTCTCTAAATATAGGTCAAGCAACATCTCATGCTGAATTAGGTAAGAAAGTCCTTGCCCGATCAAAAGGTGGCAAATATTTAAGACCAAGAACAATAAGGCAAAAGGCTTATGTAGAAGCTATCGAGAATTATGATTTAACTTTTGCCATTGGACCAGCAGGAACAGGGAAAACCTTTTTAGCAACAGTTTTAGCAGCAAGATTATTAGCCGAAAAATCAATTGAAAAAATAATTTTAACTAGACCTGCTGTTGAAGCAGGAGAAAACTTAGGATTTCTACCAGGGGATTTACAACAAAAAGTAGATCCATACTTAAGGCCTCTTTTTGATTCTTTAAATAGTATCTTTGGGCCTGAAAAAACTAATTCCCTAGTCGATAAAGGGATAATAGAGATAGTGCCCCTAGCCTTCATGAGAGGTAGAACACTTGAAGATTCTTTAATTATTCTTGATGAGGCTCAAAACACAACAAAAGCTCAAATGAAAATGTTTTTGACTCGATTAGGTGAGAGATCAAAAATGATTGTTAATGGAGATATTACTCAAATTGATCTTAAAGATAAGAACGAGAGTGGTTTAACTGAAGCAATTAATATTTTTTCAAATGTGCAGGAGATAAAATTATGTTATTTGACAACTGAAGATATTGTTCGTCATACCCTAGTTCAAAAAATTATAGAAGCTTATAAAAATTAATTGGGTGAACCGCACACAGATTTTTATAAAAAATAGAGTAAAATACATTTAATTGAAATATAAAAATGCCTGCAAGTAGTAATTTTCAACAAGCTATTCGCGAAGCTCAAACTAGAGCAATTGTTGGACCAAATGTAGTCAACAAAGCTTTGCCATATGTTGGTGGTGGAATGGTATTAACATCTGTCGGAGTGTTAGGTGGCCTGTCCATTATGAATAGTCCGATTTTTAACCCTCTATTTTTTATCGCAATTATTGGTCAGTTGGTACTCTTTTTTGTTGCTCAAAGTGCCGCTAATAATGCTAATAATGCAAAAGCACTTCCTCTTCTTGCTACTTATAGTTTGCTAACAGGATTTACTTTAAGCGGAATAATAGCTTACGCAGCTTTGACTATCGGTATAGGTTCAATTGCTACTGCGGCTTTAGCTACAGGAATTACTTTTGTAATTGCATCTTACACAGGACAAAGGATGAGCGACAATGTTGGGCAAGCTCTTCAGGGTGTTGTAGGTCTTGGTCTGTTAGGTCTTATTATTGCAATGGTAGTTCAATTTATTGGTGGTTTATTCTCTCCAGCTTTTGGAGGTAGTGGTTTTGAGTTACTTATTGCTGGATTTGGAACAGTATTATTTGTGGCAATGTCATTCGTAGATTTCTACACTATGCCAAGAAGATATAGTGATGATCAATATCTCGCTGGGGCTCTAGGGATGTACCTAACCTATATAAATTTATTTGTCTTTATATTAAGACTAATGATTGCGTTGCAAGGCGGAGGAAGAAGGGATTAATTTAATAAATTAAAAAAATCTACTTTATTTGAAGGGCTATTAATAGTCCTTTTTTTATTGTGCGATTTCGTTAACTTTATCTATTATGAAATCTTTTTGTTCTGCGCTATATTTCACTGCACTATCAAAACTGTTTCCCATATTGTCAATTCCTTTAAGCATTTTATTGATTTTTTCAGTAACTAATTTAGTGTCTAATGCCTTTAAAAGATTTATACATCTATCAGAAATATTCTTTGATCTTTCAGCGTATTCAAAATTACTTTCTTTGCGATGATTAAGTATTTGGGCAGAACTCATAAATAAATTTTTAATTGTAATTTCAACAATATTCTCACCTCTATCTCTCAAAGTAAAAATTAAAGAAGAAGGTAATTTATCTAATAAAGTACAATCAGGATCTGATAATGTATAAGCAAAAAATCCTCTTGTGCCATTTTTAGTCTTGAGAAGTTCTTGAATACGATCAGCTAAAACCTCATCACTTAAAAGATCATCATTCCAATCTTTGCACCAATCTTTAGCAATGTTGATTGATTGTATAAAAGATGGTTCTTTACTAATTATGGTTTTTTTCTTCATTTTTGATCAGAATTTTATTATGGACAATATTTAGTATTTGTGAATAATTATAAATCTGGTTTTGTGACTTTGCTAGGGAGACCAAATGTTGGTAAGTCAACTTTAATAAATAAACTTGTTGGAAAAAAAATTACCATTACTTCTCCAGTTGCCCAAACAACTCGAAATAAATTAAGAGGTATATTAACTACAGAAGATTCACAAATAATTTTTATAGATACTCCAGGTGTTCATAAACCTCATCATTTGTTAGGAGAGAAGCTAGTCAAGAATGCTAAATCGGCTATTA
>CACOMD010000041.1 GCA_902628235.1 uncultured Prochlorococcus sp. | reverse complement strand
ATGGTTGCTAAAGCAGCGCCTGATATTCCTTTAATGCTCTATAACATTCCAGGAAGGACTGGATGTAATCTTCTACCTCCTACTGTAAAGAAACTTATGAAATGCTCAAATATTGTAAGTATTAAGGCAGCAAGCGGTAGAATAGAAGAAGTGACACAGTTGAGAGCCATATGCGGCTCTGAATTTGCAATATATAGTGGCGATGATTCATTATTGCTTCCTATGTTATCTGTTGGAGCTGTTGGAGTTGTGAGTGTTGCAAGCCATATTGTTGGTTTGCATTTGAAAGAAATGATTTTATCTTTTCAAAATGGGCACGTCTCAAATGCACTTGCAATTCATGAAAAGCTACAGGACCTTTTTAATGCACTTTTTGAAACAACTAACCCAATTCCAATAAAGGCAGCTTTAGTCTTATTGGGTTGGAATGTTGGTTCACCTAGGTATCCATTAACTAAATTAAATGATGTAAAATCAAAAAATCTTTTAGAGATTATTAACAATTTATCTTTAAAATAAAATTATTTTTATTAATTGTTTTGCATTTAATTAATCAAATTGCTCGTTTTTAATACTTTATCAAATGAATTCCAGTAAATTAAGTTCACAAAGTAGTCATCCAACTAATACTTCGAAAAACTCTAAGGAACCTTGTGTAAAAATTATTCCTCTAGGGGGTTTACATGAAATAGGAAAAAATACGTGTGTTTTTGAATATGGTGATGATTTAATTCTTATTGATGGTGGATTAGCTTTTCCTACTGAAGGGATGCACGGTGTGAATGTTGTCATGCCTGACACTACATATTTACAAGCTAATTTAAAGAGATTTAGAGGAATGATAGTTACTCATGGTCACGAAGATCATATAGGAGGTATTTCACATCATTTAAAAAAATTTAATATACCGATTATTTATGGTCCTCCTTTGGCAATGTCAATGTTGAAAGGGAAAATTGAGGAAGCAGGTGTAGCTGATAGAACTAATCTGCAATCTGTGGAACCTAGGCAAGTAGTAAAGCTTGGACAACATTTTTCAATAGAATTTGTGCGAAATACACATTCAATATCTGACAGTTTTGCCTTGGCATTAACTACTCCTGTTGGGGTAATTTTTTTTACAGGTGATTTTAAATTTGATCATTCTCCTCCCGATGGAAAATTAGCCGATATTGAACGAATGGCTTTTTATGGTGAGAAAGGAGTTCTTTGTCTGCTTTCAGATTCAACTAATTCAGAGGTTCCTGGATTTGTTCCATCTGAGAGTTCAGTTCTTCCAAATTTAGATCGATTAATTAGTGAGGCTCAAGGAAGAGTACTCATCACAACTTTTGCAAGTTCTACTCATAGAGTTGCCATGATTATTGAAACAGCAATGAAACATGGACGCAAGATAGGTTTGTTGGGTAGGTCAATGCTAAACGTTGTTGGAAAGTGCAGAGAGCTAGGTTATATTCGAGTTCCAGATGATTTATTCTTTCCAATAAGAACTATAAGAGATTTACCTGATAAAGAAACTTTACTTCTTATGACAGGTAGTCAAGGTGAGACTATGGCTGCTTTAAGCCGCATCTCAAGGAGCGAACATCCTAATGTTCAATTGAAAACGACTGATACTGTTATATTTTCATCTAGCCCAATACCTGGGAACACGATATCGGTTAGTCATACAATTGATAAACTTGTTTATCTTGGAGCAAAAGTAATTTATGGGAAAGAACATGGAATTCATGTTTCTGGCCATGGTTGCAGAGAAGATCAAAAAATGATGCTCGCATTAATTAAACCTAAATTCTTTATACCAGTTCATGGTGAGTATAGGATGCAAGTTTTGCATGGAAAGACAGCTGTTTCTATGGGTGTACCTTCAAATAATATATTAATACTTGATAATGGAGACTCTATTGAATTGAGACCAAATTCAATGATTCAAGGTCAGCCTGTTAAATCTGGTATTGAAATGCTTGATAATACCAGAACAGGAATAGTTGATGCTCGTTCCTTGAAGGAGAGGCAACAACTAGCTAATGATGGAATTGTTACTGTTTTGATACCTATAAGTACTGATGGTAATATGGTTGCTCCTCCAAGAGTAAGTTTGAGAGGTGTTGTAACCTCCGCTGATCCAAGAAAGATGTCATTATGGACTGAAAGAGAAATTGGCTGGGTTTTGGAAAATAGATGGAAACAACTCTCAAGACAAACTGGGCCAAAAACTTTTGAAGTGGATTGGATAGGGGTACAAAGAGAAATTGAATCAGGGCTAAGTAGGAGAATGCGACGTGAATTACAAGTTGAACCATTAGTGTTATGTCTAGTACAGCCTGCACCAAGTGGAACTCCTACTTATAAACCAAGATCTACTAACGAGAATCCGAATAAGAAAAATAGACATCATAATCCTCAAGTTAATAAAAATCAAAACAATTCAAATAAGGTAAGAGAGGACACTAAAGAGAATATTAATAATCAAGAAGAGGGAGTTACTGGTAGAACACGTAGAAGACGATCTGCTTTAACTACTTAAGGATCAATTTTAATAAAATTTTTATTCCAAATTACCTTTACTCCATCTGAAAAACATTGCTGGCCATAATCTTTTTTTAAAATTTGTTTAGATAAATCATTAATATTTTTTGAACTAATTTGCTTTTTGCATTTTGTATTTAATAGAAAAAGTAAAATGGTTGCTCTAGCTTGTTCACCTAAATCATTTAAGGTTGCCCTTCTTATCCCCTCTTCACATAGGCATGATTTTATAGCTAGTCCACATAATTCTGATCTCTCTTGCTTATAGTTTTTCATTTTTTCTATAAAATTGTTGATTCTAGAGCTACAGCCAGGGTAGATTTCTTCCAGTTCTCGAATAACTTTGTGCCTTATTAAATTTCTTTTTAATTGTGTATCAGAATTTGTTGGATCTACCCAAAAAGGGATTTTTAATTTTTTACATATTTCTGCAGTGTCATCTCTGCTAAAAATCATAAAAGGCCTTACTAGAAAATAACCTTCATTTAATAATCTTTTGTTAGGGATACCACTTAATCCACCAAAGTTACTCCCTCTTGCAAGATTTAAAAAAAATGTTTCGGCATTGTCAGTGCTTGTGTGTCCAGTAACAATGTATAAGTTATTATGAGTCTTGTTTTTAGTGCAAATTTTTGATGCTTGTTCGTATAGTTTTTGATATCTCCATTCTCTTGCTTTTTCTTCTGTTGATATATCAATTTCATCTGCAGAATCTTTATAAAAAAGAATTTTCTTTTGAAAACAATAATTTTGTAAATCCTTCGCAAATTTATCCGACTTATTGTGCCATTTATGATTCCCATGCCAAACATTTAACGACCAATTATGGTGTTCTTTAATATCATTTAATAAAGTCAACAATGCCATTGAATCTTGCCCTCCCGATACGCTTATCAGCAA
>CACOMD010000040.1 GCA_902628235.1 uncultured Prochlorococcus sp. | reverse complement strand
AGATGCTGCTGGCAGGGGAGAATTAGATCCATGGGATGTTGATGTTATTAGTGTAATAGATAGTTTTTTAGATCAATATGATCATAAATTGGATAATGCTAGAGGAAGTAATAATTCATACGAGAGGGATTTATCGGAAACAAGTGAGGCTTTTTTTGCAGCATCAGTTTTGGTTAATTTAAAAGCTCAAGTTTTGGAATCTGATGTTTTCCCTGAAGATCAAAACGGTTTTGAAGATGATTTTGAAATAACAGAACAAGCTTGGATTAATAATAATTTTGATATTCCACAATATCCAGAAAAATATCTCAGGAGAAGATCAGTAGCTCAACCTATTATTAAAAGAACAGCTACATTAGGTGAATTGATCAGTCAACTTGAATCGATTGCAGAAACAATAGAGACTCAGGATATACTTTTAATGAAAAGGAAAAGAAATAAAAAATATTCTGATAAAGCACTTATTGATCAAGTAAAGACCCTCGCACATAGGGAAAAATTACCAGAAACTACAAAGGCTTTAGGAGCTTTTATCGATAAATGGGAAAAAGCATTGCAGTGGATTGATTTTGAATATTTAGTTATTAGATGGAAAGAAGTAGCAAAAAAGGATCTTGATAAAGATCGATTAGGGGTTTTCTGGGCTTTACTATTTTTATCTTCTCAAAATAAAATTGAGATTAAACAAATTAAATCACTTTATGGACCAATAAAAATTAAGAGGGTCATCCCAAAAGGTGGGTTAGCTCAATTACCTATCGAGAATCTGGAAGTGACAGATACTTCTCCGACCGCCGCATAAAGGATTTGGAGAAAATCAGACTAATGTTTTACAAAGAGGTTTAAAATGCCTATGAAGGCAATGATACTTGCAGCTGGTAAAGGAACACGCGTTCAACCTATTACGCATATAATTCCTAAACCAATGATCCCAATTTTGCAAAAGCCCGTTATGGAGTTTTTGTTGGAGTTATTAAAAGAACATGGATTTAGAGAAATAATGGTTAATGTTTCTCATTTAGCTGAAGAGATAGAGAATTATTTTAGAGATGGGCAAAGATTTGGAGTTGAAATAGCTTATAGCTTTGAGGGAAGGATCGAGGATGGAGAATTAATTGGCGATGCTTTAGGTTCTGCTGGAGGGTTAAAAAAAATTCAAGATTTCCAAAACTTTTTTGATGAAACTTTTGTTGTTATATGTGGAGATGCTCTAGTTGATTTAGATTTGACTGAAGCAGTTAAGAGACATAAGAAGAAAGGTGCAATAGCTAGTCTGATTACAAAAAAAGTTAATAAGAAAGAAGTTTCAAGTTATGGTGTAGTCGTTTCAGATAATGAAGGGAGAGTAAAAGCATTTCAAGAAAAGCCTTCTATAAAAGATGCCTTAAGTGATTGTATCAATACTGGAATTTATCTATTCGAGCCTGAAATATTTGAACATATTCCCTCTGGAAAGAAATTTGATATTGGAGCAGATCTCTTCCCAAAATTAGTTGAAAATAATTTACCCTTTTATGCGTTGCCAATGGATTTTGAATGGGTTGATATTGGTAAAGTACCTGATTATTGGAGTGCAATTAGAAGTGTACTTCAAGGTAAAGTAAGACAAGTTGATATACCTGGGAAAGAAGTAAAGCCTGGCGTTTATACCGGTCTAAATGTCGCAGTGAATTGGGATAAAGTCAATGTTAAAGGCCCTGTATATATTGGTGGGATGTCAAGAATCGAAGATGGTGCGACTATTATCGGACCATCTATGATTGGCCCAAGTTGTTGTATCTGTGAAGGAGCAACAATAGATAATTCTATTATTTTTGATTACTCCAAAATTGGTAAAGGGGTTCGACTCGTAGACAAACTGGTTTTTGGAAGATATTGCGTAGGAAAAAATGGAGATCATTTTGATTTGCAAGAGGCATCTTTGGATTGGTTAATTACAGATTCAAGAAGGATGGATCTTTCTGAACCCTCACCTCAACAGAAAGCGATGGCAGAACTTTTGGGTAGTGATTTGATTAATATTCCAGATTAATGTCTGCTCTTTTTAATATCTCTGGTATTAAATGTTCAGCCTTTACAGCCATCAGATGAACTCCTTGAGATATATCTATAAATTGTCTTAGTTGTTCTGCAGCAATATTTATACCTTCTTCAGTAGGATTCTTTGATTCTTTCAGCCTATTAAGGATATGGTCAGGAATATTTGCTCCAGGTACAAATTTATTTATAAAAAGTGCATTTTTATAAGACTTAAGTAAAAAAACTCCAGCTAAAACTGGAATATTTAATGGTTTGCTGATCTCTTCGCAAAAATCAATAAGATATTTCTTATCCATAATCATTTGTGTTTGTATGAAGCGAGCTCCGGCTTCTTTTTTTTGTTCGGTTCTTTTTTTTAATATCTTGAAATTTTTATAACTTGGATCTGCAGCAGCACCAGCAAAAATTTCTGTTTTATTGTCACTTAATAATTTGTAAGTAGGATCAATCCCATTATTAAATGATTGTATTTGTTTAAGAAGCTTCACTGATTCAAATTCATGCACAGCTTTTGTATTTTGTTGATCCCCAGCCTTTACTGAATCACCAGTAACGCAAAGAATATTTTTTATACCTAAGGCATTAGCTCCAAGAATGTCAGATTGTAAAGCAATCTTATTACGATCCCGGCAGGATATTTGCATGATAGGTTCTATTCCATTCTCCAGTAATAGCCTTGACATTGCTAAACTGCACATCCTCATTACAGCTCGACTTCCATCTGTTATATTAACTGCATGTACCTTATCTTTTAAAAGTTGTGCTATTTTGATAGATCGAGTGGGATCGCCACCTCTTGGAGGCATTAATTCTGCTGTTATTGCTTTAGAATGAGATTCTAAGGTTTTTTGAAGTTTTGATTTCAATTGTTAAATGTTGGCTAGATGGTTAACAACAATGATTAGATTGACAAACTTTATTACTATAAAAAAAGAGCTGTTTAAATGCAAATGCTTGATGACGATGTAAACAACTTTGATATGATGGGTCTCTCCTCAAGAGAGATGGAAATTATTGATTTAGTTGCAGATGGATTAACTAATCAAGAAATAGCAGTTAAACTTACTATTAGTAAAAGGACTGTAGATAATCATGTTAGTAATATGTTTACTAAAACTGGATCAAAAAATAGGGTTGCACTATTAAATTGGGCGATGGATCATGGAAAAATTTGTAGAGATGGATTTAACTGTTGTTCTTTGCCTGATTCTGATCAAAATTAATATTTTCGATATCTTCAGTTCTGTCGCTAAGTAACATTAATGAATAGCTATGTGAATTCAAATCAAAAAACTCAGCATAAGCGATACAAGCATCTTTATCAGAATTTACATACCTTAGTATGCCTTCCTTGTCATAAAGACCATACATTTTGGATTCATTAAGTGAATTGGGAATATAAAGAGAATCTAAAGGAAAAAGGGATTATTTGGCTAGTCTTGCAATAAATTTATTTTATTTTTTATCCCAGCTGGAAAAAGGTTTGTTAGATAATTCAAAATTTGAGAAACTTTTTAAGCCGGTAATTTCTTTTGATAAGAAACTTGGTAAAGTAATATGTTCA
>CACOMD010000039.1 GCA_902628235.1 uncultured Prochlorococcus sp. | reverse complement strand
TTGATTCAGAAAATTCTTATTTTCAATGGCTTGAAGAATCAATTAGTTAATATTTCGCTTATTAACTTTTTCAGATTAATTGTTGATCTAGAACCTATTTGAGTAACTATATGACCCGCACATATTGAACCAATTAGTCCGCAATTATATAATGAAAGGTTTTTAATTAACCCGTGAATAAAGCCCCCTGCAAAAATATCTCCTGCACCTGTAGTATCAATAGCCTTGCCAAAAAGAAAAGGTTTTATAAATTCTGTTTTATTTTTATTAACAATTATTGATCCTTTCTCTCCTAATGTAATTGCAGTTAATTCGCATATGGAATTAATCTTAATTTGGCATTGTTCTAAATCAATTGACTTAAAAAGGCTTTTTAATTCTTCCTCATTACAAAATAATATATCTACAAAATCATTTATTAAACTCATGAAGCTTTCTCTGTGTCTATCAACACAAAATGAATCAGAAAGAGAGAGTATGATTTTAGTATTTGATTCTTTTGCTAACTTTGCGGCTTTAATAAATGCTTGTTTAGCTAATTCGCTATCCCACAAATATCCTTCTAAATATAGGTATTTGCTTGTTTTTATGGATTCATAGTTGATATTATTAGGCTCAAATTCTGTTGATGCTCCTAGATAAGTGCACATCGTCCTCTGAGCATCTGGGGTAATCAAAATTATTGAGTGAGCACTTGATTCCCTTGTTTCAACATATTTAGAATTAAATGAAGCCCCGCTTTCTTTGATGTCCCTCGAAAAGAAATTACCAAATTTATCATCCTTAATTCGACCAATAAACTCCACATTATTTCCTAGATTAGCTAGTGATACTACAGTATTTGCAGCAGAACCACCGGAAATTTGCTTTATAATCTTGCAATCTTTTAGAATTTTTTCTGAATTCTCTAAGTTTATTAAATTCATTGATCCTTTTTTTAAAAGATTCCTCTCTAAGAATTCATCATCAATATTCGTAACAATATCTACAATTGCATTTCCTATCCCAACAAGGTCAATTTTTTTTGAAAGGGGTATTTCTGACATAATAATAATTTAATTGTTTTACCTTAATAGAGCTCTTTTCGGTCCATGGATAGGATCTTCAATCACTATAGTTTGATCCCTATTAGCTCCTAATGAAACTATTGCGATGGGAACTTCCATTAATTCTGCAAGAAATCTTAAATAATTCATTGCCCCATCAGGTAAGTCAGAAAGTTTTCTGCAATCTGCGGTTGAACATTGCCAACCTCGTAGTTTTTTGAATATAGGTTTACATTTTCTTAAATCATCTGAATTCGTGGGAAAATAATCAATTTTTTCTCCATTCAGTTCATAGGCAATACAAACTTGTATCTCGTCTAATTCATCTAAAACATCTAATTTTGTTACTGCCAAACAATCTAGACCATTTACTTGTACTGCATATTTTCCAATAATTCCGTCAAACCAGCCGCATCTCCTCCGCCTCCCAGTAGTAGTACCGAACTCTCCTCCTCGGTCACAAAGTTGATCATTTATACTTCCTTGCAATTCAGTAGGGAATGGTCCTTCTCCTACTCTAGTGGTATATGCTTTGGCTACACCAATAACGCGATCTATTAAAGTAGGACCGACTCCCGCTCCTATGCATGCTCCTCCTGAAATTGGATTAGAAGATGTAACGAAAGGATAAGTACCATGATCTAAATCAAGTAATGTGCCTTGAGCCCCTTCAAAAAGAATATTTTTTTTATTTATTGAAGCAGAATGAATAGTACGAGTACAATCAACAACGTGTGGCTTTAATCTTTCACCAAATTCTAAATATTCCTCTATAATTTCTGCTTCATTTAAAGGGTTAATTTTGTAAATTTTCTCTAAAAGTCCATTTTTTTCTTTTAATGGTACTTGAAGAACATCCTTAAGTCTATTTTTAGCAAGTAAATCTCTCACTCTAACTCCATTTCTTTGAGATTTATCAGCATAAGTTGGGCCGATTCCTCTCCCTGTTGTTCCAATTTTATGATTACCTCTCTCTTTTTCCATGGCCTCATCAAGTATCCTATGGTAAGGCATTGTTACATGTGAAGTTGAAGATAACTTTAACCCAGAAATATCTATACCATTCTCTCTTAACATGTCAATTTCTCTTAAAAGAACCTTCGGATCTACAACGGTCCCTGAACCAATGAGGCAAGTTGTATTTTTATATAGTATTCCTGAAGGAATAAGGTGTAGTTTTAAAACTTTATTATCAACTACAATCGTATGCCCTGCATTTACTCCACCTTGATAGCGTACAACTACATCAGCGGAACGACTTAGCAAATCGGTTATTTTACCTTTACCTTCGTCACCCCATTGAGCGCCGATTACAACAACATTAGCCAATTTTTAAATAGAATTTTTTAACAGCATTATTCAATATATGCAAAAAAATTGCTTTCTTTGAAAAAAGTAAATGATTTGTATTAACTTTCTCTAAGAACCATCTTCTCAGCGAGAGATAATTCCTTATTTAGTCTCTCCTTAAGTTTTTCAGGAAGAGGCCTGCTTGCAAAATTCTTATAGTGACCTGCCATGGCATTTAAAGCAGTTTGCATGGTAGTAAATGATTGCGTTTTATTTACTAACCCTCTATTCCTATATCTAGAAATATAGTCTGTAATTAATGATAAAGATTCTTCTCTAACTTCATCTTTATTAGATGCATCTTTTGGGGTATCTATAGCTCCTTTTAAAGCTTTTACTACAGCTATTGTATCTTTAGGATAATCTCCAGACATATTTGACTGAGCGGCATAGGAAGGAGAAATTGTTAGAACGAAATAAATAGTAAGTGCAACGCAAATTGATAAGACTTTTATTGAAAATTTATTAAATGATAAACTCATTCTTGTAAATAGCATAATTTCTCTCCTTGATAAATCTTTCCAAAAATATAAGTTAATTGTACATTAATTCTGATTCATTTATAAATATTTCTAAGATATTATTTATTGATACCTTGATGTTGCTTTTTTTTGAACGAGAAACTAACTCTACTTCATTATTGATAGCATCTCTACCAACTATTATTCTGAAAGGAATACCTATTAAATCAGCATCTTTGAATTTAACACCGGCACGTTCATCACGATCATCGAGTAAAACATCAATATTATTTTTCTGGAACTCCATATAAATCTCTTCTGATAGATTTCTTTGTATTGGATCCTTGAAATTGGTTGGAATCAAAACCACATTAAATGGAGCAATTTGAATTGGCCAACAAATACCATCTTTATCGTGATTTTGCTCAATTGCTGCCTGAGCTAATCTTGTTACCCCAATACCGTAACAACCCATCCAAAGATTTTCTAATCCTCCAGTTCGATTAGAAAATTTAGCATTCAATTTTTCACTATATTTTTGACCTAGTTGAAATATATGACCTATTTCAATACCTTTTTTCTCGATTAAGGTTTCTTTTTTCTCAAATGTTATAAAGTCACCTTCTTGAGCATTTCTAATATCATTAGTAATAAAAGTATTATTAAGAGATTTCCAGGATTTGAAATATTTGTGAAAGTTCACTTGATTAGCTCCACTAATGAAACTATCTAGTTTACTTGCAGAATAATCAACAATCCTCACCCATTGCTTTTCCCATTGGGAATTTTGATTAA
>CACOMD010000038.1 GCA_902628235.1 uncultured Prochlorococcus sp. | reverse complement strand
TCTATTTTGCAGAGAAATCTCTTCATAAAAAAAATTTATGGGGATTTAGATTTATATGGTTCATAACTATGTTGATGGGAAGTTATTTTGTTTATGGACAATATATTGAATGGTCTGAACTTTCTTTTAGCTTACAAAGCGGTGTCTTTGGAGGTATGTTTTACTTACTAACAGGTTTTCATGGTCTTCACGTTATAACTGGTATTTTGTTGATGGGATTAATGTTGTATAGATCTTTTCTACCAAATAATTACAAAGGAGGAGAAATGGGAGTTGAATCTGTTAGTCTTTTTTGGCATTTTGTTGACGTTATTTGGATAATTTTATTTGTTCTTATTTATTTGTGGCAATAAATTTAGTAAAATGATGAACTAATGATTTGATAATTATTTCCTTGCCTTATGCTAATTGATGATCATCATTATGACTTTATAGTAGTTGGAGGAGGGGCAAGCGGAGCAACCTTAGCACATCAATTGTCAAAAAAAGGGAAATGGGTATTACTGCTTGAAAGAGGAGGTCAGCTTCCACCTGAAGAGACAAATATTTCTGGTACAGATTTATTTAGAAAAACTAGATATCATCCAAAAGGAGAAAATTGGCTTGGTCCTGATGGTGATCCATTTTCACCTCAAACAGTTTATGCCCTTGGAGGTAATACAAAGATATGGGGTTCTGTATTACAAAGAATGAGGGCAGAAGATTTTGAAGATCTGGAACTACAAGAAGGTGTCTCTCCCTCTTGGCCAATTTCATATGGTGATCTTGAACCTTATTATTCAATTGCAGAAAAAATGTATAAGGTGAAAGGTCAACATGGTATTGATCAAACAGAGCCTACTCGTTCTTTAGAATATGATTATCCCCCAAAACCAATTGATCCGATTTTCAAAGAGATTCAAAATGTTTTAAAACAAGAGGGATGTAATCCATATTATTTACCTATTAGTTGGCCAGATCAATCACAAGATATAAATTTTGAAAATTGCTCCATGTTTCAAAAAGGAGATGCACAGTTATATGGAATTTATGACTCTAATCAGGATTTTTTAAGAATAAGAACTAATGCTAAAGTATCAAAGTTAGATGTAAATTCATCCGGAAAATCAATTAAGGGAGTAGAGGCAATAATTGGTGATGATACTTGGTTCTTCTCCTCAGACATTGTTATTCTTGCAGCTGGAGCTATTAATACCCCAATTATTCTGTTAAATTCAAAATCTTCATTACACCCCAATGGTTTGAGTAATAGTTCAAAACTGGTTGGGAAAAATTTAATGAATTTGCAAATGACTTGCATATTACAAAGGGCTAATAGCTCTACCAGTGGATATTTTGCAAAATCTTTAGGTATAAATGATTTTTATTTTGGAGATAAAAATGTAAATTTCCCCCTTGGGCACGTACAAACAGGAGGTGGGGTTTTGAGAGATGCTTTTTTTGCAGAGTCCCCACCTGTATTATCATTAATTACGAAAGTGATCCCAGACTTTGGATTAAAGCGTTTAGCAAAGAGATCAATCTCTTGGTGGGCGATGACCGAAGTGTTACCTGATCAAGAGAACGAAGTAACTATACAGAATAACAAAATTAAAATTAATTATCTACATAATAATCTAGAAGCTCATGATCGACTGGTATATAGATGGTTGGACACACTGAAAAGTATGGAAAAAAATCCTCTATCAGTATCAATTACTAGGACTCCCGCTCACCCAAGAGGATTAGCACCTTTGAGTATTGTTGGCTATGCATGTGGAACATGCAAAATGGGTAATGATCCAATAATTTCAGTAGTCGATAAAAATTGTAAATCACATGATATTGATAATTTATATATTTCTGATGCAAGTATATTTCCGAGCTGCCCTAGCATCGGTCATGGTTTAACTGTTATTGCTCTCTCAATTAAATTAGCTGATTATCTAACAGCTAAAAATATAAAGAAGCCATTGATATGCAGACCTTGATATTAGATAAATAATGAGAAAGTAAATTTTAAATATTTAAATTTTACTGCTTATATTTCTCATTCTCTTCTGTTTTACCTTGTAATAAATAAACAATAGCTTCGAACATCTTTATAAATAAAAATATAACCTAACTAAAATTGCTAATAATTTGAGAATCAAATTTATCATTACTTACTATAAAAATTTAACAAAGATTGTATATCATCCTCATAACTATTTTAAGTATCTATCTTTTAATAAATTTTTTAATAATATTAAAGAAATTAAAAACAATTATATTTACGTAATTTTATTAGATTAGATAAATAAATTCTATAGTTATATTTGAATTTACAAATCCCAAAATGCTTTTATTTAGAAACAATTTAAAGACTTCCAATTAAAATCAAAAGGAATCCTAAACAAACAGATAGACCCATTGAGATAATCATTTGATAAAACCATAAAGGAATTTCTTCATTATTCTTTTGCCAGTTATCATTAGAAACATCCATAATTTTTTCCATTTTCATAACTTCTTCGAGGATTTCTAAAAATCCTTCAATAGGTTTATAAGCAGTGATTAAAAAAACTTTCAAGGTTCTTGAGATGAAATACAATTTTTCTAACATTCTAACTAGGTATTTATACTCTTAAAAAATTTAATTTACAATTATTAGTGTTAATTGTTAAAAAATTTTTCCCATTTGATTCTCAAGATTATAAAAAAATACTACTTTTCTTACTAAAATTAGGCAGGTATTTCTAATCCCGGTCTTAATTTTGACCATCTTCCAATTTCTTCATAGAAGCTAGAGCAAGACCTTACATCCCATTCCATAGTAAATTCACCTTTAGTTTCTTCAACTAAACTTACATGAATGAATGGATTCTTAGGCTCCAAATCAGGATTTAGGCTGAGATGGTCAGCTTCATGCTTTTCTTCTACATCATGGTAAGTTTTGCATCTATCAACCCATTTACAATTAACACAAATGCACATTTTTTTAATTTCTGAAGCGGTTGATGTACTTAAAAGTAGTTACTTAATAAGAAGTCTTATAACAATACTACATTATAAAAAATATTTATCAGCTAATTTTATAAGAAATTCTCTAATATAACTATCTTCGCAACCTAATAATTTTTTCATTTCCCTACATTGGGTTACTATAACATTCTCGAAAATAGGACCAATCATAAAGTTTTCTTTGTTATCACTTTGATTTTGAGACATATTCAAATAGCAAAAATTTTAAATTACTTAAAGAATTCTAGAAATTATTTAATTAAATCTATTTTAAATCTCTTTATAGATTTGATCAATTAATGGCCTAGTTATTTTGGGTAAGTTTTTGCCATAACCAATCCATATAAAACCAATAATCTCCTCTATCTTCGCGTTTAAACCAATAATCTCATAAGTTTTTGGATTTTTTGTTATCGCTCCAGTAGACCACTTTGAAAAAACACCATCAGAAGCTAGTGAAATGCTGAGGTTTTGAATAGCACAAGAACAAGCTGCATAATCTTCTTTTTGAATGGTAGGCTCTTTATTTAATATCTGACTAGTTATTAGAAGATGGGAAGGATTAAGATATTTTTCCCTAATTATATTTTCTGCATTTTCATCAATTTGTTTTTTCTTTGATTTAATCTCAATCGCTATATCTAAAATTTGCATTCTCTTTTTAAGACTCACAGAATAAAATCTCCATGGGAAAGTGAATCTATGACATGGTGCTTGATTAGCTGCTTCAATAGA
>CACOMD010000037.1 GCA_902628235.1 uncultured Prochlorococcus sp. | reverse complement strand
AATAAATATATTCTGAGAACTATAATTAAACCTTAATCCATCCTCTTAAAGCTTTATTTGAATTATCTGCAAAAATATTATTTGATGTTTGAACTCTATACCATCTATCATTATTTGAAGTCATCCAATCTCTTAATATTAACAGGGTTGATCCAGTCTTTAATTGTCTTAATTTTTTTGAATATAAATCGGGCACAATATAAATATAAGAATTCGAATCCAAAACTATTTCTTTAGCTTTATTAAAGCAAGAAAGATTATTTAAATTTTTTTGTATCCCACCTGCAGGCAAATAAATAGGTGCAAATAAAGCAAAGGAAATTAAACAAATATTTTTAATATAATTATTAATCATATATCCAGAGTCGCTAAATCCAAATCAAGGCTATGGGTTTCAATAAATTCTCTTCTAGGTGCCACTTTATCACCCATAAGTATATTAAATATCCTATCTGCCTCTAGGGCATCCTCAATTTCTACTCTTTTCATCATTCTAGTTTTCGGATTCATAGTGGTGTCCCATAACTGTTTTGGCATCATTTCTCCTAAACCTTTAAATCTTTGAATATTATAATTAGCCTTTTCACCAAATTCATTTATAGTTGATTTTAATTCATTTTCGTTATAACAGTATTTATGATTTTTACCTCTTTCAACTTTATAAAGAGGAGGACATGCAATGTATATATACCCTTTTTCGACAAGCTCTTTTTGATATCTATAAAAAAATGTTAACAGTAGAGTTCTAATATGCGCCCCATCTACATCAGCGTCCGTCATAATAACAACCCTATGGTATCTCAATGATTTAATCTCAAATTCTTCACCTTTTATTCCCAAGCCCAGAGCAGTAATTAAAGATTGAATTTCTGTATTTTTATAAATTTTAGAATCATCAGTTTTTTCTATATTTAAGATTTTTCCTCTTAAAGGTAAAATAGCCTGAAATTTTCTATCCCTACCCTGCTTCGCAGAACCACCAGCCGAATCACCCTCTACGATGTAAATTTCCGATTCTGATGGATCTCTAGAGCTACAATCTGCCAATTTACCCGGCAAAGTTGAACTTTCAAGCACACTTTTTCTTCTTACAAGATCTCTTGCTCTCCTTGCAGCTTCAGCAGCATTAAAAGACTGTATGGCTTTTTCTAAAATTAGATCTAAGACTGATGGATTAAATTCCATATATTTTGATAAAGCTTCACCTATTAAAGAATCAACAATACCTCTTACTTCAGTATTTCCAAGTTTTGTTTTTGTTTGGCCCTCAAATTCAGGATCTGGTACTTTTACGGAAAGGACAACAGTTAAGCCTTCTCTAATATTCTCACCTGCTAAATTTTTCTCTCCATCCTTACGCTTGGATCTTTTCTTTGCGAAATTATTAAAAGTCCTCGTTAAAACTGTTTTCAATCCCTCGATATGAGTTCCACCATCAATAGTTCTTATATTATTTGCAAATCCTAAAATATTATCAGAATAAACATCAGAACACCACTGAAGAGCAGCCTCAACATATACATTTTCTTTTTGCGAATCAACATATATTATTTCAGGATGCAATGACTCCTTTTCAGAATTCATATATTGCACATATTCTTTAATACCACCTTGATAAAAATATATTTCTTCCCTAAAAGTGTCATCTTTTAATACTTGTCTTTCATCACGAAAAATAATTTTTACCCCACCATTAAGATAGGCTAATTCCCTTAATCTAGTAGATAATACGGAATATTCAAACTCTGTTACGGTCGTAAAAATTAATGGATCAGGTTTAAAACTTATTGTAGTTCCAGTTCTTTTTCTTTGTTCACTTTGGTTCTTAACCTTTAACTCACCTTTTGAAATACCTTTCTCAAATCTTTGATTAAATTGCTTATCATCACGATAAACAGTAACTTCAACCCATTCACTTAAAGCATTAACAACTGATATACCAACACCATGTAATCCCCCCGAGACCTTATATCCTCCACTCCCAAATTTTCCACCGGCATGAAGAACAGTTAAGACTGTTTCTAAAGCACTTTTACCTGTTCTTGGATGAATATCAGTAGGGATACCTCTTCCATTATCTGAAATCAAAGCAGAACCATCAGCCTTAAGAATAATTTCAATATGATCGCAATGTCCTGCTAAAGCTTCGTCTACAGAATTATCAACAACCTCATAAACTAAATGATGCAGTCCTCTCGGCCCAGTCGAACCAATATACATCCCAGGACGCTTACGTACTGGCTCTAAGCCCTCTAAAACTTGTATTTGCTCTGCGCCATATTCATTAGAGACTTTATTGGGCCTTGTTTCCTCACTCATTTAAACCAAAAATTAATAAAAAAAACCTTTCCAAAATTTTAATTTAGTAAGGTATCGACTTAAACTTACCACTGGTAAACGAGAAAGGCTTTAAATATAATGAATAATTTAATCACTTATTTACTATTATTTAAAATTAATTAGTAAATATTTTATTTATGAATTCTTCCAAACCATTAGTAATAGTTCTTATAGGGCCTACTGCAAGTGGCAAAACTGATTTAGCAATTGAAATTGCAAAGCATTTTAATATGAAAATTCATAATGTTGATTCAAGACAAATTTATAAAGGAATGGATATTGGAACAGCTAAACCTACCAAAATTCAACAAAAATTAATTAAACATTATTTGATAAACCTTACTAATCCAGATCGATCAATCAATGTAAAAGAATTTCAAGGTATTGCAACCAACTCAATTAATAATCAAATATCGAAAGGTATACATCCTTTCCTTGTCGGAGGCAGTGGACTTTATATGAATTCCATCATAAATGGATTTATTACTCCTGAAGTCCCCCCTCAAAAATACTTCAGAAATAAATTATCAAACTTAGGTCAAAAAGAATGTTGGGAACTGCTCCAAGTCTGCGATCCTATGACAGCAAAAAAAATAAATGCTGAAGATAAGATTAGAACTATAAGAGCTCTTGAAGTTTTTTATACAACAGGCAAACCCATATCTATTCAACAGTCAATCAATCCTCCCCCTTGGAAAGTTCTAGAAATTGGACTTGATTCTAATGACCTTAACGAGAGAATTCTTAAAAGAACGAAAATAATGTTTGAGAATGGCATTATAGAAGAGACAAAAAATCTTATAAGCAAATATGGAATAGATTTACCTTTGCTCAAAACTATTGGTTATCAAGAGGCAATTAATGTAATTAAAAATAATCAAAAAATAAATGAAGCGATAGAAATAACTTCCAAAAAAACTATGAATTTTGCTAAAAGACAAAGAACTTGGTTTCGTAATAAAAATAATCCATATTGGCTTGATAACAAAAACCCACTAAAAGATGCAATAATTAAAATACAATCTGCTATTTGCTAGATTGACTTTAAATTTAAAATTAAATTTCAAATTATTTCTACAAACAAACTGAATGCCACCACGTCCACGTTTTGATCGCCGCGCTCCAGTAAGAGAGCTACCCAATATTAATGAAAGGATAAATTATCCTGAACTCAGAGTAGTTGATTCAGATGGCCAGCAACTAGGTGTAATAGACAGATTGAAAGCTTTAGAAATTGCTTCTAAAAGAGAACTAGATTTAGTTTTAGTAAGTGAAAAGGCTAATCCACCAGTTTGTAGAATTATGGATTATGGAAAATATAAATTCGAACAAGAAAAAAAAGCAAAAGAAGCTAGAAAAAAATCACACCAAACAGAAGTTAAAGAAGTTAAGATGAGATATAAGATCGATAAGCATGACTACGATGTGAGAATTGGTCAAGCCTTAAGATTCCTTAAAGCAGGAGATAAAGTTAAATGCACCGTAATTTTCAGGGGTCGAGAAATTCAACATTCAAATTTAGCAGAAACACTTCTCTTAAGAATGGCAAATGACTTGGAAGAGCAATCTGAAGTCCAACAAAATCCGAAAAGAGAAGGAAGAAATATGATTATGTTCCTCAGTCCGAGAAAAACGCCTCTAATTAAAAAAGAAGAAGAAAACTAAAAATTTATAAATTTCACAATATTTATTTCATTAAATTTAGGACAAATGTTAAACTGGCACTGTCAGTTCTAAGTTTATAAGGTGAAAAGAATATCGTGAGATTCCATATTCAATCAGAAAGTGATATTTCAGCTTCAAGTCAACTTTATAACCAGATTTGCTTCGCAATAGCTTCAAGGCATTATCCACCTGGTCATAGATTACCAAGCACAAGGCAATTGGCCATGCAGACTGGGTT
>CACOMD010000036.1 GCA_902628235.1 uncultured Prochlorococcus sp. | reverse complement strand
GCATCTAGAACCATCCATTCTGGTCTAGCATTAGTTGCAATAAAATTATCTATCACTCTTAATCTTTTAATTAACTTTGCTCTCTTTTGCCCTTTACTTTGTGTGATTTCTTCACGAAGAGCTTCTGCAATTTCAGCTAAATTTAAATCTTCTAATAATTGTTTTAGAGCCTCTGCTCCAATTCCAACAAATGGTTCATTTTCAATAGTTGAATCTTCTGCATAAATTTCATCTTCAATTTCCAACCATTCATCTTCAGTTAAAAGTTGTTTATATTTCAATTCTTGATGATCTCCTACATCAAGAACCACATAACAATTGAAATATACTATTTGCTCTACATCCCGAAGAGGCATATCAAGAAGAATTGCGACATAACTAGGAATACCTTTTAAATACCAAACATGGGAAACTGGGGCAGCCAGCTTGATATATCCCATTCGATGTCTTCTTACTCTACTTTCAGTAACCTCAACACCGCATCTCTCGCAAACAATTCCTCTATGCCTAACTCTTTTATACTTTCCACAATGACACTCCCAATCTTTAGATGGTCCAAAAATTTTTTCACAGAATAAACCATCCATTTCTGGTTTTAGAGTCCTGTAGTTTATAGTCTCAGGTTTAGTAACTTCTCCAACAACTTGTCCATTAGGCAAAGTCCTTTGGCCCCAATCCATAATCCTCTGAGGCGATGCTATGGAAATTTTTACGTAATCAAAGTGATTTTCAGTTCTTAAATTGCTGTTAGTCATGATGGCATATGTTAATTAAAAATGTTAATAATAGAAATTAATCTTCTTCATACTCTGAAGTTCCCAATGATTCATAAGTTGGTCTTGAAGGTGTATTCCTTCTAGAGTTAAGATCTTGCATTAAGTCAACTTCCTTACCTTCATCTGTATAAACAGAAATATCAAGACCTAAAGATTGTAGTTCTCTCATTAAAACTTTAAATGATTCAGGAGTTCCAGGTCTGGGTATTGGTTTACCTTTGACAATTGCATTAAGAGCTTCATTTCTACCTTGCATATCATCAGATTTAACTGTTAATAATTCCTGTAAGGTGTATGCGGCTCCATATGCTTCTAATGCCCAAACTTCCATTTCACCTAAACGCTGTCCACCCTGCTGAGCTTTTCCACCAAGGGGCTGCTGGGTTACCAATGAATATGGCCCTGTGGATCGAGCATGTATTTTATCATCTACTAAATGTACAAGCTTTAGAAAATGAGAGTATCCTACAGCGACTGGTTGATCAAAAGGTTCTCCAGTTCTACCATCTATCAAAACGAGCTTACCTGGATCTTTTGGATTGTAAACCCAATCTTTACCCTTCTGCTTTGAAGCTTCAGTCAGAAATGCTTGAACTGTCTGGTGTGATTTTTCAGGACCATACATTTCATCAAAAGGTACTACTTTTACTCTGCAGTTTAGATTTGATGCCGCCCACCCCATTAGAAGCTCAAATACTTGACCAACATTCATCCTGCTCGGCACTCCAAGAGGATTTAATACAATATCTACAGGTGTTCCATCTGGTAAATATGGCATATCTTCTCTGGGTAGAATTCTGCTAATAATTCCCTTATTTCCATGTCTTCCAGCCATCTTGTCACCAACCTGTATCTTACGTCTTTGAGCTACGTATACTCTTACAACCATATTTGCACCAGGGGGTAACTCATCTCCTTGCTCTCGTGTATATATTCTTACGTCAACAACCCTACCTCTTTCTGTATTTGGCACTCTTAATGAATTATCTCTTACATCTCTCGCCTTTTCACCAAATATTGCTCGCAATAGTTTTTCTTCAGGAGGTTGATCAGATTCTCCTTTTGGAGTGACTTTACCGACTAATATATCTCCACTTTCAACAAAAGCTCCAATTCTTATAATGCCCATCTCATCAAGATTAGCAAGACTTTCTTCAGATACATTAGGTATCTCCCTTGTAATTTCTTCAGGACCTAATTTAGTTTGTCTAGCCTCTATTTCGTATTTTTCAATGTGGACAGAAGTATAAAGATCATCTGTAACTAACCTTTCACTTACTAGTATTGCATCTTCATAATTGTATCCTTCCCAAGGCATGTAAGCTATTAGAACATTTTGCCCTAAAGCAATTTCGCCTCCCTCACAAGCAGATCCATCAGCTAAAACTTGTCCAGAAATGACTTTATCTCCATTATTTACAATTGGCCTTTGATTTAAACACGTATCTTGATTAGATCTTTGATATTTCTGTAATTGATGAATATGATCATTACCTTCATCGTCCCTAACAATAATTTCATTCGCATCTACGTAAGAAACCGTACCATTGACTTTAGTAATTGGAACCATCCCAGAATCTCTAGCAACCTGAGATTCAAGGCCAGTGCCTACGAGTGGTCTTTCTGGTCTTAAAAGGGGAACAGCTTGTCTTTGCATATTTGATCCCATCAAGGCCCTATTAGCATCATCATGCTCTAAGAAAGGTATGAGAGATGTAGCTACTGAAATGACTTGAACAGGAGATAATTGAACGTAGTCAACCTGCTGAGGTGGAACTTTTTCAAAATCTTGGCGGTATCTCACTGGAATTAAATCAGCAAGTATTAATCCGTCTTCATCTGTTGCCACATCACCAGGAGCAACCCTACATTCATCTTCTAAATCAGCTGATAAATAAATTGGATTACCACTTTTTACAACCCTCCCTTTATCAACCTTCCAAAATGGGGTTTCTATAAATCCATATTCATTTACCCTGGCATGAGTTGCTAAAGAATTTATAAGGCCAGCATTTGGACCCTCAGGGGTTTCAATTGGACAAAGTCTTCCATAATGTGAGGGATGTATATCTCTTACTGCAAAACCTGCTCTTTCTCTCGTAAGTCCTCCTGGACCTAAAGCTGAAATTCTTCTTTTATGAGTCAATTCTGCTAAGGGATTTGTTTGATCCATAAATTGACTTAATTGACTTGAACCAAAAAATTCTTTAATAGCAGCAACTAATGGCTTTGGATTGACTAATTGAGCAGGTGTAAGAGAATCAGTTTCGCCAACTGTCATTCTTTCCTTAATTATTCTTTCAAGTCTATTAAGACCAACACGCACTTGATTTTGTAATAGTTCACCGACGGATCGAACTCTTCTATTGCCCAAATGATCAATATCATCGAGACTTGCACCACCGATATCAAGTTCTAAATTGATCAGATAATCGACAGTAGAAAGAACATCCTCATGTGTCAAAGTCCTTATATTATCTGGGACAGTAAGCCTAAGTTTTTTATTAATTTTATATCTGCCCACTCTTCCTAAATCGTATCTTTTTGGATCAAAAAAACGACTATGTAAAAGTTGTTGACCTCCAGAAACAGAAGGGGGTTCACCTGGCCTTAATTTTTTGTAAAGCTCAAGCAAAGCTTGATCTTCAGAAGTTATCCCTTCTTCATTAGCAGAATCAATTGAATTTCTATAAAATTCAGGATGTCTAAGTTTATCAATTACATCATTATCTGAAAGGCCCATAGCTCGCATAAGAACATGAGCATTTATTTTTCTAGTTTTATCGACCCTGACATATAATAAATTGTTCTTATCTGTTTCAAATTTTAACCAAGCCCCACGGTTAGGAATAACACTTGCGTTGTACGTTCTTCTTCCATTTTTATCCTGTTCATCTTTAAAATATACGCCAGGGCTTCTTACTATTTGGTTTACGATAACTCTTTCAGCTCCATTAATAATAAAAGTACCTCTTTCAGTCATTAATGGTAATTCGCCTATAAATACTTCCTGCTCCTTAATCTCTCCTGTTTCTTTATTTATAAGCCTACAAGTTACATACATTTGAGAGGCAAAAGTGGCATCCCTTCTTTTTGCTTCTTCAACATCATGCCTAGGCCTTTTTGCTGTTGTTACAAAAATATTTCCAGGACCTGAAATAACATCTACTCTACTTATCTCATTTGTACCAAATGCTAAAGCAGCGATAGCTTGTGCTCCACCAACCTTGAAAATATTTTCAATACCGCATATATGGGCTGCTGCCAATACAGTTTTGTTCATTTTACCCTCTGAATTAGCAGGTGAAACCATTATAATTTCTCTCACTCCAGCCACTTGAGCAGGAATAGCATTCATAAGAACTGTGCTAGGATATGATGCTCTCCCACCTGGAACATATAGTCCAGCTCTTTGTACAGGCATCCATTTGCGCTGGATATTCTCACCATTTATACCTTTAATCGAAAAGGATTCAGGAATTTCTTTCTCATGAAATTTTTCA
>CACOMD010000035.1 GCA_902628235.1 uncultured Prochlorococcus sp. | reverse complement strand
TTTTTGTGAATTAAATTCTCATTTATGGGAGGATTCCCAAACCATTTATCTAAATTTTCGTTCCCATAAGGATCAATCTCTTTTAGTCTTCTCCTCTCTTCTAAAAGATTATATTTATTTTCTTCAATAATCCTATTAATTTCGTCAATAAAAGAATTTGAGCCTAAATTGATAAGAAGCTTTTCTTTTTTTCGTTTTTTTATAAATTCTATAATTAACCGATAAACAATAAAAGAAAGAATTGGTATTGAAAAAAATAATATTGATTTCATATAAAATTATTTATTAAATCTAAGTTAAAAAATTTTCGTTTTCCTTACAAGAAAATTATTTTTCGTGACAAGAGTTGAATCTTTAACATCAAATCCACTTATCGCTGATATTTCCCCCTTTATGCCTTCTAATGTTAATTGTTCTATTATTCCTTTAATAACTTCATCTTCTACTAATTTTCTATCAATTCTTTCAGGTGTTATATCTGTTAGCCATTTAGATGTCTTTTTTTGAACTACTTCTGTTGAATTTGTTATTTTAAGATAAATTGCCATTTATTTTTATTAGGTTTATTAATTATAAAGTAGTTTATTTATTATTTTTATCTTTACTCTCCCAATCAAGGAATTGAAAAACAAAAACAGCGAATATTGAAAAGAAAATAGTAAATAAGCCTAACCATCCTAAAAATTTATTCTCTATAAATAAATTTGTGAGCATAGAATTCTCTTGATAAGTTGATTCCATTTCATACTGATATGAATCAATAACTTGGAGAAAATATTTTATAAAAAATTTATTAAAAAAAATTATCATTTTGATTTATTTTTAGGGTCCTTTTCTCAAATTATTCAAATATTTTTTGAGAAAATCAGGCATTTTTCTTACAACTTTAAAAGTTTCTTTATTTATCAAAACAATATCTACACTTGCTTCTGCATGAATTTTGTTCATTAAATTAGTTAACGTTGAATTCACTTTTATCCTTGGCCCTTGATTTGTAAAAAAATAACTTTTAATAATAATTTCATCACCAATCATTATTGGCATTAGATACTTAATTTCAATTTTATAAACTGGCATCTCAAAACCCCTATTAAGAAGCTCAATATATTTTATTCCTGCCTTATCAATCGAGTCAATTCTCGATTCTTCAAGCCAATTTAGGTATGTTCCATGCCAGACAACGCCTGCATGATCTGTATGTTGTGGTAGAACTTTCTTGTTTAATATCCAGGGTCTACGGCTATTCATCAAATATATTATTTATACATTAAGCATATAAGAATGATAAACTATTGTTAATAATTTAATATTAAATACTATTTAAACATTATTTTTTAATTCAAACCTTATTATGTTTAGAAAAAAAAATAAAGATAGGAATTTAAAAAAGATCTTTCAGTGGGAAGAATATTTAAATTGGCGTAAAATGTCAGCGCAACAAAAAATTAATTTAAAAAGAGCATGCTTATTTCCTTTCTTTGCTATTATTGTTTATAATTTCTTGATTAAATTTACATATGCAATTTTATTATTAGTATGTATATATTTACTTATAAGATTGAAAAAATAGAAGAACAATCTCTAAGTAAAGAGTGTTTAAATTTACTAATCTAATTAAGAAATATATGAACAATTTTTCTCATTATTACTAAAAAAACTTAGAAAATTAGAGAAATATTAATATCTACTTCAATTTAATTATTAATTATTTTTATTATTTATTGATTTAAGAAAATATTTTCAAATTATTTGCTTTTATTTTTTATGCAACTAATGTATTAAGAAGTGCCATCTATATAAACCAGAAGTCTTATACTAAAGAAAATTTAAAAATCAAATGGAATTTTTAAAGTTCTTTGTTTTTGGTATTGCAGGAGTTAGTCTTATTATCTGGGTAGCACTAATAGCCTTGTGGCATGTTTATATGTTTCCAAGGATTTTTAAAAATGATAATGTTGCCTCAACAAACTTAAATATAAATTCAGATGAATTAGAAACACAACCAATACTTGGTTCATTACTAAATAGTGATAATTTACCTGAAATACCAGATAGAAAAAAATACTCTATGAAATCACTTGTTGTTGCAGATTTTGGTAGATTAAATAACTTAAAATTAGATCCTCTTTATACAACAGTATCTTTAGGTGTTGTATTCGCTACCTTCACGATAATTACATATGGTCTTCATAGTGGATTCCCGCAAGTTTAATTAAAATTAATTGCTATATCTAAAATTTATTTGAATTAAAATACTCTTATATAGATTAATTTTTATAAAACGTTTTACTTTTTAATTAAAAGCAAATAGAATTATACTTATTTAGACCATATATGAAATTTATTTATACCACGATACTCGCAATTGTTTTTTCTTTTCTAATTAATTCTCAATTAGCCATTGCGGAACAAATTGTTAATCCTAATAAATTAGAAAAAGATTCTTTAGACAATATAGAAAATGTCAAAGATAAAGAAAAATCCTCAAAAATAAATAGTAGTGAAGGAGATATATTTGGTGATGAACAAACATTTCCTTTCGTTGCTGGTTTAGGAAAAAATGCAGCTCACTAAATATATGATTTTTTTCTAAATTTAATCTAAATATTTATTTTTAAAATTTTGAAAGGTTTAAGAGTATTAGAATTAGCACAAGCTTTAGAGGCTGATTATTCAGATATTCTTGCTATCTGTGCAATCCTAAATTTAAAGGCTACTTCTAGATTAAGTACCCTTTCCTTTGAGGATTGCAAGAAAATAACAGATTATTATGAGGGTAAGAATAAAAAATAAAAAATTATCTAATTTATTTCTAATTGATTTTTTTAATCATAGAAACTAATGTATTATGAATTTCATCTTCATTAATTTCTTCTTTGAAATTTATTACTGCTAATTTATTGTCATATTTTATTTTCATTGAAGTACTATTTATTTCCACCATTTTTGCCTCTTTAAATTGTTCAATTTTGGCATAAAACTTCAAATATTTATGCACAGAATCCATATGATCTTTATTCATATGATCGCAAACTCTTCTACTAGTTTTTTCATTAATAAATTTCATTTCAGAATAATTTTAAAATTAATTCATCTCTAAATTTTATAAAAAGGTTTTAACTTTTATCTTTAAGTGCAGAAATCATTAATAGAATTTGATCTTTAGCTTCTTTAGCACTTTTTGCTTTAACTAAATTTTTTCTTAAGTTCTGTGCCCCATCAAATTCTTTGCATGTCCATGTGATGTGTTTTCTGGCTAAAAGTAACCCATGTTCACCTTTCTCAAAAATTAATTCATCAATATGTTCAATTATTAAATATAATTTTTCCTCAATTGTAGGTTCTTTAAAGTTTTTTAATCCTTTAAGTGCTGAGTCAATTTCTCCTATTATCCAAGGAGAACCTAGTACTCCTCTTCCAATCATTATTCCATCAGCGTTTGTTATCTTTAGACACTCAATTGCATCTTTAACAGTGTAAATATCTCCATTAGCAATGACTGGGATCTCTAATTCTTCCTTCAATTCTCTTATAAACTTCCAATCAGCTTTGCCATTAAAACCTTGCTCTCTTGTTCGACCGTGAATAGTAAACATATTTGCACCGGCATCTTGAAGGCGCAATAAAAATTCTTTAATATTTTTATCTTTATCTGACCAACCTATTCTTGTTTTAACAGAAACAGGAATATTAACTGCTCTAGAAATCCTTTTTACAAGTTCAACCGCCAAAGAAGGATCTTTTAGAAGAGCACTGCCTCCACCTTTCTTAGCAATTTTTTTAACAGGACAACCCATATTTATATCAATAATGTAAGCACCTGAGGATTCTGATTCTTTAGCCGCATCAGCAACTGAATTTGGCCTATTATCAAAGAGCTGAATACCAACAGGTCCTTCTTCATTACTTATTTGGTTTATTTTTTCTACGCCATATCCAAGGTTTAAACTAGTAGCATTAACCATTTCTGTAAAAAGAAGAGATTCAGGAGCCCATCTTCTTATGAATTTTCTAAATATTTTATCTGTCACTCCTGCTAGAGGAGATTGTAATACAATGCTATTTATTTCCCTAGTTACTCCTTTGCCCTTTATTATCAACGATGTATGCATTTACTTGTATGTAAATAGTTAATTAATATTCTATAAAATGTTGGTCTAAGTTTTTTATATTAATTCTCTTCTTAGATTTTTAAATTAAATATATTTGTAGGATAATTGTGTTTAACAATTAATTTAAATAAATTCATAAATCCTATATGAGTATTAAGGAATAATTAAAAAAAATTTAGATATAGATAAAATTTTCAAAATGTACGTAATAGAGTATTACTTTTTGCTAATTTAGGTATACAATCCACATTTTATTTGTTTTATCAATTCCTACCATTTTTAATTTCTTTATACCTTTTAATTGTCCCAACTAATGTAAATGCTTTACAAGGTAATATTGACTTAACCAATGCGCAATCTTCTGTTGGACAAAGATTTGCTAAGGTTTTTTGTGAAGCGAAGAAGGGAGGAGTAAATTCAGAAACTGCAAGTGAATATGCTCTCAATAATACTTATTTAAAATTTGTTGCATTTCCAGATGATGAACAATATTTAGATGATTTATGGTCATTTACTTCTAAAAGTATAAAGGATACTTGCGGTGAATTTGTTGATATTGATGAGTTAAAAGAGTTAGAGATTTTCTTCAAAGAAGAGGGAATAATTGCTTCTAATAGAGATTTGTATTTGCCTTCTTTTGAAAATAATTAGTTTAATTAATTAACTTGTACTAAAATAAGTTAAATTATGTTGAGTTGATGACAATTTTTGGTTTAAATTCTCCTGAATTATTTGTATTATTCGTAATTACATTAGTTATCTTAGGAACAAAGAGGATTGAAAAAGGTTTAGATCTTTTATCAAGG
>CACOMD010000034.1 GCA_902628235.1 uncultured Prochlorococcus sp. | reverse complement strand
CAAGAAGCTTATGATAATTACATCTCCATAGCATCTCTTCTTCCTAAAGATAGTGAAGAATTAACTAAACTCGCAAAAATGGAATTAAAGCACAAAAGAGGATTTATTGCTTGTGGTAAAAATTTGAGTGTAGAAGCGGATATGGTTTTTGCAAAAGAATTTTTCTCTAAATTACATGGAAATTTTCAAACGGCTTTAGAGAATGAAAATCTTACAACATGTTTATTAATCCAAGCAATACTAATAGAGGCTTTTGCTATCTCTGCTTATCATGTTTACATAAGGGTTGCTGATCCATTCGCAAAAAAAATAACTCAAGGGGTTGTTAACGATGAATATTTACATTTAAATTATGGGGAGAAATGGTTAAAAGAAAATTTACATACTTGTAAAAATGAATTAATAGCTGCTAACAAAGCAAATTTACCTTTAATAAAAAAAATGCTAGATCAAGTTGCAGATGATGCTGCGATTTTATCTATGGATAAAGAAGAACTTATGGAAGAGTTTATGATCGCATACCAAGATGCTTTACTCGAGATGGGCCTCGATAACAGAGAGATAGCTAGAATGGCTATGGCCGCAATTGTTTAAATAAATTAAACTCTTTAATATTTTTATTTAAAATTCTATTCACTTTAGAAATATCCATATGCTATTGTTCAAAGCGTAAGTTTTATTTCTTAAAAGTCTAAATGTTTGGGCTAATTGGGCACTCCACAAGTTTTGCAGATGCAAAAAGAAAAGCTTCAATTTTAGGCTTTGATCATATTGCAGAGGGGGATTTGGATGTATGGTGTATGGCTCCACCTCAGCTTGTAGAAAATGTAGAAGTTAAAAGTGCTGTAGGCATTTCAATAGAAGGTTCTTATATTGATTCATGTTTTGTTCCTGAGATGCTCTCTAGATTTAAGACAGCCAGAAGAAAAGTGCTTAATGCTATGGAGTTAGCTCAAAAGAAAGGTATCAACATTACAGCGCTAGGAGGTTTTACTTCAATTATTTTTGAAAATTTTAATTTGCTACAGCATAAACAGATAAGAAACACATCTTTGGAGTGGGAAAGATTCACAACAGGTAATACACACACTGCTTGGGTTATATGCAGACAGCTTGAAATAAATGCTCCAAAAGTTGGGATTGATTTAAAGAAATCAAGTGTTGCAGTTGTTGGAGCTACGGGTGATATTGGTAGTGCTGTATGTAGATGGCTTACAAAAAAAACAGGTATTGCAGAATTGCATATGGTAGCTAGACAGCAAGAACCATTAATTGCACTTCAAAAGGAGTTGAATGGAGGAGAGATCAAAACTTTAGATGAAGCCTTACCTCTTGCTGACATTGTAGTTTGGGTTGCAAGTATGCCTAAAACAATGGAAATTGATATTTCTAGGCTTAAAAAACCTTGTTTAATGATTGACGGAGGATATCCTAAAAATCTTGATGAAAAATTTAAGGGAAATGATATTCATATCTTAAAGGGAGGTATAGTTAAGTTTTTCAATGATATCGGTTGGAATATGATGGAATTAGCTGAAATGGAAAATCCTCAAAGAGAAATGTTTGCTTGTTTTGCAGAAGCAATGATTTTAGAATTTGAAAAATGTCACACTAATTTTAGTTGGGGTAGGAATAATATTACACTTGAGAAAATGGAGTTTATTGGAGCAGCTTCTGAAAAACATGGATTTTCCGCAATAGGACTTGATACTCATATCAATCCATTACCCGTATAGTTTGTTATGCCAAGAAGATTTCTTCTAGATTTTGAAAAACCCTTAGTAGAGCTTGAGAAACAAATTGAACAAATTCGTGAACTCGCTCGTGACTCAGAGGTTGATGTGAGTCAACAACTTCTACAATTAGAGACTCTTGCAACGAGAAGAAGGGAAGAAATTTTTAGATCACTTACTCCATCACAAAAAATACAAGTTGCGAGACATCCTCAAAGACCAAGTACTTTTGATTTTATTCAGATGTTTTGTGAAGATTGGATTGAACTACATGGAGATAGAAACGGTGGAGATGATATGGCTTTGATTGGAGGTATTGGTTTAATAAATAATAGATCAGTTCTATTATTAGGCCATCAAAAAGGTCGTGATACTAAAGAAAATGTCATCAGAAATTTTGGGATGGCAAAACCTGGAGGGTATAGAAAAGCCTTAAGATTAATGAAACATGCAAATAGATTTAACTTGCCAATATTAACATTCATTGATACTCCCGGAGCCTATGCTGGCCTATCAGCAGAAGAACAAGGACAAGGAGAAGCAATAGCCAGGAATTTAAGAGAAATGTTTGGTTTCACAGTACCAATTATTGCTACTGTGATTGGGGAAGGTGGTTCTGGTGGTGCTTTAGGTATAGGCGTAGCAGATAAATTAATAATGTTTGAACATAGTGTTTATACCGTTGCTAGTCCTGAAGCATGTGCTTCAATTTTATGGAGAGATGCTGCTAAGGCGCCAGAAGCAGCATCAGCCTTAAAAATTACTGGACAAGATTTGTTAAAGTTAGGAATTATCGACGAGGTTTTACCTGAACCAGCAGGTGGTAATAATTGGGCTCCTCTTCAGGCAGGCGAAACACTTAAAAGTTCTATAGAAAAGCATTTGGATGAATTACTTAAAATGACAAATGAAGAATTGTTGGAAAAAAGATATTCTAAATTCAGAGTTTTAGGAAAATTTATTGAATCTGTTAATCTTGAAGAAATTCAAGATTAAATTATTAATCATCTTTTATTAAATTGAAATTAGCACTAATTACTGGAGCAACAAAGGGTATAGGAAAATCAACTGCCCAGACTTTTGCTAGAGCAGGTTGGAATTTAATTTTGTTAGCTAGAGATATGCAAAAATTAGAAGAACTAAAAAATGAATTATCAAATACTGGCGTACAAATTAATATATTGGCAATTGATCTATCACAAGCTGATAAGGTTGATCAACACTTAAATCAAAGTATTAAAAGTTATGGTTGTCCAACAGTTGTAATAAATAATGCTGGGTTTGCCTTTAATGGAGAATTAGTTAGTATGCCACTTGATAAGTGGCAAGAAATAATTCAAGTAAATCTTACAAGTGTTTTTCAAATATGTTCATGTATAGTTCCCTTTATGAGAATTAAAGGTGGTTTAATCATAAATGTTAGCAGTCATGCTGCAAATAATGCATTCCCACAATGGGGGGCATATTGTGTATCAAAGGCTGCACTGGCTAGCTTCACAAAATGTTTAAGAGAGGAGGAAAGAAAAAATTCAATAAGAGCATGTACTATCACTTTGGGTTCTGTAAATACTCCACTTTGGGATTCTGAATTTGTAAATTCTGATTTTAATAAAGATTCAATGCTTTCTTCAGATAAGGTTTCAGATACTATCCTTTTTATTGCTGAACAACCTAAATCTCAGCTGATTGAGGATCTTACTCTAATGCCAGCTACTGGAGCATTCTGATGTTTTTTAAGATTAATTAGATATGGAATAATTTGTACTCACGAATTCCCATTTTATGAACCTATCAATGTGATATAATTTCTTAATGCAAATTAACTTTTATATTTAAAGTATTAATAAATTTACAGGATTTAAATAATTATTTATGACTATCACTCCAAGTGACAACATCAAAAATGATATCGATGAAAAAATTTCTGACGAGCTTATTTCTGATGTAATTAGAAATAGGATAAAACTTCAAAAAAAGAGATTCCACGCAAATGACAATATTTCAGATTTTATTAATCCTGGAGAATTAGATCATTTGCAAAAAGAAGTAGCATCTAAGGTAAGGGATCTTTTAAAGTCCTTAGTCATTGATATTGAAAATGATCATAATTCTCAGGAGACTGCTGAAAGAGTTGCAAAGATGTATCTCAGAGAAGTCTTTAAAGGTAGATATCAAAAAAGACCTAATGTTACAGATTTCCCAAATGCTAAAAATCTTGATGAAATTTATACTCTAGGACCCATAAGTGTACGTTCTGCTTGCTCACATCATATGGTTCCAATCATTGGAGATTGTTGGATTGGAATTAAACCAGGTGACAAAGTTATTGGCATATCAAAGTTTGCACGAGTTGCCGATTGGGTCTTTTCAAGACCACATATTCAAGAGGAGGCAGTGATGATTTTGGCTGATGAAATCGAACGTCTATGTGAACCAAAAGGTCTTGCAATTCTTGTTAAAGCAAAACATTATTGCATGTGTTGGCGCGGTGTTAAAGAGCCTAATACAAGTATGATAAATTCTATAGTTAGAGGAGATTTTAGGCATGATCCTAGTCTTAAGCAAGAATTCTTTGAACTTGTTAAAAATCAACCTAGTGGGTTATCTTGTTATTAAATTTATTTTATAAATTTAATATCTCTTTATTAAATTTAAAAGTCTCTTAGTTTTATTCAAATCTTTTATTCCTGGGGCGCTTTCAATACTGCTTGAAACATCAATGCCATCTGGTTTGATATCAATAAGAATTTGTTTTAACCAATCTATAGATATTCCACCAGCGAGTAGCCAAGGCCTGCTGAATTTTAATTCAGCTAGATATTTAGGCTTTATTCTTATACCTGAACCTCCATATGTATTCTCGTTCCAAGAATCTAAAAGCACAGCATCTATGAAATCAGAAAAAAGCTCAATTTTATTAATATCTTCTCTTTCTTTTATTCTAAATGCTTTCCATATTTCAATTTGAGGCAATTTCATACGGATTTTTTTGCAATATGAAATATCCTCATCTCCATGCAGTTGGATTACATTTTCATACTTAAAAGAATTTATATATTTAAATTCTAGGGGTATATTTTTTACTACAGAAACTCTTTTTACATGAGGAAAATTTTTCTTAAGATTTTTAAAAATATTTATTTTTTTATCAGGCGAGACATATCTAGGTGATTCTTTTACTGAAATCACTCCTATGGCATCAACTCCAAGTTTAGCAATTTGGAGTGCTTGATCAACAGATGTTATTCCACAAATTTTCACAAGAGTTTTAGCTTCTAACATTTTCAAATTATAATTTTTTAGCAGGTAGAATGTACTTATTAATAATAATAACGGAGTTTTTTTTGAGGAGTTGGCAAGTTTTAAAAATATGGGGAATACCTTTTAAAATCCATCCTTATTGGATAGTTCTCCTTTTTTTATTCTCATGGAGTATTAGTGATCAAATTAACCTAACATCAAGTGATTTATTTAATAATAAGGAGGCTTGGTTAATAGGTTTTTTAACATCATTTTTTTTATTATTCTCAATAATACTTCATCAGGTATTTCATACATATATTTGCCTTATTGAAGGAGTTAAAATTAAAAATATTACTTTCTTTTTCCTTGGAGCAGTTTTGCAAATAGAAAAGGATTGTCAAAGCGCATTAGGCAATATAAAAATAGCTCTTGTAAGGCCTTTTTTATGTTTTATAACATCTATCTTTTTATTATTAGTTAGTAATTTAAGTGAATCTAAAGAGCAAATTTTCATAAATATAATTACTAGAGTTGGAGTGTTAAATTTATTTCTTGGAATATTTAATTTAATCCCATTTGGTACTTTAGATGGTGGTAATTTGATAAAAAGTGTAATTTGGTATTATTCGGGTGATAAGAACAAAGGCAGAACTCTATTAAATAACTTTACATTTTTATTATCAATTTTTCTTCTTTTCATTGGTGTTTTTTTACTATTTGGTCTAAATTTTTATTATGGTTTAATATTATGTTTATTATCAATATTTGGAATTAATATTTCCAAATCTGAT
>CACOMD010000033.1 GCA_902628235.1 uncultured Prochlorococcus sp. | reverse complement strand
TTTCAGTTTTAATTTCGATTAAATTTTTTTCATTAATTCTTACATTAATATCTTTTAAGATTTCTCCATGATTTATATTGCCATTTAGAAATTCTTTAGGCTTTAAACTTGAAATCATAGCAGCTGTTTCTGTGGCTCCATAACAGGGTGATAAATTAATTTTTTCTTGAATACATTTTTTTAAAATATTTTTAGATATACTCGCTCCACCAACCCATATTAGATCAAATAAATTTAGCCAATAAATTCCATCTTTATTTAATAAGAGCCTATATAACTGAGTTGGAACTAGTGAAGTTATTAATTTTTTGTGAGATTTGCCTTTGATTCTTAATGTTTTTTCTAAAAGATATCTACTTTCTTTTATCATCTTTCGTGAAATATTAATATAGTCACATTCCCAAATTTTACTTCTCCATAAAGGCATGAAGCCACTGATATGACTTAGTGGTAATGTATTAAAAATAATAATATTACTTAAGTCAAAGTCTTGCTCTTGTAGCCATTTCCCACAGTAATTTGCAGATTGATTTAAGTTTGCTATTGAATGGTAACAATGCTTTGGCATATTTTTACTGCCACTACTATTTATAATTACGCCAGGGTTTTCCAAATTTATGGGACGTATTGGATTAGAAATATAATAATTACTTTTTATTTGTATTACTTTTCTTTCTTTTAAATATTGAAGAATTAATTTTGAAGATAATTCTTCATTATGTTCAACTATAATTTCATTTGTTTTCATAAATTATTCCATATTATTTGTGGATCATTTTTAAAAAGGAAAGTATCGGGCATTTGTTTTAAGGCTAAACCAGGTACTTTTGGAGTTGATCCTAATAGCTGTAAATATGATAAATGAAATAAAAATCTTTTACCTACTCCAGTTTCGAAAGAGGAACTAAGAGATTTAAGGCTATTTTTAGTATTCAATTCTTCTAATAATTTTAAAGGATTTTTCTCTTGGGATGGTCTTCGTATTTGCCAACCATGCCAAGAATGAATTAGTTGGGGATATTTCAATAATGATTCGTCCAAAGCTACAGGAATCTTTTTGTTTAATTCATATGATCCTTCAATATCATCAATTCCAAGTGGTTGTTCAATCCAGTCTAAATTTTTATTATTACTCAGTATTTCTGCCCACCTATTTGCGCATTGTCTATCCCAAGCACCATTTGCATCAATTCTCAATTTAATATAATTTTCATGTTGGTTAAGTATTTCTTCTAAAATTTTTTCTTCAATTTTATTTTCTTTTGTAGCGACTTTCCATTTAATCGTAAAAACTCTAGGTTTTGATTTGTATTTTATTTTTAATTCTTTTAATTTTTCAATTACTGAAGAAGAATCCACCAGAATGGCACTTTGATGAATTTCATTAAATTTATAATTCTCTTTATATTTTATTATTCCTTCTATTTCTCCTAATGCACATATAATTCCAGATTGTACACATGGATGAAATTTATATATTTTTTCAATCAACTTTTCTCTATTAATATTTTCTGGAATCATATTTAATTGTTTTTCGCATAAAGATATATGCTCATCAAACAAAGGTGAAACTTCTCCAAAACCATCGTTAATATAATTATTGGAATTTAATTTTATAATCCATCCTTTTTTATGGGTAAATTTTCTTGTTGAATTTAAAATAGATTTTGGAAATTCAAAGAAAAAGAGTTTTTTTTTAAATTTTATGTTCATTTATTAATATAAAAGACTAGAAAGCAGTCCTAGTGTTAGACCTATTCCATTCATCGTTTGAATTTTAATAGCTATGAATTTACACCTTTTGAGAGAAGAAGGATTGTCATGAAATTTATTTAAAATTTTTATTAACTTTATTGAATAAGGAAGACTAATAAAGTAAAGCAAACATGATGGCGGTATGAATCCAATTAATATCGTAAAAAATTGAAATGTATAAATTGTTCCTATAATCCAGGGAATAAGTGAAGCAGATTTTTTTGCTCCTAAAATCACTAAAGGTGAATTTTTCCCATGATTTTTGTCTTCTTTAATTTGGTGAAAATGTGAACAAAATAAAACCAAGGTAATTGCTAAAGATGGTCCGCTGCCTAACATGAGCGCTTCTTTCCAAGGGATTTGTGAATAGTAAATATTATTAGAATTTAAAGCAATTAATGCTGCTGAATGAGTTAATGGGCCAAAAGCAATCCAACATAATGGCTCTCCAAAACCAAAATAACCTAATCTAAAAGGAGGTCCTTGATATAGATAACCTAAAATGCAACAGCCGATAACTAATATAAATACATTAAGATTAGTTGATCTAGAAATTAAATAAACAATAAATAATCCCATTATTAAAGATAAATATGCTGTGAAAAATATAAATTTTTTATTTTTTACAAGATTAATCACAGAATGAAATTTAAATTTATCAATGCCCGTTTCTGAGTCATATAAATCATTTGTAAGATTTTCCCAAAAAAGTATCAAAATAGAAGCAAATATAAATGAAAAAAAATTAAAAATACTAATATTATTGTGCGAATAAAGGTTAAATGCACCTGAAATAAGAATTGGTATAATTACTACTGAATATAGAGGCCATTTTATTGCTTGCACCCATAGATTTTTTCTATCTTCTTTAATCATCAATATCTTCAAAAAGTTAATATTATTATTTAATATAAATGATAAATTGATTTATAATTCTTGATTAAACTTTTGGTTTCGTTTTTATACTGATTTTATGGATGATAAGATAGCTTTTCTCAATTTCTCAGATGATATTTTAAATAAAATTGAAAAAACTCATCTTACAAAAGGAATAGTTAGTTTTTGTATTGAGTTACCATTTAGGGATTTAATTGATATTTACTCAATTTTTTTAGAGAAATATAATTTTTCCATTTTTTGGGAAGAAAATAATAATATTTCATTTCTAGCTCTGGATAAATGTAAAAGTATTCAATTAAATGGTCCGAATAGATTTCAATTAGCAAAAGATTTTTACGATAAAACACTTAAAAATATAAAAAATTTAGAAAGTCAATATAAATTTTCATCTCTTACGAAGATATTTTATTTTTTTACTTTTAGAGAAAATTCAAACAAATACCAATTTGATAAAGATTTTTTTATTTTAGAGGGGGTCTTACCAAAGTTTTTAATTATTAATGATGGTAAAAATATTACAATTAGAATGAATATCGAAATTGATCCAAGAATATCTATAAGAGATAATATTAATGAATTTTGGGATATTAGAGAGAAAATAATTTCTCCAAAAAGTCAAAATTTGAATTATGAAAATGCAAATATATCGTTAGATGATTTTTATAGATCCTTTTATAAAAACTATCCATTATTAAATAAACAAATATCTGCAGCTATTAAATTGATTAATGATGGTTGCATTGAGAAATTAGTATTAGCTTCTAGATTAATATTTCAACTAAAGAAAAAGTTAAATATTATTCAAATATTAAATAAATTAAGGTTAAGTCAAGCTAATGCTTGTAGATATCTTTGGAAAAGAAATAAGGAGAATATGATTTTTGGTGCTTCTCCTGAAAAATTATTTTCATTAAAAGAAAAAGTTATACAACTTGAGGCAATCGCTGGAACTGAAAAAATTGGATTTGATATAGATAATTTTCTTAGAAGTGATAAGAATCTAAGAGAGCATAATTTTGTGATAAATTATTTAATTGAAAATTTGAAATCTTTAAATATTAGAAACTATAAAAAAGGGGAAATAAAGGTTAAAGAATTCGGCAACATAGCTCATCTATGTACCTTAATAAGTGCAGAGGTTAATAAAATATGTCCATTTGTCTTACTCGAAAAGTTACATCCATCGCCTGCAGTTTGCGGTTTTCCTAAAGAAAAAGCTTTAGATTATTTAGATAGCTTTGAGAATTTTGATAGAGGAAATTATGCTTCTCCCTTCGGTTGGGTCGATGTAGAAGGTAATGCTGATTTTAGAGTAGCTTTAAGAGGTGCAAAGATAGTTAAAAGTGATATAGAGTTTATAGCTGGATCAGGTTTAGTAAAAGGATCTATTTCTGAAAAAGAAATTAATGAAATTAAACTAAAATTAGCCTCTTTAGCAAATCTAATTTTTGATTAAAATCTAATTAATAATTTTAAGCAATTTATCAATTACTTCATCTGAAATATTTTTATTTGATAATTTTTCAATTTCTCTTAGACCCGTTGGACTTGTTACATTAATTTCACTAAGCATTCCATTGATAACATCTATACCTACAAAGAATAGTCCTTCTTCTTGCAGGTGTTGAGATAATTCAAGACATATACTTTTTTCTGCACTACTTAGAAAGGTTTTTTCAGCTTTGCCTCCCATTGCAAGGTTACTTCTAAAATCTCCTAGTTTTGGGATTCTATTTATTGCTCCCAATGGATTTCCATCTACAATGATTATTCTTTTATCTCCATTTTGTACCTCAGGAATAAATTTTTGCATCATAACTGGCAATTGTTCTTGAGAAGTAATTAGTTCAATGATTGCTCTAGAACCAGGAGAATTTTTATTCAACCTAATTACACCCTGACCTCCTTTGCCACCTAAAGGTTTAACAACAACTTCTTCGTTAGCTTTTGCAAAATTAATTAAATCATTGACTTTGCTAGCGACAATTGTTGGAGCCATTAGATGGCTATATCTTAATGCTCCTAATTTTTCATTCCATGCCCTTAGAGATGATGGTTTGTTGACGACTTTAACACCTTTTCTTTCCGCCACTTCAAGCAGATGTGTCGCGTATAGATAACCTTCATCCACAGGAGGATCTTTTCTCATCCAAATACAGCTAAATTTTGCAAGTGGAATGCATTTATTCTCTTTTAATTGAATCCAAGGATTAGGTTCTATATTTATACAGGATGCCCAAACCTCATCTCCTCTTGCCTCAAGATCTTGTGGAGTGCAAACCCAAACTTCAACTTTTTTTTTGTGAGTTGCCTGCATTAGTGCAGCAGATGAATCTTTTTCTGGATTTATATTCTTTATTGGATCAATTACAAAAAGAAATTTCATATAAATTATCCAACAAGTGAGTCTAATTTATTTTCTTCCTCCAATGAATATAGATCGTCACATCCTCCAATACTATTATTATCTATAAATATTTGAGGCAGAGATCTTTTGCCATTAGCTCTCTCGCTCATTTTTTCTCTAGCTGATTCATCTCCATCAATTTTATATTCGATAAAGTCTATATTCTTTTTATTAAGTAAAGATTTAGCACGAATACAAAATGGACAATATTGCCATGTATAGATTTCAACTTTTTTCATTTTTTTTTTAAATATTATTTACTTTATACTATTAAATAAAAGTACTTGTTAGATTATAAATAAGAATTTATTCTATTTTGTTAGATCTTACAGAATTTAGAAAAGACCTTTCATTATGTCAAGAGCGCCTGAGCAAAGCTCAGGAGTATCTTTGACATACCTAAACTCAAAGCGCAAAAGATAGATTTAGAACAACAAGCTGCTGTGCCGGGATTTTGGGAAAACCAAGAAAAGGCAAAAATATTAATGAGAAATCTCGATGACGTTAAAGAACAACTGGATCTATTGGAAAAATGGCAATCTTTAGTTGCTGATGCGAATGCTTCCCTAGATCTTTATGCTCTAGATCCAGAAGAAGACTTGATAAAAGAATCTCAGATAGGATTAGATATACTCAAAGAAAACTTAGATAGTTGGGAACTTCAAAGATTACTTAGTGGAGAATACGATAAAGGTAATGCAGTTATTTCAATTAACGCAGGGGCTGGGGGGACAGATGCTCAAGATTGGGTTGAGATTTTATTTAGGATGTATTCACGATGGGCAGATGCTCACTCTATGAAATTAATTATTAATGAGTTGTCAGAGGGAGAGGAAGCTGGATTAAAAAGTATAACTTTTGAAATTGAAGGCAAATATGCTTATGGATATTTGCAAAATGAAAAAGGTACCCATAGATTGGTAAGAATCTCTCCCTTTAATGCGAATGGAAAGAGACAAACTAGTTTTGCTGGTATTG
>CACOMD010000032.1 GCA_902628235.1 uncultured Prochlorococcus sp. | reverse complement strand
TATCAGGTTTCGAATCAAAATCTTTAACAAAATAATATTTATTATCTTTTTCTTTAAAAAGAGCCCAATTATTTGGAGAAATATGCATTAGAGCTCCATTATTTAGTGGTTGAATGAAATAAATATTTGTCCATGTTTTTACAAAATTTTTTCTTCTCTCTCGAATAACAGTGCCTATTCCAATATTTGCATCTTCAAATTTAGGATTTATAGAAATATGCTTACCAAGAAAGTTTTCGCACATTGGTTCAAATGAATCAAAATCATAAGGCTGTGGGAGCATTGATATTAAAATTGAATTAGTTTCTAAAATATGTGGAGAGTTCGTAAATGACTTAAAAGTGAATATTTTATCTTTAATTTCCTTATAGTCTCTTTGGGCTAAAGCTACAGCTCCTGGATCAGAATAAGTAAGATATACACTATTATTATTTTTTTCTAATAAATTAAATAATTTAAAAGATATTCTATTAAATTTGATTCCTTCAAATTTAAATTCGATAATTAATCTTGAATTATCAGAAGCTAAACTATTTAATACAGATTTCTCCATATCTTCAATAGCTTTATTTAGATCATTAGGTAAAACAAACATCTATTAAAATTTCTCAATACAATGTAAAAGCAAAGTATAAAATTTGTCCAGCTGATCTATTGAATTTTGTTCACTAAAACTTAATCTTATATTTGAATAAAGTTTATTATTTTCTATCCCTAATTTAGTTAAAACTTTACTTGGATTTTTGTTGTAACTTGAACATGAACTACCACTACTTATTGAGATATTATTATCAGACATAAAATTAATAATTTTGTAAGCCTTAATAGGTAAAAAACTCTTATTCAATACAATAAATGATAAATGATTTGGTAAACGATTATCTATACTTCCAGTAATTTCTACATATTTATTATCTCTAAGTAAATCTAAAAGATAATCTTTCAAAAAAATAATTTTATTATTTTGGAATACAGTATCATAATTTGAAAAAGTTATTAATCCACTAATATTTTTTAAAGCTTGATGCATCCCGCATATTAAAGGCAGAGATTGTGTACCTTGTCTTATAGAATATTCATGTGTCAATGATATATCAGAATTCCTTAGAAATGAACGTGATTTTTCATTAGTTAAAAGTATTCCAATACCTTTAGGACCTCCAAATTTATGTGCTGATAAGCTTAGTAAATCGCAATTTAAATCATTCCATTTAAAAATGCCGTTACTAATTATTTGAGTAGCATCTACATGAAATAATATATTATTTTCCTTGCATTTTTTACCTATTAATTGAATAGGTTGCAATGATCCTATTTCACTTTGTCCCCATATAATTGAAATCAATTTCGTCTTATGATTTAAATAATTTTCCAATTTATCTATATTTACAATTCCTTTATTATCAACTTCCCATTCAATTATTTTCCATCCCCTTTTTTTTAAGATATTTGATGAAATTATAGTAGCTTGATGTTCTACCTCAGATATAATAATATTTTCAGGTTTAAAATTATCTGATAATTTATTGAACACAATTGAAATAGATTCAGAAGATCCTGAAGTAAAAATAATATCCTCTGAATTTGAATTAAAAATTAAGGCGATATTATTTCTAATTGACTCCAATTCTATAGAACATTCAATACCAAATTTATAAGTAGCAGAAACATTACCCCAATAATTTAAATTAGAAGAATTTATTATCTCTAATACTTCAAAAGATAAGGGAGAGGTAGAGGCATGATCAAAATAAATAAATTCGTTTTTCATCTATTTAGTCAAAGGTAAAAGAACCATTAAATACTTTATTAGCAATACCAGTCATCAAAACCTCATCATTTGTATTATTCCACTCAATAAAAAGTTCTCCCCCAGGTAAAAAAATAGATGTTTTTGCATCACATCTAGAAAGTTTCTTCGCGGCAACATGAATAGCACAAGCTCCCGTTCCGCATGCAAGAGTGGACCCTGCACCTCTTTCCCAAACTTTAACAATAATTTTCTTGCTATTAATAATTTGACAAAAATGTACATTAGTTTTTTCAGGAAATAAATTATTATTTTCAAATACCGGGCCAAGTTCTTTATGTGATATCAAGGCAAGATCCTCTATAAAGAAAATTAAATGTGGGTTACCCATACCAACCACATATCCTTGCGCATTAAATTTCTCATATTTAAATTCATCTGTAAGTAATTCATTAATATTTTTATTTATAATTGTTGGAATTAATTTATTTTCAAAAATAGGTTTTCCCATCCTTACCGTAATTTTGCCAGAATTATATTTTGCGACTTTCAACCCAGCTTTAGTTTCAATCCTATATTCAGATTTATTAATTTGAGAAATTTGTTGATTATTCAAATATTCAATCATGCATCGAATTCCATTTCCACACATTTCAGCTTCAGATCCGTCGGAATTAAAAATAATCATCCTTGAATCATTATCAATATCATTATCTGGATTTACTATAAAAATAATTCCATCTGCGCCAATTCCAAAATTTCTGTCACACAATTTTTTTATATTAAAACTTTTGTTTGATAGTAAACTACTGAATAAATTATTTTTTCTGGAATCTATAATTATAAAGTCATTTCCATTTCCTTGATATTTATAAAAATCAAACTTATTCATAATTAAATTATTGTTAAACCAATTTTAATAAAAAATAAGGTATTTACAATTTAATCTCTTATGTAGAATGATAAATAAATTACTTTATAGATAAACAAGTGGATAAATCGAATAAAACTAATTTAACTTTTAAGAATCTGTATGAGCCTAATCTCATAGAAAAAAAATGGCAAAATAAATGGGTAAAAGATAATTTGTATAAAACTCAAGAAAGTGAAAATAAAGAAAAGTTTTACGCTTTATCCATGTTCCCATATCCATCTGGAAATTTACATATGGGTCATGTCAGGAATTATGTAATAACAGATGTTATTGCTCGATATCAAAAACTAAAGGGAAAGGATGTATTACATCCAATGGGTTGGGATGCTTTTGGACTTCCTGCAGAGAATGCTGCAATTGAAAGAGGAATCAATCCTGAAATGTGGACTAAAAATAATATTTCACATATGAAATCTCAACTTGAGGTTTTAGGCTTATCAGTTGATTGGGAAAAAGAATTCGCTACATGTAATGAAGATTATTATAAATGGACGCAATTTCTGTTCCTAGAATTATTTAAATCAGGTTTAGTTTATAAAAAAAAATCTGAGGTAAATTGGGATCCTGTAGATAAAACTGTTTTAGCAAACGAACAAGTTGACTCTGAGGGTAAATCTTGGAGATCTGGAGCCACTGTTGAAAAAAAACTTTTAAATCAATGGTATTTAAAAATAACTAACTATGCAGAAGAACTTTTGGATGATCTTAAAAATCTTCATGGATGGCCGGAAAGAGTAAGAACCATGCAAGAAAACTGGATAGGAAGGTCCAATGGAGCAATTATTAAATTTAATCTTAAAAATAGTGCAGAAATAAATTTAAAAGTATTTACAACTAGAATAGACACGTTATTTGGTGTTACTTACATAGCAGTTTCACCCAATCACGAAGTCATTAGTCTTATTAAAGATAAGGAATTAAAGGATAAGATTATCAATTTAAAAGAAATATTTAAGAACTTTGATATCGAAAAAGAAAAAATTGGATTTAATACTGGATTAAAAGCTATAAATCCAATTAATAATAATGAAATCCCGATATGGGTAGCAAGTTATGTTTTAGACGATTACGGAACAGGAGCTGTAATGGGTGTCCCAGCTCATGATCAAAGAGATTATGAGTTCGCTGAAAAATATAAAATACTTATAAAAAAAGTTATTACAAAAGATATTAAAGAATCAAATGATAATCTTAAACGTGCTTTTGAAGAAAATGGATTTTTAATAAATTCAGATAATTATGATGGGATTTCAAATTCTGAAGCCAAAATAAAATTCCTAGATATTTCTAAAACTGAAGGATGGGGAGAAGAAAAAATACAATATAAATTAAGAGATTGGTTGATTTCTAGACAAAGATATTGGGGGTGCCCCATACCTATTATTAATTGCTCAAAATGTGGACCTATTCCTGTAGAAACAATTGATCTTCCTGTTAAGTTGCCAAAGGAAGTAAAGATCGATTCAAATAAAATAAATTTCCTAAATCAATCAAATGAATGGCAAAATATTAAATGTCCAAGGTGTGGTGGTAAATCAAAAAGAGAATCAGATACGATGGATACATTCATCTGCTCATCATGGTATTTCTTAAGATATCCATGTGCAGAGGTAAATGATAAACCATTTATAAAAGAGAAAATTAATAAGTGGCTACCAGTTGATCAATATGTAGGAGGAGTTGAACATGCAATTTTACACTTGTTGTATGCTCGCTTTTTAACTAAAGCATTAAAGGATAATAATTTATTTGATATTAATGAACCTTTTAAAAAACTTTTAACACAAGGTATGGTTCAATCTGCTGCATATAAAAATAAAAATACTGGAAGGTATATTCCATTAAATAAAATAAAAGATATAAATAATCCTATTGATCCAGATGACAATTCAAAATTAGAAATATTATTTGAAAAAATGTCAAAATCTAAATATAACGGTATTGATCCTGAGACTGTTATTAAGAAATATGGTGCAGATACGGCCAGGATGTTTATTCTGTTCAAAGCTCCGCCAGAAAAGGATTTGGAATGGGGAGATTCTGATGTTGAAGGGCAGTTTAGATTTCTTTCAAGAGTTTGGAAACTATACTATGAATATTTAAATGAAATAAGTTTAGGAAAGGTAAATATAAAACAAGAAACTTATGAAAAAAATATCCTACGATCAATGAATTTAGCTATTAAAGAGATTTCGCAAGATATTGAGAATAATCAATTTAATACAGCTATTTCAGAATTAATGAAATTTTGCAATGCTATATCGCAAAATTTTAAAAATATTAGTTCAAATTTAAAAAAAATAATACTAGAAAATTTCTGCATTTTACTTGCCCCATTTTCTCCTCATATTTCCGAAGAACTATGGTATTTATTAGGCTCTAATGAGTCAGTTCACTTACAAAATTGGCCAGAATATGACCCAAAAGCAATAATCTTAAATAGTTATGAATTAGTAATTCAAATAAATGGAAAAGTAAGAGATAAGATAAATATATCTACAGATGCTTCAGAAGATATAATTAAGCAAAAAAGCTTGGAAAGTCCTAGTGTAATTAAATGGATTGATAATAAAGAAATTAGAAAGATTATTATCGTAAAAGGGAAAATTATAAATATAGTTGTTTAATTATAATTTTCTAATTTTTAATGATTCTGGAATTGACCAATCACCTTCAATATTAAAACTTTTATTATTAAAACACATTTGTCTTAATATTAAAAAAATACTTTCTGGATCAGAACTTTCTAAACTTTTATTAATTTTATCAATAGTTAGAAAGTCATTTCTTTCAAATAGAAATTTAATTTTTTGTTGGATAGAAATTATATCTGCAGCAGCCTTTTTACCAGCCTCAACTCCTGGTTGATCATATGCATTGATATCTACCAACTCTGCATAAAAAGAAACTGCCCTTTCAAATAGGGCAATTATTGCTCCCAACGTAAATGTATTAAATTTACTTATTGTAATGGTTACACTTTGTCTTCCTTCTTTTGATAAAGCAGATCTTGTACCTTGTAAAAAACCAGATAGATATGACTTGGGATCTTCTAAATCAAAGTTATTGAAGTCATCTGGCGTATCTAATGATTCAATAAAAATACAGAAAAAATTATCCAACCCATCTCTTAATTGTTGAACATATGCATGTTGATCAGTCGAACCTTTATTTCCAAAAACTGAAATACCTTGATGAACTATATTTCCTGATCTATCTAATTTCTTCCCAAGAGATTCCATCACTAATTGTTGAAGATATTTACTAAAGACCTGAAGCCTATCTCGATATGGAAGAACTACCATATCCCTTTTTCCAAATCCTTCTCCACTGAAATACCAAGAGGCTGCTAATAAAGCTGCGGGATTATTTTTTATTTGTTTTGATCTTGAAATCTCGTCCATTTTTGATGCACCCTTTAAAAAATTGTCAATATTTTCGTTTATGAAAACCAAGGGTAGAAGTCCGACAGAACTTGTAATACTTGTTCTACCACCAACCCAATCAGGAAGATCAAAAATCTTTAACCAATCCTCTTCAGATGCTTTTTGATATAGTTTACTTCCAGACATCGTAATTGCTATAGCTTGGGAAGACCAGTTTATACCAATCTCCTCAACATTTTTCCTAATAATATCCATTGCTATTCTCGGCTCTGGCGTACCACCTGATTTACTAACAATTACAAATAGAGTACTTGATAGTTTATTTTTTAGTTCGATTAATTTTTCTTTAATTAAAAAAGGATCAATATTGTCAATAAAGGAAAAGTTCAAGCCTACAGAACTCCTCTTTAATGAATCAATAATTAATAATGGACCTAAACCACTACCAC
>CACOMD010000031.1 GCA_902628235.1 uncultured Prochlorococcus sp. | reverse complement strand
CTAAACTCATAATAAACTTTAAATCTAATCCAATGTTTTTCAGATTTAACTATATCTAACTTATATCCCATATTTTCTAAGGTTTGTTTTACCATCATTTCCGGCTCACCTCTATCAAGATCTACAAAAAGATTATCTTTTTTTGGTAATTTCTCTAAAGCTAATTTACATTTCACTACATTTAAAGGACAAGGAACTGATTTCAAATCAATAAAATTAGAATCCAAAGTCAAGAATCTTTTCCAAAAAACTTACTAAATAATCCACTATTTGTAGTTTGATTATGAGTAGAGTAATGTGAAGCTAATTTTTCTAAAAGATTTCTTTCCTCTTCATTTATTCTGGTTGGCAACTTAACTTTTATAAGAACTTCTTGATTACCTCTAGCGACGGGATTACCTAATCTTGGTACACCTTTATTGTCAAGAGTGAGCGTACTATTAGGCTGAGTTCCTCCTGGTATTTTCAATTCAAATTTCCCATCAACAGTATCAATAGCGACAGTATCACCCAAAATCGCTTGAAGATAACTAATTGAAATTTCAGAATAAATATTAATGCCATCTCTTCTAAGCTTAGAATCTTTTCTAACCTTTATAAAAACATAAAGATCACCAGAGGGTCCCCCTTTTGGTCCCGCATTTCCTTCCCCTGATACTCTTAATTTAGTACCAGTATCAACTCCTGGAGGGATATTAATACGCAATTTTTTTCGAACTTGTTTAACCCCATTCCCACCACAAGTTAAACATGGATCAGAAATTATTTGGCCTACTCCAGCACATGAAGGGCACTCTGCTACTTGTGTAAAGTTCCCAAAAGGTGTTCTAGTTGCTCTTCTGACTTGACCACTTCCTCCACAAGTAGAACAATTTGTAGGACCAGTACCAGGTTTTGCACCAACCCCCTTGCATGTCAGACAAGTTTCTAAATGTGGTATTTTTATTTCTCTTTGTTCACCAAATATTGCTTGTTTAAACTCAATATTTAAATCATACCTAAGATCATCTCCCTGCTGAGGTCCTCTTCTTTGAGTCCTTGAACTTTGAGGACCTTGTCCTCCAAAGCCATTAAAAAAAGTTTCAAATAGATCTGCAAAACCACCCATATCACCCATATCAGGCATCCCTGCCGCACCTCCTAAACCTGCCTCTCCAAACTGATCATATCTTGCTCTTGTATCTGGATCAGCCAAGACTTCATAAGCACGACCAATCTCTTTAAATTTTTCTTCAGCACCTGGATCTTTATTGATATCAGGATGATATTGTCTAGCTAATTTTCTATAGGCTCTTTTGAGAGTATCAGCATCCGCACTTCTAGAAACACCAAGTAATTGATAAAAATCAGCCATTAGAACATTTGGAACGAAAGGTAGAGTACTTTATTTCTCATCAGACAAATTTTGATTTGAAATGAGATCCTCTTCAACTTTATCTTGTTCTGTTTCTTCTTGTGAATTTTTGACTGGACCAGGTCCCATCGAAACTTTTACTAACGCATGCCTCAAGACCTTGCCATCTAGATGGTAGCCTCTTTGTAATTCTTCAATTATTATATCTTCCTTTTCTTTTTCACTTGGCTCTCTAAGGACAGCTTCATGTAAATTAGGATCAAATTGTTGACCTAATACTCTCATAGGAGCAACTCCTTGTTGTTTCAAAACCTCAACAAGTTGTTTATATAATCCTTGATAACTTCTATGAAGGGTCTGTGCTTCTTCATTTTCAGGTTTTAACTGCTGTCTAGCTCTTTCAAAATTATCTACAATAGGCAGAATTGAACTTAATGATTTACATATTAACTGTACCTTAAGATCATCTTGATCACGAGATTGCCTTTTTCTGAAATTATCAAAATCTGCGGCAATTCTTACATATTGATTTTTTAAAGTTTGATGTTCTTTTTCAAGTTGTTCAAGTCTAGCGACAGTATTTAAAACTTCCTCTGAATTATTAGAATTTTCTTTTACTTCTTTTGAGCTAACTTTAGAATCAACTTCTGAAATTTCACTTGCCTTAATATTGTCTTTATCAATAGAATTAGAAGAATCTACCTGAGGATTATCTTCTAAAAACTTTTCAGGATTTTCTAAATTATCAGAATGATTTTCAATCATCATATTTAATAAATATCTAATTATTTTCTATTAAAATAGTTCACAAAACAAGTTGCGGAAGCCCGCACCAATATAATTATTCAGGCTTAAAAGTTAAAGCCAATCCATTATTACAATATCTTTTTCCAGTAGGCTGCGGTCCATCATTAAATACATGCCCCTGATGTCCGCCACATCTTGAACAATGATATTCTGTCCTTGGAACAATTAATTTAAAATCAATTTTAGTTTCAACTGCATTTTCAAGAGAATCCCAAAAGCTCGGCCAACCAGTACCACTGTCATACTTTGTTTCAGAAGAAAACAAACCAAGGTTACATCCTGCACAATAAAATATACCTTTTCTCTTTTCATTATTTAGAGGGCTACTAAAAGGACGCTCTGTCCCCTCTTCTCTTAAAATATTAAAACTTTCAGGTGTTAATCTTTTCCTCCATTCATCTTTGGATAAAGACCAATCCTCAATTATTTCTTTTGAAGCTGCATAAACTTTGAGAGGATTTAATACAAATTTTAAAAATGGTACAAAAGGAATTAAAATAAAAAATCTTCTGCTAAGAAACTTATTCATTTTATCTATGGTAAGTGATTTATCTAATTCTATAAGTAATTTACATAAAATCAGTATTGCACCGATGATGGATTGCACAGATAAACATTTTCGGATGATTATGAGAAAAATAAGTTCTAAAGCGCTTTTATACACAGAAATGATTGTTGCACAAAGCTTGATATATACAGATAATAAGAAAAAACTTTTAAATTTTAATAGAGAAGAACATCCCTTATCAATACAATTTGGTGGCGATAATCCAGAGCACTTGAAAGAAGTGGCAAAAATGGCTCAAGACTGGGGATATGATGAAATTAATTTTAATGTTGGATGTCCTAGCTCAAGGGTGTGCGCTGGGAATTTTGGAGCATCGCTAATGAATCATCCATCTAAAGTAGCAAAATGTATTGAAGCTTTGAGAAATAATTGTAATTTACCTGTCACTATAAAACATAGGATCGGTGTGGATAATAATGATAGTTTTTCAAATTTAAATAATTTTGTTAGGCATATATCTAATGCAGGCATAGAAAGATTTACCATTCATGCAAGAAAAGCTTTTCTCAAAGGTTTAAATCCCAAAGAAAACAGAAACATCCCACCATTAAGATACGATATTGTAAAAAGATTAAAAGATGAAAATCCTTCACTTATTATTGAGATAAATGGTGGATTTACAAACATAAATCAGTGTATTGATGGTTTAAAAATCTTTGATGGGATTATGATTGGAAGGAGTGCTTATAAATACCCCTTAAGATGGAATGAAATTGATAATAAAATATATGGTGAGAAATCTATTCCTTTAAAAGCCTCAGATATTATTTTTTCTTTGATTCCCTACATAGAGAATCATTTACAAAATCAAGAAAAATCATGGGATGTATGCAAACATTTGATCAATATTGTAGAAAATATTCCAAATGCTAAAAAGTGGAGAAATAGAATTTCACTTTTATCAATTAAAGGATCATTAAGCATAGAAATGCTTATAACTTTTACTAATGAACTTAAATCAATGGGATATTAACTATCTTCTTGATTTTCATTTAATTCATTTGAACCACCTCTCCTTCTTCTGCTTCTACCATTTTCATACTCAGAATTTTCTGTGTTATTACCGTAGCTTCTATCTTCCCATCCTTTAGCTCCAGAAGTTCTATTTACAAAATTAGAATTTTGATCTCCTCCTGAATTGTTTGTTGAACTATACCCTGCGTTGTAGGAATTACCATTATATCCACTGGAAGTGTTACTATCTCTGTACCCACCATTTTGTCCTGAATTATAACCACCGCCATTGTATTGGCGAGAATTACCGTTACTATAATTCCTTCGTGAAGAATTTCCTCTAGGTTCTGCTTTATTAATACGTAACGGTCTACCCATCATTTCAGTTCCCTGCAAAGATTCTATCGCAGTTGACTCAAGAGCTTCATCCGCCATCTCGATGAATGCGAATCCTCTTTTTCTCCCTGTGTCCCTTTCAAGGGGAAGAGAACAATTTGTTACTTCACCGAAAGGGGTGAACAATTGAAGTACGTCTTCACGCTCAGCACGGAATGGTAGATTACCAACAAAAATACTCACTTTAAACTCAATTAAAATTAACTCATATTTAAATCACATTAGATGCGATTAAACTATTAAACCATAATACTTAAATATATAACTAATTGTAAGAATATAACTTGATTAGTTTAATAATCTATTTTTCCAACTCAGCAATTCTTCTTCAACTCTCCTAAAACTTGTACCTCCAACACTATTACGAGAATTAACTACATTTTTTGGCAGAATATTTTCATATATGTCTTCATCAAAAGCTTGATGAAAGCTTCTAAACTCATTTAAAGGAATTTGTTTAAATAATATTTTTTTTGATACACAAAACATTACAATACTTCCAACAATTTGATAAGCCTCTCGAAAAGCGACTCCCTTATTCACTAAATAATCAGCTATGTCTGTCGCATTAGAGAAATCTTTTTCAACAGATTGCATTAAATTAACCTCATTAAACTCTAGGCCTTCATCAAATAATATTGTCATTGCCTTTAAACAATAAGAGACTGTTTTGGCTGTATCAAATATAGGTTCTTTATCTTCTTGTAAGTCCTTGTTATATGCTAAGGGTAAGCCTTTTAGTGTTGTCAATAATGATTGTAAATGTCCATAAACTCTGCCTGTTTTACCCCTAATTAATTCTGGAACATCTGGATTCTTTTTCTGAGGCATTAAACTACTCCCAGTTGCACAAGTATCGGTTAATTGTGCAAATGCAAATTCATCTGTAACCCAAAATATTATCTCTTCGGATAAACGACTTAAATGAGTCATGATTAAAGATGATGACGAAAGAAACTCTATGGCAAAATCTCGATCACTTACCGCATCAATACTATTCATATAAATTTTTTCAAAACCTAATTCTTGAGCTGTCATATATCGATCAATATTGATTTTTGTGCCCGCCAATGCAGCTGCCCCTAAAGGTGAAATATTTACTCTATTTTTAACTTCTTTAAGTCTATCTCTATCCCTTTGAAACATTTCCAAATAAGCAAGAATATGGTGAGCTAGTGAAAGAGGTTGGGCTCTTTGTAAATGTGTATATCCAGGAATTAATACATTTATATTCTGTTCTGCAATTTTGAATAAAGATTTTTGAAAAGTAAGAAGAAGATCATCTATTTTATTAATTTTTTTTCTAAGCCAAAGTCTTATATCAGTCCCCACTTGATCATTTCTGCTCCTTCCAGTATGCAATTTTTTACCTAAATCTCCGATTTTATTAATCAGTAAATTTTCTATAGCATAATGAATATCCTCAGATGGGAAAGCGGGTTCGAAGGTTCCTTTTTGATAATCAATTTTTATCTCATTTAAACCTTCAATGATTTTTTGAGATTCCTCTTTCTCTATTACATTTTGTTCGCCGAGCATCCTAGCATGTGCAATTGAGCAGTCAATGTCTTCTATGATTAAAGTCTTATCAAATTGAATAGATGCATTAAATTCTTGAATAAATGGATTGAGACTATTTTCAAATCTTGCACTCCAAGCTTTAGACATATTTAAAATTTACTTAGCTACATCTACTAAAGCATTTTTTTTTCTTACTGCCATTAATTAAATTACTCTAATTTAAAAATTACAATCGAAGCATCATCATCTAGAGTTCTCGAATTACCAGAATATTGATCTAATGTGTTAAAAATTTCATTTAATATATCTTGTGCACATAATGCTCTTTTACATAACTTAGTAAACGTGTTTATTAAATTTTGTTCACCAAATCTTTCCCCAGAGGAATTAGATGTTTCTGTGATTCCATCTGTATAATATAAAACCAAATCTGAGGATTCCAACTGTATCTCTACACATTGATATTCTGCATCTTTTTGAATACCAATAACGAATCCTTCAGCATCTAATTTTATAATTTTTTTTGTTGAGCTACGCCACAATAAAGGAGGATTATGAGCTGCATTTGCAAATCTCAATTTTTTTGTTCTTGGATCATAGTCTGAATAAAACAAAGTTACAAATCTATGAGACTGATCCAAGTCATAAATTGCAAGTTGATTTAAATCATGCAGTATTCTATCCGGCGGAAGACCTGTTAAGACTTCAGCTCTTAGCATACCTCTAAGCATAGTCATTAATAAACCAGCCGGAATTCCTTTACCCATTACATCACCAATAACTAAAGCCCATCGTCCACGTTGGCGTCTTTTTTCTCCAACGTTTGGTTTTATAGACATAAAATCAAAATAATCTCCACCAAGCTGTAATGCTGGTCTACAATGCGCAGCTAAATCTATTCCAAATATTTTAGGACAGAAATCGGGTAATAATCTAGATTGTATTTCTGCACCACTTGAAATTTCTCTATCAACATTTTCATGTTTTTTATTAATCTTTATTAATAAATAATTTTCAATTCCAAC
>CACOMD010000030.1 GCA_902628235.1 uncultured Prochlorococcus sp. | reverse complement strand
GTGATTATAAACTGGACTATAAGTTATTAAGTAATATTAATCCATATGAAATAATTAATTTTCATAATTTTTATAACAGTCAAGAAAATTATTTATGTATTCTTTGCAAAGATGGTCGATTTAAAAAAATTTTATATGATAATGAAATGCAAAAAACAAATAGAGCTTTTACAATCATAAAAACAACAAAAGAAAATAAAATTTTAAATTCTTTCATATCAAAGCAAAATATGAAATTAATTATAATTACATCAATTGGAAGATTATTTAAATATAAACTAGAAAATAAATACATAGCTCCTGTATCTAAACAAGCTCAAGGAACTGTTCTAAATAAACTTTTTCCACAGGAAGAAATAATATCCTGCTGCACATGCAAAACTAATGATCAAATTGTTATAATCACCAAACATGGGAACTTTTTTTGTATTAATGAAAATGAAATATATAATTCTTATAATTCAAAATTAGGTTTTATCGATGAAAAACTACAGATTAAAAATGATACTTATTTAGGTTTAATTACAGATAATCAATATTGTGAAATAGTAACAAATAAGGAGAGGTCAGCAAAAATTAATTTTTCAAAATTAAAAATAAATATGAATACTAAAAAATTTCAAATTGATTTTTTAGACTTTAAAGATGATGAATATATAAATAATATTTACTTTTCAAAAAATCTAATTGATTAAGATTTATATTCCATTTCTATCCAATCTAAATACTCTTCATTGATATTGCCCGTTACATAAGATCCAGTAAAGCAGCACATATCTAAATCTTGAACACAGGAACCATCAATAATTGCTTTTTTTAAATTTTCTATACTTTGATAAACCAAATTATCAATTTCTAATCTTTCAGCTATTTGACCTATTGATCTATTATGAGCTATTAATTCTTTACGAGTTGGCATATTTATACCATAAACATGAGGATAACGAACAGGTGGGGCCGCAGATGTGAAAAATACTTTATTTGCACCAGCATCTTTTGCCATCTGAACAATTTGTTTAGATGTAGTACCTCTAACAATCGAATCATCGACTATTAATACATTTTTATTTTTAAACTCTGTACTCATTGCATTAAGTTTTTGTCTAACAGATTGTTTTCTTTTTTGTTGGCCAGGCATAATAAATGTTCTGCCTACATATCTATTTTTAAAAAACCCCTCTCTATATTCAATTCCTAATTGACGTGCAACTTGCATAGCTGCAGGCCTAGAAGAATCAGGGATTGGCATCACAACATCAACATCACCACTTTTTATAGTTTTTTTAATTGTTTCTGCTAAAAAATCACCCATTTTTAATCTCGCTTTATAAACAGAAATACCATTCATTATTGAATCTGGTCTAGCTAAATAAACATACTCGAATGAACAAGGAAATAATTTAGGATTGTCTGAACATTGCTGCGAAAAGAATTCCCCTTGATTGCTTATAAATACTGCTTCACCAGGATTAACATCTCTTTCAATTTGATAATCATTATTTTCTAAAACCAAAGATTCGCTTGCGATCATCCATTCCTCTTTATTGTCTGAAGATACTCTTTTGCCAATTACCAAAGGTCTTATACCGAAAGGATCTCTAAATGCTAGTATTCCGTGACCAGAAATTAATGAAATCGCGGCATATGATCCTTGAATTCTTTTGTGTAAAGAGCGCACTGCTTTAAAAATATGATTAGGATCTAGTTCTTGATTTTGTACTTGTGATTGTAATTCAGTAGCGAAAACATTTAATAACATTTCTGTATCACTAGATGAATTTGTATGACGTCGGTCTATATTAAATAATTGTTTTTCTAATTCTCTTGTATTTGTAAGGTTTCCATTATGAATTAAAACTATTCCATAAGGTGCATTCACATAAAATGGCTGAGCTTCCTCAATACTTTCAGCAGAGCCTTTTGTAGCATATCTGACATGTCCTAATCCAATCTTTCCTATAAGATTTCTCATATCTCTTGTTCTATAAGCCGTACTGACTTGACCTTTTGATTTATAAATATGAAACATGGAATTATCCATAGTAGCAATTCCAGTTGAATCTTGACCTCTATGCTGAAGAAGTAAAAGACTATCGTATATTTGTTGATTTACGTCTTCTGAAGAAACAATTCCTACAATTCCACACATAATTAAATTCTTGATCCAAGTTTATATATTGCATTCATTATTTAAAATTATTTGATAAACCATTATTAAATTTATCAGCTAATGTGCTAATTTTTAAATCACAAAGAATATTATCTAAATTTTTTATTTTTAAAATATCTTGTGAAACGATTCCAATTTTTGTTATGTAAATACTATCTGTAAAGTTTTTACTTTCTTCAGAAACAAATTTAAGCCAATCATTCTTTTTTATATGTGGTACAGAAAAAATAATTCTTGATCCACCTTCACTAAAAAGAAGCCTATCTTTTCTTTCGTTACCTAAAAGATTTATTGAAGCACCTTTTCCTGACAAAACACAAGCTTCTGCTAATGCAATAGCTAAACCACCATCACTTATATCATGACTTGATATGATTAAATTATTCAAAATTCCATTTCTAATAAACAATTGACATAATTTCTCATCTACCAAATTTAAGTTAGGAGGCCTGCCTGTGACTTGTCCATGAAAATACTCTAGATATGAAGAAGCCCCTAAAGTTAAACCTGAATTTCTTGACCCAATAATCCATATCTCATCATTAATATTTTTCCATCCTGATGAAACTGCTTTTTTAACATTATCTAAAACACCCACCATGCCTATAACTGGAGTTGGTTGAATTGGTTTCTTATTACCTTCATCATCTATTGATTCATTATATAAAGAAACATTGCCTCCCGTAACTGGAGTTTCTAAAGCTTCACATGCTATTGCAATACCCTCACAAGCACTAGATAATTGCCAGTAACCTATCTGCGTCTCAGGTGATGCAAAATTTAGATTATTTGTAATTGCTACTGGCAAAGCACCTACGCAGCTTACATTCCTAGCTGATTCTGCAACTGCAGCAATACTACCTCTTAATGGATCCAAAGAAACCCATCTATTATTACAATCAACTGATGCAGCTATTCCAGAATAATCATAATTTATCTTATTATTTTTATCATTTTGATCTCTTAACCTAATAACTGCTGCATCAGACTGTCCAGGCTTAAATATAGTATTTAATTGAACTTGATAATCATACTGTTGAAAAACCCATTTTTTTGATGCAATTGAAGGATTAGATAACAAAAGTAAAATAATCTCTGACAAAGAAAATTCTTTTTTGAATTTTAATGAATATATTGTATTTTTTTTATCTTTAGGTAATTCATTTTCGCTCCACTTCCATTTATTTAATAAATAATTAGGTGTTTCTTCTAATACTTTATGATAATTTATAGGAGTTTTATCGGACAGAGCTGAAGTTGGAATTCTTGCTACAACCTGTTTTTTATGAGATATAATTACTTCATTTTCCTTAATAACTTTTCCAATAACACAGGCATATAACCCCCATTTATGAAATTCTTTAATGAGAGTGTTAAGCTTATCTTCTTTGACAACTAGTAACATTCTTTCCTGCGACTCTGAAAGTAAATATTGATAAGCAGTCATATTTTGTTCTCTTGATGGCACCAAGTCTAAATCAACGCTAATACCTAGACCTCCATTAGCAGCCATTTCTGCACTACTACAAGTAATACCAGCAGCCCCCATATCTTGAGCGGCTATAACATCGCCTGTTTTAAAAGCATCTAAGCATGCCTCAATTAAGCTCTTTTCTAAGAAAGGATCACCTACTTGAACAGCTGGTCTATCATCTAAAGAGGAAGATGTTAATTCAGAACTAGCAAAACTTGCCCCTCCAACTCCATCTCTTCCAGTTGTATTACCAACATATAGGACTGGAGCTCCAATGTTTTTTGCACCTGAACATACTATTTCATCCGTTTCTAATAAACCTAAAGCCATTACATTTACAAGAGGATTTCCAGAATAACTTTCATCAAAATTTATTTCACCTCCCACTGTAGGAACCCCAACACAATTACCATAATGAGAAATTCCTGAAACAACTCCTTTTAGTAAAGATAAATTAGAAGGTTTATCAATATTTCCAAATCTTAAAGAATTCAAGACGGCTATTGGTCTAGCACCCATAGTAAAGATATCTCTTAAAATACCTCCAACACCTGTTGCGGCTCCTTGAAAAGGTTCTATAGCAGAAGGATGATTATGACTTTCAATTTTAAAAACTAATTTTTGATTACGACCAACATCTATAACTCCTGCATTTTCTCCAGGACCTATAAGAACATATTCACCTTTAACAGGAAATTTTGCAAGTAAAGGTTTTGAATTTCTATAACAGCAATGTTCAGACCACATAACACCAAACATTCCAAGTTCAGTCCTATTTGGTTCTCTCCCTAATCTCGAACAAATTTCTTGATAATCATTATCTGTTAAATTTTCAGTTTTTAGAGCTTGAACAACATCATATGAATTCATTTCTGAAGAATTTACCATTATTCAAATCCAAGGATCATTGTCTCTATTATTAGAGTAATTTGAATTATTAGCATCTGGATTGATTTTATTGTTTTTATTTAACGATTGATCATCTTCAGATACAATGTTTGTACCATAAACATCATCCTCTTCTAACCAATCTTCTAACTTATTAGTCGCAATATTTTTAATATCATCGAATTTATTAAATAAGTTTTTTCCTTTTTTAAAGAATTCGTTTTTAATACTAGATTTAACTAAAACAAAATCATCAAGTGATTCTTCACAACAAAATACTAATCCAGGCTGTTGATCAGTAATACTTTTAATATTTAGTTTCCATCGACTAGATCCTGGAATACGAGGATTAGATCTAGAGATAAGATAATTCAAGATATTACCTGTTTTAAAATCAAAAATAAAATCAGCTATTGATCCAATTTTTATACCATTTTTATTGATTAAATTTGCAAATAATAGATTAGGGAATCTATTTAATGTATTCAAATCTGATATAGCTGGTTCACCTTTTACAAAAATATCACTGTCAACAATTTGCCTTATTTGATTTAATCTCCAAACATTTCTTCTTAAATTTAAATTTGAAGGTCTTGAGGACCAACCAAGTATCCTATGAACAGGAGGGTGCATCCACACTGTTTCACCAACACCATAAGACAAAGTCATATCCTTACGTACATTATGACTTAATAAATCGCTTAAAAGATATTTTTGAGGTAGTTTCACCTTATGATCGCACTTGGACAGGCATAACTAAATAAGTAAAAGAGCTATTATCATCTGGGACTAAAACAGCTGGGGTAGTAGGTAAATTACATTTTAATAAAATATTATCAGAAGAAATAACTCGCAATCCCTCTAGTAAATATCTCACATTAAAAGCTATATCTATCTGATCGCAATCAAAAGAAACCGGCAATAATTCTTTTGCATTTCCAATATCTTGAGCATCAGCACTTATTGAAGCAAATTTATCATCATTGATATTTATTTTAACGACACTACTTTGCTGATCAGCTAAGACAGCAATACGCTCTAAAGAGTTAATTAATACATTTCTTTCAAATTTAAATACTTTTGAAAATGTATCTGGAATAAGCTGAGAATAATTAGGATAACTTCCTTCTAATGTTCTGGTAGTAATTATTTGATGAGATGAAATAAAAACTACTTGACCTTTATCATAGAACAATTTAATAGCGTCTTCTTTAATTTTTGTGGCAACAAGTTTTTCTATCTCTCGAAGTGATCTGGTCGGTATTGTCACAGATAAAGTATCATCACCATTATTTAAATTATTACTAATTTCTGATTCAGAATAATTTTCTCCATCAGAAGTTTGAACAACAGCCAATCTATGTCCATCAGTAGCTGCTGATTCTAATGATTGATTTTTGAATTTAAAATTAACACCAGTTAAAAGCTGTTTTGATTCATCATTACTGCTAGAAAACATGGTTAATTTTAAAGCCTGTAAAAAACTAGAAGAATTTATATCTAACGAAGTACCACTCTCTACAAAAGGTAATTTAGGATAATCATCAGAGGCTATTCCTTTTAAATTAAACGATCCTCTATCACTTTTTAATAAAATATTTTCTGAATCTTCTTCAACTTTTAAAGTTACAGGAGATTCATTAGGAAGCTTAGAAACTATTTCAGATAAAATTTTTGAAGGAATTGTAATAGCACCACTTTTATCTACATTTGCATCAAAAGAAGTTTGAATCCCTAAATTCAAATCAAATCCTGTCAAGCTAATTTTATTTGTAACTTCATCAGCTGTAAATAAAATATTCGATAATATGGGGTGAGTAGGTCTTGCAGCTACAGCTTTATTAACTAATTGAATAGCAATATTCAAATCACTTTGTTGACAAACTATCTCCATCTGAAATTTTTTATTTAATAAATATATATTAGTTCTACTTTCATAGGAATCAGTCAAAAAAGGATTCATCATATTATCAATATCACTAGTTTCTGTAGTTGAATGAATATGATGAAATTTTTTATAATCAACACCTGGGAAAATCACTCTTGCTTTCAAAGATTCAAAAGATTTATAAGCAGAATATTGAAAAACAGACTCTTGTTTAGTACTAGTTACTATCATAGTAGCCTCTTTCAGGGCTTCTTCTTCCGCCGAGATTCTTTTAGATATACAATATGATTTTTCAATTTGACTTTGAGTTAAGCCTGCATCTAAAAGTCTTCTTTTCTTTTCTCTCCCTAACGAATGAGCGGTGAATACTAAGGGCACTTTCAGATTTCTACTCAAACGAACACCTACATAACCCGCATCAGCATAATGTGCATGAATCCAGTCAGGCTTATTTTCAGGCTTTTCATAAAATTTTGATAATTTATTAATAAGTTCTTCTAAAAAAGGCCATAATAATTCTTTTCTCAAATATTTTTGGGGTCCAAATTCAAATCTCAAAATTCTAGCACCCAGTTCTATAAATTCTTTCTCTTCTGAATATTGGCCATTTACTCTTTTATCTTTGATGAGTCTAGTTACTAAATCTACCTGTTCTACTTCAGATCTATTAGCTAAACTTTTTACTAATTCGAGAACATATTGAGTTTGCCCTCCAGTAT
>CACOMD010000029.1 GCA_902628235.1 uncultured Prochlorococcus sp. | reverse complement strand
GGTCTTGTTACAAATATCGATACTGGAAATAATAATCAAGGACCATACACTCTTACATACTCTGATTTCTCTGAAGATAATAATAAAGTTGAAATAAAAAAACTTACAGTTGATCTTTTAGTAGGAGCTGATGGGGCAAATAGTAGGGTTGCGAAAGCTATGGATGCAGGAGATTACAATGTTGCTGTAGCATTTCAGGAAAGAATTAAACTTCCAAAAGAAGAAATGAGTTACTACGAAAATTTAGCTGAAATGTACGTAGGGAAAGATGTTTCTCCCGATTTTTATGGATGGGTTTTTCCTAAATATGATCACGTTGCTGTGGGAACAGGAACAATGCAAAAGAATCAGTCATTAATAAAAAGTCTCCAAGAGGGTGTAAGAAATAGAGCAAAGAAAAGATTAGCTAATGGAGAAGTAATTAAAGTCGAAGCACATCCTATCCCTGAGCATCCAAGGCCACGAAGAGTTGTTGGTAGGATGGCTTTAGTTGGAGATGCGGCAGGATATGTAACTAAGAGTTCTGGAGAGGGTATATATTTTGCAGCTAAGAGTGGAAGGATGTGTGCGGAAGAGATTGTAGAGGCTTCAAAAAACGGCCAAACTATTCCCTCAGAGAAGGATTTAAAAAATTACTTGAAAAAATGGGACAAAAAATATGGAACAACGTATAAGGTTCTAGAAATTTTGCAGAATATTTTTTATAGAAATGATTCGGCAAGAGAAGCTTTTGTTGAAATGTGTGATGATATGGATGTTCAAAGATTAACTTTTGACAGCTATTTATATAAGAAAGTTGTTGCTATGAAACCTTTGCAACAATTGAAAATAACTTTATTAACACTTGGATCAATTTTAAGAGGTAAAGCACTTGCACCATTAAATTATAAACCTGTAAAAAGTGTTGTTAGAGAGGAAGAAGAAGTAGATAAAATGTTAAAAAACTTCTCAATTAAAGGTGGAATAAAAGTTAAGAGTTCAAAAGTGTAAAATCAGCAATTAACAAAGAGTAATTTCTAACAAGGGATAATAGATTTAATCTATTATCCCTAATGTTCAAATCTTCAGCCATAATCATAACTCCATTAGTCTTATCGAAGATTTCTATAAGTACTTGAATATTTTCCTCAAATAAATTTATTAACTGTTTATACTCCCAATCTTTTGTGTTTACAAAATTTTCAAGGTATTGAAGAAATTTAAAAACATCTATTTCAGATTTTTTTTCTAAAAGTTTAACATTTATTTTATCTTTACAAGTAAATAAATGTTTTTCTAAATTCCCTTTATTTGCAAGCTTTGTGTATCTAGAAATAATATTTATTAAATTTTTAGAAACATTTCCTAATTTGAAGTTTTGTATTGTTTCTACTCTATTTTTTAAATCAGCTATGTCTAGGATATTTAAATGTCTTAGATTTTCTGATTCACAAGTAGCGCTTATGATATCTCTATCATATGTGGAATCTTCTAAATGACTAATTATTCTTTGTTTAGAAAATTCAATTAAATCATCAAATGTCTTTTGATGATTGAAATTTAATTCATTAAATTCTGAAGACCAATGATTTATTAGTTTTGCGATAAGTTTATCTAATCTCAAATCAAAATTATTTTGCCAAATAATCTGAATAATTCCATTTAAATTTCTTCTTAATGCATATGGATCAGAAGAACCACTTGGTCTTTTCCCAATAACAAATATACTTATAATCGTTTCTAATTTATCTGAAATAGCAAGAATAGATCCATACTTGGAAGATGGCAAGTTATCTTTGTAAAATCTTGGATAGTAATGTTCGGCAACGGCTAACGAAATATTTTTGCTGTAACCCTCATTCATTAAATATTTCCCACCCATCGTGCCCTGCAACTCAGGGAATTCTTTAACTATTTCACTACACAAATCGTGTTTTGAGAATTTGGCAGCTTCTAATAACTCTTGAACATTTATAGATGAATCTTTAACTTCATTAAAGATTTCATTAGTGATAAAAATTATTCTTTCCACTTTTTCAGCAATATTTCCTAAACCTTTTAAATAACTTATTGAAGAAATCTTTTTATTTCTATCATTGCAAGAGAGATTTATATCACTTTCGATAAAAAATTTAGCATCAGCGAATCTTGCCTTGAGAACATTTTCATTTCCTTTTTTAATAGATTTATTAGCTTCCTTAAGCCCATTGGATATTAAGAAAAATTTCGTACTTAATATTCCTTTAGAATTTATTTCTAAGTTACAGTATTTAGTATTTATTTTAAATATAGGTATGTATCTTTGATGATTTTTCATAACAGTGCATAAGACTTCCGTAGGTAAAGATAAATATTTATTATCAAAATCTCCAATTAATAAATTTGGGGACTCTACCAAATCAGTAATTTCATTTAATAATTGATCCGATATGTCGGGATAAAGTTTCAAGTTATTAGCTGCATTATTTATTAAATCATTAATAATTGTTTTCCGTTTAGTCCTATTAGCTATTACTCCAGAAGCTTCTAATGAATCTAGATAACTATCAGGATGATTTATCAAGACCTTATCACTAATCAACCTATGTCCTCTAGAAAAATTATCAAAAATTATTTGCGGTTCCACATTTTCAAGATTAAACTTCAATATTTCCTCGTTATATAAAGAAGTTATCCATCTAATAGGTCTTGAGAATTTAAAATTTCCATAATTCCATTTCATAAATCTTGCGCCTTGAAGAGCTTTAATTACTTTTGGAATAATTAAAGATAATAAATATTTTGTAGATTTACCTTTCTCAATTTTTTCACCATATACAAAATCTACATTTTTTATCTTTTTTATCAATAGATCATTAACATCTATATTTAAACTTTTTGCAAATCCAATTGCAGAATTAGTTGGGATACCATTCAAAAAGGCAGTATCTGCCTTAGGTCCCTTACGAAGCTCAATCTTATCTTTTCCTAAATCATTTAAACCTGATATTAAAAGGAAAATCCTTCTAGGAGTAGAAGAACAAAAAATTTCACTATTTTTAATAAAATTTTTTTCAAGTTCAAACTCAAGAAGTGATTTTAATTGATTTACAACTGAAGCAGCAAATTTAGCAGGTAATTCTTCTGTTCCAATCTCTAGTAAATATGTAGACAAAAAAAAATTTAACTATTACAACTATAATTTACTACCAGTTAAATAAGCTTTTAGCTAATGTATAAAAAGAGATACTTTTAGTCATCAAGTGGTTAAGGTCGAAAAAGTAAAAAAGAAGAAAAAAGAAGTTAAAAAGGAGACTGTATGTTTGGCTAATGGATTAGAAGTTTCAAAATTTGAAGAATTCAAAAAAGGAAGTCAATTTCTAAAAGAACCATTAGCTAGTGAATTAAAAAATGACAGTGACCACTTTACAAATGATGCTGTTCAACTTTTAAAATTTCATGGAAGTTATCAACAAGATGACAGAGAAAATAGAAAACCAGGAATAAAAGATTGGCAAATGATGTTGAGACTAAGAAGTCCAGGCGGAGAAATACCAGGTAAACTATACTGCTGCTTAGATGATTTATCTAATCAACTTGGTAATGGGACACTTAGAGCAACAACAAGACAAGCTTTTCAGATGCATGGTATTAGAAAAGAAAATCTTAAGAAAGTTATAAAAACTATAGTTGATAGTATGGGTTCAACTTTAGCGGCTTGTGGAGATATAAATAGAAATGTAATGGCACCTGCAGCTCCATTTGAAACTCCTGAGTATAAAGTTGCAAGAGATTTAGCAATCAAAGTTGCAGATCTTTTAACTCCAGTAGCTGCGCAAGGAACCTTTTTAGAACTTTGGGCTGATGGAGATCTTGCTTATAGGATTAAGCCTGATGAGGAAATTGAATCAAATAGGAAACTCCAATTCAATGAGAATGTATTCAGTGGTGTTAAGAATGAACCTTTATATGGTGCAACTTATTTGCCAAGAAAATTTAAATGTGCTGTAACTGTTCCTGGCGATAACTCTGTTGATCTTTTAACCAATGATATTGGAATTGTTGCTTTTACAAATAAAAAAGGACATTTAGAGGGTTGTAATTTTTATATTGGAGGAGGAATGGGAAGAACTCATAATAATGAAGAAACGTTTGCTAGAATTGCAGACCCTTTAGGATATGTAGAAGAAAAAGATATTTTTGAGTTAATACAAAGTATTGTTGCTATACAGAGAGATTACGGCGATAGGAAATCAAGAAAAAATGCTCGAATGAAGTATCTTCTTCACGAAAAGGGGATAAATTGGTTTAAAGACACTCTTGTTACTAGGTATTATCGAAAGCCAATTAAACCATTAAGGGAAGAACCGCCTAATAAATTAATTGACTATTTGGGATGGCAAAAACAAAATGACAATAAGTGGTTTGTAGGTTTACCATTACTATCAGGAAGACTTACAGGAGAAAAAAAATTAACTATAAGAAAATTAGTAGAAAAATATAACTTAGATTTAAGACTTACTCCAAATCAAGATGTATTAATCTGCAACATTTCAAACAAACATAAAAATCAAATAGAGTTAGAACTAAAGGATATAGGTTATGAAAATCTTGATGATATAAATGAAATTCAAAGACATGCATTAGCCTGCCCTGCATTACCTCTTTGTGGGTTAGCGATGACAGAAGCAGAAAGAATCCTACCCGATATTTTAGGAAGAATTGATAATTTACTTAAAAGTTTGAATATAAAAAAAACAATTCTATTTAGGATCACTGGATGTCCTAATGGATGTTCAAGACCTTATATGGCTGAATTAGCCCTTGTTGGTAGTGGTTTAAATAAGTATCAACTATGGTTAGGTGGAAGTAAAAATCTCCAAAGATTAGCAAAACCTTATTTACAAAGAATGCCATTAGAAGATATGGAGAGAACTTTAACCCCATTACTTCTTGAATGGAGTAAATATTCTTTAGATTTAGATTTTGGTGATTTTGTGGATAAAAATGATGATTCTTTTATTTTGGATTTATTAAGTAACTAATTCTCAACAGCTTTTCCATATATCGCTTTTCTATTTTGATTAGTCCAAGCCCATAATTGATCACCATAGCTGAAATGCCACCATTCATTGGGATGCTGTGCAAATTCAGACTTTAGCATTACTTGTTTTAGCAATTTTCTTCTGTCATCCCATATTATTGATTCCTTAGAATTACGATCTTCATAAAATTCTGGGGAAGCACTTATATCCATATTATCTATTTCGCAACCCATATCAATTAATTTACCAGAACTATCGGCAATTGCTAAATCTATTGCTCCGCCTGTTGAGTGAGGTGGGGGACACTTCTCATCAAAACTTGGATAAGCCCAAAACTTTTCAACTTCTTTAATAATTTCAGGATAAGAATGCATATCATTATATTGAATTTTTAAACCTCTTTTCTTACACTCATTTTTGAAAGCTAAAGAAAACATATATGCTTGAACTTCTATTGGACGCCAAGTGTCATAAAGGATAAGTGAATAATTATTATGAATAGTTTTTAAATAATTGTTAGCACTTACTAAACGAGAAACAACTCCTTCACGAAGAGACCAAATTCTTCTTCTACTCTTATATGGTGCTCCTAAAGCTAAATATGGATGAGGTTCTATAAAATCAATTTCAATAGGGATTGAAATTAGTTTTTCATTATTATCATCTATAGGAATTTGTGACCAGGGTTTCAATTCACAAAATACATTTTATTAATATTTACATAAATAAAATTTATTTCAACAAAATTATTAATTTAAAAATTCATGAATAAATTTATTGCCAGACTTATCAAAAAGTAACTTCTTTAAATATTGATTATTTTCTAAGGTAGGGTCAACTTCTAAAATATTAATAGCTTCATTTCTTGCTTTATCAATTAATGCTTTATTCTGAGGAAGATTTTCTAGTACAAAATCAGGCAGTCCAGATTGTTTATAACCAAGAACTTGTCCTGGACCTCTAAGTTCTAAATCTTTTTCTGCGACATAGAAACCATCATTAGAATTTTTCAATACATTTAGTCTTTTATTTGTCAGCACATTATTTTCGCTAGTAATTAAATAACAAAACGATTGATAGGTGTCTCGACCTACTCTTCCCCTTAATTGATGAAGTTGCGACAAACCAAATCTTTCAGAATTATAAATTACCATTATTGAAGCATTAGGAACATCAATACCAACTTCAATAACAGTTGTAGAAACTAAAATATTTATTTTATTTTCTGAGAAAAGATTTAAAATTTTATTTTTATCATTTGGATTTAATTTTCCATGAAGAAGTCCAACATTAAAATTTTTAAAAACTTGCTCAGAAAGTTGTTGGTAAATATTAATGGCAGAGTTTAAATTTAATTTTTCAGATTCTTCTATAAGTGGGAGTATTACATAGGCTTGCTTCCCTAACTCAATTTCTTTTTCGACAATCTTAAATAGTTCAGATAAATTATTCTCACTTATTATTTTTGTAACAACAGGTATTCTACCTGGTGGTAATTCAGTGATTTGACTAACATCCAAATCTCCATATAGTGATAGTGCTAGTGTCCTTGGGATAGGAGTTGCAGTCATTGAGAGTAAATGTGCGTTTTCACCTTTTTTTAATAATCTATTTCTTTGACTAACACCAAACCTGTGCTGTTCATCAATAATTACAAGACCAAGAGCATTAAAAATAACTTTTTCTTCAAATAATGCATGAGTCCCAACTAAAACATTAACTTGACCATTTTCTAAATCTTTCCTGATTTGCTTTCTCTTTTTTTCTGGAGTATTTCCTGTTAATAATTCAACAGAAATAAAAAGCGGATTAGTTAACTTTATAAGACTTTTATAGTGTTGTTCAGCTAATACCTCTGTTGGAACCATAAATGCGCATTGGTAACCTTTTTCTATCATCATTAATAGAGAGGAAATAGCAATAATAGTTTTTCCACTACCAACATCTCCTTGAAGAAGGCGGGCCATTGGATTGTCACTATTAAGATCATGTTTAATTTCTTCTAAAACTTTATTTTGAGAATCTGTTAGTTTAAACGGTAATTTTTTTAAAAAGCTATCTAAAAGTGTCTTTTTATAAGGATTATTTAATTTAAAATTCTTTTTATTTCTATTAATTCTCTTAATAAGAAAGTTTAATTGCAACAACAATAATTCATCAAAAACTAAACGTTTTTTTGAAAGTTGAAGATATTCTTGACTAATAGGCAAATGAATATTATTTAAAGATTCACTAAGAGATAACAAAGACAAAGAACTAAGTTGCTTATCCTGCAAAATATCAGGGAAACTTTTTGTGCAAAAGAGTACCTTTTTGATAATCTTAATAAAGCTCATATTAGATAAAGAATCTGTTAAGGAATATATTGGTAAAATTCTTCCCGTAAAATTTATATTTTCGTTATTGTTTAAAATTTCAATCTGAGGATCAATAAATGATCGTCCATACTCGGTGATTTTTACTTTACCTGAAATAGCAACTTTTATTCCAATCTTATACTTTTCCTTTTGACTAGAAAAAAAAGTATATGATCTAAATCTTTTACCTAGAAAAAATTTAGTAACTTTAATTGAAGAAGTCTCGTCAAAAACAACTAGATTCATAATAGCTAAATTATTATTTTTTTTACTCTTGTACATATAAAATCTTTTAATATTTGCTGTACAGGTATATAAATTATCAGGCCTTAAATTTCTTATTTTCGCATTATTTGTATAATCTAAATAACTTCTAGGAAAATAATTAATTAAATCTTTTATATTAAAAATTCCTAATTTATTTAAACTTTCTTTATTTACTTTCCCAATGCCATTAATATCAGAAATATCTGATGTAAGTGAAAGTTTACTATTTTGTAAGTCATATTTATAGGTAGAAAGATTATTATTTTTATTTAAATCTAAAGATTTACTTAACTTTAAGAGAAGTTTTCTTGTATCTATAACTAATCTCTTACGTTGATTAATCTCAAGCTTATCGTAAAAGTTATATTTTTCAGAAAAGGCCTTAAATGAAATATTATATTCATTACTTAATTTTAAATGATTTAAATTACTAAAACTTTCATAGAGAAATTCATTAAAGTATTTTTCCTTACCTAAAATATTTGTGAAGCCAAACTCTGTTTCTAGTGTTAAGGCACGTTGTAAAGGTCTAACCCAATTTTTAATATTTTCTGAATAAATATTTCTTTGAATCAATTTAAAAATAT
>CACOMD010000028.1 GCA_902628235.1 uncultured Prochlorococcus sp. | reverse complement strand
GAAACTCGTACTCATAGAAGAATTATTGATATTTATAGCCCATCTGCGAAAACTATAGATGCATTGATGAAATTAGATCTTCCAAGTGGAGTTGATATAGAAGTTAAGCTTTAACATCGCCCGATTACAGTGTAAATTTACTAAAATATAACAAGATAATTAATTTAAATATGGGAGATCTGTCAGTCAGGGAATTACCTTTATTTCCACTGCCAGAGGTAGTTCTTTTCCCTAATGAAGTTTTACCTTTACACATTTTTGAATCAAGATATAGGATTATGCTTAAATCTGTTCTAGAAACAGATTCCTTATTTGGAGTTGTTAAATGGGATCCAAATACAAAAAGTATGGCTAATGTTGGATGTTGTGCTCATATAATTAAACATCAAACTGCTGATGATGGTAGAAGTAATATTATTACTATTGGCCAGCAGCGTTTTCAGGTTTTGGAGATAGTTCGTTCTACTCCTTTTTATACAGGTGTAGTTAGTTGGATTGATGATGAAAATAGTAAAAATCTTCAAGATCTTGATAGTCTCAGAGATTCTGTGATTCAAGCTTTAAATGATGTTGTTAATTTAACTAGTAAATTAACTAATTCTCAAAAAATATTGCCAGATAAGTTACCTAATAATCCTATGGAATTATCATTTTGGATTGGTGCACATCTTGGTGGTCCAGTTTCTGATGAGCAACAGCGACTTTTAGAGGAAAGGGATACATACATTAGATTGCAGAGGGAATTTGAGATGCTAGACCATACTAGGAAGCAACTTGCAGCAAGGACTGCATTAAAAGAAAGCTTTCCTGATGTAAAAGAAAACTAAATTTTTTAAAGTATTATTAGAGATTAATGTTCTTTGAATAATAACATCCAAAATCATTTAGATGTTCACATAGAGGTCTTAAATTTTTTTTAAGAAGTTCAAAGGTTTTAATACTATTTATTTCATCAATAGCTACGTCAACATAAATTATATATTCACCTAGTTCCCTTTTAGATGGTCTAGATTCAATTTTGCTCATATTGAATCCAAGATCAGCTATCGTATGTAGGGCCTTCAGTAGTCCTCCTGGTTGATTGTCAAGTAAAGAAAATGCAAAGCTTGCAATATTTGCCACTTCAGAAACTTTTGTTTCAGAAAGTAAAACAAATCTAGTACAATTTCCAGAAACATCATTAATTGGAAAAGCAAGTTCTTTTAATCCTTCAATAGTGACTAATGCTTTTGAGCCAATTGCAGCTCTAAATGAACTCCCTTTAACCATATTTACAGCTTCTGAAGTGGAATTAGTAGGAAGTAAAATAGCTTCCGGTAGATTTTCTGAAAGCCATTCTGAGCATTGAGCTAAAGCTTGTGGATGAGATAATACTTCTGATATATTTGAAAGCTTTCCACCACTAATTAAGGCATGTTTAATAGGCAAAACAATTGCTTGTCTAATTTTTAAATTAGGAAATTTCCATAAGGCATCTAATGTAGCAGTAACTCCTCCTTCAACAGAATTTTCGATTGGAACAACTGCTGCATCACAATTTTTGTAGGCTATTGATTTAATAACAGAATGAAGCCCTTTACATGGTACAAATATAGGTGACTCATAATTAGCAAAGTCTGATAATATTTCAGCTGCTTTTTCTGCGTATGTACCTTTTGGACCTAAATATGCTACTTGTTTGCGCATGACTTATAAAAATGAAAAAAAGAATATAGTAAGCATTGGAGATTTATAATACAATGCTTTTGTCATTTGATGCTAAACAGAAACTCAAGCTTTCTGTAACAACTGATAAAGAACGTCTTTCAACTTATCTCCTTCAAGAAGAGAGAGTTGTTGGAGCGATGTTAGACTCCAATAAATTAATACCCGAAGGTCAAGGTAAGTATAAGTATAATGTTACAAGCTTCAGAGTCTTTCAGCTAGATGTAAATCCAGTTGTTTCTATTGCTGTTGAAAATAAAAATGGAGTACTTCTAATGAGTGCTCTTGATAGTAAATTAGATGGCCTTGGTATTGTGGATGATTTCAATCTTTTATTAAAAGCAAATCTACAGGCTACTAATATTGGATTAGAGGGAGAAGCTCTTCTCGGGGTTACAGTAAGTCAACCTTCGCTTTTAAAGCTTATTCCAAAAAAAATATTAGAATCAACAGGCCATTCAGTGCTCAATGGAATTTTATTAGGAATAAAAACAAGAGTTCAACAGCAATTAATTAAAGATTTTAAAAATTGGTGTGAACTAAATTAAATCTAATTTTTTGAGAAATGTCTTTCTATGCATATTTGTAATACCTAATTGGTTTATTGATAAAAAATGATCACTTGTACCATAACCTTTATTTTTGCAGAGTATGTAACCTTTATAGTATTCTTCTAATCTAATCATTAATGAATCCCTTTTTACTTTAGCTAATATGCTTGCAGCAGCTATTGAAGTCAATTTAGAATCTCCTTTAATTATATTTTCTTGCTTTCCCTTCCACAAACTTAATGGAAGACAGCCATCGATATAAATTTTTGAGGGTTTTAATTTTAATTTATAAATAGCTCTTATCATTGACAATTCAGTAGCGTGTCTAATTCCATATTGATCAATTTCTCTTACGGAACTTTGACCTATTCCCCAATCTTTTGAAAGTTCTAATATCTTGGGTAATAATGAGTTTCTCTTTGTTGAAGATAATTTTTTACTATCATTAACACCTAATTTTTTAAGTAATTGATTATTTTTGAAGGTTAAAACTACGACAGATGAAAAGACAGGTCCAAAGATACATCCCTTCCCTACCTCATCAATACCTACTTCAATTGAATCATTCATTGCCTGCTGATGATCTTCTTCTTTTTCTTCTAGTTATATCGGGATCTTCATTCTCTTGATTTTCTTGTAAATCTTTATGATTAACTATTTTTTGCTCATTAGAACTATCGTCTTTATTTCTTTCATGATTTTCTTTAGAAAAATTATTTGACAAAGAATTATCTAAATTGTTATTTGTTATTTCTTTTTTATCATTTGATTGGGAAGCTTCTATTCTTTTTCCTCCATTATGCTCAAGCTTTGGAATATTATTCAATTTTATAAATTCTTTACCTAACTTAATTAAAGGATTAATTCCTAATTGACTATATACAAGCTTTTCTTGCTCAGAGAGCTTTATAAAAATAAATTCTTGTTCATTTGATTGATTCGCTGCATTTATATCATCATTTAAATCTTTTTTCTTTAAACTATTTTTCTCTTCACCAGTTATTAAAGCGAGTGAAGATTCTTTTTCTGCTGTTTTATTCTTATTTTCAGGAATAAAAGTTTGATTATTTTCAAAATTATTTTCATGAACTGATTTTTTTGATTTTTTTGAAGATTTTGAAGCTTCTAAACTTATTTTTTGAAGATTAGGTAAATTTTGTAATTGTCCTAATCCTTCACAACAATTACATATTTTACTAAATAATTCATAAATATTTTTACCTTGCCTTTTCCTTGTTAGTTCTACAAGGCCTAATTCAGTTAATTGAGCTATTTGAGGTTTTGCTGAATCATCTTTTATGGCTGTAGTGAAATGCTCTAACAATTGAAATTGATCTCGGCGTGAATCCATATCTATAAAATCTATTATTAAAACCCCTCCAATATTTCTCAATTTCATTTGCCTAGCAATTTCAATCGCAGCTTCACAATTTGTCCATAATACAGTTTGTCTAGAGTTTGCTGATCTTGTGAAAGAACCTGAGTTAACATCGATAACTGTAAGTGCTTCAGTCGGTTCAATTATTATGTAACCTCCAGAAGGTAAATCTACTCTTGGCTGTAATGCCTTTTGAATGGTTTGGTTGATTCTATATTTTTCGAGGATATGATCTTCTTTAGAATTATTATGAAAATCAATAATAAAATTAGATTCATTATTTACTAGATAATTTTTTGCTCTTACAATTGCCTGTTTATTATCTATGGTGACTTTTGTTATTGAGGAATTGACGTAATCTCTTAAAACTTTTAATGAGAAGTCTTCATCTCTGCTTATAAGCATTGGTGGATTTGATATCTCATTTAGTTGAAGAATATTTTCCCATTTTTGAATTAAATTTTCTAGGTCTTCAATTAATAATTCCTCACTAATATCATTTGATTCAGTTCTAAATAATAGGCCAGTTCCAGGTGGCTTTATTAGAACACCAAGTGCTCTTAATCGACTTCTTTCTGTTTCTGTATTGATTTTCCTAGAAATATTAACTCCTTGGCCAAAAGGTTGAAGAATTATATATTTACCTGGGAGAGAAATATTACCAGTCAGTCTTGGCCCTTTTGATCCTGTAGGCTCTTTCATAACTTGAACAAGTACTTTTTGTTTTGGCTCAAGTAATTCAGTAATGCCAGCAAATCCTTTCTTTAATCTTAGAGGTCCTAGATCAGATAAATGGATAAAACCATTTTTTTTACTTTCTCCAATATCTATAAATGCTGCATCAATTCCAGGAAGAACATTTTCTACAGTCCCTAGAAAAATGTCTTCAACTTGGTACTGACCTTGTGAGACGATTAATTCTTCAACTCGATCATCTTTAATTAGAGCCGCAATACGTGCTTGCTCAGCTATGATAATTTGCTGAGACATATAAAAATTTTAGTATGGTTTTATTTGAAAAATAATGAAAAATTATAGAAATTAAATACTAATTATTTGTATGAATCTTAAGGTACAAGTTGACCAGAATTTAAATAATTCGTATTTACTTCTAATTTTTGTAAGTAAAGTTTTAAACTACTTTTAGAAAAATTAAATTAATTTACATTGATTATGATAATTTTCAATGTGAATCATAATCACCCTAATCTTAACATTATTTTCCCCTGAAGTCACATTAATCATTTATTCTATTAATTATGTAAATCTTTCTAAAAGTGGTTCAAGTCAACGAAAATTATTTAAAGCTAAAAGCAGGTTATTTATTTCCTGAGATATCGAAAAGAGTTAATTTGCATTCACAAAAAAGTAATTCATCGACTCTTATTAAATTAGGTATTGGCGATGTTACAGAACCTTTGCCAAGAGCTTGTATAGATGCAATGCAAAACGCATTAGTAGAAATGAGCACAAATAAAGGCTTCAGGGGGTATGGGCCTGAACAAGGTTATTTATGGTTGAGAGAAAAAATCTCTGAAAATGAATTCATTTTAAAAGGATGTCAAATCGCCCCTGAGGAAATTTTTGTTTCAGATGGATCTAAATGCGATAGTAGTAATATTCTAGACATTCTTGGCAATGATAATTTAATTGCCGTAACTGATCCGGTTTATCCAGTATATGTTGATAGTAATGTTATGACAGGTAGAACAGGTTTCGCTCGTGATAATGGAAGTTATGAAGGTTTAACTTATATAGCTATTAATGAAGATAATAATTTTAAGCCAGAAATTCCAAAAGAAAAAGTTGATATAATTTACTTATGTTTTCCTAATAATCCCACAGGTGCAACTATTTCAAAACAAGAGTTAAAAGATTGGGTTGATTATGCGAATAAAAATAATTCATTAATTTTTTTTGATGCAGCTTATGAAGCATTTATTCAGGATTCAAAACTGCCTCGTTCAATTTATGAAATAGAGGGAGCAAAAAATTGTGCTATAGAATTTAGATCATTTTCCAAGAATGCTGGGTTTACAGGTGTAAGGTGCGCCTATACAGTTATTCCTAAAAATCTTTCAGGAAGAAACTCTAAAGGAGAAGAAATTAATTTATGGTCTTTGTGGAATAGAAGGCAAAGTACAAAATTTAATGGAGTAAGCTACATAGTTCAAAGAGGAGCAGAAGCAGTTTACTCAAATCAGGGGAAAATAGAAGTTTCAAAATTGATTAAATTTTATATGAATAATGCATCAATTATGAGAAATAAATTATTACAAGCTGGTTTTAAAGTTTTTGGTGGCTTAAATGCTCCATACATTTGGATCAAAGTACCAGATCAAATGACTTCTTGGGATTTTTTCGATTATCTTCTAGATAAAGCAAATGTTGTTGGCACTCCTGGAAGTGGTTTTGGATTAGCGGGAGAAGGTTATTTTAGATTATCAGCATTTAATACCTTAACTAATGTGAATACTGCTATGGAGAGAATCGTTAATATATAATATTTAAAGATTGAATGAGATTTTAAATTAGATGAAGTTTAACAATTCAGAAAGTAGTGGTAATAGTGGAGCCACACTTCTTGATCAAAAGCCATCAGAATTAAAAATTAAATCGCCAAAATATAAAGTTCTTCTTCACAATGATCCAGTAAATTCAATGGAATATGTTACGTCGACTCTTAAAGAAGTTGTACCTCAATTAAGTGAGCAAGATGCAATTGCAATTATGTTAGAAGCTCATAATTCCGGTGTAGGATTAGTAATAGTTTGTGATTTAGAACCTGCTGAATTTTATTCAGAATCATTAAAATCCAAGGGATTAACAAGTTCAATAGAAAAAGAGGATTAATATTAAAAAGAAAAATTTTCAATTAAATCCAATATTTAAATATTTAATTACGCCTTTTTTGTTCGCTGGAATAATTTATGCTTTAGGAATTTTACTTGTTTTATTTTTTTCATCTTTTTTCCCATTCTTTAATGGAAAAGAATATATCTTTATATTCATTTTATTTGTTTTTCTCTTAAAAATATGGGCAAAGAAAAGATGGAATCAAAAAAATATCTGGGAGATTTTAGGATTTACTCAATTTGAAGAAAGCATATTTAATAACAGTTTTAAAAAAGAATTATTTAAGTCATTTTTGATAATTGCATTTTGGATCTTATTATTGATATTTGGAAATTTTTTAATATTTACAAGTGAACTTAATTATAGACTTTTACTTGATATTTTATTTACTTCAATTTTTGTAGGAGTGGCAGAGGAATTACTTTTTAGAGTATGGCTGTTTGAAGAGTTAAAGTTATTTTTAAGTACAAATAAAGCTGTTTTTATTCAATCTATTTTATTCTCAATTGTTCATCCTTATAGTTTTGACGAAAGTTTTACCGTTAATGTTTTAATGAAAATTGGATTATTTTTGCTTGGTATTTATTTAAATCTTTTAAGAATTAATAATTATCCTAATATATTTCCTTCTATTGCTTTTCATGGGGGGATCGTTGGTTATATTTTTCTAGCTAAATCTATTTTTCACGTTCAAGGAAATTATCCTCTTTTAATTTATGGAAATCAATATGATAACTTTATTAATCCTATTAGTGGATTGATTGGTATCTTTACTTTATTTATATTAAATATATTTCAAATTAAAACTTCAAGAAAATTGTCTAATTTTTGTTGAGATTAGTTCAATTTATTTTTAAAAGTGTATCTTCTAATAGAGTCTGTCATTGCTGAAAAAATATTAATTCTTATAAATGGAATTTTTTTCATTAGAAAAAAAATTAAATATCTAAATGGATAAAGAATAATTATTTTATTTGAAAAAAAGCTAACCAGAAATTCTGTGAAAAGAATTAAGGAAATAATATCTAAAGAGCGATTGAGGAAATATTTTAATGAGAAAAATTTACGATTTATTTTAGATAATTTTTCATAATTATTGATCATAAGACTTAGCTCATAAACATCTCTAATACAAGAATTTAGACCTTGGCCCCCCACGGGATGAAATGAATGAGCTGACTCGCCAACTAAAATATTTTTAAAGTTTTTTAAATTAGGTAAAGCAAAAGCCTTGGCTAAGGAAAAAGTAGAAATTTTACCTGTTATTTTTTCAGGGATTATATTATCAGGTAATTCATCTCTTAATTTCTCTAATAATTTCTTATGCGTTATTTCAAGTTTTAATTTTGTATCTGATTCTGAAGAAAACCAAATAATTTGATAAATATTATTAGAAAGAGGTAATAGTGCTAAAGGACCTTCGCTCTTAAAAATTTCATAAGCTCGTTTAGGAGGTGAACCATTTAGGATGGCTTTAAAAGAAATACATTTTTGTTTATACAAGCTTTTAAAGTATTTAATTTGCCATTTTTTTCTAGTTGAAGATCCTCTTCCATCAGAGGCTAAAATAAAATCAAAATCTTTATCATCAGTCGAGTCATAATTTAATTTCTTAATAAATTCATTATTATTAATTTTTTCAATCAATAATTTCATAAGAATTTTATGCTCTACGACCCATCCAATATCCTTTTGATCATTATTAAGCCTTGTTAAATCATTATTTCTAACTAATACTGATTGTGAAAGAACATCATCAATAATTGATAAGGAAGTAAATCCAAAAGAAGACTTGTGAATACTTTGCCATAAACCTAATTCTTCAAATATTTTTCTCGTACATTGTGTGACAGCATAACCCTTATCTTTCTCTAATAATTCTGAATCTGATAGTGGTTCAATTAGAGTAACATTGCATTTATTTAATGCTAAAGCTAGAGCTAGAAGTGATCCAGTTGGTCCTGATCCTATAACTTTAATATTTTTTTTAGTCAAGAGTATAAACCTTTGTTGAAAATAACTTTTAAAAAT
>CACOMD010000027.1 GCA_902628235.1 uncultured Prochlorococcus sp. | reverse complement strand
TAGTTTTACTTGTGATCATATTTTTAGAAATTTAGTATAAAATTTTGATTTGTTCGGAAACCACTCCCCGTTTTTGAGTAACAATAATGACGACGATGACCGATTATGGAGAATATTAAAGAAAGTTTTTAAACATGGGTAAGGTTGTTGGAATTGATTTAGGTACAACAAATAGTTGTGTTGCTGTTATGGAAGGTGGTAAACCTACTGTAATAGCAAATGCTGAAGGTTTCAGAACTACTCCATCAGTAGTTGCATATACTAAAAATCAAGATAAGCTTGTTGGTCAAATAGCGAAAAGACAAGCAGTTATGAATCCTGAAAATACTTTTTATTCTGCAAAGAGATTCGTTGGTCGAAGAGTTGATGAAGTTAGTCAAGAATCTAAGGAAGTAAGTTATGCGGTGGAGAAATCTGGCTCTAGTGTGAAATTAAAGTGCCCTGTTTTAGATAAACAATTTTCACCTGAAGAAGTAAGCTCTCAAGTTTTAAGGAAATTGGCTGAAGATGCTGGAAAGTATTTAGGTCAAACAGTTACTCAAGCTGTAATTACAGTCCCTGCTTACTTCAACGATTCGCAAAGGCAGGCTACAAAAGATGCTGGTAAAATTGCCGGTTTAGAAGTTCTTAGAATAGTAAATGAACCGACTGCAGCAGCTTTAGCTTATGGCTTAGATAAAGAAAACGAAAAAATACTTGTTTTCGACCTAGGTGGAGGTACTTTTGATGTATCAGTTATTGAGGCTGGTGATGGAGTAACAGAAGTTCTTTCAACATCTGGAGATACACATCTTGGCGGTGATGATTTTGATAGATGTATTGTAGATCATTTGGCTAGTACATTTAAATCAAATGAAGGTATAGACTTAAGGCAAGATAAGCAAGCTTTGCAGCGTTTAACAGAAGCTGCTGAAAAAGCAAAAATAGAATTATCAAATGCTACACAAAGTGAAATTAATTTACCTTTTATTACTGCTACTCCAGAAGGACCTAAACATCTTGATTTAAATCTTACAAGAGTAAAATTTGAAGAATTAGCCGCATCCCTTATAGATAGATGTAAGATTCCTGTAGAACAAGCTCTTAAAGACGCAAAAATCTCAACAAGTGAAATTGATGAAGTAGTTATGGTAGGGGGTTCTTCAAGGATACCTGCAGTTTTAGATTTAGTTAAAAAAATTACTGGTAAAGATCCTAATCAAACTGTTAATCCAGATGAAGTTGTTGCTGTTGGAGCAGCTGTTCAAGGCGGTGTTTTAGCTGGGGAAGTTAAGGATATTCTTTTACTAGATGTGACACCTCTTTCTTTAGGAGTAGAAACTCTTGGAGGTGTTATGACAAAAATGATTGCACGTAATACTACAGTACCTACAAAGAAATCAGAAACTTATTCAACGGCTGTAGATGGTCAAACAAATGTTGAAATACATGTTTTGCAAGGGGAAAGAGAAATGGCTTCTGATAATAAAAGTTTAGGTACTTTCAGATTAGATGGTATTCCCTCTGCTCCTAGAGGTGTTCCTCAAATTGAAGTCACTTTTGATATCGATGCTAATGGAATTTTGAGTGTTACAGCTAAAGATAAAGGCAGTGGTAAAGAGCAAAGTATCTCAATAACTGGTGCTTCAACATTGTCAGATAACGAAGTTGATAAGATGGTCAAAGATGCTGAAACAAATGCTTCTTCTGATAAAGAAAAAAGAGAACGTATTGATCTAAAAAATCAATCTGAAACACTTGTTTATCAAACAGAAAAGCAATTAGCAGAACTAGGAGATAAAGTTGATGCTGCCACTAAAGAAAAGGTACAAGAGAAAAGCAATTCACTAAAAGAGGCTACTGATAAAGAAGATTATGAAGCAATGAAGAAGCTACTTGAAGAACTTCAACAAGAACTTTATGCTGTTGGATCTTCTGTATATCAACAACCAGGTAATCAATCATCAGCTACTGGTGCTTCAGAACAAACTCCCCCTAAAGATGATGGAGATGATGTTATTGATGCTGATTTTACTGAATCAAAATAGTTAAATATGTTTTTTAATTTCCTCTGAAACCCAATTTGAACAAGCAGGGGCAAGTAATATCCCATTTTTATAAAAACCTGAGCATAATATTAATCCTTTTTCTAATGATTTTAATAACGGTGATGGTTCACCTTCTGGTCTTGAACGTATTCCGAACCATTTTTTGGTGATATTTTTCTTGTCTAGCCAAATTGGTTTATTTTCTAAGAATTCAAAAAGTTTATTTAAATAAAATTCTTCAGGTTGAAAAGAATATTCATCAGTTGAACCTATTATTATTTTTTCTTTGCTTAAAGTTATTAGATTCTTGCCATTAATATTTAAAAGCTTTGGTAAGGATAAAAAATTTTTATTTTTTTCCTTGTTAAGTATCTCTACAGCTTGTCCAAGCACAGGTTTAAGTTTTATTTTATTTATTTCTAAATTAATTAATTTCAACGAATCTAGCGAATTACAAAGTATAACTATTTCGCTGTTGAAAATTTCACCGGTCTTAAGTTTACAATTCCATTTATTATTTTTTTTTTCAATCCTAATTATTTGGTTTTTAATCGTTTTAATATTTTTTGCTTTTAAAGCTATATCAAGGGTCTCTAATAAAGTTCTTGGATTAATTCTGCCATCTTGATGGGAAATTATTCCTTGTAATTTATTGTCTTCAAACATCTTATTAATTGATTTATAAATGTATGAATTAGTTTCTATAGTTTCTAAACCATCATGTCTATTATTATTTGCAAACGTAGTTAATTTTTTAAATTTTTCTAGATCATTTGTAAGTTGTAATAATGGTTTTTCAATTCTTAATTTTGAATTATAACTTTGCAAAATATTTACCCATTTAGGCCATAATTCCAAACTTTTTTGTCTTAGAATCCAACTTCTACCTTTTCTCTTTTGATAAATTTTTCCCATTAAAATACCAAGAGCTGCATTACTGCTGTTATTAATTTCATTCTGATCAACTATTGTGATATCAAAACCATAATCTGATAATTTAAAAGCATTAGATTTTCCAATTATTCCGGATCCTACGATTAATACTTTGATTTTATTAAATTTATCTCTTGGTTGATTCATTAATATATTATAGGTAATTATAAAAAGTTAAATTAATTAATTCATTTTTGAAAAACCCTTCAATTATTTTAAGAACTGTTTGTCCCGATCAACCTGGTTTGGTATGCAAGCTAACTAGTTGGATATCTAGTTGTGGAGGAAATATTAAACATTCTGATCATCATACAGATCAAGATGCAGAACTCTTTTTGAGTAGGATTGAATGGAGTATCAATGGTTTACCCTTTAATAAGTTAGATATATTTCAGGGATTTCAACAAATTGCTCATAACATTAATGCAAAATTTACTATAAATTATTCTGATGAAATTCCAAATGTAGCAATATTTGTTAGTAAGCAAAATCATTGCTTAATCGATTTGTTATGGAGGGTGAGAAATGGAGAGTTAAAGATGAAAGTCCCATTAATTATTTCTAATCATCCCGATCTTGAAGGGTTAGCCAAAGATTTTAATTCTCAATTTATTTATTATGATTCATTTAATAACCAGAGATCAGAAGTTGAGAGACAAATCTTAGATAAGTTAAAATTGTTTGATATAAAATTTGTGATTTTAGCTAAATATATGCAAATTCTCAGTGAATCTTTTTTGAATGAATTTTCAGAAATAATTAATATCCATCATTCGTTTTTGCCTGCATTCAAGGGGTCCCAGCCCTATCATCGTGCTTGGAAAAGAGGAGTAAAGTTAATTGGAGCAACCGCTCATTATGTCACAAAAGATTTAGATGAGGGACCAATTATAGATCAGTGTACGGTTAGAGTTAGTCATAGAGATGAAGTTGATGATCTAATCAGGAAAGGGAGAGATATTGAGAGAATTTCTCTTGCAAGGGCTGTACGAATGCATCTTAATCATCAAGTGTTTGTTTATAACAGTAAAACAGCTGTATTTGATTAATCTTTCTTAAATTAGTTATCTATCTCTATTTGAATTTGTCTTTCATAAATAGATTTTTCATTGAATAATCTTGCTACTAGGAAACTAGTAATGCAGCTTATAAGAACCGGTTTAAGTATGATTAGATTCTTAGTTAAAGCAAATGCGAGAAACATCGCTGTAATAGGTGTTCTTGAACATCCAGCCACAAATGCTCCCATGCCAGCAAATATATATGTATTTGGCGCATTCTCTGGAATTAAACTTCCGATGATCAAGCCAGTTGCTCCTCCTAGAATAAGCATTGGGTAAAATAATCCTCCAGGAGCTCCTACTGCTGCTGCTAAACCAGAAGTAATAAATAATATAAAAACTACTAAAATTGCCCATATAATTATATTTTCAAATGGATTTATAGAGAGATCTAAATTTTGTGTAGCTATAATTTTTTTTAATTTGTCTAAATCGTGAAATTCATCTCCTAGTAGAGAGTAGATGGTTCCTAAAATAAAACCACATATACTCATTTTTAAGACAAATTTATTTTGATATAACCTTTTTCCAAGATTTTGCATCATTAGTACATATTTGCAATAAAATTCTGCAAATACACCAATAATTAATCCAAGCATTACAAGATAGAAAAAGTCATTAGGCGAAAAAGATAAGTCAATTGTAAAAGTAGGTTTATTAGTTCCTCCTTGAAGAAAAATTGCTGAAGAATCAGCAATAAAAGTTGTAACTATGACTAATAATAAAACTACTGGTCTAGCAGAGTTTAATAATTCTTCGATAGCATAAATAAATCCTCCTAAAGGAGCACTGAACACTGCTGCAATCCCAGCCCCTCCTCCTGCTGCTACAATGACCCTTCTAAATGCGATTGGGGCTTTCAGCCATTTAGCCATTTGCCACGCTACGGAGCCTCCCATTTGCACAGAAGGGCCTTCTGGCCCGAGAGGAAAGCCACTTCCTATGGATATGATTCCAGATATAAGCTTGACTAATCCAACTCTTAAGTTCATAGGAACTCTTTTATGTCTCAAAAAGCCCATAATCTGGCTTACCCCAGAACCTTTAGCAGCAGGGGCAATATTTTTGATTAAAAGACCAGATATAGCACCGCCGATTAATCCAAAAAGAGGAAGGATCAAGTATGCTGGATAACTTTCTAAAAGCTCTAATCTCCAATTGTTGATAAAAGCTATTCCAGCTTTGAAGGAAACACTTGTAATTGAAGCTCCAAGACCTGTTAATAAGAGTGCAAAAGCCACTACTAAGGAACGTTGCCTTAATAATTTTTTTATGCTTTTGACTGATTCACTACTTTTTTGTTTAATTTCTGCTTTTAATTTATATCCATTATTTTGGTTCATTTCGATAAACTAAAATTTTTTATCTCATCAAATTGAAGATAACGATAAAGTTCTTTTGAATATGGATCAATTTTATTTTTAGTAATATCTTTATATTCATTTAATGTTGGAATTTTGCCAAAAAGAGCACAAACGGCAGCTAATTCAGCACTTCCTAAAAAGACTTGTGCATTTTTTCCAAGTCTATTATCAAAATTTCTTGTACTTGTTGAAAAAACTATTGCTTCGTCATCAACTCTTGCTTGATTACCCATGCATAAAGAGCATCCAGGAAGTTCTAAGTTTGCACCACAATCTTCAAAAATTTTATAATAGCCTTCTTTTTTTAATGTTTCTTCATCCATTTTAGTGGGTGGACATATCCATAATTTTGATTTGATTTTGCCAGCTCCCTCTAAGATTTTTGCTGCAGCTCTATAGTGTCCAATATTTGTCATGCAAGAACCTATAAATACTTCATCTATTTTTGTATTAGCTACTTCTGAAATTTCTTTTACATTGTCAGGATCATTTGGACAAGCAACTATTGGTTCTGTAACTTTTGATAAATCAATCTCTATTGTTTCTTCATAAGTTGCATTGGCATCTGGTTCAATTAATTTCGGATTCTTCAACCAATTTTTCATATCATTTATTCTTCTCAAAATTGATTTTGAATCCTCATAATTACTTTCTATCATTTTCTCCAAAAGGCAAATATTACTTTTTAAATATTCTTCTACGGTGTCTGTTGATAAAAGTATTGTACTTCCAGCGCATGAGCGTTCTGCTGTTGCGTCAGTAAGTTCAAACGCTTGTTCTAGTTTTAAATTTGGGAGCCCTTCAATTTCCATTATTTTCCCATTAAATATATTCTTTTTATTAGCCTTCTCTACAGTCAGTAGTCCTTTCTTTATAGCAAAAAGTGGAATTGCATTTACAAGATCTCTTAAAGTAATTCCCGGAAGTAAATCCCCAATGAATTTTACTAATACTGATTCTGGGACGTTTAATGGCATTGAACCTATAGCAGCAGCAAAAGCAACAATTCCTGATCCTCCTGGGAATGAAATACCTAATGGAAATCTTGTATGACTATCCCCCCCTGTTCCAACCGTATCAGGAAGTAGCATTCTGTTTAGCCAGCTATGAATTATTCCATCTCCTGGTTTAAGAGCAACTCCACCTCTTTGAGAAATAAAATCAGGTAATTCTTTATGGGTTATTAAATCTACTGGTTTTGGATAGGCTGCAGTGTGACAGAAACTTTGCATTACCAAATCTGCAGTAAATCCTAAACAGGCTAATTCTTTCAACTCGTCTCTTGTCATAGGTCCGGTCGTATCTTGACTGCCTACCGTTGTCATTATTGGTTCACAAGTCATGCCTGGCGAAACCCCATCTAAACCGCATGCTTTTCCTACTATCTTTTGTGCTTGAGTAAAGCCATTATTATTCTTTATTGGATTTGATGGGCGAATAAAAACTGTACTAGGTTTTAATTTAAGTTTGCTTCTTATTTTATCTGTAAGAGATCTTCCTATCATGAGATTAATTCTTCCACCTGCTTGTATTTCATCAGTAATAGTTGATGGTTTTAAATCAAATTGGCTTATTTTTTCTTCAATTTTTGTAAAAGGATCAATTTTTTTTATTAAACCTTTATAAGGTTCAATTTTTATTAAATCTCCAGTATTTAAATTCGAGACATCAGCTTCGATTGGAAGAGCACCTGAATCTTGTGCAGTATTAAAAAAAATAGGTGCAATTTTACCACCAATCACAATTCCACCTGTTTTTTTATTTGGAACATAAGGTATATCTTCACCAATATGCCAAATAAGGGAATTAATTGCAGATTTTCGAGAGCTTCCAGTTCCAACTACATCCCCTACATATGCAATTTGAATATTTTGAGATTTTAAATCCTCAAGAATATTTAAACCAGTTTCTTCTTTGAATTCCAACATTGATAAAGCATGCATTGGAATATCCGGTCTAGAAGTCGCATGTACAGCAGGCGAAAGGTCATCTGTATTTGTTTCTCCTTTTACTTTAAAGACCAAGCATTTAATTTGTTTAGGTAGTGATTGCTTGCTAGTAAACCATTCTGCTTGTGCCCAACTATCTATTACTTGTTTCGCATACTGATTATTTTTAGATAATTCAAAAATATCATTTGCTGCATCATATACAAGTATAATTTTCTTTAAAGCATTTGCTGCCTCTTGAGAAGTGACTTTGTTTTCTTTTTTTAAAATCTCAACTAAAGAATTTACATTATATCCACCAATCATTGTCCCTAATAAGTGAATTGCTTTCACAGGAGTAACAAAATCACAAAATTTTTCTCCATTAGCTATTGCTGTTAACCAGCTTGCTTTGACATACGCTGCTTCATCAACACCTGGAGGAACTCTATTTGTGAGTAGATTAATTAGATAATCACCTTGAGATTTGTCAACTCTTTCTAATAGCTCTATGACAACATTTGTTTGCTCGGCATTTAGAGGTAAAGGAGGGATTTTGTCATTTTCTCTCTCATTTACATGATTATGATAATCTTTTAGCAATGTTTCCAAATTCATCATTTCTAGGGTTTAATTCCTAATTTGTTGTTATTTTTAGTTATGAAAAGAATAGTATTCATAAAGCTCTTTACATATTCAACGTTATTTCTCCTTCAATGACAATCTCATCAAATAATCAATTTTTAGAGAAAACATCTGATTTACATGTAGTTGAAACTCGTCCATTAATACCTCCAAGACAACTTCATCAGGATTTATCACTTGATTATACCTCTGCTAGTACCGTCTCTAAATCAAGAGAGCTAATTAAAAATATTTTGCATAAAAACTCTACAAAGTTTCTAGTAGTCGTAGGACCATGTTCTATACATGATATAGATGCTGCAAAAGAGTATTCAAAACATATACAAGAATTCAGAAGAAAATTCGGTGATAAATTAGAAATTGTAATGAGAGTTTATTTTGAAAAGCCAAGGACTACTATTGGCTGGAAAGGTCTTATAAATGATCCACACTTAGATGGTTCATATGATATAAATACTGGCTTGAGAAGAGCTAGAGGCTTGCTAAGATATTTAGCCTCTGAAGGAATACCTTCTGCAACAGAATTGTTGGATCCCATTGTGCCTCAATATATTGCGGATTTAATTAGTTGGACTGCCATTGGTGCTAGAACTACTGAGAGTCAAACTCATAGAGAGATGGCATCTGGATTATCAATGCCTATAGGATTTAAAAATGGTACAGATGGTTCTTTTTCAACTGCTATAAATGCTATGCAATCTGCAGCAAGATCACATCATTTCTTGGGTGTAAATAGTGATGGATTTGCTTCGATTGTAAATACTACTGGTAACCCTGATACACATATAGTTCTTAGAGGTGGGACAAAAGGCCCTAATTTTGATAACTCTCATATTAAAAATATTGCAACTGATTTATCTAAATGCAATTTGCCCCAAAAAGTTATGATTGATTGTAGCCATGGTAATTCAAATAAGGATTTTAGAAAGCAAGCATCAGTCTTAGATAATATTTCTAAGCAAATAAAAGATGGAGAAATTAATATCCTAGGAGTAATGTTAGAAAGTCATTTAAAAGAAGGTAATCAAAAGCTTAGAGCAAAAAATGAGCTTGAATATGGTAAAAGCATTACTGATGCATGTAT
>CACOMD010000026.1 GCA_902628235.1 uncultured Prochlorococcus sp. | reverse complement strand
ATTGATAAAAGATTTGGAAGTCAGTCCTTAATACAAGAGAATGCCAAAAGATTAAGTGTCTCTCCTATAAAAATCATTGAAAGAGACGTGAAAGATTATTTAATTAATGCTGATAATAAATCTTTCTCAAATTCAAATAGGATTATTATTGGAGGTTGTGGTTTAGAAACAAAAATCTTAGTTATAGAAAAATTAAATAAATTTCTAAAACGCAACGATATAATAGTACTTCCTGTAATTACATATGAGGTATTACAGCAAATTGATTTAACCCTAAAAGAATTTAATTATGAAATAAACATGAGACTTATTCAAACATTTAAAGGAATAAGCATTGCTGATGGGACAAGATTCGAGCCAAATAATCCAGTATTTATAATTAAAGCTAAGAAAAAATAAATTTACTTGTCCGGTTTTGCAACATGAGGCAAACCCCAGCCTAACTTATTTCTCAACACCTGAAAAAACTCATGGTCCTCAAGTCTAATAAACTTAACAGGATGTGTACTTTTTCGTATTAAAACTCTATCTTCAGGCCATACATAGCATCCTGCATTACCATCTACGACCATAATTAATCTTTCAGGAGTAGCAGGGAAAACCGTGACTGGTTCAGAATCATTAAAGACCAATGCTCTAGATGCTAATGAGTGTGGAGCGATTGGAGTTAATTGTACTACAGGGCAATCAGGAGTTATGACAGGACCTCCAGCGCTTAATGAATATGCTGTTGATCCTGTTGGAGTAGATAGAATGACACCATCAGCAGAAATATCTACAGGCGCATGCTTCCCTATTGATATTTCGAAATGACACATACTTGTTAATGGCTCTCTGTGTAAAGCCATTTCATTAAGACATAAAGACTCCCATCTCCTTTGATCATTTCGCATGACACTAATAATCAAACTATTCCTTTCTTCTATCTCCCAATCACCTTGAATTAGTTTATCCAATGCATCTTCAAGATTAGATAAATAAGCTTCTGCCAAAAAACCTAAATGGCCAGTATTAATTGTGAGAATTGGGATTTTTGCAGGAGCAGTTTGCCTAGCTGCAGATAAAACAGTTCCATCTCCACCAAGGACAATTGCGAAATCAATAGAGGAATTGAAACCATCTGGTACACAATTTGTATATCCAAGTGGCCTTACATGTTGATCAGGATTTGCAAAACCTACCATCCCTCCAGAGCTACTAACTCTAACAACTTTATAATTAGAACTTTCCAACTTTTTTTGAACAGACATAGCTGTCTTGACAGCCAAATCTTTTCCATCATTGACGATTAGCCCAGCTTTTCGTACCAATCGAGAAATTTATAGCTTTCTATACCTTAAACCAAGTTGTTCTATTAAGGCTAATTTTAATGCTAGAAAACTTTACTAAAATTGTTTTAAGAACCTCAAATCATTTGTATAAAATCTTCTAATATCATCTATTTGATGCCTTACCATACAAAATCTTTCGACTCCTAAACCAGCAGCAAAACCTGTCCACTTTTCTGAATCTATCCCCATTCTTTCAAGCACCATTGGATCAACCATCCCACACCCCATGACCTCCAACCATTTCCCTTTCCATTGAACATCTACTTCGGCCGATGGTTCAGTAAAAGGAAAATAACTTGCTCTAAATCTAATAGGTAAGTCGCCAAAAAAAGTTTTTAAAAAAGTTAGTACAGTTCCTCTTAAATGACTAAAGTTAATACCTTCATCAATACATAAAACTTCTACTTGATTGAAAACAGGAGAATGTGTTGCATCTACAGCATCTCTTCTGTAAACGCGACCTGGAGAAATAATTCTAGTAGGTGGTGGATTCTCTTTTAAATATCTTATTTGAACTGGAGATGTATGCGTCCTCAAGAGTAAATTATCATTTAAATAAAAAGTATCTTGCATATCTCTCGCAGGATGATTCTTAGGGATATTTAAAGACTCAAAATTATAAAAATCAGATTCGATTTCAGGCCCAATTGCTACTGAGTAGCCTAATCCACAAAAAATATCAACAATTTCATCTTGAGTTGAGAGTAATGGATGTTGATTACCCTTAGGAGTTCCAGTGGAGGGAATAGTTACATCTATTTTCTCATTTAAAACTTTCAACTCTAAAGCATAATCTAGTAGCTGATTCCTTCGCTCACTAATAGCTTCAAGTAGATTGGTTTTAAGAATATTTGCTTTTTGACCAATCTTTGGTCTATCTTTTCCTTCCAATTTACCCATTTTTTTTAGAATATTTGATAATTTCCCTTTTTTCCCAAGCAGAGAAACTCTTAAGATTTCTAAATCACTTTCCTTCTTAGTATTTTTTATATCTTGATAAGCCGAATCAGAAAGACTTTCCAACTGATTCTCAATTTGATCTAATAATTCAATTTCACTCACTGATATAGTAAAAATAGGTATAAGTTCATATTACTTAACCATAGTGCATATTAAAAATTATTTTTCCAAATGGATTCATTAAATATTTTAATTTCTAATGATGATGGCATTTTTGCTGATGGAATAAGATCACTTGCCAAAAATGCTTTAGAGAGAGGTCATAATGTCACTGTTGTATGCCCAGACCAAGAGCGATCTGCAACAGGTCATGGATTAACTTTATCCTCACCAATAAGAGTTGAGAACGCAGATGCATTATTTCAAAAAGGCATTAAAGCTTGGGGATGCTCAGGTACTCCTGCCGATTGTGTAAAATTAGCTTTATCTGAATTATTAGATGCGAAGCCTGATTTAGTTCTTTCTGGTATTAATCAAGGTCCTAATTTAGGCACAGATATATTTTGTTCAGGTACTGTAGCCGCTGCTATGGAAGGAACTCTTGAAAATATACCTTCAATGGCTATAAGTTTAGCTGACTTCAAATGGAGGGATTTTAAATTTGCAAGTGAAGTTTCTTTAAAAATTGCTGAACAAGCCTTAAAAAATAATTGGCCAAAGTCATTACTTCTTAATTTAAACATTCCACCATGTCAAAAGAGTGAAATAATAGGAGGTTCTTGGACAAGATTATCAATCAGAAAATATAAAAATCAATTTTCAAAAAGGGAAGATCCAAGAGGAGATACTTATTTTTGGTTAGCTGGAGAAGCTGTGATAGATCTCAAGTCGAAGGGATATGGACCAAAAAACTGGCCAAGCGATGTTTCACAAATAGAAAAGAAAAAACTTTCATTAACTCCTATTGAGCCTGATTTATTTTGGAGAGATAGTTTAGAAATGCTCCCTGATATTCAACTTTTATAGATTCTTCTAAGCAACCATAAAGATGAACATAATCCTATAAAATGTGCTGCTAAAACTTGAGTATTACTTAAAACAGAAAGAATTTCTAATCCCGTAATTGCAACATCTGAGCTAGTAGCTATTGCAATGCCTTGTGTTTGCGTAGAGGCTTGTATAAAAAGCGCCCCCATAAGAGCTTGATAACCAACAAGTCCGAATAATATTCCTAATAAATCAATAAATAAACCTCTTTTAATAAGCTTGCTTGTCTGACCTCTTGAGGGTCTAACATTGCTTGAAATTGCCCTACCAGTTTTTACAATTAACCAGCCTTGCCAAAGGCTAAGAAATAGTAAGACTAAAGATAGTGTTGTTAATGATAATCCTGGTGCCAAACTAAGCTGTCCTTCGCTATCATTACTAACAACATTTGAAAAAAGCAAAACAGATGTTACAACAACACCTAGAATAGATTGAATCCAAAAGCGTATCCAACCGGTCCGTCGCATTCCAAATGAAAGCAACTGAAAATCTATTTTGTCAGCCATTCATTTGATTAAGTATATTATTTATTCAAATTTGCCATCAAATTCATAAAATTGCACGCTATATTGTGATCTCTTTAATATCCCCATCTGAAGTCAAAGCACCTACCTCTATCGGGATAGGAAGTTTTGATGGATTACATGAAGGTCATAGAAGATTAATAGAAACTGTTGTGAAGGATAGTCAATATACTCCAACCATTGCAAGTTTCTGGCCACATCCAAGAGAAGTGTTATTTGGTGAGACCAGATTAAGGCTTGACCTCCCAGAGGAAAAGCTTCCACTGTTAGAGAATCTTGGAATAGAACAATTAGTCTTAATCCCTTTTGATAAAAAGTTATCTAAGCTTAGTGCTAATGAATTCTTAAAAGATATTGTTTTTAATCAACTTCAAACAAAAAGTATTTCAGTTGGAGAGAACTTCAGATTTGGCTATAAAAGGCAAGGAGACGTCAATACTATTAAGGAATCGATAAGAAATCATAATATTACATTAAATATAGTCTCACTCTTGGAAGATAAATATGGAAGAATTAGCAGCAGTAGAGTAAGAGAATTATTACAAAACTGTGATTTAGAAAATGCTAAGAGATTGCTAAAAAGGCCTTATTATTTTTCTGGCAGAGTAGTCAAAGGAAAGGGCCTTGGTAAAGAGATAGGATTTCCAACTGCAAACCTTGAAATAGATGGAAGAAAATTCCTACCTGGAGAGGGTGTTTATGCCGCTTGGACCTCTACAAAAAAATTCAAACATAAAATACCTTCTGTGATGAACTTAGGTCCTCAGCCAACAATTGATCCACTCTCCCCTTCTGCAGTAGAAGTTCATCTAATTGATCAAGATATTAATCTTTATGATTTAAAATTAAAAATTCAACCTATTAAAAAAATTAGATCTCAAATAAAATTTTCAAATTTAAATAAATTGTCAGAACAAATTTATAAAGATAAAAATATAGCTAAAGAAATTTTTAATAATATTAAATAAATAATATGAATAGCTTAAACTTAAAACAAATAGAAGATCTAAGAGTAGCTCAAATTGTCGATGCAAATTTAGATAGAGCTAGGGAAGGTTTAAGAGTTTTGGAGGACTGGGCAAGATTTGCTCTAGGAAGAAAAGATTTAGTTAAAAGCTTTAAAAATTTCAGACAAACTTTAGGTAAGCATCATCTTAAAGTGTACAAAGATTCTAGAAATTTTATTGCTGATGAATGTGCTGGTCTAAGTCATCCTGAACAATTCAAGAGAAATAATGCAAGCTCCATAATTTGCTCTAATGCAGCCAGAGTACAGGAGGCATTAAGAGTAATAGAAGAATTCACAAGAGGCCATAATCAAAATCTTTGTAAAATTTCATCTGAGATAAGATATGAAATTTATAATCTTGAAATTATCTTATTAGAAGCACATTCAAATTTAGCACTTCGAAAAGTTTTGAAAGAAAATGATTTATATTTTATTACTCTCGATACCGAAAATTTATTTGAGAAAATAAAAAATATCTTGGAAGGGGGTGTAAAAATTATTCAATTGAGATACAAGCAAGGGAAAGATTCTAATAATATAAAATTTGCCATAAAAGTTAGAGAATTATGCAATAAATTTGGGGCTCTTTTTTTAATAAATGATAGGGTAGATATTGCCTTAGCTTGTAAAGCAGATGGAGTTCATCTTGGTCAAGATGATATGGATATAAAATCCGCTAGAAGTATATTGGGGTTTTCGAAAATAATAGGTGTTTCAGCAAATAATGAATTGGATATAAAAAAAGCGATAGAAGATGGCTGCGACTATTTAGGAATTGGGCCAGTTTTTGCTACTACAACGAAAAAGGAAAAAGTTCCATTAGGGATAGATACCTTAAAATCTCTCACTAAAGATATTTCAATTCCATGGTTTGCCATTGGAGGGGTTAAGCAAGAGAATATATCTCTTTTAAAAGAAAATAATATTTGCAAGGTTGCTATAATTACAGATCTTATTAACTCAAAAAAACCTAAAGAGAAAGCTATTATGATAATAAATTCCTTAACTGATGAAAATTAGAGTCAACGGTGAAGAAAGAATTATTCAATGTAATAAAAGCATTTCTTTGAATGAGACAATGAAATTACTTGGGTATTCTTCTAATACAGTTATTGTTGAGCTAAATAATCTGATTATTAATTCTGAGGAATGGAAGGATAAATTTATAAAAAATGGAGATAAAATAGAAATAGTATCAATAGTTGGAGGAGGATAATTAACTTGATAACTGCATTTTTAACAATAAACTATGCTTTTTTACCAAAACTTAAAAAACTAAAAATATCTTCATAATTTTTTAACCTAATAAACGAAACATTTGATCAAATTTTTAATTTTTCATTTTATATTCTTAATACGATTAATGTAAAAATGAAAGAAGAATTAAAGCAATCTACAAGATCTCTAAAATGGGAGCAAAATGGCCAATTAGCTCATAAAGATCTTTCTGATTTAATAGATCGATTAAAAAATGTTGAAAGTGAGTGTAACTCTTCAGAATTATCAAGGCTTAGTAATAATTCTGACAATATTGATTAAATTTGTAAATTATCTATTGATTCTACTAATTTTATCTGTTTCAAATAAGAATAATTAAAAACTAAAAAGTGCAAAAAAGATACCCCGAATGGGTAAACACTGAAGTCATTTTGAAAGCTTTAAAGATGCGAGAAGAAGGAATATTGTCTGAAAGATTAAATATGTGGATAGAAAATCTTCTAGAGATTAACCATGAGAGATAGTAGTTATTACTTTTTACTTTTAATTATTCTCAACGCCGCCATCGCAGCTCCATAGCCATTATCTATATTCATCACCATTATCCCTGGGGAACAACTTGCCAGCATACAATTCAATGCCACCATTCCATCTTTACTAACTCCATATCCTACAGATACAGGAACTCCTATTATTGGTTGAGCTAATAGTCCTCCGATTACAGTAGCTAAAGCACCTTCCATTCCAGCGCAAACAATTATTAAATCATGTTCATTAATTCTGTCTAGTTGATTGAAGAGTCTATGTATTCCTGCCACTCCAACATCTATAAAAGTTTCACAATTAATTCCATAAATTCCTAAAGCTGTTTTTACTTCTAGAGATACTTTCAAATCACTAGAACCTCCAGAAACAATAGCAACTGTTTTATCTGATTCAACTTTATTTCTATTCTCTCCAATAACTAAACAACTCGCATCTTTAATAAATATTGCATTTGAATAAATATCTTGAAGGCATCTAGCTTTGCTTTCATTAATTCTTGTGATGAAAACAAATTCATCTTTATTTAAAACTTCTTGTACAACTTTTTTTAATTGTTCAACACTTTTATGTTCACCCCAGATTGCTTCAATTATCCCTAAACGATTATGTCTATCAAAATCGAATCTAATATCTAAAATCATTTTTGTTCAAATAATTCGCCTTCATATATAAACTCAAAAGGATTGGTCTTAACCCCTAAAGAGCTAATGACATTTTCCTCATAAATTTTTTGCATTTTATTCACTTCTTCATCAGAAATATTTTTCCATAAGTTTCTATTTTTCCATTTTACAAGTAATAAAGCTTCTCCATCTTTCTGATTATAAAAAATTTGCCTTCCTAAAAAACCATCTTGTTTTGAAAGCCATGGCTCCCAAACTTCTTCCTCTGCTTTAAGCCATGTTTCCTTATATTTTAAGGGCACACTGAGTCGTAATTCTTCTACGATATTTTCATTTAATTTATTCATTTGAAGAGCAAAAGCATTTGGAGAATTTGATTGAAAAATAATAGAAACTAATAATAATACAAAAAACTTTTTTATTAGATATATGAAGCAAGAAATTAATTTCATGATTCTCTCTCTAATAAAACTACTGAATGACAACTTATCCCCTCTTCACGACCTTCTGGGCCTAGAGTTTCATTTGTTGTAGCTTTTATACCTATTAAATCTTTTTCTAGGCCTATTACTTTAGAAATATTGTCTTTCATTGAATCTATATGAGGAAGAAATTTTGGCCTTTCTGCAACAATGACACTATCAATATTATTAATTAACCAACCTTTATTTCGTATCAATTCAACTACTTTTGAGAGTAATTTTAAACTATCTGCATTTTTCCATTTATCATCAGTTGGTGGAAAATATTTACCAATATCACCCAATGAAAGTGCGCCTAAGAGTGCATCCATAATTGAATGACTAAGAACATCTGCATCGCTATGTCCATCTAATCCTAAGTTCTTAGGATGTTCTAATTTTACTCCTCCAATAATTAGATCTCTACCCTTTTTTAATCGGTGAATATCATATCCGTTGCCGATGCGAAATCTCATAAAGTTATTATGTTCTTTACTTATTCTCTTACTTCCTGGTAAATTTTTGAAGTCTTCAGAAGAAATTAAATCTTTTCTTCTCTCAAAAGTTCTTTGAATCTTTTGCTCATTTCGCCAATTTTTAATTTCTTTATGATTACCACTCATTAAAACAGTGGGTACATTCATGCCACGAAAGCTTGAAGGCCTTGTGTAATGTGGATATTCTAAACAGCATGAATTATGACTCTCATCATTTAAAGAATCAGGATCTCCAAGAGTTCCTGGGATTAAACGTGAAATCCCATTAATTATTGTTAAAGCCGGAATTTCTCCTCCAGTCAAAATATAATCTCCAATAGAAACTTCTTCATCCGCCAATACTCTTACTCTCTCATCAAAACCTTCGTATTGACCGCAAATAATGATTAATTGATCATATGATGCCCATCTGACAAAATCCTTTTGCTTAATTACTTGCCCTTGTGGAGACATAAGCAGTGTAAGTTTATTTTTTGATTTTTTGATTGATTCATATGCTTTGTATATGGGCTCTGGTTTTAAAACCATTCCTGACCCACCTCCATAAGGGATATCATCAACTTGCCTATAAGTGCCATTTCCAAAGTTTCTTAAGTCACAAGTATTAATTGAAATTAATTTTTTTTTGATAGCTCTCGAGATAACTCCCATATCCTTCAATATTTGAAAAGAAGTAGGAAACAAGCTTATTACATCAAAACAAATTTTAGACATCTAGAAATCTTCCTCATAACCAAATTCAATTAATTTTGATTCTTTTTTTCTCCAATTTGGTATCACTTTTACAAATAACTCAAGATAAATCGCACCATCAATTAGATTTCTCATATTTATTCTTGCAGATTGCCCAATAATCTTTAACATAGAACCTCCTTTTCCAATAAGGATTCCTTTTTGACTCTTTCTCTCTACAATCACTGTTGCCAAAATAGCAGTAAATTTTTTACCTTTGTTTTTCATATTTTCAATTTTCTCAATTTTGACCGCTACGCTATGAGGAACTTCCTCCCTTGTATTTAGTAATACTTGCTCTCTAATGAGTTCAGATAATATTAAATTAAAAGGTTGATCAACAATAATA
>CACOMD010000025.1 GCA_902628235.1 uncultured Prochlorococcus sp. | reverse complement strand
TATTAAAAAGGATAATAAACCCCTTGTAATTAAGGCATCAGAAAAACCTTGCCAATATATTTTACCTTGTTTAAGTGTGCCTTTAACATAAACTTCTGAAACGCATCCTTTTACTTTGTTTTTTGGAATTAATATTTCATTATTATGAGACGGTAATTTTTTCCCAAGCCATAAAATATATTCATATTTTCTTTTTGGATCATTTGTTGATTTTAACTTTTTCACTATATTATTTAAATTGCTATAAATATCCTTATTTTCCATCCTGAAATAAATAATAATTACCTTATTATATTAAAATTTCATTATCAGTAATGATTCCACTTAAAGGAATATCCCAATTATCTCTAGTTAGAAAAGTTTTACTCACACATTTATTGGTAAGCACTCCAATGCAAGGGATTAATCTCCAATCTTCACTAGCCCTAAGTTTGTCATAATAACCGCCTCCATAGCCAAGACGGTTTAATTTCTTATCAACAGATAAACAAGGAACAAAAATATATGATATTTGTCTTGAATTTAATAAATTTGAATTATTTGGAGCAAAAATTCCTTCTTGATCTTTTACTAAAGGAGTTTCATCCCAAATATAGAAATCAATTCTTTTGCTTGAATTACATTTTGGTAAGGCTAAAGGATATTTTTTTCTTAATTCCCTTAAATCTACTTCATCTTTTAAAGGCCAATAAATTGCGAAGAATTTATTAATCCATTTATTTTTATCTAAAGTTATTATGAATCTTTCTACATTTCTTTTTACACTCTTTCTCTCAGATAGAGAGCTTTCACTCATTATTTTTTTAAATTTTGCTCTTTCAAAACTTTTAACCATTTTTATGACTTCGAATTTTTAATTTATTAGTTCATTAAATTTAGTTAATGCAATAGCTAATGCATCTGCAGAATCATCTGGTTTAGGTGGATAATCAAGTTTTAAACTATACATTACTGAATCTAATACATCTTTTTTAGTGGCTTTCCCAAATCCTGTAATCGCAAGCTTTATTTGGGCTGGGGCATATTCAGTTATTGGAATATTAAAAGATCCCAGAGTCATCATAATAACGCCTCTTGCTTGTACAACACTTATAGTTGTGCTTGATTTATAAAAAAAGAATTTTTCTACAGCTGCATAATCTGGTTTCCATTTATTAATTAATTCTTTTAGATCCATAAAAATTTCAAGGAGTCTATTTTCTTCTTTTACATCTTTTTTTGTCTCGATAATTCCACAATCTAGGAGAGTTTTTTCATTTCTCTTAACTTCAATTATTCCATAGCCTACTCTTGCTAATCCAGGATCTATTCCAATAATTATCAATATTAGTCCTCATTTATTGCAAGTTGAAATTTTGATAAGTTTTCTTTTTCTTCGATTTCAAAAACTTTGCAGAACGCTTTAATTACCTTTTCTCCAGAATCAACTTGTTCTAAAGGGTCTTTTCTTAATCGATGTCTTAACGAGCAAGTTATAACTCTAGCTATATCTTCATCAGAAACTTCATCTCTCCCTTCAAAGGCAGCGATTGCTTTGGCTGATCTATTAGTGACAATATCGCCTCTTAATCCATCAACATCTAATTCTCCACAGATAGCAGAAATGTTTAGTCTTAAATCATCATCTATTTTTACTTTACTGAGATTTTTTTGAGCCTCAACAACTTTTGCCTGTAGCTCAGCTTGTTTTTCATTCATTTCATTTGTAAATGCTTCTGGATCATTATCAAAAGATGTCCTTTGATCAACTACTTTAACTCTTAAATCAGCATCTCTTACAGTTTTGACTTCGACACTCATTCCAAATCTATCTAACAATTGCGGCCTAAGTTCACCTTCCTCTGGATTCCCAGAGCCTATTAGTACGAATCTAGCTGGATGCCTAACTGATACTCCCTCTCTTTCAACTGTATTCCAACCTGATGCCGCAGAGTCTAAAAGCACATCAACTAAATGATCATCTAATAAATTTACTTCATCAACATATAAAAGACCTCTGTTAGCCTTGGCTAAAAGCCCTGGCTCGAATGCTTTAATTCCTTCGCTTAAAGCTTTTTCAATATCAATAGTTCCACATAATCTATCTTCAGTTGCTCCTAAGGGTAGATCTACCATTGGTACTTGTTTGTTATCAAGTTCAAGATTATTCCCTTCTCCAATTTTTTCAAGCACTTCTTGACTCTGTAAATCAGGATCATTTGGAGAACTATTATATGGATCTCCTTTTACTACTTCAATGGCAGGTAATAGATCTGCTAAAGCTCTTATAGTTGTTGACTTTCCTGTTCCTCTATCACCCATTATCATTACACCTCCAATTCTTGGATCAATTACATTTAAAAGAAGTGCTAATTTCATTTCTTCTTGCCCAATAACAGCTGTAAAGGGAAAGACTCTTCTTTTTTTTGTTAGATTCACGTTGTTTCCTTTACTATAATTCTTATAAATTTTGATGTTACTTCAGATATTGCTATTAGTAAATATCATTTAGAAAAAAAATAAATAGATTTATTAATTTTTTTATATTTTATTAAAAGGTTATAAATAAGAAATATTTTTAATTGAAACTATATTTTATTTTTATTTTCAAGTGCCCAATTTATTTGATGAATTATTCCTCTTAGTATATCTAATTCATGTTTAGAAGTTTCAGATCTATGTATATATTTTTTAAATTTACTTATTTTTGTATTTAAAGTATGAGGAAGTAGATAACCAGTTTTTAATAAAAGATTTTCTATCTCTAAAAATGAATCCTCTATATATTTGGGGGAGGCAAAATCTAATGCTTTTTTTTTCAAAATATCATCAACTTTTGTAATCTTTGATAATTCATATAAAACAATGGAAACAGCATGAGATAAATTCAAGGAAGGGAAATTTTTATGAGTATTAACTGTAAAAACCTTATTAGCCATAAGTAATTCTTTGTTTGATAAACCTCTATCCTCTCGACCAAAAAGAATTGCTAAGTTTTTTACTTCCTTAAAATTTCTAATCCAGGTGGAAATATTTTCTAAAGAATCTTGTTCATATTCTTTTGGGGAGTGAATTCTTCCACAAGTGGCAAGTACTAAATTACAATCTGAAATTGCATCTATAAGAGATTCATAAATAGTGCATTCTTCTATAAATTTAATTCCTTTTAGGGCCATCTTTTTGGTCTCTAATGAATAGATATCACATTTTGGTGATACTATTCTTAATTGATCAACATTAAAATTAGAACATAATCTTGCAACGCTACCTACATTAAGAGGCCCTCTGGGTTCCACTAAAATGATTTTAAGTTTAAAATTAGCTTCTTTAAGATTCAATTTACGTAACTAAAACTTTAAATAAAAATCTTTTTCATAATTAAAGTTATCATAATTATTTAATTTAATTTTTATTTTTACTATAAACTAAATTAATTTGTTGAAATTATGTAAATCAATAATTCTTTAGTAATATTTTCTGCTGCATAAGATGAAGATATTGATGCAAAAAATATTTTTTATGCAAGAATAAATTTATTAGAAGTATTAAAAACAATGATTGAACCTTTGCTTTGTGGAATTGTTTTAGGATTAGTTCCTATTACTCTTTTAGGTTTATTTGTTAGCGCGTGGAATCAATATCGAAGAGGTTCTGGAATGTTAGATTTTGACTAAAAATGTAAGTTTAGTTTGACCATATAATCTTATATCTTCTATTTTCCATAAATAATCATTCTCAATTACTTCATTTTTTGAATGTTCACAAATCACAATAGTTTTTTTTGTGATTAAATATGTTTTGAACAAATCTTTTAATAGTGTTCTATAAATGTTTTTTTTATATGGTGGATCGATATAAATAAAATCAAATTTTATATGTTCGAGGTTGTTCTTTTCTAATGTTTTTGCTCCAATATGGTTTTTAATCCAAGGTGAAACATCCTTACAAATTATGTTTATATCTTTCTCTCTTATTTGTGAATCTTTTAGTGAAAATAAATTTTTCTTGCATAAATTAGCATTTATCCTATCTTTTTCGACTGCAATAATTTTTTTTGCTCCATGATTATAAGCTTCACATGAAATTGCACCAGAGCCACTAAATAAATCAAGCCAATTAGAATTTTCTACTTTTTTATTCAAAATATTAAAAATTGCTTGTCTAACCATTAGTGTTGTAGGTCTTGTTTTGTTTGACCTAGGGCTCTCAATCTTTTGCCCACCAATAAGAGTTAAACTAGTTTTCATGGCTAATTTTTAGATAGTCTGTAGCCATTTATATAAAAGAGATTGTCCAACTTTTCCAGATTTTTCTGGATGAAATTGACATGCTATTAAGTTTTCATTTTCAATAATTGCAGTTAAGTTAATTGGACCATATTCAACGCTTGCAGTGACAAAAGTCTCATTATTTGGTGCTGCGAAGTAAGAGTGATCAAAATAAACCCATTTATTTGTTTCTTCTTTTGATATCAATTGGCTATCGTTTGAGGGAACTAGATTGCACCAGCCAATATGAGGTATTCTCTGGTTCTTTATAGGGGGTATCTTCTTAATTTTCCCTTTAATGATTCCTATACCTTTATTAATTCCTTCTTCACTCTCTTCAAAAAGGATTTGTAAACCAAGACAAATGCCCATGAATGATTTGCCACTGCTAATCCAGTTTTTAATTTCATCAATTAAACCTGTTTTTATTAAATTTTCAATAGCAGGATCAAAAGCCCCTTGACCGGGAATTATCAGTGCTTTACAGCTACTAATTTGAAACTTATTTTTTATTAGGAGGACTTCTTCTTCTAAGTTTTCAATTGCTTTCTTGACTGAATGTATATTACCCATTCCATAGTCAATAAGTCCTATCTTACTCACTATATTGCTATAGATGTTTGGAAAGAGTGCTCGAAAGAGTTCCTTTTGGCACTGCTCCTACGACAGTATCAACTTTCTGGCCACCTTTAAATATCATTAATGTAGGTATGCTTCTTATTCCATATTGACTCGCCACATTGGGATTTTCATCTGTATTTAATTTGAAAACTTTAATTTTACCTTCAAAGTCTTTAGAAATTTCTTCAACTATTGGAGCGACCATTCTACATGGTCCACACCAAGGAGCCCAAAAATCAACCAGTACAGGTAGATCACTTTGTAAGACTTCTTTGTCAAATGAAGAGTCAGTAACGGCAGGAGCTGATGACATAATTTATATATTCCTTTAGAAAATTTAGCAGTCTATTTTTCTTAGTGATGATTTAATTACGGATATAGAAAATATAAGTAACAAATTGTATTAAAAAAAAGCCCGATAAATCGGGCGATTTGTGTGTGAGGAGTATGGGGTTTCCCCCATTTTTTAATAATAGCTCCTCAATAGTATTTTGTTCTCTTTCTCTAACACTTTATTTTATTTGCCCATTCCAAGTTGTTGCGCTTTTTGATAAACTTTGCCTTCCGTTAAAAGAGCAGGAGCAATAACAATTTCAACATTTTGCATTTCTTTAATGTTTTTTACACCAAGAGTACTCATTGAAGTTCTTATTGCTCCTAAAAGATTATGTGTCCCATCATCAAGTAAAGCAGGCCCTTTTAATATTCTCTCTAATGATCCAGTTGAACCAACTTCTATTCGTGTTCCTCTTGGTAAGATCTGACTGGGTGTGGCCATGCCCCAATGAAAGCCATTACCTGGAGCTGTTGTCGCTCTTGCTATCGGGGATCCAATCATTACGGCATCAGCTCCACAAGCGATGCATTTGCAAATATCTCCGCCTGTAACTATGCCGCCATCTCCAATTATAGGAATATACTTTCCGCTTTCATTAAAATAATCATCTCTTGCTGAACTACAATCTGAGATGGCGGTAGCTTGAGGTACCCCTATACCCAGTACCCCCCTTGATGTACATGCGGCGCCAGGACCGATACCTACCATGAGCCCAGAGATTCCTGCTCTCATAAGGTGTTTCGCGACTTCATAAGTTACGCAATTACCTGCAATAATAGGAATATCGAGAGATTTACATAGATCCTCAATATCTAATGATTCTTGACCATTTGTTCCAATATGTTGAGTTGATACAACAGTACCCTGTAAGAAAAATAAATCGAGATCTGAATCTCTAAGTGCTTCTTTAAATTTGATTGCTGCTTGAGGTGTACCACTTAATGCTGCGATACCGCCCTTCTCTTTTATTTCGCTTACTCTTTTTTTTATTAAATCTTTTTTTACTGGTTTACTATAGATCTTTTGCATTAAAGGTACAAATTCAGATTTTCCTACTGTGGATATTTGATGCAAAATGCTCTCAGGCTCTTCATACCTTGTTTGTATTCCCTCCATGTTTAATACTCCTAAAGCCCCCATATTGGAGAGCTCAATTGCTGTCTTAACATCAACCACACTATCCATTGCACTTGCAATAATTGGAATTTCTCTCTCAACATTCCCTATAATCCAAGATGCATTGGTAAGTTCATAATCTAGTGTTCTTTCTCCTGGCACTAAAGCTATTTCATCTATTCCGTAAGCTCTACGGACGATTTTATTTAAACCGAGTTTAATATTCACGTTATTAATACAGTATATTTTGATTAAATTAACAATTAATAGTGTATAAAGCCAATATTTATTCAAGAAAAAAAAGAATTATTTATTATTTGTATTTCTTATGTGAGTATTTGACAATTTTTAGCTTATTTTTTTTTATTCATTATTGATTAAAACCACTATTATTGGATAAAGGATTTTTATATGGCTGATAATAAAGACACCGGAGAAAATGAATTGAATGATGATAGTAACCGCATTATCCAAACTGATCTGAGAAACGAGATGTCTCGCTCTTATCTTGAATACGCGATGAGCGTCATCGTAGGTAGAGCATTGCCGGATGCGAGAGATGGACTTAAACCCGTTCATAGAAGAATACTTTATGCAATGTATGAGCTCGGTTTGACAAGCGGTAGACCTTATCGAAAATGTGCAAGAGTAGTTGGTGAAGTTCTTGGTAAATATCACCCCCATGGTGATACCGCTGTATATGATGCTCTTGTAAGAATGGCGCAAGATTTTTCCATGAGAATGCCCCTAATTGATGGTCATGGAAATTTTGGTTCAGTTGATAATGATCCACCTGCCGCAATGAGATATACAGAATCACGATTAAAAGCTTTAACAGATGAAGGATTGCTTGAAGATATTGAATCAGAAACTGTTGATTTCTCCGATAACTTTGATGGCTCTCAGCAAGAGCCCACTGTTTTACCTGCCAGAATTCCACAACTTCTTCTAAATGGCTCCTCTGGAATAGCTGTCGGTATGGCCACGAATATACCACCTCATAACCTAGGAGAATTAATAGATGGTTTAGAAGGTCTAATCAAAAATCCTGGACTGGAAGAAAAAGCTTTATTTGAATTTATTAAAGGACCAGATTTTCCTACTGGTGGACAAATACTAGGAAAAGAAGGCATCAGAGAAACATATCTTTCTGGAAAGGGATCAATAACTATGAGAGGTGTTGCTGAAGTTCATCAAATAAAGTCCCCAGGAAGACCTGAAAGAGATGCTGTAATTATTACTGAATTACCTTTTCAAACAAATAAAGCAGCTCTAATTGAGAGAATTGCAGATTTAGTAAATGATAAAAAGTTAGAGGGAATTTCAGATATAAGGGACGAGAGTGACAGAGACGGAATGAGAATTGTTATCGAGTTGAAGAGAGACTCATATCCACAGGTGGTTTTAAATAATTTATTTAAATTAACACCTCTACAAAATAATTTTAGTGCAAATATATTAGCGCTTGTTAATGGCGAACCTACAACACTCTCTCTTAAAAAAATGTTAGAGGTTTTTTTAGATTTTAGAATTGAAACCATAAGAAGAAGAACCAATTTCTTATTAAGAAAAGCCGAAGAAAGGGATCATATTATTCAAGGTTTGCTAATAGCTCTAAATAGTATGGATGAAATTATTAACTTAATTAGAGGTGCAAAAGATACCACTTCTGCAAGAGAGCAGTTGCAATTAAATCACGAATTATCCTTAATTCAGGCTGATGCCATCTTGCAAATGCAGCTTCGTAGATTAACAGCACTTGAGGCAGATAAAATTAAAGATGAACATTATGAACTTACTAAAAAAATCTTAGAATATAAAAATATTTTGAATAATAAGGATAAGATTCTTGAGATAATTTTGAATGAACTTAAAAAAATAAGAGATAGATTTGATTCCCCAAGAAAAACAGAAATACTAAACTCAGGATCAGGATTAGATGATATTGATTTAATAGCAAATGAAAGATCCGTCGTTCTAATAACGAAGACTGGTTATCTAAAGAGAATGCCAGTTAGTGAATTTGAATCAACTAGCAGAGGTTCAAGAGGTAAAGCTGGAACTAAAAATCAAGGAGATGACGAAGTTAAGTTATTCATCAGTTGTAATGATCATGATACTCTCTTACTTTTTAGCGATAGAGGTGTGGCTTATGCTCTCCCAGCATATAGAGTCCCACTTAGTAGTAGAACTGCTAAAGGTACCCCCTCTGTTCAACTACTTCCAATACCAAGAGAAGAACAAATAACCTCATTGTTATCTGTCGAATCTTTTGAAAATGATTATTATTTATTGATGCTGACAAAGGGTGGTTTCATAAAGAGAACTCCTCTTTCAGCTTTCTCAAAAATACGTTCAAATGGTCTTATAGCTATTAGTTTAGAACAGGGAGATGCTCTTACTTGGGTACGGTCTTCTAGTGAAGGTGATAGTGTCTTAATTGGTTCAAGTAAAGGTATGACAATACATTTCAGACTTGATATAAACGAATTGAGGCCACTTGGTAGAACCGCAAGAGGAGTGAAATCAATGAATTTAAGATATGGAGATCAACTCGTTTCAATGGATGTATTAACCTCTGAACTTGTAGAGCAATTATCTACTCTGAATGAGATTGATATTGATGCTAATGATGACTCGGAAGATAATTTAACAGAGGGACCATGGGTTTTAGTTGCCAGTTCATTTGGTTTAGGTAAGAGAGTTCCAGTAACTCAATTTAGATTGCAAAAAAGAGCAGGGATGGGCTTGAAAGCTATAAAATTCAGAATTGATAATGATGTTCTTGTAGGATTAAAAGTTCTTGGTAAAGGTGAGGAGATCCTTCTTGTTACAGAGAAAGGAGTAATAGTAAGAACAAATGCAGATAAGATTTCACAACAATCTAGAGCTGCTACTGGAGTGAAACTGCAGAAACTTGATGAAGGTGATCATTTGGCAGAAGTTGTCTTGGTTCCTCGTGAACAAATAGAAGATGAAAATATTGCACAAACAAATGATAATAATCAATAAATAAATTTATATATGATTTAGCTCATTTATGGAAAATATAGAAACACTAGACATTATAATTTTAGGCTCTGGTCCAGCAGCTTTATGTTTAGCATCTGAATTGGCAAATCAAGATCTAAAAATAAAGTGTATATCTACAAATTCTCCTTATGATAAATGGAGTAATACTTATGGTATTTGGGCTTCTGAGCTTGAAGAATTAGGT
>CACOMD010000024.1 GCA_902628235.1 uncultured Prochlorococcus sp. | reverse complement strand
ATTGTAAGAAGTTTTAAATACGAAATTCATAATATTAATTTCCTAACAAATCATAATCCCCTGACAATTCAAATTTTCCTCAAAAGTCTGGATGGTAATGATATTACTTTGGACGATTGTTCAAGTTTAAATGAACCTATTTTGTCTGCAATTGATTCATCTCATCTTCTTAATTGCAGATATGTTTTAGAAATTAGTAGTCAAGGGGTCAGTGATGAATTAACCTCTAATAGAGACTTCAAAATTTTTAAAGGTTTTCCAGTTAGGGTTGAATTAAATCAAAATAGTTCAAAAATTAAAAATTTGAATGGTTTGCTTTATGAAAAGTCTAATGATTATCTAGCCATTAATATTAAGGGTAAAATACAAAGAATCCCTTTTAATGAAGTTATTAAGGTTAGTCTTGCTACAATAAAAGACTAATCTAGCTCAATTTCAATTTATCTTACCCATCGTAGATGGCATTAGTAATTCTCCCAGGTTTAAACAATCTTATAGATGACATAAGTGAGGAAAAAAAATTACCTCCTCAAGTTGTCGAAGCAGCTTTACGTGAAGCTCTGTTAAAAGGTTATGAAAAGTATAGACGTACTTTTTACATAGGAACTAAAGAAGATCCTTTTGATGAGGAATACTTTAGTAATTTCGATGTAGGATTAGACCTTGAGGAAGAAGGTTATAGAATTTTGGCAAGCAAGATAATTGTAGAAGAAGTTGAAAGCGAAGATCACCAAATATCCTTAATGGAAGTTCAACAAGTTGCCGATGATGCTCAAATTGGAGATACAGTAGTTCTTGACGTAACTCCTGACAAGGAAGATTTCGGGAGGATGGCAGCTTCAACTACAAAACAAGTTCTAGCTCAAAAACTTAGAGATCAGCAAAGAAAAATGATTCAAGAAGAGTTTGCTGACTTGGAGGACCCTGTTTTAACAGCAAGGGTCATCAGATTTGAGAGACAATCTGTCATAATGGGAGTAAGTTCTGGCATTGGCAGGCCAGAAGTAGAAGCAGAGTTACCTAAAAGAGATCAATTACCAAATGATAATTATAGAGCTAATGCAACTTTTAAAGTTTTTTTAAAGGAAGTTAGTGAAATAGCAAGAAAAGGTCCACAGCTTTTTGTAAGTAGAGCTAATGCAGGCTTAGTTGTTTACTTATTTGAGAATGAAGTCCCTGAGATCCAAGAAGGTTCTGTAAAAATAGTGGCAGTATCAAGGGAAGCAAATCCACCTTCAAGAGCTGTAGGGCCAAGAACTAAAGTAGCAGTTGATAGTATAGAAAGGGAAGTTGATCCAGTTGGAGCATGTATTGGAGCGAGAGGAGCTAGGATTCAACAAGTAGTTAATGAACTTAGAGGCGAGAAAATAGATGTAATAAAATGGTCTTCAGATCCAATTCAGTATATCTTAAATTCTCTTAGCCCAGCAAAAGTTGATTTAGTAAGATTAGTTGATCCAGAAGGTCAACATGCACATGTATTGGTACCACCAGATCAACTCAGCCTTGCGATAGGTAGAGAAGGTCAAAATGTCAGATTAGCGGCGAGATTAACTGGCTGGAAAATTGATGTTAAAAATTCACATGAATATGACCAAGACTCAGAGGATGCAGCAGTCGCTGAATTAATTGAACAAAGAGAAGAAGAAGAAAGTCTGCAAAAAGAGGCGGAAGAGAAATTTGAGGCTGAACAAGCTGCAAGAGCAGAAGAAGATGCAAGATTAAGGGAATTATATCCTTTACCAGAAGATGAAGAAGAGATTGATGAGTCTTATGAGGAAGAAATAACTACGTCCGAGGAAAGAACACGGTAATGGAGAGAAGATCTATTTTGCGTCGGTGCATTTCTTGTAGAGAAATTTTTGACAGAGTTAGTATGTTGAGAATTACTCATGAAAAAAAATCAGGTGTTTTTATAAATACAGGGATTGGACGTTCAGCTTACATATGTAAAACAAAAAATTGCACTCGAGATCCTAAATTAAAAAAAAATCTTCAAAGAGCTTTAAAAACAAATTTTGATAATAAATTTTATGAGGTTTTTATAATCGAAACGCAAAACTACGAATAACTTTCCAAAAAAGCAATATAATTAAATTAAAGTTTATCATTTAATTTTTTAGAACATATTTCCAACTCAATGACACTCAGCGATAAAATCAGAATTTATGAGCTTTCCAGAGATTTAAATCTGGAGAATAAAGACATATTGGATGCCGCCCAAAAACTTTCAATATCAGTAAAAAGTCATAGTAGTTCTATAAGTTTTGACGATGCTAAGAAGATAAAAAATCATATTAAAAATAATGTAAATAAAAGCAAAAATATTATATCTGTTAATAAATCATCCTTAAACTCTAAACCTCAAAAAAATCGATCCCAAAATGATGATGTGAGTCCGAAAAATCTTAAAACACCTACAAATTTAAAAAATAAAACTTTAAAATCAGTAAAATCCTCAAAAACTCTTTTAAATAAGCCAATAATCACTAAGAAAGAAGAATTAAATCCTCCTCAAATTATTTCAACATCAAAATCTAATAGTGAGCAAAAAAACACTGCAAACTTTTCAAAAAACAATCCACATGAGACTAAGGTTAGAGTAAATAATAAAAATGATAAATTTCCTAAATCTCCCAAGCCACCCATTCAATTAATTGAGAAGCCTAAAAATGTTAATAGACAACAAACTCAATCCACGCATTCTAATCAAAATAAACTAACCAATCCGAAATACGCTAATACCAATCGTTTAGAAAATAACTCAATAAAAAATAATTCTAAGAGATCTGTTTCACCAGGCCCTGAATTGGTGGGGGCACCCATTAGAAGAGAAAATATACAAAATAAACAGAATAGCACCTATAAACCAACTCCTAGTATTAAATCTGGTGGACCAACTAAAAATAATAATATCAATAGGCCAGTTAATAGTAATAGAAGTAATTCTTTAAATAGATCTCAAGTACAAAATAGATATAGTAGTCCCAACAGACCAAATAGCCCTATAAAGAATAGTAATCAAGGCAGGTCTAATCTACCTAATAGGCCAGGAGTGGCTAATAGAATGGCCAATAATAGGCAAGGGGTAGCTAATAGACAAGGTGTAGCTAATCGACCAAGCTCCCCTAATAAAAGAGGAGAATTTAACAAATCTAATTCAAAATTTAATCGACAAATGGCTTCGGGAGTCAGAAAACCGGTATCTCCCAATGAGCTAATGCAGCTTCAAAAAACTCGTTCTTCAAATAACGAAAAAACAAATCAAACAGACTATAAAAAACCAAAGCCTATCCTTGCTACAAAGCAAAAACCAAAAGCACTTGCAGCTAGACCCAATTCAATTGCACCTACCAAAAAAGCTCCTCACAGATCAAGTAATACTTCAAAAAAACCAGGCAGAACAGATTGGGATGATTCAGCAAAACTTGAAGCTTTAAGAAATAAAAGTCCGCAAAAACAGAGACAAAAGGTACATATTATTGGAGAAAATGACGACTCTCTTACTACAGAAACAAGCGGATTTGCAGGAGAACAAAAAACTTCAATCTTATCTGCAAGCTTAGCTCGGCCCAAAAAAGCAAAATCTGAGAATGAGAAATCACAAAAGTCAAGTAACAAACTTAAAAAGAAGAAAAAAGAGAGTACAAGGCAAAGACAAAAAAGAAGAGCTATGGAATTACGCGCTTCTAGAGAAGCGAAGCAAGTCAGACCTGAGATGATAATAGTCCCTGAAGATAATCTAACCGTACAAGAATTAGCAGATAAATTAAAACTTGAAAGTTCAGAAATAATTAAATCTCTATTTTTTAAAGGTATTACTGCTACTGTTACTCAATCATTAGATCTAACTACTATAGAAACTGTTGCTGAAGAATTTGGAGTTCCTGTTTTACAAGATGATGTTAAAGAAGCTGCTACAAAAACAGTTGATATGATTGAAAAAACTGATATAGATAATCTAATAACAAGGCCACCAGTTGTGACTGTAATGGGTCATGTAGATCATGGTAAAACAAGTCTTCTTGATTCAATCAGAAAGTCAAGAATAGCGTCTGGAGAAGCGGGAGGAATTACACAACATATTGGTGCATATCAAGTGGAAGTTAACCATGAATCTAAGACGAAAAAACTTACTTTCTTAGATACACCTGGGCATGCTGCATTTACTGCTATGCGTGCGAGAGGCACAAAAGTAACTGATATTGCAGTATTGGTAGTCGCTGCTGATGACGGAGTAAGACCGCAAACTCTTGAAGCAATAAGCCATGCAAGAGCTGCTAAAGTTCCAATAGTTGTAGCTATTAATAAAATTGATAAGGAGGGATCATCACCAGATAGGGTAAAGCAAGAGTTATCTGAAAAAGATTTAATTGCTGAAGATTGGGGAGGGGATACTGTAATGGTGCCAGTCAGCGCAGTAAAAGGTCAGAATATTGATAAACTTCTAGAAATGATTTTACTAGTATCGGAGGTTGAGGATCTACAAGCAAATCCTCGGAGATTAGCTAAAGGTACGGTGATAGAGGCACACTTAGATAAAGCGAAAGGTCCCGTAGCAACTTTATTAATACAAAATGGTACTTTAAGATCAGGTGATGTTCTTGCGGCTGGTTCTGTGCTTGGAAGAATTAGAGCTATGGTTGATGAACACGGTAATAGAATTAAAGAGGCAGCTCCATCATTTCCTGTTGAAGCACTAGGATTCAGTGAAGTGCCTACTGCTGGAGATGAATTTGAAGTATACACTGATGAAAAATCAGCAAGATTAGTGGTAGGAGAAAGAGCAACAGATGCAAGAGCAACAAAATTAGCTCAACAAATGGCCTCAAGAAGAGTAAGTTTATCTTCACTCTCTAACCAAGCAAATGAAGGGGAACTTAAAGAACTTAATCTAATTTTAAAAGCAGATGTTCAAGGTAGTGTTGAAGCTATTCTAGGTTCATTAGAACAACTACCTAAGAATGAGGTTCAGGTCAGAGTACTCTTTTCTGCTCCTGGAGAAATTACAGAAACAGATATAGACTTAGCTGCTGCCTCAGGGTCAGTTATTATTGGTTTTAATACGTCTCTAGCTTCAGGTGCCAAAAGAGCTGCTGATGCAAATGATGTTGATATTAGGGAATATGAAGTAATTTATAAATTATTAGAAGATATTCAATCTGCTATGGAGGGTTTATTAGAACCTGATTTGGTTGAGGAGGCTTTAGGAGAAGCTCAAGTCAGGGCTACTTTTGCCGTCGGGAAAGGATCAATAGCAGGTTGTTATGTGAATACAGGGAAATTACAAAGGAATTGCTCATTGCGTGTCCGCAGGGCGGGTAACATTATTTACGAAGGCAATTTAGATTCTTTAAAAAGGTCTAAAGATGATGTAAAAGATGTAAATACTGGTTTTGAATGCGGTATCGGTTGTGATAAATTTTCTAATTGGAATGAAGGAGATATTATTGAAGCTTATAAATTAGTAACAAAGAAAAGAACTTTGAGTACAAACTAGTTTTTATCTCTTTCGAAATAAAATAAAGTCGGGAATAAAATTGATGCGCCTATTTGGATTAATAAATTATTTTGTTGTATTTCATTTCCAGCAATTACTTGGGAAAACATTATAAACAGACCTAAAAAAGCAGAACCAGAGCAAGCTGCCCATATTAATCTTCTCAAACCTTTAAATGGAGCTTTCGTTTCTCGAAGTAATTTCTTCTTCAATTCAGGATCAATTTTTGACATCGATGATTTAAAACATAAACTTTAGTTTATATTAAAAAAACTATTTGAACATTGCCGATATAGCTCAGTGGTAGAGCAACTGTTTCGTAAATAGTAGGTCATCGGTTCGAATCCAATTATCGGCATTTTTTATTTAAATATATATTTATGAATACAAAACTTATAAAATCAATTTACAAAATAATAATATTTTTCCCTTTATTATTATACTTTGGGAAAAGAAGTTACATCGCTTACGACGAGGGTTTTTATGCTCTTCAGGCAAAATGGATGCTTCAACATAACAATTGGATTATCCCAGTTTGGTGGGATCAATTTGTATTAGATAGGACGATAGGGATTCAATTTTTAATCGCAAAATTTCAACATATATTTGGTGAGAATTCTTTTACAGCACATTTGCCATCTACTATTGCTGCAATTTCAATGCTATTTCTTACCTATAAATTACACGAAGAATTAATTGGAAGAAAAAATGCAATATTTTCTGCGTTAATACTCGCAACTACTTATATTTGGCTTGATTTCGCACATTTAGCTACACAAGACATGATATTCGCTTGTCTTGTTACATCAGGTCTTTATTCTTTAGTCAAATTAAGAGAAGAAAAAAAATCCTTGTACTTAATATTATTTGGAAGCTGGATAGGTTTAGCATTTTTTATGAAAACATTTCTTATTGCTATACCTTTACTATCACTTTTGCCTTATTTGATTTATTCAAGACAAATAATCAATTCAAAATTCTTTTATTTAGGTATATTTTTAGGTTTCTTGCCCTTCATGATATGGTCATATCATATCAATCCATATTTAGATAAAAATATAATTTTCTTTTTAATTGATAAAGTTAATACTCTTTCTAGTAAAAATACCTTCACAAATCCTTTCTATTATTATATTTGGAATATTCCTATTAATTTCTTACCTTGGAGTATTTTCTCCTTAGTTGGAATAATATATCAATTTAAAACAAATAAACGAATCAATTATTTATTAGGTTATTTCCCTATATTTTTTATATTTATTTTAAGTCTATTCTCAACAAAAACACCTTATTATTCTTTACCAATTGCTTCAATACTCTCAATTAACGCATATTTAGGAATAAAAACAACTTTAAAAATAAATCATCTAAAGCTTTTATTTTTTCAATTTACTTCAAAAATCATTCCAGTTTTTATTATTTTTACGATAATATTTTATTTTTTATTTTTGAAGCAATCAATTAATTTAAATTTAAAAGAGGAAGTATTTCTTATTACAGGATTTGTAATTTCTGCGTTGGTATTAATCAATGTCAGAAATACTAAAAAATTTAGATCTATTTTTTTAACATTTTTGGCGTGCCCTTATCTGATGGGATCGTGTATGGTGCAATCAGGTTTATTAACAGATAGATCAAGAGATTTACGCGAAACTATTGAATATATTTCTACCAAAGAGGGACTGCATAATCACTCGATTCATGTTATTAAAGATAATTTAAGTTTTGATAATTCAACTTCAAAATTAATAAAAATTTTACTAATGACACCAAATTTAGGGCAAGATCTTAATAACTTAAATGAACTAAGACCGAATGAATATGCTTGGATGATAGAATCTGACAATAAATTCAATAAACGAAAGAACTATGAAATTATTGCAACTAAAAATAACCTTAATCCATGGAAACTAATAAAGAAAAAAAATTTATAAGATGTTATTGTTTTGTTTAAAAAATGAAAGGAATAGATACTTGGAACCTTACCCATAATCAGCTACATGAGAGTTTTCAAAAGAACTGCGAATTTTTAAAATTTAAAGTAAGAGGAAATACTTGGGAACCCATCACAAGATGGTTAAGATTAGATTCAAGAATTTTTAGAGACACCACAAATAAAGCAAGAATTACACTATGTGATATTGAGTCTCTTGGTGAAATTTATAATTATAGGCCTATTCGCTGGAAAGCAAAAAAACTTACACCCATATCAGTTAATTTTGTTAATCAGTCAATCAAAAATATTCTTAGAAAATTACCAATATTAAAAGATCTAGCTTTTGAATTAGAAATAACTTTATATAAACAAATTACTAATAATAATGAAAAGTTTATTTCCATAGTTATACCAGCAAGGAATGAAGAGGGTAATAGAGAACTTTTAATTTATGCCTTAAATAAATTAAAAAAAATTCCTCAAAATAAAGAAATAATTTTTGTTGAAGGTAATAGTAAAGATAATACTTATACAATGCTTGAAAATTTAAAAAAAGACTTTTCAAATGATTTTAAAATCATGCTCTTAAAGCAAACATCAAAAGGTAAGAAAAATGCTGTAGTTGAGGGCTTTAATAAATCATGCGGAGATACCTTAGCAATTATAGACAGTGATTTAACAGTAGATATTGATGATAGTATCAATGCTATTATTCAGGCCTCAAATAATGAAAATATTCTAATTAATTGCTCAAGAACTATATTTCCTATGGAAAAAGATGCTATGAGGTGGGCTAACTATATTGGTAATAGATGTTTTGCTATTTTATTATCAATGATTATTAATAACTCTGTTTCAGATTCTCTATGCGGAACAAAAGTTTTTTCAAGAAAATTTTATAATTTAATGAAAGATAATGAAAGCTGGGAGTCAAAAATAGATCCCTTCGGAGATTTTACAATAATATTTGAAGCAGCCAAAAATGATATTAAAATCTTAAATTACCCTGTCAGATATTATGCCCGAAAATCAGGTTCACCTAATATATCAAGATGGATAGATGGGTTGAAATTATTGAAAGTATGTTGGGTTTATTTAATATCAGAAATTTAATATACAATTTTCTGAATTAATAAAATAAATAATTCTATAAATTTTTCTTTAATTAATTCAAAAAAAGTAATAAGATAATTAAAAAACCGTCCTAATTATGTTCACTTAAATTATTTATACAAATTAAATAATTTCAAATAAGAAAAAAGTTTAGTAGAGTTTTAGTAATAATAGATTTTCTAATAGCGTCAACAATAGTTGAGTAGAAAACTCTAAAATCTAAACCAACTTCAAATGTTTTTTGTGGCAGTAACTTCAAAAATTAATCAAAGATACTGCATATCGAATTACCAGTAAAATTTCAGTAGACAATCAAACCACTATGAATCAAAACTACATTATTTTAATCATTTCATTTATTAGCTTTTTTATCATTTTATGGATTGCTAAAAATAGAAAATTTGAGACTACTGACTCAGTTTCTGATGCTTATGATACTTGGACCAACGATAGAATTTTAGAGAAATTATGGGGTGAACATATTCACTTAGGTTACTATCACAACCAAAAAAAATTAGGAGATTTCAGGGAAGCTAAAGCTACATTTGTTCATGAATTAGTTAAATGGAGTGGATTAGATAAATTACCAAAGGGATCAAGAGTTTTAGACGTTGGATGTGGAATAGGAGGCAGTTCAAGAATCCTTGCTGAACATTATGGTTTTAATGTTATTGGAATAACAATAAGTGCCGAGCAAGTTAAGAGAGCAAGAGAATTAACAAAATCAGGTTTAAATTGTACTTTTCAGCAAATGGATGCAATGAATTTGAAGTTTGAAGATGGAGAATTTGATGGGATTTGGAGTGTTGAAGCTGGTCCTCATATGCCAGATAAACAAAAATATGCTGATGAGATGCTAAGAGTTCTCAGGCCAGGTGGCTACTTAGCAGTAGCAGATTGGAACTCTAGGGACTTAACTCTCAAAGCCCCAAATATGATTGAAAAAATGGTTTTAAAGCAATTATTAGAACAATGGGCGCATCCAAGCTTTAGTAGTATAAATAGCTTTCAAAAAAATCTTTCAAATAGTTCTTTTGTAGGGAGCCAAGTTGAAACAGATGATTGGACAAAAGAAACATTACCGTCTTGGTGGGAATCTATTTTTGAAGGTGCTCGAAGACCAAAAATATTTTTATCACTAGGATTATCTTCATTATTTAAATCTTTCAGAGAGATACCAACAA
>CACOMD010000023.1 GCA_902628235.1 uncultured Prochlorococcus sp. | reverse complement strand
GATAAATCTCTTACTACCTTGACTTTGCAAATTCAAGTTAACATGTCTCTCATACGGGATAATGCTATTTGGTGTTAATTCTTCAGGAGCTTCTGCATAGTATCTAACACAAGATTCAGCACCTTCTTTTAATTCATCTTCAGTAGATCCTTGATCCAATATCGCCACTAAAGACATTTCTGGATCAGGTCCTTCTTCAAGAATTAATTCATACTTACCTTCTTCCAAAGAAAATACACCACTCCACTCAAAAGGATATTCAGGTTCTAGAAAACTAGGCCTCCTTTTAAGGACTCCATCAAGATCAAAAGCGCTAAGATTTAAAACTGTTTCTACTGGTACATTTGCTTGCTTTGCTCGAATAATACGAGTCATACGATTCATATCTTTCAGCCTTGATTCAATATTTGTTAGTGCTTCATCGGATACCAAGTCAGTCTTATTAAGAACGATTACATCCGCGAAAGCAACTTGCTCAGAGCTCTCATTGCTACGTCCTAGCTGTTGATCAATATGAGCTGCATCTACTAGTGTAACTATCCCATCTAATGTAAATTCCGAACTTATTTCTTCATCCATAAAGAAAGTTTGAGCCACAGGTCCAGGATCAGCTAAGCCAGTAGTCTCAACTAAAACATAGTCAAACTTATCTCTTCTTTTCATTAAATTACCAAGAACTCTTATGAGGTCTCCTCGAACAGTACAACAAATACAACCATTTGACATTTCAAAGACTTCTTCATCAGCATCAATGACAAGACCCTGATCTATACCAACTTCACCATATTCATTTTCAATGACTGCAATTTTTTTTCCATGCTCCTCTCCTAAAATCCTATTAAGAAGAGTAGTTTTACCAGATCCTAAAAAGCCTGTAAGAATAGTAACTGGAACCTTATTCTCAGAATTCATAATTAAATGATTTTCAAACAATTAATCTACTATCCAAATATAGTTGAGAAAATTAGAAAATGAAAACCATTTCAATAAACTAATTTAGTTAGAAAGCGAATTCCACTTATTCTCAAGGTCAACACCCGAGGCCTTATCACATGAGCCCCCTAATGAATCCACAATTGTACATGTATTATGTACAGCAACAGATATAGTATTACCTTTAGGCATTAGTCCATCTACAAATATTTGATCTTTAGCAAGAGGTATTGAACTTTGTCTACTTAAATTATTAAGCAATTTAGAAGCAGGCTTTTGCTCAGGGAAAAGAGCTCTGACATTATCTTCTTTTAATTCATTTAAGACTGAACTTATAGTTTCAGGTCTTAAACTAGAGGAATCCCCCAAAGTGTCTAATAAACTTATAGTTTCAAAACCATATGCTGCACCATAATAATCCATGGATTTATGCTTGGAGACAATAACTCTATTTGAGGCAGGAATAGTAGCCACTTGTTCAAATGCCCATTTATTTAAGCTAGTCAATATTGAATTAACTGAATCAATTCTCTCATTTACTAATTTCCTATCTTTTCTATTGAAAACGGAAATATCTTTTTTAAGACTATTTCCAATCACAGAAGCCATTTTTATGATATTACTAGGATCATGCCATACATGAGGATCTAAAGAACCATGCCCATGATGATGGTGATGATGCCCATCTCCCTCGTCAGGAATTTGAGCTATAGGCTCAATATCAATCCTAGAAATATCCTTCAAAAAATGTTCATCTGCTTCAAACTCAAAGGGCATATGCTCAGTAAAGAATGTATATTTACCACTCTTTTTAATCTCTAAATTAAATACTGTCGAATCTTTATCCTGATCAAAATTTAAAGAATATGCTGCCTTACTTGCGACAAGAATATCATTATTAAATTTATTAATGGAGTTATCAGATTCCAATAAATCTGATGCCATTTCCTCAGATTGTTCAATATCTCCCGATTGAATTATTACCATCTTCATAGCAGGATCAGCATATTCGCCATTAACTTTTGCGAAGGTCCATGTGTAATTCCCCTTTTGAAGATCAAAAGTTCCTGCCCATTCAAAAGCTTCAGCTCCATGATCAGAATGTCCTGCATGATCATCATGATCATCATGACCTCCAACCTCTGGTTCTTGAGCTATAGGCTCAATATCAACTCTTTCAAGATCTTTTAGAAAATGTTCATCTGCTTCAAATTCAAAAGGCATATGCTCAGTAAAAAATGCATATTTACCATCTTTTTTAATCTCTAAATTAAAAACAGTTTTATCTTTATTTTGATCAAAGTTAAGAGTGTAAGCCTTATCACTTGGAACTAAAACACCATTATTTTTTTTATTAATGGATTTACTATTACCAAGTAATTCAGAAGCATAATCTTCTGAAGCTTCTATATCACTAGATTCTAAAATAACCATTCTCATCGCAGGATCAGCATATTCTCCATCAACTTTTGCAAATGACCAGGTATAATTTCCTGCTCTTAGATCGAAAACACCCGCCCATTCAAAAGCATCTGAATCTCCTGAAGGATTTTCAACATCAATTGCACTTACACCAACAACAACTGTTTGTGATTTTTCTTCCCAATTTCTCATCGCTGGGGTCATCTCTTTCCCAAGAGTAAAAACTTTATCAGCGTTACTAAGTGATTGCGTCTGTCTAGGATTGATTTTTAAATCATGTACATCTTCTTTTCTACCGACTAAGCATTTAACTTGATCAGAAGGAAGAGCAATTGACTTCACAAGATCACAAGCTAGAGGTTCAACAGCAACATATTTTTTATCCTTTGCAAATGCATCTTGGCCAAATGCTGATAGAAAAACCGAACCTGCAACAATAGAATTTTTTATCAATGAATATTTTTTGAATGACTTCTTACCAAAAAAAGCTTTTTTAAAAATCGACATAGAAATATTTTTAATATTATAAAATGATAATCATTTTCATTTAGATTGACAAGCCTTAATGCAAATTGTTTTGAAAATCAAATTTATCTTTCCTATATTGTTATCTTTAATATTGGAGTCTTAAATGAATAATGATCTATGCAAACACTTAATGCAAAAAATCTTACATATTCATATTCAAAAAAAACACAGCCTGCTATCAGTAAAGTCTCTTTAGAAATAAAACCAGGAACACTTACTGCTTTAGTAGGTCCTAACGGAGCTGGTAAATCTACATTATTAAGATTAATGCAAGGTCAAGGTTCACCCGACAAAGGTGAAATAACTATAGATGGCGAAAAATTATTAAAGGTAAGAAATAAAGTAGCACTAATGCCTCAAAGAAGTTCAATGAATTGGAAATTCCCAATAACGGTAGAAAGATTAGTTGCTCTTGGACAAATAAAGAAATCAAGATTCAGAAAAGATTCACCCTTTCAAATAAAAGAATTGATATCAAATCCAAAGACTTGGATCAATAAATGTTGTGAGATTGAGGCGGCAATGCAGAGAGTAGGTATATCAAATCTTGCGAAAAGAAGACTTGATTCCTTATCCGGTGGTCAACAACAAAGAGCCCTTTTAGCAAAAACATTGATGTCACCCTCAAAATTTTTTCTTCTTGATGAACCATGCTCAGCACTAGATCCTCCAGCTAGAGATGAATTTCTAAAAATTATCCGTCAAATTGCTGATGCGGGTATGGCTGTTTTTATAAGCAGTCATGATTGGGGTTCATCTTTAAATGCTTATGACAAAGTAGTAGTTCTTGATAAAACTGTTATAGCCATAGGAAACCCCAAAGAGGTTCAAAATAAACTTGATGATATCTGTTGTTTAAAAGAAAAAAATTTATGTGATTGTGATTAAAGTCTTTTATAAAATTATGCTTTTTTTTGAAAGCACTCTTGGCAAATACCGAAGAACTCGAGAGTATGAAATAAAAATTGAAACTTCTTTGAACTTTCCTTCGGTGCATGAATATCTTTCACAGGGCAACCTTCAATTTTTGAAGTTTCTCCACATTGGACACATGTCAAATGGTGAATATCTCTATCTACAGGAGTATATAAAACTTCGCCAGTTGGGAGATGTCTCGACCTTATTAAACCATGTTTAATCAAAATTTGAAGATTTCTATAAACGGTTGTCAAACCCATAGATTTATTAGCATTAACAAGTTGCCTATGAAGTTCCTGACCACTCATTTCATCATCACATCTTTGAAGTTCATCAAGAAGATGTTTTTGCCTTTTAGTGATTTCAAATTCAATTCCAAGCATGGAGTTATTACTCAAACCATTATTCAAGATCATACCGAATCATTCCATTAATGTCTTTTTTTTATTCAAATTGGTGGCTATTACCATTAATAATTACTATTTTTACTGGTGTTTTATGCCCCGCGATGGGAACAGTATTGATCACTCACAAAAGATTACTTCAAGTTAATCTTATTTCCCATTGCGTTTTACCGGGATTAGCTTTAGCACTGGCTTTAGGTGTTCATCCATCTATTGGTGGGGTAATAAGTGGTCTTACTGGAGCAATTGTCGCTGAAAGTTTAACTAACAAAAAAAGTGAAAACTATGAAGCTGTTATGAATACTATCCTTGCAGGTATGCTAGGTCTTGGTGTTTTAATTATCCCAATATTAGGTATAAGAATTGACTTAGAGGCGGTTTTATTTGGAGATTTATTGACAGCAAATTATGGAGATTTAATAAGAACTTTAATTGCTTTTTTAATGTTTACATGTCTTATCACATTTGGATATGAAAAAATTATTTATGTTGGATTAGATCAAGAGGGGGCTTCTGCAAGCGGAATAAATGTTTCACTATTAAATTTATTACTTAGTTTTACTACTGCCTTAGTAATAGTAAGTTCAATGTCAGCTGTTGGAGTAATACTGGTAATAGCTTTACTATCCACTCCAACCCTTTTGGGAGTAAGAAAAGCTCCTAGTTTAAGGATTGCGATGATTAGATCATCAAGTTATGGTCTTTTAATTTCTACAATCGGGTTTACTATTTCTATGATTTTTAATTTATCTCCAGGTCCTGCAATAAGCGTTATTTGTGTTATTTCACTTATTTTTATTAAAGGAGAAAATGGTAATTAATTTAAAATTTCAATAATATTACTTAACTTGTACAGACTCCACTAAAAAGTCAGATGCTGATCTTAACCAATCAGCAACAGTAAGTCTTAAGTCTGGTTGTGAATATACCAAAGCTAAAATAATTCCTACAAGAATAATTTTCACCATGAATTTAGTGGCTTGTTTAAATGAATTAAAGCATAAATATATATTTTTAAAAGAAAATTTTACAAGAGGTTTTAAATAATCTTTTAATTAAAAACTAATAAATGAGTTTAAATGAGTTTCTTATTATTCAAAAAGTATGATGTTATAAAATAACTAGTAACTAACCAAGAGCAAGAAAATAATATAGTGATAAGAAAATAATAATTTGAATATAAAGTCCATAGATAGTTAAGCTCTTTATAAATCAAAATAAATTTAACAAACCTAAAGATTAAATCAAAAATTGAGAACAATAAAGAGATTAAACAAATATTTAAACTTAGGGTGGCAAATCCACCAAGTGTTATACCTTTAATTTTGACTTTACTTTTCATATAATTAATATAGCTAAGCTGTCAACACATTTTTATCTGTGTTTATCTAATTCAGAGAATAAATCTTCTACTCTTTTTTTATTAACTCCTAAGTCCGATTGTCCAATCCTAGATGATGATCTTACTTGAATTGTTCCCTGGGAATTTTTTATTTTCTTGTTGTTTGAGATTAATAGGATTTCTAGATCATCTGGGAATCTAAAAATTAAACTTCGGCAAACCCCTTTCCAGTAATTATTTTCTTTTTTTAAAACTTCTGTTCTGGGCAAACAGCCAGCTATTTTAATAAGCTTATTAAATTTGGAAAAAGCATTGTCATATTTCCTTTCAGTTAAATAACTATTTAATGGATTATAAATAGGCCTTAGAGATTCCAAAAAAAGTTTAAATTTGTTAACTTTTAATTTAGAAAAAATTTTTAATCACTGCGATTTTTTTAATAAAAATCCATTCTTACTCATAAAGTTATCTATTTTTTTTAATTTATATTTTTCTTCCGAATTCTAAAAATCACTGCATTTTTAATGATAAAAATAAACCTATTAGGAATAAATAATTTCTTTAATTTATATTTAATCAGTAAACTTATCACTTTTCTTTCTTTTCTTATTACCTTCGATAAATGGAACTAAGATATTCAGAAGCCATCTTTTAAAAGAATTAATTGGATTCATTTTTTTCGCCATAAACTTCTTCCTCTAATAATATCTTCGATATTAGGCCAAGCAGCAATTAATTCTTTTAATGCTTTTCTGTTTGGAGTATAAAAAACACAAGAAAAAGCACTTATTACGTAAAAGACAAACCATGTTTTATTTTCTGAATAAACAGAAATAAAAGAGAAAATAAAACTTCCAATAAATAGGAAAAATAGTAATCTATTTATAATTTCTAGAGGAGTTTTCTTTATTCTGGATAATCTATTTTTTCTCTCTATATCTTCGTAACTTTTTGATGATTCAATTTCAAGAAAATTTTGTATTTCTTCTTGTAGAACATCTTTGTATTCAACTTTATCTAATGATTCGGAATTACTATTGTTTACTTCCATTTAAAGTTTTATATACAAACTTAATAATAATTGTTTTATAAATAAAAGAAAAATTTATTAGAGAATTGAATATTAATTTTAACTATGATCAAAAATTTGAATTATTTTTTACATCAAATTATTTAAAATTATTGCTATAAATGTATTTTCGAGAAATTATTATGTGGCTTAATTTAAGACTGGCTCTTTATGGATTTACATGTTTTGCAGGTTTAGCATGGCCATTTTACTTTATTGTAAAATTTGCAAATCAAGTAAAAGATGGCATTGTGACTGGATCACCCTTAGAGATTGGTCAAAATTTCTTTAATGGGGCATGGTCAACTCCTACCTCAGGATTTGTTTCTGCAGACACTGCTGTACTTCTAATAGCTATATTTATATTTTATTTTGTAGAAGGTAAAAGATTAAAGATGAAATTATGGGGTTTATATTTTCCAATTACATTTTTAATTTCTTTAGCCTTTTCTTTTGGAGCATTTATGTTTATGAGAGAGAAAGCACTAAATGCAGAAAGTCAAACTTAGATATGTTTAAATTTATCTGAATTTATTGTACTAAAATTTTTCAGTCATTTTCTTTTGGCAACATTTGCCAACCACTTTTCCATTTTAATTTTAGATCTTTCCAACTTATTTTTATAAGAAGATCTTCATCTTTAGTGGCAAACAATTCAACCCATCTATTATCTTTTTTACCACCAAAGGATTTAACTTGAAAATGCCTATTACCGTTTTTGGTGTAAGGAGCCGTCCAGCATAAAGTAGGTGGCCATTTCATAAAAAAGCATCAGATAAAGTAATTATTCTAATTTATAAAATCTTTAAAAGATTTGGGATTTAATATATCAAGTAGCAATCTAAGAATAAAATAATAATATTTGTTTTTCATCAAGATTAATTATCTGCCTCTCCTCTTTACTTAAATCTAAATCTAAATCTAAAGCCTCTTTGATAGGATTCAGAGAAGAAATTATTTCATTCTGCTTTTTCATAAGAGCTGCTATACCTACTTCTGTGATGTACCATTCAAAATTTTTTGAATAGCCTATAGGCTTTTGATTTAAAGATTCTTTAATTAAAGAATGGAGAGGATCCATAATTTAAAAACTTTTTGTAAATATATCTTTTAAATAATAAAAATTTTTAATTTTAAAAAATTTTTTTGATTTTGTAAAAACATCTTTAAATAATATTGGATTAATAACTATAAAAACAACCAATTTTGAAAAATTTAATTAATTTCCACCATTGCAATAATTTACTGAGTCAGAGATAGAAATGGATTGTTCAATTTTTTCTTCAACACAATTATTAAAGTTTTTAGATTCACTTTTTAAACTACATAAGCTAAATGCGATAAGTGCCAATGAAATTGCTGAAATCAAGCTTGAACCTAATTGTAAAATTCCATATACAAACATAGCTTTGCCTTTACCACTACAGGATTTTTTTTCGTTTTTGGATTCTGTCATAATAATTTAGTATCTTTAAGAAATCTAAAGGAATATTATCTTCATAGAGTTAAAGGAATATACAGAAAACCGGAATGCTTTTTATTTGGTATTTGTTAATAACTTAATTTTTGTTGTAAATTTTCTTCATAAAACAATAAAAACTTTAATTTCGTTCATTAAGGTATTTTTTTATTGGTGAATTTTAAATATTTATAAAAAGTGATGATCCCAAGGTTATTACTAACTTCTTAAATTATTTTAATAATTGATTTAAACTTTAAAAATTTTTTTAAAAGTTTAATTAAGTTTTGCAAAACCCTTTATTTTCAATGATCCCCAAAAAAGTTATCCACTTTTTAGGAGTTTTTCAACAGTTTTTTCCACAGCTATGTACAAAACTTACTAAATAATGTTAATGAAGAATAAAATTTTTTTTTTGTAAAATTTATTACTCAAATTAAAATTTTTAACTTTTATAATTTTTATACTCTAAATTTGAATATGAATCTTGAATCAAGAAAAAAATATCCTAATAAAAAATTTTTGAAGTCTGCAAAATTTGAAGCCAAAGAACAGTTTACACAATCAGCACTTGAGAATTTAACTAAAGAAAATGATCTCCTCATAAAAAACTTAAAGAAAGCTGGAGAAATAAATGGGAAATTAGATTAAAAGTAATATACTTATTTTTAAATTAATCACTGCATAAATTTAATAATTAATTATTTAATTATTAAATTTTCATTAAAATAATCCTTTATGTAATTCAATTCAAACAATTAAATATTTTTTGAGATAGATTTAGATAGCTAAACAAAAATAAAGTCTGTAATTTCCAGATAGAGACTATAAAGTCAAATTACTTTATTTATATTTTTAACCACATAATGAAACAAAAAATTTTAAAAAAAAAATATGACGAAATTTTAAAAGTTGCACAAACAGCAACTGGAAGAAAAGAAACTGTCTCTCTGCTACACAAAGCGGAGAAAATTCGTTCAAAAATAATAAAAAAAGTAAGACACAGATGCCATAAATGTAATGGTTATGGTTATAGAAGAACATCAATAGATGGAGCCAAAACATGTTTGAATTGCTTTGGTAAGGGTTATATCGTTAATAATCCCCAGAACAATTACGATTTATAAAATTCGTAAGTTAGTAATAAAATAATTTTCAATAAGTTAATTGACTATCAATATACCTATAGTAATTTCATTTAATGTAAAACTTTAAATAATTATTTTCTTTTCATACATAACTTTTAATTACTGTAAAAAAGCACTTAGTTAAATAATTTCTAAGTGCTTTTTTATAATCAGAAATTTATGTGTGAGGAGTTTTCTGATATAAATAATTTACACCTTAAGTATGATTAATTTACACAGTATAAATTCCTATTTTTAAAAACATTTAATAAAAAAAGAGGCAATATTTGCCTCTTCCTAATATTCTTTTTTTATAAGAGCAAGTTATTAGTGAATAACATGCTTTACTAAATTATTAGAAAAACTTCAAATTAATATATCAAGAATATTAAAATTGGAAACGGGGACAATTATCGTTTTTAATCTCCAATTTTACTTTTTTAATTATGTAAATCTTATCAGATTAATTGATTGAGATTAATTTAACGAACGTCCCATTCTCGGCTTCTCTTTAAATAAGAATTTCTTTTGTAAATACTCAGGTGGATTGCAATCCATTAATTGGCTCCTCCTTTCTTACTAATAATATTCTCTTCTTAAAAACCAACAAAGTAAATCAGTGTTTATACCGATTTAATAAAAAATATAATTCTTATAGTTTGCACATTGAATCATTTAAAATTAAAAATTTTCACACTAAACAAATTTTCAAAAAGTTTTTAAAAGTTGTATTATAAATAAAAACAGTATGCAAATAATCGGACTTATACTTCTAATTGCCACTAGCTGGTATATTTTCAAGTTAACTTCTAATTTCTTAGATGATCAAACAAAAAAGGAGTTAGATGAAAATTTTGAGTTATTTAAAAGACAATTTAACGAATTGAAAAATAGATTCTCTAAAGATAATTTAAAATTAATTTGGGAAAAATATAAAGAGGAGAGAAAAACCATTACAACTAAAGATGATTAATGAAGATATTTCTATTTGTTGAATTATCAAAAGATATTTCAAAAATTGATTTGATTGGTATAATTTTTGGACATATCATTTTTGCGGTCGCTTTGACTCAACTTTTAGACTGGTCTTGGCTCAAAAATTTAATGAATGAAGAAGATAAAGAAAAAATGCTCAAAGGATATAATTGGAAAGATTTACTTGTTGATGTCTCAATTATATCAGTGGTTTTAGGCATATTATTTTTAATTATTAGTGCTTTTATATAAGAAAATATTTTATAAATTTTGAAAAAAGGTTTTACTTAATTGAAAAAATTACTAGTGTTACAGAATATAGTAAGAGAAGGACCAGGTTTGTTCTCAAAGATTGCAAAGGAAAAGGGTTTTTTACCTGAAATATATAATTTATCTCTTGGAGAAAAAATACCGCAGGCCCAAAAAGAGGATTTAATTTTAATAATGGGTGGACCGATGAGTGTGAGGGACATAAATGACAAAAAATATTTTTGGTTAAAAGAAGAAACTGATTTTATTAAAAGAGCGATAGATAATCAAATTTCTATTATTGGTGTTTGCCTAGGAGCCCAAATCTTAGCTCACATTACAGGAGGAAAAATAGAGAGACTAAAAGATGAATTTAATAACAACAAACCGGAATTAGGTTGGTCTGAGATTTCATCAATTGATAAAAAATCGAATGATGAAAAAAGTTTAAGGCTAATTGAACCTTTAAAAGTTTTACATTGGCATGGAGATAGAATCATACTTCCTCCTCAGGCAGAATTATTAGCAAGCAGTGCTAAATGTAGTGAACAATTTTTTAAAATAGGAGAGTGTATATATGGGTTACAATTTCATGTTGAAACTGAAGGCATGATGACTAATAATTGGATTAAGAATGATAAAAAATTTATAATTTCTGGATTAGGTAAAAATGGGCAAAATATTTTGAAAACTCAATGCAAAAAATTTGAAATAAGTACCCTTAATGCAAGGGTTTTATTCATTAAAAAGCTGCTTAATAAAATAATTGAGCATAAAAAAACTTCCTTATAAAATTTTTATATAAGGAAGTTTAAATTTAAATCTATATAAAACGATTAATAATAAAACCTTTTGATTTAATAATAGAATGAGAGACCTGAGAAAATGTAGATATTGAATTCACGGCCTCTCTGATAACCGTATTTTTCGGTAGATACGACAATGAATCACCTCCTTTTTATAATAATTTACTTAAAGATAACCATAAAAAAATGATATGAAAAGTAATTTGAAAAATATTTAAAGTTAATTTAATAAATCAAAATAAAGGAACTTTTACCAGGGCAATATTTCACCATTGGCATGAAAAAATCTGCCACTATTACTTGCATTAAGAGAATCTATTCTTTCTAAAAGACTCTTAGCAGATTCTTTGGTAGAGATTCCATTATTAGTAAAACCAGTCATACGGGTACTAACTAATCCAGGGTGAAGGATACCCACAAATATTTCTTTTTTGATTAAATCTATGGATAGAGATTTAGCCGCCATTGATAAAGCAACTTTAGACATTCGATATCCATAAGAGCTACCAGAAGTATTATCATCAATTGATGCCATACGACTAGTAATAAATGCAATTTTTGATTTTTTATTTAGGAGGTTAATAAGAGATCTAGTCATACACAATGGGCTTAGAGCATTAATATCAAATTGCTTCTTAATGCTTTCAGGATCTAAATCATCAAAAGAATTATATTCAGCAATACCTGCATTATGAATGAGGCAGTCTAGTTTGATATCTTTCAATTTACTCTTTAATTTTGTTATGGAATGACCTGAAGAAATATCAACATTTTCAATAACATTAACTCCTAAATCAGTCAATTCTAATGAGGAATTTCGGCAAGTGGCAATAACATAATCACCTCTTTCATGAAGTTGTCTCGATAGTTCAAGTCCAATTCCTCTATTAGAACCAGTGATTAGAAATTTTGCCAAGATATCAAAGAAACTTAAAATATTTTAACTAAGTAATAAGAAATTATATGATATTTAAGAATTTATTATTACTACTAAAAATTTTTAATTTAGTTAACATTAAATAATTAATTACTTAAGAAAGCAAATCTATTGAATGTTTTTTGTTTATTTAAAAATTAAAACATTTAATATAATCTTTCAATTATTTTGAAATAACTTTTAAAAGATTATGGAATTTTTAAATGAAGATTTACGATTAAAGCTTATTCAGTTAACTTGGCGAAATCCAGCTTTTATGGCAATAGCTATAGCTTTAGTTTGGCTAATACCCCAATTACTCATAAGAAGAATTATGTCAGAACAATATGAAAAAAATAAACTAGAAAAACAAAAGCAAAAAATAAAAAAACTATATCCATAAACTATAAAATAGTTAATAAGATATTTTAAATTTACTTAAATTACTATAATTTTATTTATAAGATGAACTTTTTTTTAAGAAGAATTGATGGGGAAGAAGATTTTTATACGAATAAGAAATTCAATACTTATGAAGAGGCATATGATTTCTTGGAAAAAATAATTGGACAAACTTGTTGTTCCGATACAGATTTTGAAAAAAATTTTTATTATGATATTACTGAAGAAAATAAGTAATTAAATTTAATAATGAGTGATTTAAAAAATTCAAATTGGGAACCAAGTGAAGAGGATAATTTGGGCGCAATATCTGAAAGTTATTACTCTATACAAAAAGAATTAGAGATTCTTCAGGATAAAGTAAATTGCCCAGATAATTTTATTTATAATTTTTTAGGGGCTATTCAAAAAGAATGGGACTCTGAAAGTTGTAAAATTAAAGCAAAAAATTTTAAAAATAAATATATTTAAAATACACTTTTTATTAAAATTTTATCTTTCATAAAAAAGAAAAAAGAGAGCATTTAATAAATACCCTCTTTTAACTTTATTATTGAATTTAGTCTTAATAACGCACCTAAATCATTGATCCTTGTTATTAAGTAATTTACTTATTTTTTAAAATCATGAAAACCAACTATTCTTAACTGGGGCTAAGATAACTAGTATTAAACTTGTTTCTTATAGGGCACCTATACGATGCAGAAGAATTAAGTTTAGACATTAATAAAAAATAATTGGAGCAGTTAATTAAGTCGGTTTTTTCTAAGAAATTTCTGGCAGGCTATCGACCATTTTGGAAGACCTCCTATAACTCAACACTCATAATATATTCATCTAATCATAAATTGTAAATCAGTTATTCTACGCATTGCATTTGAATTTTAAAAATAGGATAATATAATATTTTGCATTTTTAAAAATCCCTAAATAGTCCCCTGAAAGATATATACTTTTTGACAAAAAAATATTTTATCTTTTAATAAACTATTAGATTTAGTATTTTGAAAGGTAAATTTTTTATTTCTTAAAAATTTAGTTTGAAATAAATTGATAATGCATCTTAAAGATTCATAGAATAATTTAATCTTTTTAATTGAAATAAACCACTATGAAATAATTATTCTATAATTGGATATTTCGCTTATTTTTTGCAATAGCATTAAAAAAATTTTTTAACTTTTATAAAATTTAATTTATTGTAGATTTCTTTTTGATGTAAAAATTTTTTATTTAAAAGTTAATTTCCAATCCACTTCTCTTCTCCATAAGACGCTCAAAAAACGATCTACTACATCACTATTTTTCTTTATTGAGTAATTATTTGAAATTTTTGTTTTTAGTTCATGAGTATGATGATCCTTTTTACAAGACATAAAATATACCATAACTATATAAATATTATAAGCTTTAACTATTGATATCAATAAGCAAATCTTCTTAAATTTATAATTTCTATCTAATATAGAAGAACTTAATGTTTAAAATCTATGAATATTTAGAA
>CACOMD010000022.1 GCA_902628235.1 uncultured Prochlorococcus sp. | reverse complement strand
TTCTTCTTCAATATCATTCATATTTCTAAAATTATTTAAACTGCAAATGAACTACCACATCCGCATGTTTGTGATGCATTGGGATTGGTAAAGTTAAACCCTCCCCCAATCAGTTCCGTACTAAAATCTAATTGCATCCCATAAATATAAAGTAAACTTTTCGGATCACATACAACTTTAAAAGCTACATCCTCACTTAAAGAATAATCATAAATTTTATCATCTGAATTAATCTCCTCTTCTCCAATAAAATCCATTGTATAACTCATGCCACTACATCCTCCAGATCTTACACCAACTCTAAGGGCTTTTTTATCAACTTGATTTTTAATCAAATTAGATATTTGTTGTATTGCAGTTCCAGTAATAAGTATTCCCTTCCCATCATCAGAATTCTTTAAATTTTCAGTGATTTTGGTTTCTGTCATATTTGTAATAACTCATTTTCTATAATATAAAAATGATCAGCATGATGCATTCCTAATCTCTTAACCATATTATTTTTGTTATAAATGCGTATTATTTTTGTTATAATTAAACGAAAACGTGAAAATTGCGATAGTTGGTTCCGGCTTGGCTGGTTTAACAGCAGCAGTAGATCTGGTTGATTCTGGACATACTGTTGACATATATGAAAGCCGTTCATTTTGGGGAGGAAAAGTTGGCAGCTGGGAAGATAAAGATGGTAATCATATTGAAATGGGTCTACATGTATTTTTTTATAATTACGCAAACCTCTTTAAATTAATGAAGAAAGTTGGAGCTTTAGGAAATATTCTTCCTAAGGAGCATACACATCTTTTCATAAATAATGGGGGAGATCTTAAATCATTAGATTTTAGATTTCCTATTGGGGCTCCTTTTAATGGATTAAAGGCTTTCTTTACAACTGAACAACTAAATATAGTAGATAAATTAAGAAATGCACTCGCATTAGGCACAAGTCCCATCGTGAGAGGATTAGTTGATTACGAAGGGGCTATGGTGATAATAAGAGACCTTGATAAAATAAGTTTCAAACAATGGTTCATGAACCATGGAGGAAGTGAAAGAAGCTTAAAAAGAATGTGGGACCCCATAGCTTATGCCTTAGGTTTTATAAATTGCAATGATATATCTGCTCGTTGTATGTTGACGATTTTTATGATGTTTGCAGCAAAAACAGAAGCTTCTAAGCTTAATTTATTAAAAGGATCTCCCCATAAGTGGCTGACAAAGCCAATCGTAGATTACATAACAAAAAAAGGTGCCCGAATACACTTAAATCATAAAGTTAAAAAGATTTGTTATCAAAATAACTCTTCATCATATATTGTTGATGCATTATTAATGGATACATTAGAAGGGGAAAAATCTATATCGGCAGATAAATACTTGGCTGCATGTGATGTACCTGGAATAAAAAAAATAATTCCTAAAGAATGGTACGAATTAAAGGAATTTCAAGGTATCAGCAAGTTGAGAGCTGTTGCTGTAGCGACAATTCAACTGAGATATGATGGCTGGGTTACTGAATTAAATAAAAAAAATACGGATGTTAATACACCTTCAGGATTAAATAATCTTTTATATTCTGCAGATGCATCATTTAGTTGTTTTGCTGATCTTGCACTAACAAGTCCTGAAGACTATAGAAAAGAAAATATGGGTTCATTACTGCAGTGCGTCCTAACACCAGGAGATCGCTGGATTGGTAGATCGATAGAAAAAATTTCTGAAGAAATTGACAAAGAAGTGAGAAGATTATTCCCATCATCTCAAAATTTAAAGCTTTTGTGGAGCAATGTTGTCCAAATACCGCAATCTCTATATAGAGAATCACCAGGGATGGATCCCTTTAGACCTAATCAAAAAACTTCTATAGAAAACTTTTATCTTGCTGGAAGTTATACTAAACAAGATTATATAGATTCAATGGAAGGTGCTACAATGAGTGGTCATCTAGCAGCTTCAATTATGCTTAATAAAGAAGTAAAGTTAGCAAAAAATCTAGCAGTTAGCTAATTATGGGAATTTGGCTTAAGCATGATGTTATAACGACTATAAATGCTCCTTTAGAAAATGTTTGGTACACATGGAGTGATTTAGATTCCATGCCTCTATGGATGAGCTGGATAGAGTCCGTTAAAACTATTGATCAAGAGACATCAACACTTCCTGATTTAACAGAATGGACTCTTGCCGCAAATGGTTTTAGATTTAAATGGAAAGCCCAAATCACAGAAAGAATTGAAAGACAAAAGTTAAAGTGGGAATCAATTGGAGGCTTACCCACAAAAGGTTCAGTAATATTTAGTACAGAAAATCTGAACTCAACATCTGTAAATCTTTCAGTAACTTATGAATTACCAAAAATGATTGCAAGATTAATGGAAGAAAATATTCTAGGGAAAATGGTAACCAACGAATTACAGGCAAATATAGATAGATTCAAAAATCTTGTCGAAAAAAACTATTCACTTAATACTCCTAACTAAAATAATTTATAGTTGCTTTAAGTAAACCTTCAAAAGTATATTTATCAGCTTCTTTATCAACTCTTCCAAAATTTCTTTGACACTCCGAAGTCGTTTGAGGTCCAATACTAAATAATTTTACTTCACGAAGGATTGATTCCAACTCTCTACCAAAATGCTTTTGCAGTAAAAAAGCAGTATTTTTTACTGTCTTACCACTAGAGAATAATATTGCATCAATCGTTTTACTTTTAAAGGCATTTATTGTCTCTAAAGGAATTGAATCTGGACATCTTGATTCATATACAGCCACTTCTTGTACCATAGCTCCACGGCTTAGCAAGTTTTCGATAATAAGATTATTTCCTCCACTTTGAACCCTTGGAATTAAAATATGCAAATCTTTTACAGAAGATGGGAAATGTTTTACTAAACTCTCAGCCATAAAGTCTGGAGGAATATAATCAGCAATAATATCAGCATTACTTAAATATTTCGCAGTTTTTTCTCCAACAACGGCAATTTTAAAGTCAGCAGAACATATTTTTAAAGATGAACCTTTGTCTAATAATCTTTTATTTAAATACTTGATCCCATTGCTACTTAAAAATATAATCCAATCAAATTTATTTATTTGATTTATTACCTCATCTAAAGGTGTCATATCATCAGGATAATCAATAATCAACGCTGGCAAATCAAAGACGAAGGCCCCTGCATTATTAAATATTGTTTTCGCCTCAGAAATTTGACCTTTAGCACGTGTAATTACAATATTTTTATCTTTCAAAGGTAATTTAATTTCTTTCATATTAAATTTATAAATTATTTTTTTGATCTCTTAATTTATCAAGCACTTTCAATACAGCTAAGCCTTTTTCTAAATCTCTATCCATCTTAAATGTTAATTCAGGAATTCTTCTCATTTCAATCCTTTGAGTTAACTTATGTCTAATAAAACTTTTTGAATTATTCAAACTATCCACTATTTTCTCTTTTTTTTCATCTTCGACAGCACTAGTGATATAGATTTTGCAGTAATACAAATCAGGAGAAATTTCAATTTTAGAAATAGATACAAAATTATCTGAAATTATTGGTTCATCCAGTTGATTATTTAAGATCAAGCTTAATTCTTTTTTTAAGAGAGAAGAAACTTTTTGTATTCGACGATTTTGCGACATAAGTTTATAAATGATTAGAATTAGTCATTGCCTGCAAAACAAAAAAGATTGTAACTATTGCGCTGATAATAGAGGAAATTAAAGCAACAGCAGTGACAGGATTTGAAATATTCTTGAATAGAGGTCCCAAAAGAGCGACAAATCCACCTACAATAATAGAAATTAAATATTTAGGGTATCTTGCTACGTTAGAAAAGAATTCGCCCATAAACCCCACAAAAAGATTACTTTTTTAGCTAAGTTTTTAAAAACAATAGTCTTATGATTACATTATATCAATTTAGGCATAGTGCTTTTTGTCTTAAAGTAAGAATGGCACTTCATGCAAAAAAAATTCCATATCGTATTGAAGAAGTTAAACCTGGTATAGGCCAAATTGAAATTTTCCAAATATCTGGACAAAAGCAGTTACCAGTTATCAAAGACGATAATGACCAGATTATTAGCGATTCTTCAAATATCTGTGAATATATAGACAAAAAATATGAATCAAATAACTTATTTCCCGAGGATCCAATATTATTAGCGCAATCGAAATTAATTGAAGACTGGGCAGATACAACAATGGCTACTACTTGTAAAAAAGTATTGATAACATCGGCATTAGAAAATCCTCAATTGAGAAGTGCATTATTTTCAGATGATTTTCCCTCTTCTATAAAAAGTGTAATAGATAAATTACCTTTTAATAATGTTAGTAAGCTCTCCAATATTGTTATATCGAACAAAGACAATATTGATTTACAAAATATTTTAGAATTGTTATCTAAATCATTAATAAATAAAGAGTTTTTGATAGGGGATAGCTTATCAATAGCTGATATATCAATTGCGGCTCAACTATCTTTATTAAAATTCCCAACATCCGCTGGCCCAATTTTAGCGGGAGAAGGATGTCAAGAATTCATAAATAATCCTTATTTAGAAAATATATTTAAATGGAGAGATAATTTAGAAGAATTAATATTTAGTGCTAAATCTAAGAAGATTTAAAAGTTAACCTATATTTATTTGTGGTTATTGCTTTTACATTAAGTTCACCTACTCTTGATCCATAAGTTGCAACATATTGGAATCCACAAATATCATCATTTCTTTCGTAACCGTAATTAGCTTCTAAATCACATTTATAAAACTTACTCAAAATTTCTACCTGATTTATACGAGAAATACCATCTTTATGGTTTGTTTGAATAAAGAATTCATCTGAAAAAAACAAGTCATCTTCCATAATTTGATTTCTTCCTATGACTCTGGAATCTATATATTCATTATCTTTTAGATATATTATTTGGTTATTAAAAGAGTTTGGATCAATTTTAATTTTTTGAATCTTGTCACCAAAGATTTCTTTTCCTAACGACTCTGAATTTTTAGATCTATTACCAACGATACTTCCCTTTTCATTTTTAAAAAAATTGACTTCATAAATAATTGGTTCTTGCAAATTATTATTTAAATCTTCAGATTTTACAATCCAGTTTCCCTCAAACCAATCAGGATAAATTAAATCCTTATTTATATTCGACGATTTTAATTTAGTTAAATTCCAATTGGGCCATATTTTTTCCCTATTGATTAAAAATTGCTCTATATTTCTACTAGATAATGCATGTACTTCAGTAAAATTAATTACTTGAGAAAAAACCAAGCAAATCAAGCCTAAAAAAAAATTTATCATGTCAAGTCCATTAATAAGATCTGAAGAGCATTTTGTTTTATTAGAACCTGATAAAAAAGAAAGAATTGTTTCAAAAGAAGAAGCTATAAAATGGTTAAGAGGATGGTTAAAGCGAATTGATATTACAACAATAAATCAAAATGAAAATTTTGAAAAGGAAGAGAGTATATCAAAATTTTTAGAAGACACTTGTGAACTTGAGGTTAATAGGGGCTATGTTATCAAATGGTTTGCAGTAAGAATTGAGCCAGATTAAGAAGATATACTTTTATATAATTCACTAATAATTTTTTTAGCAACTTGCTCTATATTTTCATTTTGAACTCTAATTCTTAAATCCGCTTGCTCATATAATCCTTCCCTCGATTGAAAAATCTCAGAATAACTTTTCTCAATATCTCTATCTTGAAGCAAAGGTCTATTATTAATTTCATTTTTGAGTCTTTCTATCGCATATTTTTTTTCAAGATCAATCCAGATCACAATACCCTGTCTTAAGATACCCCAATTTTCGTTTTTTGTTATTACTCCACCACCAGTTGAAACTATAAGTGAAGGAAACTTAATAACTTCTTGAAGGCATTGTCTCTCATATAATCTAAATTTATTTTCTCCATCTTCTTCAAAAATTTTTGGAATCGATTTTTTAGCTACTTTTTCAATTAATGAATCTAAATCAATAAATTTATATTTAAGTAGCTGAGCTAATTTGTCCCCTGTTTTTGACTTTCCACAAGCCATCATACCAATTAAGAATATACTACGTCCTCTTAAAAGATTGGTAATGTTATTGATAAAAGTTTCTTCCATGAAGACAAATTTGTATTTGAGCCCTTAAGATAGTAATAATACAGGTAAAGATGGCACTAAATCATTCCAATCACAAACATGGGGAAGGACGTGAATGCGTTATTACTCGCCGTGCCTGTTTTAGTTCTAGTCATCGCTATTGGCTTCCAGAAAAAAGTTCTGAAGAAAATTTTGCTCTTTTTGGAAAATGTAGTTTTTCTCCAGGGCATGGTCATAATTATGAACTGATTGTATCTATGGGAGGTGAATTAGATCCATATGGGATGGTTTTAAATCTTTCTGATGTCAAACATTCTATTAAAGATAAAGTTACTGGACCACTAGATTTCCGTTTCCTAAATGAAGTCTGGCCAGAATTTGACATGTCTAATCAGGCAGGGATCCTCCCGACAACGGAAGCTCTTGTTAGAATTATTTGGAATCGCCTAAGAAATGATTTACCATTAACATCACTAAGACTGTACGAGAGCCCTACTCTTTGGGCAGATTATCATGGAAAAAAAATGGAAGCTTTACTAACAGTACAAACTCATTTTAATGCAGCTCATAGATTAGCCAAAGATGAGATTTCTCTAAATGAAAATAAGAAAATTTATGGAAAATGTGCAAGAGTTAATGGCCATGGACATAATTATTTTCTTGATGTAACTGTTCGAGGAGATATAGATCCAAGGACTGGAATGATATGTGATTTACCTTCACTTCAAAATATCATTAATGATCTAATTGTTGAACAACTTGATCATACATTTTTAAATAAAGATATTGAATACTTTAAGACTTGCGTACCTACCTGTGAAAACATAGCCTTATATATCTCTGATATTTTATGCAATCCTATAAAAAATATTGGAGCAAATCTCCATAAAATTAGACTCCAAGAAAGTCCAAATAATGCTGCAGAAATTTATGTTGAACAAAGTTTAAGTAATTCTTTACAAATTAATCTTGAAAATAGTCTTGTAACTCAAGCTTGAAAAGACCTGAAATAATACTCATAATTGCTATTAGTTTAGATGGAAGAATTGCTTTACCTCAAGGTGGAGAGTCGCATCTTGGAAGTGAATATGATAGAAAATTACTAAATAAAGCTCTTACTAAAGTTGATGCAACTTTATTTGGTTCTGGAACATTAAAAGCCCATCAAAGTACCTTTTTAATAAGAAAAAAGAACTTTTTTAAAAATAGGCAGGAAATATCATTTAATCAACCAATATCTATTATTGCTGGAAATAGTAAAAATTTCTTAAAAAGTTGGAGGTATTTCAACCAACCGATAAGAAGATGGTTAATAAGCACAGATCGAAACATAAAAGATTCAAAGGTTAATTTTGATAAAACATTGTTTTATGAAAATTCATGGCTTCATACATTAAATATTTTAAAAAAGGAGGGTATAAAAAGAATCGCTTTATTAGGAGGCGCTAAATTAATAGAATCATTCTATAAAGAAGATCTGATAGATGAAATTAAAATAACTATTTGTCCAAAAGTTATTGGAGGCCAATACACATGGATCCCTTTTAAAGAAAAAAATGAAATTTTCAATTTTGAAAATAGATGGAAAATTAAAATGACTAAATTATTAAAAACAAGCGAAGTCTTTATTCATTACAAAAAAATTAATAGGAAATAAAAACTCATGATTAATGAAAAATATAATGTAGAAATTAAATTAAGAATTAATGATGTCAAAAAAGATGAATGGAATAATCTTACAAATAAATTAAACAACCCTTTTTATGAATGGGAATGGCTTTTAAATCTAGAAACATCAAAAAGCGTGTCTCAACAAACAGGATGGCAGCCATTATATTTTCTTCTTTATCTTGATAATGAATTACATGGAATAGCACCTCTCTTTTTGAAGAATCATAGTTATGGAGAATTTATTTTTGATCAATCGTTTGCGAGGTTAGCGCAAGATTTAAATTTAGCTTATTATCCAAAACTTATTGGTATGAGCCCTTACAGTCCTATAGAAGGTTATCAATTTATCTATAAAGAAAATTCTGATAGACTCAAAATAACTGAAATACTATTAAATTATATAGAGGTTTTTGCTAAAAAGAATAATATACTAAGTTGTAATTTTTTATATATTGATAAAGGATGGGAAAAACTATTAACTAAATTTAATTACCATAAATGGATCAACATAAGAAGTCAATGGGACTCAATTGGGGAAGATAATTTTGAAGAATTCTTAAATAGATTTAACTCTAATCAAAGAAAAAATATTAAAAAAGAAAGAAAATCAATTAATAATCAAAAAATTAAAATAAAAATCTTTGTTGAAAATAATATTAATGAAGACTTAATGAACAGAATGCATTTTTTTTATGAACAGCATTGTTTAAGATGGGGGGTATGGGGTAGCAAATATCTTACTAATAATTTTTTTAAAAATTGCCTAAAAACAAAAGAAAATTTAATCCTCTTTAGCGCCTTTGAAGAGTCCTCAATCAAACCAATAGCGATGTCTATGTGTGTCAAAAATAAGGAGAATTTATGGGGAAGATATTGGGGTTCGTTAAAAGAAATTAATTACTTGCATTTTGAATTATGTTACTATCAGCCAATAGAATGGGCCATTAAAAATAAAATTAAATATTTTGATCCAGGTGCTGGTGGGCAACATAAAAGGAGAAGAGGTTTTTATGCTAAAGATACGAATAGTTTTCATAAATGGTTTAATAATAGTATGGAAAATATAATCGTTCAGTGGTTAGATAAAGTCAATAAAGAAACTTTAAATGAGATAGAAGATGAAAATAATTCTATTCCTTTTAAAAAATAATTTTTTAATTAAAGGAAGTATAATAAATATAAATTTATAATTACATGGTTATTGAGGATTTAAAAAGAAAAAATGAAATTATTGATAAAAAATTATCACAAAGAGATATAGTTCTTGACCATTCAGGATATTTTATTATCAAAATTGATCAAGTTAATAAAAAAATAGTTGTTGAACACTATCTTAATAATATTGATACTAAAGGAATCGCTTTAGATCCTCTTACAAATAAACCAATACAATGTGATAATAATAAAAGAAAACATAATAAAATTTTTGAAGGCAATACTGCAAAGGAAATTGGGATTTTAATCACAGAAAAAAATAATAATTTAATTTCAAAACTAGACCATGCTTTATATCTTGGAAGAGAATTACAAAAGGCAGAAGAATGCCTATTGAAAAATGATGACTATATTCAAGATTAAGAAATCAAACTAAATTAGTTTACCTATTAAGTTAGTGCTAAATTAAAAAAAAAACTATGAACATTATTTTCTATTTAGGATTTCTTGTATTTGGCTTTGGAGCAGCATTTGCTTTAGATAAATTGCTTAGAGCCGTCAAATTAATTTAAAAAAATAAATTGGATAAAGAAAAACTTTAATAATGCTAAATGTTTAATAGCAAAATAATATTAAAATAATTTTATAATTAGAAAATCTAACACTACATGTCTTTGAACACAATAAAAATCAAGAATGAAAAAAATTTAAAATGGCCAAAATTATTTATAGCCATTTTAAGCACTGTTGGAATCGCTGATACTGGATCAATAACTCTCAAGAATTGGGGCTTATTTAATTCATTAAGTTGTCCTGGTATAAGTCAAGGCTGTGATGCTGTTTTAAATAGTCCATGGGGAACTCTAATAAAAAATGATCAACTAAACATCCCTCTATCATTTGCAGGTCTTTTAACTTACTCAACTATATTATTTATAGTATTAATTTTGAGCCTAAAAATCATATCTCCGAAACAAAAAATTTATAAGAATTTTTGGTGGCTTTTGTATCTAATATCTTGCGGATCTTCTGTATTTAGCACCTTATTAATAAGCATCATGATTATAAAAATTAAATCTTTTTGTTTTTTTTGTTTACTTTCTGCAATTTTATCTTTCTCTATTTTTATTCTCACTATTATTGGAGCAAGGTTCGATAATAGAGAAACTATGTTTTATAGAGGTTTAATTGTTTCTTTTGCAGTTTTAATGGGGGGATTAATTTGGTCTAATCATGTTGATCCCGCAAGAGCAAACGAAATTAATTTGTCCAATGAGAGAGTATCTCCTGAAATTATAACTATAAGTTCAAAAGAAAAAGTAAGGTTCGCAAAGTATTTGAGTGATAATAATATCGTAATGTATAGTGCATATTGGTGTCCTCATTGCAATGATCAGAAGCAACTTTTTGGAAAAGAAGCTGTTGAAGAATTAATTATTGTTGAATGTGCAAAAGATGGAAAAAATAACAAAGCTAAGCTTTGTCAGGAAAAAGGAATTGAAGGATTTCCTTCATGGGAAATTAATAATCAAATATTCAGCGGGTCTCGGAGTCTAAATGAACTTGCGGAAATGACTAATTATGATGGAGATATCAACTTTGAATAAAACTTTTTTTAATTTCTTGATCTATTTTTTGATTTGAGTGACATTTCCAATAATCATTTTTCTTGGGATAATCCATCCTATAATGTCCACCTCTACTTTCCTCTCTGAAAAGACAAGCCTCCAATAAAAGTCTTGTTGTAATTTTCCTGTTTTGAAAATCGATTAATAAATTCAAGGCTCTTCTATGTTGCTCATCAAAGTATAATTTTTGATCAACCTCAACTTGTTTAACAATACTTAAAAGAGAGTAATCAATGAGAGAAGATTTATCATTTTCTAAATCATGTAAAAATAAATCCATTTTATTTTTAGAACGAGATACACCAATATATTCCCAACAAGATTTTCTCAATGCTTCAATATTTACTGAGATCTTACTAAATAAATCTTTATCAACATTATTCAATTGAACATTTTTTTTATAACGGTTTATAGATTTAGTTATATTCAATTCTAAATTTATTGATGACATTTTTTTAGCAAAGACAAGGCATTCCATTAATGAATTACTTGCTAATCTATTTGCTCCATGAACTCCCGTTGAGGCAACTTCTCCAACGGCATATAAATTTTTAATAGTTGTAGATGCATTTAGATCTGTATAAACTCCGCCCATCCAATAATGTGCAGCTGGGGCAACTGGAATTACCTCATTTAATGGATTTACTCCATATTCTTGGCATCTATTTAATATAGTCGGAAATCTTCTTACGACCTTATCTGGATCAATAAATCTTAAATCTAAACCAACATGATCAGAGTTATTCTTAAGCATATTATTCATAATAGCTCTGCTCACTTGATCTCTGGAGGATAATTCCTTATCTTTTAGATGATCCACTGGACTATTCCCATATTTATCAACTAATACAGCACCTTCTCCCCTCAATGCTTCAGTAATCAAAAAACAAGGTGCCCCATAGAATTTTAAAGCAGTCGGATGAAACTGTATAAATTCTAAGTCTTGAATCAAAGCACCTGCTTTCCATGCGAGTGAAATTCCTTCCCCCGCTGACTGCGAAGGATTTGTTGTATTTGTAAATAAATGTCCACCTCCACCGGTTGCTAATACTACTGCCTTAGAGGAAATCCAATACAAATTTGATCCATCTAACACTTGTACACCTTTGCAGGTTTTATCTTCCACAAGTAATTCTGTAACCCTCACACCTCTACAGTGAAGAATATTTTTTTTAGATTCAACATGATCTTCAAGAACTTCAACGAGAGCTCGTCCAGTCCTATCTTTTACGTGTAATACTCTTCTACAAGAATGAGCTGCTTCTAAAGTTGTTGATAATTGATCTAAAGTCTTATCAAAAGTCATTCCTAGTCTTTGTAAATCATTTACGCAATTTGGTGCTTCTCTAACTAACATCTCAACTGCATTAATATCACATAATCCATCTCCGGCTTTTAATGTATCAGCGATATGCAATTCGAAAGAATCATCAGGTCTAATAACAGATGCTATACCACCTTGAGCCCATCTACTGGAAGATACTTTACTCGTGTTCCTATTTAAAAGGAGAACATTTAAATTTTCTGGCAGTTCTAAAGATGCCATTAAACCTGCTGCTCCAGCACCAATCACAATGACGTCCCAATTATTAAATTCAATTAGTTTTTTTGAGAATGGGGGCCGTAACATTAAACCAATCCACTTAAGTTTGGCTGTAATATTGCAAGTAACATAAAAATACCATCTACTATTAATGTGGTTTGTAAAACATAGCTAGAAACTAAAGCAGATCTCCCATTAGAAGTATTTATAGAAGAATATTCAGCAATTTTTATTGAAAGGAACCATAAAGAAAAACCAATTATGAAAATAATTGACAAAGGCTTTATATTAATCAGATTTTCAGAGGTTTTTTGGAGTATTAAAGGAGCAATTTCGGAGTCTGCATTAATAACTTCCATCCATCTATCCATTAAACCCGTAAAAAATATAGTTAAGTCAGTTATTGCAGTCCCAACTAATGATGCTATATAAAAACTCGATCCTATCTTCCACTTTGTCCCTAATCCAATTAAAGCAAGAGGTAGAGCTACAGCCTCAACAGGAATATGTAGGATAGGATGAGCACTTAACCAGCCCCAAAATAGTGACCCTCCAAGCCAGCTACCAGCAACACCTAATAATAATGATCCAATAATAAAGAATTTTTTTGATGGCTCACTAGACAAAAATATTCCTGTTGCCAAAATAAAAAATGTGAATAATAGCGCACTATTGGGTTGAAATCTTACCCAAGGTGCTTGTAAAAATATAGGTAATATTACAAAGAAAGATGACCAAAATCTTAAAGTTTTTGCTTTAGTCAGATAAGTACCTTCAACGATATGAATATCTTCAATAAACATCGATTTATAATGATCCTCTTTAATCAAATTTTTAGAGATGACTTCTTTCAATGAATTAATAATGAAAAGTGATACTTTTTTTGTTTTGACTTAAGTTAAATAAAATATGAATTCATATTCCATAGAACTAAAACTTTAAAAAACAAAACTTATTAAATATACTAAAAGCATTTAATAGGCTTTGAGTCTTTTATAGGTTTAGAATAAGAATATTACAGCAATCTAGCATTTGTACTGTGTGGCAAGAAACTAATTATTTAGAAAATTCAAATGATGTATTAATTACAGGAAATAGTCACAAAATAAACCCTGCTTTAATAGAAAGTATTGAAAATAACTCTATAGCAGATGAAGTAGGGTTCGAATCTGGTGATTCCATTTTAAGTATCAATGGTATTAAGCCTAGAGATTTAATTGACTACCAAATACTAATATGCGATGAAATCTTAGAAATATCAGTTTTAGATAAAAATAATAAAGTTCATAATATCACGATTGAAAAGGATCAAGATTCTAGCTTAGGTATAAATTTTAAAGAAGCTTTATTTGATTCTCTGAAAGAATGTAATAATCAATGTCCATTTTGCTTTATTGATCAACAACCTTCAGGCAAGAGAAAAAGCTTATATCTTAAAGATGATGATTATAGATTAAGTTTTCTATACGGATCATATTTAACATTAACCAATTTAAAGGAAACAGATTGGAATAGAATATCCACTCAAAATCTTTCTCCTCTGTTCATCTCTATCCATGCAACTAATCCTGATATACGAGAAAAACTACTTAAAAACAAAATTGCTAGAGAAATTTTGAATCAAATCAAATGGTTTGAAAAACACTCGCTACAAATTCATGCACAAATTGTTGTATGTCCAGAAATAAATGATAATGAAATCCTGGAAGAATCTATTCTAGATCTCTCTCAGTTTTGGTCTAAAGAAAAACAAACAGTATTGTCTGTAGCTATTGTTCCAGTAGGTTTAACAAGATTTAGACCTGAAGATGATGGTTTAATAGCTATAAATAAATATTATGCAAAAAAAACAATTCTCCAAGTAGAAAATATTCAAGAAATTATGCAAAAAAAACTCGGTACAAGATTCTGTTGGTTATCTGATGAATGGTACTTGATCGCAGGAGAAAAATTACCCAAATATAAAACTTATGAGAATATGCCACAAGAGTCAAACGGTGTAGGAACAATTCGTAGCTTTTTAAAAATGTTAGATGATGAGACTAAAACTTTGCCAAAAAAATTAGCTAAAAAAAGAAATGTTAGTTGGATAGTCGGTAAATTAGTTTATGAAGCTCTTATTCCCACTCAAGAAAAATTAAATCAAATAGAAAACTTAAACATTAATCTTTATGGATTACCTAGTAAATATTGGGGGCAAGAACAGGTAGTTACTGGACTTTTAACTGGAGAAGACTTGATTTTAGGTTTAAAGAATAAATCTCTAGGAGAAGCAATTTATATACCTTCGATGATGTTAAAGATAGATAGTGATCTTTTTTTAGATGATAAAAAAATAGAAGACGTAGAAAAAGAATTAAGTACTAAAATTCACGTTGTATATGAAGCAAATGATATTATTAAAGATCTAGTTGGACAAAGTTCTGGTAAAAATTTAGTTAGTCATGTTTAAAACTTTAATTAATTTTTGTTTGATAATTCCTGTCTTTTTGATAATACCTACTAAAAGTATCGCTCAAGTTGAAAGATTAGCAGAAGAAACATCAGTAAAAAAATTACTAAAACAAAGATTAATTAAATTTGAGGATATTCCAAATATCGTATCTGAAAGTAATTTAGAGCTAAAATCTTTGAAAAAATTAGTGCAATCATCATCTTTCGATTTATCAAGCAAAATATCTCAAAAATATCCCAAGCTCAATTTAAATGCTAACGGTCTCCCTCAATATCTTTACTCAGAAAGTTTTAATAATTACTCAAATGATACCAAAACATCTCAATATCAAATTAATCCATCTCTTAATTTAAGGTGGGATATCATAGATCCCAAAAGAGGACCTGAGATAAAATCTTATCAAAATAGATATGAAATAGCTAGAAATAACTATGAAATAAAAAAACAAGATTTAATTCAAGAAGCAAAATCTCGATATCATAATTATCAAAAATCCATCCAAGATGAAAAAAATGCCCAAATAGCCGTTAAATTATCTAAGAGAAGCTTAAAAGATTCTAATGATAAATTAGAAGTTGGAATAGGAACTAAATTTGAAGTTTTAGAAGCTAATTCTCAGCTAGAGAGAGATAAACAGCTTCTTAAAGAAAAAACTATTACTAAAGAAATAAATTTAATTGCATTGAAAGAAATTTTTAATATTGATCTTGAAGAAGATTTTACTATCGAAAATAAACAACAATTAATTGGATTTTGGTTTCACCCGCTAGAAAAAATCCTAAAAAGTGGCTTAAATAATAGTTATTCATTAAAAAATTTAACTCTTCAAGATTCAATAAAAAGAAATCAAGCTCAGAGCTTTAAGAATGCAAATTTACCGATTATTTATATTAGTAATAGTCTTTCAAGTTCATTCTCTAAGGGAAGTGCTCTTTCTGAACAAATTAATTCTGACAGATCTTCTTCTACATATTCCAATACAATAAGCCTAAATTTAACTTGGAATTTTTTTAATGCAGGGCAATATAATAATTCATTTAAAGCCAAACAAGCTGAAGCTGAAGCTGAAAACTTAAAGTATCTAAATCTTCAGAATGTTATTAAATTAAATATTAGTAAGGCATATTTGAATTTATTAAAAAATAAAGCTAAATTAATATCCACTAAACAAGAGATTATTTCAAGTAGAGAGGCATTAAGATTGGCAAGATTACGTTACGAAGTTGGAATATCTACTTTAAAGGATGTTTTAATCAGACAAAAAGAATTAACTCTTTCTAAGTCTAAAAATATTGATGCCATTTATAATTACAATATTAATTTAGATAAATTAGAGAGGTTAACTTTTCTTCTAAAAAATAAAGATTGTGATAGTGATATTAATACAAATAAAGGCTTTACAGATTCCATTTGCTACTATTAAATGCATAATAAGGGAATGAATAATTCATTAAATCAATTAAACGAAAAACAATTAAATGAAT
>CACOMD010000021.1 GCA_902628235.1 uncultured Prochlorococcus sp. | reverse complement strand
ATTTTAACAATAAGGTATAATATTTATGTTGATTCAATGATATGAGCTCTGCAAAAAGAGAAGAAGTAAGTTCTCACCTTAGATATATAAGGTTAGAACTTCGAGATATGCACCAAATGTTATTGAAAGAAGGATTGCTACCTGATCCTGGGGAAGCTAGGGAGGTTCATGCTCAATTGGATGCATTGCATCAATTATTATCTGAAAAGAATAAGAAAAAAGTTAAAAATCAGTTCGTATAGTTAGAATTATTTTAAGTTATGTGTCTTTTCGGAGGATTCAATGATTCTTCTATTGTCATGCATCTTTTCTAATGTATTGAAAATATCTTTTATTTGTAGTTGAAGATCTTCTGTATCTCTAATTTCGCTAAGAGATTCCATCGCAGATAGTAAACTTTCTTTAGCATCAATTAAATTCCTGCACTCTTTACTTCCTGCTTCGTAAGACATAATTATTAAAATTTAATATTATAAATATAAACGTAAAACTACGGTATCGCTTGTTACTTTTGTTATAGAATATCAAGTAATTTTCAGTATTTGTTACCAGTTTTATAAAATCTCGCGATACTAATACTATATATTTAAAAATACTAGATTATTAACTAATAAAAAATAATAATTATTGTATCATCGATATTTTATTTATATTAGAAAATTAAATTTAACTACCTTTTATATATAATTTGCTTTTAAAAAGTTTTAGTATATTTCATAAATTTAAATCTAACTGGATTTGTTTATTTGAAGATGGTTTATTAGTTATTTTTTTTGTCTTCTTCTTGATTTTAGATTTTCTTGATCCATGTTTTTCATAAATCATCTTGGAGATATTCCAATATCCTTCTTCTAAAGATATTTGGAATAATGATTTTCTTGCATGTTTTGAGGTTTGTTTTAAATCAATAATTGGTTTTACATAATTTACCGTTTGAGGATTATAAATATCAAGTTTATTAATCAACCAAGGTTCATGTATTAAATCTCCCGAAATATCTTTTAATTCTGGAACCCATTTTTTTATGAAGGTTCCTTTTGGGTCATGATCTTTACCCTGCTTTATAGGGTTATAAATCCTATTTGTATTTATTGAAGTTGTGCCAGATTGCATTTGACATTGATTCCAATGAATTCCTGGTTCATAATCAATGAACTTTTGAGCTAATTTTAATCCAGATTCTTGCCAAGGAATCCAGAGATTATATGAGGCAAAGGACATTAACATTGCTCTCATTCTGAAATTTATCCAACCATTGTGGTTTAGAGATCGCATGCAGGCATCTAAAAATGGATATCCAGTCTTACCTTCGCTCCAGGCTTCAAGGAAATAATCATTTTTAACTCTAATATTTTCAAAGTAAGGATGATATTCTTTGAACTCTAGTTCCGGCTGGGTTTCTAATTTTTGAATAAAATGGCAATGCCAAAATAATCTACTAGTAAACATCTTGCTGTCTTTTATATCTAAAGGTTTTGTTTTTTTTAAGATCTCTTTAATTGATAGGCAACCCATAGTTATGTATGGAGAAAGTCTCGAGCAGCTAAAATATGATTTAGCTGGACTTGATATATTTTTACCGTATGAATATATATCTTTATTTAGGAAATAATTTAATCTTTTGAGAGCTTCTTTCCTACCTCCTTTAAGTCGCCCATGGCAGTTATCATTTTCAAAATCAAAAAAATCATCAGATGGAAGATTCTCTTCTTTGAAGGGTAATGCTTTGAAAACTTTAGAAATTCTAATAATTTCTTTTTCAAAATGTTTTTTATAGGATTTAGCCCATTTATCTCTTTCTAGAGGACCTCTAAAAACTCCAAATTGAAGATACTCATGCCAAGGTATATTATTTTCTTTTGACCATTTTCTTACTTTTTGATCCCTTTTGAATGATAAGAAGTCACCTGTTTCTTGATGACTGTAAATTCCCTTTATTTTAAAAGACTTTTTTATCTCTTCAAAAATATCAATAACATCTCCAATTCTTATAATTAAAGGTTGGCCCATTAAATATAGATCTTCTCTAAGATCAATGAGGCATTCTTTACAGAATTGCCACTGCCTATATGAGTGAGAAAGTTGTTGCCATTTTTTCTTTTCTACTATATAAATTGGCAATACATCGTAATATCTTGATGATTCATATAATGCCTCATTATCTTCAACTCTTAAATCTTTTTTAAACCAACAAATATTTATTTCACTCATCTATTTTTTTTAATGATATTATTTTAAAAAATAAAAAATATTTTTGTTATTGTCTCGAGGTAGCTCTTATCAAGGCAATTAGACTAATAATGAAGAAAACTACTAAAGTAACTGTTAAAGGCGATAAATTAGACATTAATTTATAATAACAATTAATTATCTCTTAATATTACTTAGTTATTCTTCTCTAAAAAAATTACTTAATTCTTATTGATAAGTAAATAGAAAAAATCTTCTACTTCTTTTTTTGTTATTACTAAGCCCTCTTTTTTGAAATTTTTTAATTTTTCATAAAGAGAATTAATTAACTGGTCATCTTTTTTTTTCATAAATATCTCTTTTATTTTTCTAATAAATAAATAGTTTCATTGCCAAAACTATCAGGTTTAATAATTTTGCATCCTTTATCTTTTTCAATATCACAAGTATTATTAGCCGGTATAGATTTCCATGAGCAAACCTTTTCTTTAGATTTCTTACTATTAATTTTCCAACCATCCTTGAGATATTTTTCAATACTTTCTTCATCGCAGGAGATTTTAATTTCTAATTTATCTTTAGTATTAATTTTCTTAGAATCAATTAATGGATCATTTCTTTTATTGAAATTAAATTCACCATTGCAACTTGAAAGTAAAATTAAAATAAAAAAAATATTTAATCCTTTTGCAAAATTTTTAAATTTATTCATTTTTAGGAAATCAATTATTTTCTATAGCATTTAGTAGTAAATCCATTTTACTCATAAGAGCTTTTACTTCATCCGGTTCAGGTAGAAGCATATCTTCCGTAACTGCTAAGTGCATCCTTTTCAAATCCGATCTTAGATCTTTTAAATGCAACTTAACATCTTCTTTTTTCTTGTTAATGTCAGTCATAAATTGTTTAATGCCTTGCTGAAAATTAACTTTGTTTAATCCTAATTATATATTATTTGAAGCTTTAGTTTTATAAGTTGTTTTTATAAATCATTCTCCCTGTCTTAAATACTTTATTTCATTACCTCCGTTACAATAGTTAACAGCAAGCATTTCTATCCTTTCAAGATTTTCGCTTTTTAAAAGATAAATTCCTTTTATGAAGTTAAATGATGTCTTTTGACATTTTAATTTTGAGTTTGTATATTTAATTACTGGTTGAAAATATCCCAAAGTAAATAAAAATAAGAATATCAAAAAGATAAATTTTTTCTTATCTTTATAAAAATCAATTGTATTTCTTTTGGTTTTTAAAATTTTTATTAGCCATTTATCTGGAAGCCCAACTTGTACAAACAATAATTCAACCCACCAAGGCAATCTCTTTTCATTTATTTGAATGGATTTTGAAGGTTTTCTTTTTTTTCTCTCCTCAAAAGTAGAATTCTTTACTTCTTGATCATTATTTAAATTCCTTTTTTCCATACAAAGTATTTATTTATATGGAATATAGTAGTTTTATTTTGATTTGAAAACTATATTTTTATTTTTTAAGTTTTGATCTAATTATATTAGAAAATTTATTATTCTAAGATTTGTAAGATTTGATTTACTTTTATGCCAAAAAAAAGAAGAAAATTAGATAAAAATTTTGAAAGGATAATTTATTCAGCTAAAAAAAGGATAGAACTAATTCTTGCAAAAATATACGATATTAGTGATGAAGATATACAAAAGGAATATATGTCTGCTTTTGAAGTTGTAGTTAATCTATTTGAATCCCTAAGTGGGGATTATGATGAAATAGGCTTTAATGAAAACTCGGAAATACTTAATAAAAAGTTTCAAGATGGAATCGCTAAATTTGAGTCGGAGTATGAGATTTAAATTTATCTAGATTTATATGGATAAACAGGAATTTCTATTGGTTTACCTTTAAATATTAATTCTCTATTCAATTTTAATCTTTTAATACATGCTTTTTCTTTTCTTTTCTTAGTACATATCTTAAAGATTTGATAATTTGATATTGAGTAGGCTTCTAATGAAAATACTAATGACATTAAAACAATTGATAATATTTTGAAAAATAAATTCATAGTGATCTATTTAGAACAATAACAATCTAAAAGATACTTTAATTCATCAACATTCATATCAGTTGTTATGAATATTTCTTGAGCAGATTGTCCTTTTCTTGCAATAGCTTTATAACCACCAATTGTTATTACTGAAACCCTAATAATTAATTTTGAAGATCTACCTCTTACTTTTGATATCGTTGCAGGTGTAACGGTTTTTATTCTTTCATTAGAGGCTAATTTTTTTAAAATAGGAATAAGTCCCTCAATATAAGTACTATGTGTTATTACTACTCTTCCCAATGGTTTGATAATTTACTTATATAGTAAATGAAATAAAAAGTTTTTATGAAAAGAGATAAGTTCTTTTTTTGCTAACAAATTTCAAATATTATTAATTTATAAAGATACTTTTGGTATATTTAAAATAATTAAATGATAAAAATGATTTTTGAATTAGGTTGGGCTGCATTAGCTGCTATATTTACATTTTCTATCGCAATGGTTGTATGGGGTAGAAATGGTGATGGATCAATTGATATTTAGCTTAATATTAGATTATTTCAACGAAGAAAACTTAAATAGATTTCTTATTATAGGTTCTTTCTCATTACTGATTTTTGTCACTTTTGCAGTAATATATATATCTTTTATTTCTTGGAAAGATAAAAGAAGAAGTGATAAATAATTAATTTTGTTTATTTTTATCTTCCCTTTTCTTTCTATCAGCTAAAACCGTTTCTTTTAGAAGTTCCCTGGCTTGAGTTATCCTCTTAATACTATTTTTATATATGCTTATATCCTTTTCAGCTCTTGTTAATGGTAGTTCTAGTTTCTCTGCAAGTTCAGATATGATTTTAATTTTTGTAATATCTTCATTATCTTTAAAATCATTTGCTTTAGTTAATATCTTGTAAATACCTAACATCAAAATTCTTGAATAGTACGGTTTTTTAGAAATTTTTTCAATCACTAAATTAAAGATTTCATCTAAGTTTTTATTTTGGTGCTCATTAATTGTGGTATCAGAAATTTTAATAATTTCATCATCCTTAAAATTTGTTGCCTTGCAAAGAGCACTAAAAAGATTCTTTAAATGTTTATCAGGTTCATAACCATCTGTTAGTTCATTAAAGATTTCTGTTAAACCTACACAAAAATAACAATCTAAAGTGAATTCACTTTGATGATTTAAAAGGTTCAGTTCTACTAGCATTTCATCAACAATACGTTTGTACAAGCCTGGAATTACGAAAGGAAATTGATCATGAAATAAGGTCTTGCTATCAGAAACAGTTAAATTTTCTTTCAATTTTTTTATATGTAAACCTTAATAACCTTAGCGTAACTTGACTCAATATCGTTAAGATCTAATAAACTAATAAACATTATTATGATACCTCTTGTTCTTGAAGAGTCTGGTGGAACCGAAAGGGTCTTTGACATTTACTCAAGGTTATTAAGGGAAAGAATAATATTCTTGGGAGAGCCAGTAACAAGTGATACTGCAAATAGGATAGTTGCTCAATTACTTTTTTTAGAGGCAGAGGATCCCGAAAAAGATATCTACATGTATATAAATTCACCCGGTGGATCAGTTTACGATGGCTTGGGTATATTTGATACAATGCAACACGTTAAACCGGATATACATACTGTTTGTGTTGGATTGGCTGCCAGCATGGGTGCATTTCTATTAGCAGCTGGCTCTAAAGGTAAAAGAAGTAGTTTAAGGCACTCTAGAATTATGATTCATCAACCTCTTGGCGGAGCAAGAGGCCAAGCTAGTGATATAAGAATCCAAGCTGATGAAATTTTATTTTTGAAAGAGAAGTTAAATAAAGAATTATCTGAGAGGACAGGTCAAGATATTAATAAAGTAAAGGAAGATACCGATAGGGATTTTTACATGTCACCTAAAGAAGCTGTAGATTATGGATTAATTGATACAGTTTTGAACAAAAAACCAGTGGCAGGTAGTTAGTTTAATTTAGTAACTGAGGAGTTCTGACTTTTTCTGGAATTGAAGTGTATTCAGATAAAATTTGTACGAATTCTTCACCATCCATAGTTTCCTTTTCTATTAGTAATTCTACTAACTTATCCATAGCTTCTCTATTATTACTTATTAAGTCATAAGTTTCTTTATAACATGCTTTTACCATAACTCTTATGCTCTCATCAATTTGCCTTGATATAGAGTCAGAGACTTCACTTCGTGTCATCAAATCTCTTCCTACAAAAACTTCCTGATTTCCACCTTCTAAAGCAATAGGACCTAAATTACTCATACCAAATCTAGTAACCATTTGCCTCGCCATAGAAGCAACCTGTTGGAAATCTCCACCAGCTCCAGTTGTAATCTCACCTTCACCAAAAACTACATCTTCTGCAGCTCTACCCCCTAAAGCTCCCATTATTCTTGCTTTAAGTTGAGCTCTACTTATAAGTGATTGTTCATCATCGGGAGTGAACCAAGTAAGACCTTTGGCTTGCCCTCTAGGGATGACTGTTACTTTTTGAACTGGATCATGAGCTTTTACAAGTGATCCAATTATTGCATGACCAACTTCATGGTAAGCAATTAACCTTTTGCTTCTACCATCTGTCAAAGGAGAACCTTCCATCCCAGCAATGATTCTATCTACAGAATCATCTATTTCTGAGATGCTTATACTATCTTTTCTTCTTCTCGCTGTTAAAATAGCAGCCTCATTAAGAAGATTTGCTAAATCAGCTCCTGTAAATCCTGGTGTTCTTCTTGCAATACTTTCCAATGTTAAATTTTTATCAAGTTTTTTGTTTCTAGAATGAACTTGGAGGATAGATAATCTCCCTTTTATATCTGGAGCATCAACTGTAACTTGTCTATCAAATCTACCGGGCCTCATCAGAGCAGAATCTAATACATCTGGCCTATTAGTAGCAGCAATAATTATAATTCCACTGTTACCTTCAAATCCATCCATTTCTGTAAGAAGTTGGTTAAGAGTTTGTTCTCTTTCATCATTACCACCACCTATACCAGCCCCCCTTTGGCGTCCCACGGCATCTATTTCATCAATAAAAATTAAGCAAGGACTATTTTCTTTAGCTCTTTTAAATAGATCTCTAACTCTACTAGCACCAACGCCCACAAACATCTCAACAAATTCAGAACCTGAAAGTGAGAAAAATGGAACTCCTGCTTCTCCAGCAATTGCTTTTGCTAACAAGGTCTTACCTGTTCCTGGAGGACCGACTAAAAGAACTCCTTTAGGAATTCTCGCTCCAACACTAGTAAATTTTTCAGGCTTTTTTAAAAATGTTACAACTTCTTCTAAATCTTGTTTTGCTTCATTTACTCCAGCAACATCATCAAAAACAACACCTGTATCTGCTTCCATTGCAAATCTTGCCTTCGTTTTTCCAAATTGCATTGCTTGACCTGGCCCTCCAGGCATTCCATTAGATCTTCTTGCAAGTAATATTAATCCTCCAATTAATAGGATAGGAAAAAATAAATTACCTAAAATACCCAAAGCTGGAGGTGCAGATTTTACTGGGTGAACATCAAAACTTATACCTTCAGTTTTTAAATTATTTATTAATTCAGGTGTTAGACCAGGCAAATCGACTCTAAGACGTTGAACTTTATTATCAAGATCTGAATCAACTGTTTCTACAACTGCGTTGCGTCCCCCATCATAGATATCAACGGATGTAACTCTTCCAGCTTCAATATAATCAAGAAAACGTCCATAACTCATTCTTGCAACAGCTGTATTTTTAGGAGCTACTGTAGTTCCATTTGATTTGAGAGAATCTACATTATTATTTGATAGAAGTTGCCAAGATAAACCTATTATTAAAACTATTGGTAATGACCATAAAATTATCGTTTTTAGTTTTGGATTCATTTTTACTAAATTCAATTAATTTATATTCTATGATGTAAGTAATGATTTCGTTGATTTTTTTACTCCAAATGAACTTTGCAGTTTTAAAAACCTAATGTTTTCAACTTATTTCCTTAGTTAAAAAATTTTTTCTCTAAATCAATGGATTTTAAAATAAATCAAAAAGTCAAATTAATAGCTCCTCTTCCTTATCTAAAAACTTCTGAAAATATGCCTATGCTAAGACCACCTGATCTAGTCGCAATTGATGAAATAGGAGAAGTGCTTTCTTTAAAATCTCCTGAAACAGTTGAAGTTAAATTTAGAAGAGGAAACTTTTTGATTGACATTGATAAATTACAAAAAGTTGATATCTAATTAATTTCTTTTCTTCCAAATTTTTCTTAAGTTTTTACAAACTTTTTTTCTTCCAGAAATACTAATGCAAGGAGATGCTAAATATTTTCTTGTTACGCTTAAGATTTGCTCTACTGTTAAATCTTTTAAAAGATCTTCCACTTTTTCATCATAAAAGGGATCCATTCCTAAGCCTATTAATCTAACCTTGCGAAAAGTTATATCCTCACAAGTACGATAATTATGAAGAAATGATCTATTAAGTTTTAATTTTGCTAATGATAATTGTTTTTTAGTTAATCCCTTTGAAAGTAAATCGTTCCATATTGATAATAATAAATTTAATGTTAATGCTGCATTCTCTTCTGAAACCAATAAATATATCAAAAATGGAGCATTATATTTTCTAGCAGGATAAAGAACTCCTGAATCATAAGTTAATCCATTATTTTCTCTAAAAACTTTAAAAAGTAATGAACTCATACCATAAGATAAAAATGATTCTAAAATTTTTAACGATAAGCTATCTTTGGAATTGTGTGGACAAGTTTGAGAACCAATTATCATTATTGTTTGTTTTGAATTTGAATAATGTTCAATATAATTATTTTTATTTTTAGAAGATAATTTTGATTGCATATCAATTAAATTTGTTTCATAAGTACTATATTTAATATTTATTAAGTCTAAAAAACTATATTTTGAGTTATTGGTTAATAAATACTTATTTCTTTTTTTTAAAGATTTATATTCATTTAAAATATCATAATATCTTATATTATTAATACTATCCTCGTCTCCTAAACAATTATATGAGTATGGATGATCTAAATAAATAATTTTCTTAAGATTATTAAATGTCATATTAAATGGATTTTCTTTTGACTTTTTTACATTATTTAGGGATTCTTTTTGACAATAAATAAAATCTTTTTCATATAAATTTGGTTCTTCAATTAGTAAATTTAATAAAGGAAATAACTTCTCAAAATATTCATTAAGAGACTTTAAACAAATTGAAATACCGTCTTCATAAGCTTCGTAGTTTAATTCAGCCCCATAAGAATCTATGAGATCTGAGAATTGATAATTATCATAATTATTACATCCTCGAGTAAGTAATGAGGATAAAATTAGATTTAACCCTTTTTTATCTTTATTATCTAAAGATGTACCTCCATCAATCCAAATATTTGCTATTGAAATATTATTATTAAGTTTTATATAGTATGAATTCATTATTATTTATTAATAGCTATAAATGTAAATTTATCTCGTAAGAGAAACTCCATTAGTTTCTTTAAATTTTCAGTATTTTGCCAATATTTAAAATTTTTGGTTAATTCTATTTGTGGATTTATTCTTCCCCAAAGGAGATGATTCCCAAAAAAATATGATAATTGAGAGGATGTCTCTAAATTAAAAATATATTTACTCTTAACTATCCTTATAGCCTTTTGGATTTTATTATTTAAGTTAGGATTAATTAATAAGTCATGAATAAGATTATTTATTATATTTTCTACTTCTATTAGATTTTCCTTTTTTAAGCTTGTTTCAATAATAAATAAACTTCCAAATTCTCCAAGTTGTATTCCAGAATAAATTGATTGAACAATTTGCTTATCTTCTTTTAAACTTTTATAAAGTACGCTATTTCTGCCATCGGTAAGGATTGAAGAGATTATTTCATAACCTAAAATATTTTCTTGAAAATTAGAACTTGTGATATGCCAAGCCATAAAAATACGAGAAAATTCAATATCTTTAAAAAATGCAATCTCTTTACCTTCCCTTATAGAGAAAGCGTCTATGGGAATTTTTTTGGAGTTAATTAAATCTTTTCTAGATTCTCGCAATTCACAATTTCTAAAAATTTCTAAATAGTTTTTAGGAAGTTTTCCTGCGACCGCAATACATGAATTTATTGAGATATATTGTTTCTTATGAAAGTCATAAAGATCAAATAATTCTATTTCATTAATATTTTCTTCTTTACCTAGAATTGATTTAGCATAATGATGGTCTAACCAAACACGTTTTAAGAAGGAATTAAAAATTAATTCATCTTTTTGATCTTGATTTTGAAGTATTTCTTCAATAATTACCTTTTTCTCTAGATAAAATTCTTTCTCATCTAGCTTTGGAAATAAAACTAAATTTGTCAATAAAGATAATGCTTCTTCACAATTGCTTGGTGGTATGTCAACGTAGTAATGTACATCATCATAGCCGGTTGAAGCATTACTAATTCCTCCCAGTTCTTCAATTCTTATATCAAATTCACCAGGTTCTAATAATTTGCTTCCTTTGAATATCATGTGCTCTAAAAAATGTGCAAGACCCACTTTATTTTTTTCTTCAAATGCGATTCCTGCTTTACACCAAAAATCTATTGAAATCAGAGGCGAATCGCTTTCTTCAACAAATACGCAGTTTGTTTCACTGGGATGTTTCCAATATTTAACATTTGCTAAATCCATTTAAATAAAAATTTCTATAAAATTTAACTTGAGGTAAATTTTGTGTTGGCAGATTCATCCATTAAAACTAAATCAATCGATCCTTTTATTTTGTCTTTAGTCAAAAATATTGGTGACAAAAGGGCTTTGTTGGATGATATCGAAACCATAAAAACTAATGAAGAATTTATAAATATTGTATGTAAAGAGGAAGGCAGAGAATTTTATATTGAAAATGAATTTCATAAAGCCAAAAGGTTCAGAAAACTTCATGTAGAAATAGCTGAATTCTCTAATAATTTAAAAATTTTACATTGTGTATTTTTCCCTGATCCTTTTTTCAATATACCAATTTTTGGTCTTGATTTAGTTAAAACAAAAAACGTTGTTTCTGCAGCTATTGTTGATTTATCGCCAGTTTCTAAGTCAAATATTTTAGTTGATGAAATATTAGATAATGTAAAAAAAGATGGTTTTACCATGAAAAGAGAAATACCAGAATGGGGAAATATCTTTTCTAAAAATGTTTTTTTTGCATCACTTATGAATACAAATGAACAAAATTATTTTTACAATATAGTTGATCAATATTTAACAATATTGGTAGATTTAAATAAAGATTTAAAGCCTGATCTCAATACTAATTCTATAAATGAAAGAATTTATTTTCAGAGAAATTATTGTAAACAACAAATGAAAAATGAAAAAACTAGTTTAGTACTTTTAAAATATTTTGATAAACAATGGGTCGAAAGATATATAAAAGAAATATTATTTGATTTTTAATGTACTCAACAAAATTAAAAAAATTCTATCCTTTATCTTTATTAGTTATTCCATTTTTGATTGTAAATTTATCGTGTTCAAATAAAAAACTTAATGAAACATCATTAGATGAAAATTCTGAATTAATCCCAACTATTAATGGTGTCGCAGCACTAGGTCAACTTGTTCCTATGGGCGAAGTAAGAAAACTTGCCTCACCTATAAGCCAATTCGGAAGTTTTCCAAGAGTTCAAGAAATTTTAGTTAAAGAAGGAGATTATGTAATAAAGGGATCAATCCTTGCAATTTTCGAGAATCAAAAAAAATTAAAAGAAAATTTACTTAAAAAGCAAAAACTACTAGAAACTAATAAAAAAGAAATATCTTTAAAAAAAGAACAAATTAAAAGATATAGAACTGCTACTGAAAAAAATGCTTATTCAATTGTCCTGCTTTCACAAAAAGAAGATGAATTATTGAAATTAGAAAAACAACTAATTATAAATAACTCTGATATGAAATCTATTGAAATTGATTTATTCAATACTAAACTTCGAAGTCCTATTGATGGATATGTTTTATCGATTAATACTAGAGCTGGTGAAAGATCAACCTCTGAAGGAATTTTAGAAATAGGAGCAAGTCAAAAGATGCAAGCTTTAATAGAAGTATATGAATCTGACATTGATAGAGTTTTTCTTGATCAAAATGTAGAGTTAATTAGTGAGAACGGAGGTTTTGAAGGAATTTTAACTGGTAAAGTTATTAGGATAAATCCACAAGTTAAGCAAAGAAAAGTTTTATCTACAGACCCTACAGGTGATGCTGATGCGAGAATAATTAAAGTGCTTATCAGTTTAAATGATAAATCAATTTTACGAGTTCAGAGTTTTGCTGGAATGAAGGTTATAGCAAAATTTATACCAAAATGAATTTCTTTAAATTTAGAAAGATACCATTAGCATGGCTCCTTTTAAGTAGACAACCTCTAAGATTGTTTGTCGCAATTGCTGGGATAAGTTTCGCTGGTATATTAATGTTTATGCAAATAGGATTTCGTGATGGCTTATTTGATACAAGTGTAACTATTCATAACCTTTTGGATGCTGATTTGGTGCTCATAAGCCCAAGATCAAAAAGTTCAATAAGTATGAGCGGATTCCCAAAAAGAAGATTAATTCAAGCATTAGCACAAAATGAGGTTAAGAGTGTTTCCCCTGTAAATTTAACTTATCTATTATGGAGAAATCCTGAAAATCTAAAAACGCGATCAATTTTAGCTTTGGGTTTTAATCCTGATGATTCTATTTTGCTTGATAAAGAATTTTCAAAAAAAGCTAATTTATTAAAAAATCCAGGAAGAGTTCTTTTTGACAGTCTATCAAGACCTGAATTTGGACCGGTTGAAGAATGGTTTAAATCTGGTAAAAAAGTTCAAACTGAGGTTGCAGGGAAAAGAGTAGTAGTTGAAGGTCTAGTGGAATTAGGTCCTTCGTTTGGTGCAGATGGTAATTTAATTACTAGTACAGAAACATATCTAAAACTTTTTCCTGCAAATCCTAGAGGTAGCATCGAGATAGGTTTAGTAAAGCTCTTAGCAAATTCTAATTCTCAAAGAATATCTCAAATCCTAAATAAATCTCTTCCCAATGATGTAAGGGTGCTTACAAAAGATGAATTTATAGAATTTGAAAAAAATTATTGGAAAACAAGTACAGCAATTGGTTTTATATTTAGTCTTGGTGCATTTATGGGATTTATCGTTGGATGTGTTGTTGTTTATCAAATACTTTATAGTGATGTTACTGACCATTTGCCAGAATATGCGACTTTATTGGCTATGGGATATAGATTAAAATCTTTGTTTTTTGTGGTTGCCAGGGAGGGTTTTTTGTTGGCATTGTTTGGATATTTACCAGCATATGTTTCTGGGCAAATACTTTATGCTGTAATAAGAAACTCTACAAAATTGCCTATTATTATGGATTCAAATAAATCTATAACTATCTTCTTTTTGATACTTGTAATGTGTATGGGTTCAGCAGGAATAGCAATGAGAAAACTGGTTGATGCAGATCCAGCAGAAATTTTTTAGTTTAATTATGAGTAAAAATAAAATCTTAAAAAAAGTTACTAATAAAAATGCAGTTTTAACAAATAATCTTAGTCATTATTATGGCTATGGCGAAAATAGAAAAAAAGTCTTAGATAATGTAAATATTAATATCAAAGAAAGAGAATTAGTTCTTTTAAAAGGACCTTCTGGATGTGGGAAAACAACTCTTTTAACATTAATAGGAGCCTTGAGAACTTGCCAAGAGGGTAGTCTTAATGTTTTAACTAGAGAATTAAATGGAGCGACAAGAAAAACAAGGCAAAGATTAAGGAGGAATATCGGTATGATATTCCAAGGACACAATTTATTGAGATGTTTAACAGCTGAACAAAATGTCCAAATGGGTGCAGATTTATTAAAAGGTCTAACCTATTTACAAAGAAGAGAAATTGCAAGAAGGTGGTTGTCAGAGGTTGGATTAGAGGATCATCATAAAAAATTACCTAATGCTTTATCTGGAGGACAAAAGCAAAGAGTCGCTATAGCAAGAGCTTTATCTGCAAATCCAAAAATATTATTAGCTGATGAACCAACCTCTGCACTGGATAGTGTTACTGGGAGGGAAATTGTGAGTTTATTAAAGAGATTATCAAAAGATCAGAATTGTTCTGTTTTAATGGTGACCCATGATCCAAGAATCTCAGATATGGCAGATAGGATATTAAATATGGAAGATGGAAAAATTTTTTAGAGCCCATAGTGAGTTAAAATATTAGAAAAATTTTATTTATGGCTAAGAGAAGAAATCTGAAAAAAGAAAAACAAGAGAGAAATCGTGCTTATGCAAGAAAGTTTAAAAAGAGAAAATTGCGTGGAGACGTACGATCAGATGGTGCTAGTAATGTTACCGGAAGTATAAACAATGGTGGTGCAGCAGATTAAATTGAATTAAGATCTTTACTTAATTAATTTCCTAGAATCCTCATATTTCAAATTATTATGAATATAAGCATAGTTATTCCAACTTATAACAGGAAATTAATATTAAAGAAATGTTTATTTGCTTTAGAAAATCAATTATTAAATAATAGAATTAATTCATATGAAATAATTGTCATTGATGATGGATCTACAGATGGTACAACAAATTGGATAGCAGATAATAAAGAAAAATTACCTCATGTTGAACTTTATGAACAATCTCATGGAGGACCAGCTTTAGCAAGAAATCTTGGCGTTCTTAAATCCAAAAATGAAATTATTATTTTTATCGATAGTGATCTCGTAGTCGTAAATAATTTCTTAATAAATCATGTTAATAAGTTATGTAATTATTGGGAAAAGTTTAATAAAAATTGTTTTACATATGGATCAGTTATAAATACTTCAAATTTTGAAAATCCAGAAAAAGAAAATCATAAAATAACTGATATCTCCTTTGCTTACTTTGCAACAGGGAATGTAGCGATATCAAGAGATTTACTCTTAAAAGTAGGTTTATTTGATAGCTCTTTTAGCTTATATGGTTGGGAAGATCTTGAACTTGGAGAAAGATTAAAACAGCTTGGGACTAAAATAATAAAATGTCCTGAGGCAAAAGGCTTTCATTGGCATCCTCCTTTTCAATGTGACCAAATTAATTCATTAGTAAAAAAAGAATCTGAGAGAGCTAAGATGGCTTTGATTTTTTTTAATAAACATCCAAATCTAAGAGTACGTTTTATTATTCAATATACTTTTTTACACAGAGTCTTATGGCATTTATTATGTTTTGGCGGAATAATTAATGTAAGAACAATTAACCCTCTCTTAAAGTATTTGGAAAAAAAAGGGAAGAATTCTCTAGCTTTAGAACTATTAAAAATTCCATTGAATTTAATCTACATTAAGCAACTTTATAAATCATTTAATAAATAAAATTTTTAAATTACATCATTAGTTGCTAATATGTATAAAATTAAAAACCACACATCTGACAGTTTCGGGTGATTTTTTAAATACCCGTCAGATGGAGGCTAACCCGAAACCTTAAAAAAATGGCTGTAGTAACACTTTCCGAAATGATGGAAGCAGGTGCACATTTTGGGCACCAAACCAGAAGATGGAATCCGAAGATGTCCAAATACATCTATTGTGCAAGAAATGGTGTACATATTATAGATTTAGTTAAAACTGCTTTATGTATGAATAATGCATATAAATGGACCAGAAGTGCTGCTAAGAGTGGTAAAAGATTTCTATTCGTTGGAACTAAAAAGCAAGCTTCTGAAGTTGTTGCTCAAGAGGCTCTAAGGTGTGGAGCTGCTTACGTTAATCAACGATGGCTGGGTGGTATGTTAACAAATTGGACAACTATGAAAGCTCGTATTGAAAGGTTAAAAGATCTTGAAAGAATGGAATCTAGTGGAGCAATTGCTATGCGGCCTAAAAAAGAGGCGGCAGTTTTAAGGAGAGAATTAGAGAGACTACAGAAATATTTAGGTGGTTTAAAAAATATGAGAAGATTACCTGATGTAGTTGTATTAGTAGATCAAAGAAGAGAGTCGAATGCAGTTCTTGAAGCGAGAAAGTTAGATATTTCTCTTGTCTCAATGTTAGATACTAATTGTGATCCAGATTTGTGTGAAGTTCCTATACCTTGCAACGATGATGCTGTTCGCTCAGTTCAATTAGTTTTAGGGAGGCTTGCTGATGCAATTAACGAAGGTAGAAAAGGTTCTAATGAACAAAGAAAAAATTAATTAATAGCTTTACTTAAATTTATACAAAACAAACAAAATCTAAAAAAATGTCAAACATCACAGCAAAATTAGTTAAGGATCTAAGAGATAAAACAGGAGCAGGCATGATGGATTGCAAAAAAGCTCTTAATGAAACTAATGGCAGCTTAGATAAAGCAATTGAATGGCTTAGAAAAAAAGGTATAGCAAGTGCTGAAAAGAAATCTGGTAGAGTAGCAGCTGAAGGTGCTATTGGTAGTTATATTCATACTGGATCGCGTGTAGGAGTCTTATTAGAACTTAATTGTGAAACTGACTTTGTTGCTCGTGGAGAAATATTCCAGTCTCTACTTAAAGATATTTCAATGCAAGTAGCAGCTTGTCCAAACGTTGAATATGTTTCTGTTGATGATATTCCTCAAGAAGTAGTTGAAAAAGAAAAACTTATTGAAATGGGTAGAGATGATTTGGCCAAAAAACCAGAACAAATTAGAGAAAAAATTGTTGAAGGAAGAATTGCGAAAAGATTGAAAGAATTAGTTTTGTTAGATCAACCCTATATAAAAGATAGTGCACTAACTGTTGAACAATTGGTTAAACAAACTGCAGGAAAAATCGGTGAAAATATTAAAGTAAGACGTTTCACTAGATATACACTTGGTGAAGGAATAGAAGTTAAAGAGATTGGATTTGCAGAAGAAGTAGAGTCAATGAAATCAATTTAAAATATTGAATAGAAACTTATTAGAAAAAAATTTTATAAAAGCAAATAATCAATTGCTTCATATTGATTGTAAAAAATTGAGAATAAAAAAAGAAATTTATAGTCTTTATGATTCATATCTGACAATTATTAGATGTAATTTGCAAAATTATGTAGAAGAAGCAATTAAAGCTCTTTGTGATGCCTCTAATAATAGTATTAGTGCAAAAGATAAAAAAACTAGACTTTTTATAAAAAATAATTTGAAAAATATAGTAAATAAAATATTGCCGTTCTTAACTATTGAACAATTATCAATAAAAAAGGAATATAAAATTGCTAATCTAATTAAAAATAATATACAGTTTAAGAGTAACTATGATTTAAAAGAAGAAGTTTTAACTACAAATAACTTTGAAAGTATTCATGATAATAACGCAATAAATTATTGTAATATTTATTATGAGAATTTAATTAATGAAGATAATTTTAAAAACATTAATTTAGATAAATTTATAATGGAAGATAAATATTTTGATGATTACAAAAAAGATGAAAAAATGGGATTTGTAAACTCAACAATTTTACTTAAAGATTCTGATGAAGATAAATTATCTATAAATATACATCAGAGTGAAGAAACTAAATATTTTATACCTATTGAATTTAAAGATATTCTTTTATGGATAGATACGCTGGAAACATCTCTAAATTTATATCTACAAGATCTTTCAATTGAAATTAATAATGAACTTTTTAAAGAAAATATTTTAAAAAGATTTTTAAATAATGAATTGCTTCAGTACGTTTTTGAGAATCATTTATTATTCAGTAACCCATCTCCCTTCTTATTGAAGTTTGATCCATCCTTAAATCAATA
>CACOMD010000020.1 GCA_902628235.1 uncultured Prochlorococcus sp. | reverse complement strand
GGAGGAATAAAGCATGGCAAACTTAGGATTAGAAATTGTATTTTGGGTTATTCTGTTAACTTATCTTGGTGCAAGATTAACGCAAACTTCGAAAGGATTTAAACAAAATTATTAAATAAAATTTTTCATAATAAAATCCCGAAAAATCTATAAAAACAAATATAAAATTTCTATTGATTACTTTAAAAAGGCCATTAAATACAACTGATAAAAAATCTAAATAAGAGAAAAAAATTTAAAACAATTATATTGTTATTTAGAACATTTGTATTTTTATATTTACTCTAATTTAGAAAAATTTTTAATGATATTAATTATTTACATTATTAACTATCATCATTTTAAAATCAAAGGCATTAAAAGAAAGACATACAAAAATAAATAGTAAAATTCACTATCCAGCGCCAACATTTAAGTTTGTCCAATCAACTAGCAAAAGTATCAATCCAATAGCCATCGTAACTGGAGCAGCATAAGGATATTTTGATAATTGTTTTTTAGTAATAGGTAACCATGAAATGAGTCTTTCAGTTTGATCTTTTTGAATTTTTTTAGGCCTTGGTGGAATACCAAGATCTTTTCTTCTTTTGGCTTCGCCCATTTTTATAAACTCATTAAATTTATTTTAGTTTTATCAAAATATTATTGCGAACATATTATTAGGAAAATTTTTAATTACAAAATATAGAGTTAATGACATCAAATAAAAAAAATAAAACTAATCACTTGACCCCAGCAAGAACTATTGTTATTAATAGTAGTACAAATATACTAAAACTTATAGGGATTATCTACGATGGAATTATTTCAAGGAAGGAGAATTAAAAAGGGAGCGTACGAGAATATGTATTACATGCAATCACTTTCGCTTCAGCACAACAGATACCTATGCGACATTACTTACTTGTCCAATCCAAAGAAAACTTATTCATCAAGGAGACCACTTATTTAAAGGGTGTAATTATTAGATTCAGCAAAAAACCATATTTGCTCATGAAGCAGCATAGAAAAGAATTTCTCAGATAAAATTATTAAAATAAAATATTTATTTAATCATTTTAATTCTTATCAAAAGTGAGACTTAAACCTTAATTCATTTCAAAAGCATCTCAAATTTAAATAATCCAATTAACAAACTTCATAGCAGTTAGAGATCTCATAAAAAATAATTTAAAGATTTTATATTTTAATTAGAGAATCACTTTACTCTTTTAAACTTTTTGGGGCGATTAACAAGATAAAAGATACTTAAAATACAAAAAGGGATCAGCAACATATCAAAAGTCATAGATAAAAAATGAATCACTCAGAAATTAAATCACTTTTATTTATTTAGCAATAAAAATAGTTTTATGCTTTTAATTTACTAGCAATATTATTTCTATGTACATATCTTTTTATTTTTTATTAAAAGTTTCTTATAAATACTTAAATAATTTTATGATTATTATAAATAATTATATATCTACTTGTTTTTTATAATTATTTTGATTTTGATATAAAAGAATACATAAGATTAAATAAAAAGATCAAATAAAAATATAACTAATCTATTTTTGTTTTTTTAATTTAGGCTGATTTGTCCCAAGTAATAGTCCAAAAATAATTGCATATAATCCAATAAAGACACCAAGTATTTGCATTGCTTGTTGAAAATCATGAGATATTAAATTATTCATATTATGTTTAGAAGTTTTCTTACTAGAAAATTTAGCAAGAAAATACAACTTTTATCATGGTTAATATGGAATAGGAGAAAAATTAATATGCTTTCCTTAAAGAAATCATTTTTCTCTTTCTCGTCTTTTTGTATCCTTAATTAATTTCTGATATGTAATCTCTGAATCCTTTTCACTTCTCAATTTTTCTTGATGAAGGTTAAGACTTTAACTCAGGAATTGTTAAATGGTAAGAATTTTCCTAAAAGTTAAAAGTTCAAAAATGATTTAAAAAATTTTTCATATTTAAAACTAAAAAAATCAAAACATAAAGCAATAGAGATTATTGGCTTCATTTGAATTTAACAATATTAATTTAAACCAATTAAAGATTTTAAGAAAAATCTTTAAATAAGACCATGAATAATTTTAGCTGCAGTTAAATGAGCACCAACAGGAGCAATAAATCCCATAATTGCGAATCTTCCATTAAGACTTTCTGCTACAATTTTTTCTTTTTCTATTGTTTTAGTATTTGTTTTCCCATTTTGTTTGGAAAGAATTGAATATTTAAGAGGATTTTGATCTTTCGAATTGCTTTATTGAATAAAAAAGCGTAAGACATGTAAAACCTATTAGTAAAATTAAGAATTCACCTAAAGGACTCATTGCTTTTTGATTAATATTTAAAAAATTTCAATTGAAATTGGTTTCATCTCAAGATAATCGTGATGAAACTTTTTTAAATTCAATTTCCAATGAATTTTTAGCAAACTTTTTATCTCTATTTAATGGAGAGTTAAAGTATTTTTTGTATGTGATGAATAAAGTCGCAAGTGCAACAAAGATCCCCAAAAAACCAATTAATAAAATTGGAGAATTAGGGTAATCATATACTGGTATATCCATGGGTTTTAGAAAATTGAGTTTAATTTAATTAAATAAAAAATTATGCTTTTTTACCTTTTGCAACCATAATTACTGGTATCAATAAATAGGTGAAAAATGATATGAGGAAAATATCTATATTCATCTTTAGAATATTCCTGGAATAATTTGTCCTGTAGTAGCATATGCGCCAATTAAAGCAATAAAACCGAGCATTGCCCATCTGCCATTAGCTTTCTCTGCTTCTGCTGGATAGTTTGTATATTCCTCCACAAGTTGAGTATTAACCTCTGTTGGGAAGATATTTTGTCTTCCTCCAGATTCCGTTGTGATTGAAATTGAACGTGACATTAAACCATCCCTGGGATAATTTGACCTGTTGTTATATAAGAACCAACTAAGGCAATTACGCCTAGAAGAGCAAATCTTCCATTGAGCTTCTCTGCTGTAATTTTCTGAGGATCAATGTTTCTCTTGACTTGTTTATTGTCCATTAGAACCAACCTGGAATGATTTGACCAGTTGATACGTACGCACCTACTGCCGCAACAAAACCGAGCATTGCTGCCCAGCCATTAAATCTTTCTGCTTCTGGAGTCATGGTAAAAATTGTTTAATTGTTAATTAATGTAACATAAATATTAACAATTGTAAAGTTTTTTTATTTTTACTTATTTTATTCAAGGATTGTGTGCCTATTATGTTCCAGTACTGTACATTCAGCTAGTAACTTTTATTTTTGAAAGAGGATTTGTTAATGGTAAAAATTATTTTCTTCAAAAACTTTATTAGTAAATTCTTTGAAGAAAATTTAAAAGTCTTCACCAGGTAAAATTTAACTCCTTAAGCTAAACTTTAATGAATATTCTTGACAGGCTAACTAAAATTAAAGGTATAAATCATTTTTTAAATGGATAGAAGATTTATTGCTGAAAAGTTAATGACCCTTATTCTTTCATTAATTGGATAAGTTAATGGGATTAGCAAAGTTAGTAGCTTTATTAATGGTCTTATTGCTTGTCGGTAGTTCTTTTATTGGTTTATTTATTTATTTTATTAAGTGAATTCATCTACTAGTTGGGAATATTTTAAGCAAGATCAAAATAAAATTCTTTGGGTACATATCTTCACTAGAGATATAACTGGGATTGCAATATCCTTAAACAAATGGTGGAAGACAAAGTACCCAGAATACAAAATGAGAGTAGTTTCTAAAAAAGAATTTGAACAAATAAAAACACAAAAAAGGCAAGTACATTAATAATTTAAATAAATATTCCAAACTAATTAAAAGTGAATATTTAATTTTAAAATATTGAGAAAATTATTCCTCAATTTCAAAATCTTTTATATCCTCATTAAGCATTGTAAATATCTTTTCAATTAAATCCTTACCTTTTCTAGTTAGCTTTAAGGATGTTTTGCGTTTATCTTTATTATCTCTTTCTTTAGAAATTAACCCAAGCCCTGCCTTACCAAGTCTGTGATATCTGGACAAATAATCGGTGATTCTTGATGAACTAGCTTTACTCATTTTGAAGTGTTCTTCAATATTCTGTTTATTACAGTTTTGAAAGCTTGCGATATACATAAACACAGCCATTGACTGAAGAGGAACATCCTGGGTATTATCCAATTCCATCATCATATGAAATACTCTTAAAAGATTATAGGATTCGTTATCTATCTTGAGTAATCCCTCCAGCTTTGCTTGCGTCACGAAACTAAAATTTTAAGAATATATATATGAATTTTACTAAATTTATTCCTATTTGCAAATATGTATCCATTGATGGATAAAATATCCTATTTCTAAATAGTTTATACATCCTCAAATATTTTAAATCTGAATAAATTAAACAAATTAAGATTTTCTTGTACCTCCGTAACGATATTTCTCTTGATTGGAAATATACTCCCAGCATTCTTCACAAGAAAATATCCAAGAATTGAAATTAATTGATTTAACCCTGTAATGGACTTTGCCTAAGTTATTGCAAACATCACATCTTTTCATTTTAGAATACTAAATTGTTTAAGGTCTTTGAAAAAGAAAAATAGTGTATCCTTTCTCAAGATGGAAATAAAAGACCTCTCAAAAACAGTTAACATAACAAGTTTTTGAGAGGAATACCACTTTACCGTCAAATCTCTGTTGCATCGACCTGGAAAAGCCAGAAGAGGAGACAAAGTGAGCATCCATTTCCAACTACTAGGATGGTCTACTTCAGCATCACGACAGTCTCCACAAGTCGATAAAGAGTCAGATCAGAGCACAGTAAAAGAATTCGACCAATAAGGTAGCTAAATTATATTAACCTATTTTTTGGAGTCATAAGGAGATGGCCAAATATGATTAACTTCTTTCTTTAATAAGAGAGCCTTTTCATATCTCTTCTCATGATTATTTTCATTAAGCAAAAAGGTAATATGACCCATTTTTCTTCCAAATGTTTCTTTAGATTTCCCATACCAATGTATATTTGAACCATTGATATTGGATAGAAGATCAATCCTATCTTGAATTTTTAAAGAGTGATTTTTTCTAAGTCCTAGTAAATTGATCATCAAAGCCCCTTTGCTATTCATATTTATATCAGGTGTTTTTATACCTGCAGAGATACATATTTGCTGATCAAACTGGCTTGAATTGCATGCTTCAATCGAGAAATGTCCAGAATTATGAGTCCTTGGGGCTATCTCATTTATTAAAAGACCGCATTTACCAAAAAAGAATTCTATTCCCAAAACACCTACATAATTTAATTCATTAACAATCGATGAAAAAATATTATAAGCAAATAAATCAATTTCATAAGATATTTTTGCAGGAGATAATACCCAATGACAGACATTATTGGATTGAAAAGTTTCAACTAAAGGAAATACTCTTATGACACCATCTTTATCTCTGGACCCAATCAAGGCAATTTCCTTTTCATAATCAATCCATTCTTCAAATATCCATTCTTCAGATTTATTTAAACTTAAAAAATCATCTAATTCTTCTTCGCAGGAGATTTTCTTATTACCTTTACCGTCATAACCACCTTTATATGATTTTGCCATTATGGGAAATTTCCATACTTTTAGATCTTCTTCCGTAAGATTTGCATAATCACTTTTAGATAGCCATTTTGGTGAAGGTAAATTTAATTGATCTATAAATCTTTTCTGAGAAATCCTATCCACTAAAGGATTTAATGCATCCAAATTTGGAATGAAGAAAACCTCAGAACAGAATTGTTTTAATTTTTCAATTTTCACCCATTCATTCTCAAATATAACTTTTTCACAGTTCTTTATTAGAGTCTTATTTCCTTTAATTTGCAATGGATCAGCATGAATAACTTTATCAGCTTTTAATGCCGCTGGATCATCAGCAGATTTTGTTTGGATACATACTTTTATATCCCTTTCTTTTGCAGCTTCTACAAGCATTAATGCTAATTGACCACCGCCAATAATACCTATTGGGTAAGGTTTTGAATAATTATTAATATTTCTTGAAATAGACATATAAAAATTTTATTACTATTTTTTATTCTTAACAACTAAATATTTTGTAGTAATTTTCAATTCAAGTTATGATAAAAATATTTTTAAAAAGATACTTTATCAAATTTTATTAATACTGTGATTGAAAACAAAATCCATGTGCCGATTGATAAAAACTTTTATGAGGTAATAATAAAAGCAGGATTATTATCTGAAATAGGTAATAGATTAGTTGAATTAGGTATAAAAAGCACAAGAAAAATATTAATAGTATCAAACCAGGAAATTGCTAATTTATTTGGAAATATATTATTAGATAACTTAAAAAAAAATAATTATTCTGCAAAAATTTTTATTATCAAAGCAGGAGAAAAATTTAAAAACATCAGTACATTAAATGAAATTTATGATGCCGCTTTTGAATATGGGATGGAAAGAGGTTCACTGATGATCGCACTTGGAGGAGGAATAGTTGGAGATATTACTGGTTTTGCATCTGCCACTTGGTTAAGAGGATTAGATTATATTCAAATACCTACAACACTTTTATCGATGGTTGATTCATCAGTAGGAGGTAAGACTGGAGTAAATCATCCAAAAGGTAAAAATTTAATTGGAGCTTTTAATCAACCTAAAGCCGTATTTATAGATACTGACACATTAAAAACACTTCCATCGCGTGAATTTAATGCAGGTATGGCTGAGATAATTAAATATGGGATTATAAGAGATGAAGAACTCTTTGAATATTTAGAAGATGAATTTAATTTAAGAAATATAGTTAATCTAGAAAATCAAAGTTTGGTAAAAATTATAAAGGATTCGGTAGAGATAAAGTCTGAAATTGTATCAGAGGATGAAAAAGAAAAAGGTATTAGGGCATATTTAAATTATGGACACTCTTTTGGCCATGTAATTGAAAATTTATGTGGATATGGAGAATATCTGCATGGAGAAGCAATATCAATTGGGATGAGGATTGCTGGCGAAATTGCGCTTTCTAAAGGGTTGTGGAAAAAAGAAGAAACTATTCGACAGAATAATTTAATAAAAAAATATGGATTACCAATAGATGTTCCAACTTTGAATAAATTAGATGTCAATAGGATTTTAATGGGTGATAAAAAAGTTCAAGAAGGCAAAATGAGATTTATTCTGCCTAACAAAATAGGAAAAGTTAGTATATATACGGATATTGTTGAAAGTGATTTCCTTAAATACTTTTGTTAATGCATTTAGAATTTATTGAGAATTCTTTATTATTAGATTTTTTAAAAACAAACCATTTGAAATCACCTAAACAAATTGGATCTACTAATCTCAGCATCGCTTCCCTTCTTATTAAAGCCTGTGATAGATCATTTTTCATATTGTTTTGAATTTCATATAGTTTTTGAGCCAAGCCTAATAAAAGTAATGCCTCCCCTTGTTTTACTAATCCAAGAAATTCAAAGCCTGCTAATTTTGCCTGATAAATCAAGATTTCAATACAAATGTGGCATGTTAAATCAAAATCACCTGGACTGTGTAGGATTTCCTTAAAAGCTCTTTGATTTTTGTAAGCTAATATAGTACCGTCATTTTTCTGAGCAGAATAATACTTTTTAGAGTCTATTGCATAATCAATTATTAGTAATATTCCATTGTTAACTTTTCTTGATAGATTTTCCAACCAACTTAAGTTATCAATATTTAATTCTGTAGTCCATTCTTCTGGAGCATCTTCAGGAGGAATATTCACACCTAATTCATTTTTAATTTCCTTAATAAATTTTTTTATTTCTTTAGTTATTGGCAAATTTATAAAATCTAGAGTTTGATTTTCTTTATTTAACTGGACACCTTGTTGATAAATCAAACCTTTTTTTAATTGGATTCTTTCAACACAAAAAGCATCTAATACTTCATGAGCAATAACTATTCCATTTAAATTATCATCTTCTAAATCACTTAAAGATACCCAATTTATATCGATGCCTTTTTCAAGAAACTTTTTTAAATTTATTTTCTGTATTTCAATCATTCCTTCATTTAACTCGATTATTTTAAATGAAATATCATTAAGAATTTGTGAGTTTTTATTTAGAAAATAATTAATTATTCCTTTTAATAGGCACCCTTTACCTGAGCCAAATTCAAGAACTGTTATTCTCTTGTTTGAATTTAAATTATTTTTTATCTGTAATATCCACTCTTCTATTTGAATAGCTAAAAGGTATGAGAAATCATCAGATAGAGATGGAGAAGTTACAAAATCACCATTTTTGCCTATTTTTGCCTTGCCACTTCCGTAATAACCATTATTTGGATTATTTAATGCAATATTCATATAATCATAAAAACTTAAAATGCCTCCTTTTTCCGAAATTATTTCTGTAAACCATCTTGGGCTATTCGCAGGAAGACTATTCATCGGTGACAATATAAAGAGTTAAAAATTTTTCATGCCTACAAAGATTAACTATTTATTAGGAATTTTTCTATCTCTAATAATTCTAATTTTTAGTAAACCATCTTTCGCACTTAATAATCCAGAGCTTTTGCCTGAAGTGAATACACCAGTTCTTGATTTAGCTAAAATATTAAGTCCTAAACAAAAAGAAGCACTTGAGAATAATTTAAATACTATTCAGAGTGAAAGTGGATGGAAAATAAAATACTTATCTCAATTTGAAAGTAATCCTGGCCTTGCGATTAAAGATTATTGGAATCTCGATGAAACAAGCCTTCTTATAGTTGCTGATCCAAGAGGAGGCAATTTGTTAAATTTTAATGTAGGAGAAGCATATTTCTCATTTCTACCAAGATTATTTTGGGTAGAGCTTCAAACAAGATTTGGGAATCAATATTATGTTCGTGATCACGGAGAGGATGGAGCGGTACTTGATGCAATAAATTCTGTAAAAGTTTGCTTAGATAGAGGAGGATGCCAAGTGGTTCCTGGATTTACTAAAGAACAGTATTTGTGGACATTATGCACATCCATCCTTGGTGGGTTAGTAGCTGGATTTTCTGCTGCGCCAAGGAAAGATAATGAATTTATTTCAATTGGTTTTCTTGCTCTTTTATCCCCCTTATGGGGAATGCTTTTTGGAGTATTTGGCTTAGCTCCAATTATTACAAGATCATCAGAATTAATGCCTTTATTTAAAAATAGTCTTGCATTTTCAGCTGCAACAATTGGTGGATATCTTTTATCTCAAACTCTCTTCTCTCGTTACAGAGAGCCTAAAAAGTTAGATTGATAGTCTAATTAGATAAATTAGTCTGAAATAATATATCCTCATCAAAAATATCTCCCAATTCCGAATACCATCTTTGAGAAATATAACTTAACTTATTATCTTTAAATTCAATCCAAGAAAAATTTATTATTATTTCATCATTTTTAATTTTTTTATATCTTGGTACGACAGCACAATTAAGATAAGCAGTTCCTCTTTTATCTAAGACAAACATCTTTCTTCCTCCAAGATTTCTTTTTAATTGATTATGAGTATGACCAAAAACCACAAGATCTAATTTCCTTTCTTTTTGAATTTTTGATATTGCCAATGATAAATCTCTATCTCCCCAATCCATTGAGGGAAGTTTCCAGTCTTTTCCGCAAATACTTTCAGGTTCAGATCCCAGACCTAAAGGACCAGAATGGGCAATAATTAATAGAGGGAGATCACTACGAGAATTTTTATAACAACTGAGAATTTTTTTAACTGAATCTTCCTCAGTTAAAGGACCATAAACCCCTTTCATCTCTTTTGATAAAAAGTAGCCTCCTCCTGAACTACATGGCCTTGCTCCAATTATATTTAATTGATTATTAAAAATTTTTAACTTCCACCCACAATATTTGTCTTGAAGAATCCTAATTTGTTTTAGTAGTATTTCTCCCGATTTATCGTATCCCCTATCGTGATTACCGAGGATCACAAATGAAGGAATCTCTAGAGAATTAATCTTTTTCAATATTTTTATATTGCCTTCTGAAATATCTCCGACGAATAAAACAATATCAGGCTTGTTTTTTGATAATATGCTGACATCTACCTCAGACCAAAGTCCGTGGCAATCTCCAACAACAGCAATTTTAAAATTTGACAGAATTTTTTCTATTTGAGCATATAATTAATAAAATACATTCTAAATCCTGACCATTACAACTTCTACAGCTAATAAAGAATCTACCAGAACTGAAGAAGATTTAATTTCTGAGATAAAGACTTTATGCAAAAATTCAAATGCCATAATTCTTGCTCACTACTACCAGGCGCCTGAGATTCAAGATATTGCAGATTTTATTGGTGATTCATTGGAATTATCAAGAAAAGCTGCAAATACTGATGCAGATGTAATTATATTTTGTGGTGTTCACTTTATGGCTGAAACTGCAAAAATACTTTGTCCAGATAAAACAGTTTTATTGCCAGATATAGATGCTGGATGTTCTTTGGCAAACGACTGTCCTGCAGATGAATTCCAGAAATTTAAAGAAGATAATCCTGGACATTTCGTAGTCAGTTATATTAATTGTACAGCTGAAGTAAAAGCTCAAAGTGATCTTATATGCACTAGTAGTAATGCAGTTGCATTAGTTAATAAACTACCAAAAGACAAAAAAATAATATTTGCACCCGATCAGAATTTAGGAAGATGGGTACAGAAAAACTCAGGAAGAAAACTTAAACTTTGGCCAGGGAGTTGCATCGTTCATGAAACTTTTAGTGAAGAAGCCCTACTAAAGTTAAAAATTGAAAATCCTAAAGCAAAAGTAGTAGCTCATCCAGAATGCAGCCAGAACTTATTAAATTTAGCGGACTATATAGGTTCTACCAGCAAATTATTAGATTTTATAAGCAGCGATGACTCAACGACTTTTATGGTGCTTACTGAACCAGGCATAATTCATCAAATGAAAAGGAAAGAACCAAATAAGAATTTTATAGAGGTCCCTGATTTGGAAGGGTGCAAGTGTAATGAATGTCCTTATATGAAATTAAATACATTAGAAAAAATTTTAGATTGCTTGAAAAATAATTATCCTTCTATTGAATTACCACCTGAAATTATAGAAAAGGCATATAAACCAATCAAAAAAATGTTAGATATGAGTTTTTAATATTTTATTGATCTTTTTTTGATTATTCAATGCAACATATAAATTAGTTGAATTAGGGGCAAAACTAACATTTGATCCTCTATTTTTTATAAGTTTTATTAATACATTTTCTCCAACTTTATATTGTTTATCTCTCCTTGTACCTATCTGATTTTGAAGGATAGGATTTACGTTCATATTGACCTCTATATCAGGTGTAATTCCAAATTTATTTATGTCAATCCCATTTGGTGTTAAGTATTTTGCGACTGTTACTGTTAACCCAGAACCATCTACAAGTGATCTCATCGACTGAACAAGACCCTTCCCAAAAGTTTTTTTACCCACTAATTTGCCTCTAAGATTATCTCTAATTGCACCAGAAACTATCTCACTAGCACTTGCTGAACCCTCATTTACCAGAACTACTAATGGTTTACTCGTCAAAGCACTACCATTAGCTCTTTTTACTTCTTTTAAACCATTTTTTGATAATGTACTTACGATTATTCCCTTATCGATAAATTGTCTTGAAATTTCAATACTTGAATCTAACAAACCACCTGGGTTACTTCTTAAATCGAGGATATAGCCAGAGACATTTTTTGTTTCATAATCAAGTATTACTTTTTTTAAATCTTTTGAAGCATTTGCATTAAATTGCTTAATGCGTACATAACCTATTAAGGAACCATTTCTTGAAGAATTAATTTTACTTGTAACTGACTTTATCTCAATTTTCTTTCTCACAAGAGTTTTATTAAAAATAGATCCATTCCTCAAAATCTCTAAATTAACCTTAGTACCTTTTTTACCTCTAATTAATTTCACAGCCCCTTCAATATCTAAACTTTTTGTTGAAATGTTATCAATAGAAATAATCTTATCTTTTGCTTGAATTCCAGATTCAGAGGCCGGTGAACCGTCAATTGGAGAAACAATAATAAGAAATCCTGATTCGGAATCTTTTAAGATTTGAATACCTACACCTGTCAATTCTCCTGAAGTATCAATTCTCATCTCGTTAAATTGCTTAGGATCTAGAAACCTTGTGTAAGGATCATTTAAATTATTTAACATTTCTCTAATAGCAACGTATGCATCATCAGCATTAGGGTAATTTTTTGATAGTAATTGCTTCCTTAATTTAATCCAATTTGATTTATTAAATTTGCCCTCTGAATCTAAAAAATCTCTATATATAATCTGCCATACATGATCAATTACTTCCTTATTGCTATTTTTTAAAACTGAAGATTCAATTGAATTTGAAAAAATTAGGCCTGAGAAGATAAATGGCAGTAAAAAATTTTTTTTTCTTTCAAAGGTATTTTTTAATTTCAAATGAAATATCCGTATGATCTATAATTATACTTTTTTTTGAAAAGTTGTGTTAACAGAATATTTACTCAGGATCAATCCATTTCCCATCATCTTTAATAAGTTGGATTAATGCTTTTACTCCCTCATCTTCAGGTACTCTTCTAATTTCTTCTTTTCTCCTATATAGAGCAATAGTACCTTTTCCCTTCCCAACATATCCATAATCTGCATCTGCCATCTCACCAGGTCCATTAACAATGCAACCCATAACAGCAATATCAAGTCCAGTTAAGTGCGATGTAGCATTTCTTACTTTATCAACAACTTCTTCAAGATTAAAAAGAGTTCTGCCACAACTAGGGCAACTAATATACTCAACCATTGTCTTTCTGAGTCCCAATGATTGCAAAATAGAGTATCCAACTGGTATCTCTTTTTCAGGAGCTTCCGTTAAAGAAACTCTAATAGTGTCTCCGAGGCCTTCAGCTAGAAGTGTAGCGATTCCAGCTGTACTTTTTATACGGCCATAATCACCATCTCCTGCTTCAGTTACACCTAAATGAAGTGGATAATTATATCCTTCACTATCTAATCTATCCGCAATCATTCTATAAGCCGCCATCATAACAGGTGCTCTCGAGGCTTTCATGGAAATTATAATGTTATGAAAATCAAGTTCATCGCAAATCTTTACAAATTCCATCGCGGACTCAGTCATACCTAAGGGAGTATCGCCATAAGTGAAAAGCATTCTCTCTGATAAAGATCCATGATTAACTCCAATCCTTAAAGCTTTATCTTGTGACTTTAAAACTTCTACTAAGGGTGTGAATCTCTTTAAAATTGTTTTTTTAATTGAGTCAAATTCTTCATAACTATATTCAGTTCTAGATGGATCTGATTTCTCAAATACAAACAAACCTGGATTAATTCTTACTTTATCCACATGCTTAGCTACTTCCATAGCTATTTTCATCCCATTGTGATGAACATCAGCAACTAAAGGGGTATTAATACCATTATCTCTTAATTTTTTCTTTATTTCCCCAACAGCTTTTGCATGAGCTACTGATGGTACTGTTAGCCTAACGATTTCACAATCTACATCATGAAGTCTTTTGATCGCTAAGGCTGCATTTTCAACATCCATAGTATCTTCATTTATCATAGATTGTATCCTCACTGGATGCTCACTACCGATACCTATGTCACCAACCATTACTGTTTTCGTTATCCTTCTCTCTATCTGAGTAGAATACCTTTTGGATATATTATTAACTTCTTTTGATTTAGTTAAAGACATGAAAGTTGAGGTATTCAGATTGAAACCTATTTTTATTATAAATGATATAGTTTATTTCTAACATTCTGAAGATCTTTTAACGTTAATCCGTAAGGATTATTAATTTCATTTTGTGAAAATCTCAATAAGTAAGAAGGATGAAATATTGGAATGTATTCTATTCCTTTTAAATTAAACCATTTACCTCTAAGTTGAGATATGGGTTTATTCACTTCAAGAATAGTTTTCATAGCAGTGGAACCTGCCAACACAACAACTTTAGGATTAACTAATTTTATTTGCTGAATTAACCAAGGTTTATGAATTAGGATCTCTTTGGGAGTGGGTTTTCTGTTTCTTGGAGGTCTGCATTTTATTACATTACAGAAATAAACATCTTCATAGGTATTAATTCCTGAAACTTCCAATAAATTCTTCAAAAACTTTCCTGATTTACCTACAAAAGGTTTACCTTCCAAATCTTCCTGAGCTCCTGGAGCTTCACCAACGACAACTAAATTACTAAAAATATTTCCAGATCCAACAACTAATCTATTCAAAACTTTTTACATAGAATCTATATAAACTTAATAAATTTTCTATAATTTAGTATTGTTAATTAATATAATTAAAATTTTATTTTTTCCTAATTAGATTTTTTAAAAATATTGAAAAATTAAGAAAAATTATAAAAAAAGTGCATACAGTCACAATATTATTTATTCTTTTATAGATAATAAAATTAAAGGGTGATTTTAAATCGCTTTATAGCTAATGAGTGAAGAATTACTATCAATGAGGGCACTTACAATCGAACCTTCACTTACACTTGAAATAAGTGCCAAAGCAAAAAAACTTGCAGCAGAAGGTAAAGATATATGTAATCTAAGTGCAGGCGAACCAGATTTTGATGCTCCTAAAGAAGTTATTTCAGCGACAAGTAAAGCGATTTTCGATGGATTTACTAAGTATGGACCAGCCGCTGGAGACTTAGAATTGCGAAATGCCATTGCAAATAAATTAAAACACCAAAACAATATTAAGTATGATTTTGAGAATATTTTGGTAACAAATGGTGCCAAACAAGCTATTTACAATTTATTTCAAATTCTTTTAAATGAAGGCGATGAAGTAATTATCCCCTCCCCATATTGGCTTAGTTATCCTCAGATTGTAAAACTAGCAGGAGGTACACCTATTTTCCTAGAAACCTCTCCAAAGAATGGTTTTAAGATTGAGGTAGAACAACTCAAAGAAAAAATATCTTCAAAAACAAAATTTATAATTATAAATTCGCCTAATAACCCAACAGGTAAAGTACTTAGTGAAAATGAATTACTTGAAATAATAGAAATCATAAGAAAGCATGATCAAATTAATATATTATCTGATGAAATTTATGAATTAATTTTAAAAAATAAAGTTAATCATATACCTGTAGTTTCATTAGCGAAAGATTTAGAAGATAGAATTTATACAGTTAATGGTTTTGCAAAAGGTTGGGCTATGACTGGATGGAGGGTAGGTTATTTAGCTGGAAGAAAAGACGTAATAAAAGCATCCTCATCCTTACAGAGTCAAAGTACCAGTAATGTATGTTCATTTGTTCAGAAAGGTGCAATTGCAGCATTAAAAATTAAAAAAGACTATTTTGAAGAAATCAATTTGATTTACGACGAAAGGAGAAAAGTACTCTCAAAAGGTCTTAAAGATATAGAAAATATTCATTTAAATTCTCCAAATGGAGCATTTTACGCATTTCCACAACTACCAAACAAAAATATCTCATCCATTGACTTTTGTAAAAAAGCTCTCGAAGATTTTGGCTTAGTTGTCGTTCCTGGAGTAGCTTTTGGTAATGATCAATGCATTAGAATGTCCTGTGCCACTTCAAAATCTAATATTCTGGAAGGAATTAAAAGATTAAAAAAAGCAATAAATAAATTTTATTAATTAAATAAATTTTATTAATAATGAATAAATTTATTAAAACAATTTGTATTCCAAGTTTTATTTTTCTTTCATTTCTAAGTTCATCTATAAAAGCTGAAGAGAATATACTAAAAATTGGAGCCATTCCTGATCAGAATCAAGAGATTCTAGATAGAAGGTTTAATTCATTATCCAAAGAATTATCAAAGCAATTAAATGTGGAGGTAAAATATGTTCCAGTTATTAATTATGTAGGGGCCGTTACAGCTTTTAGAACAAAAAATCTTGACCTTGTTTGGTTTGGAGGATTAACTGGAGTTCAAGCAAGATTACAAACACCGAATTCAATAGTAATAGCTCAGAGAGACATAGACAAAGAATTTAAAAGTGTATTTATAGTGAACAAGAAATTAAATTTAACTCCTACTGAAGAATTAAGTGACCTAAATAGGTTAAGAAATCTTAGATTTACTTTTGGCTCTGAAAATTCAACTTCAGGTAGATTAATGCCAGAATATTTTTTAAGTATTGCAGGTATAAAAACTTCAGAATTTAAAGGTAAAAAGCCTGGCTTCAGTGGCAGTCATGACGCCACTATAGCTTTGGTAAATAGCGGAGCTTTTGAGGCAGGTGCTTTGAACAAACAAATTTGGGAAAAAAATCTAAAGAATAATCCTAAAAGGACCAAAAATGTAGAGATTTTTTTTGTAACGCCAAGTTATGTTGACTATCATTGGTTATCCCAGGGAGATTTAGATGAGAAGTTTTATAATGGTTTTACAAAAAAAATGAAAAAAGCGATATTAGATTTAAATGAAAATAATCCCAATCACAAAATAATATTAGAAATGTTTAATGCAAAAAAATTTATTAATAGTGATGCTAAACTTTATAAAAATATTGAAGAAATTGGGAGAAAACTAAAAAAAATTAGATGAAAAGCCTTATAGAATTAAATAATATTTCTTTAAAATATAATAATAATAAAATACTAAAAAATATAAATTTAAAAATACATGAAGGAGAAAAGATTGCTTTACTTGGTAAAAGTGGTGCAGGAAAAACGACATTGATTTCAATTTTAAATGGGACAAAAAGGCAAACCTATGGAGATATCAAAATTTATGGAAAAAGTTTTAAGGATCTTCATAATTCACAAAAAAGAAAAATTGGAACAATTTGGCAAGATTTAAGATTAATAGATGATCTTTCCGCAGAGCAAAATGTAAATTGTGGTTCATTAAGTAATCAAAATCTAATTTTCACTTTTAAAAATTTATTAAATATAAGCACTTTTAATAAGGCTCATAAATGCATGGAATTATGTAAACTAAATTCAAATATTTATTCTAAAAATTTAAAAAATATATCAGGTGGGCAAAAACAAAGAATCGCAATTTCAAGATCAATAATACAAGAACCAGAAATATTATTTGCTGATGAACCTTTTAATAATTTAGATCCTAAATTGTGTAATTACTTAAAAAATCTTTTTATTTCAAGACTGAATAGTTATAAACTCAAATTCCCAAATACTATTTTATTCTCACTACATAAGATAGATCTAATAAATGGATTTACAAGAGTTATTGGTTTAAAAAATGGAGAGATTTATTTTGATGTTTCAAGAGATGAATTTAGAGAATCTCAGCTTCGAAATATTTATTAATTAATAAATTGCAGAAATTAAAATTAGATCATACCTTAATAAGCTTTCTACCAATATTAGTATTTTTACCAATTACTTATCAAATTATAAATAATTTGCATATTGGTGGATTAGAACTATTTCTTGACTTTGTTAAAGCAGCTTTTACTCCAAAAATTAATTTTGAAATTATAAATATATCAATAACTAGAGTAAGTGAAACTCTATTCATTGCTTTTATAAGTTGGATTATTAGTATAATTTTTGGCAGTTTTTTGGGGATTTTATCTTCAGATATTTTTTATAAATTACTAAGAATTCCGGTTTTTATAAAATATTTATTGCGATTTTTCTTAAATATAATCAGATCTATTCATGAATTAGTATGGTGTTTGATTCTAATTCAAATATTTGGAATTAATATTTCAATTGGAATATTAGCAATTTGTCTTCCATTTATTGCGATAAATGCAAAAGTAATAAGTGAACAATTAGAACTTATAAGCCCAGAGATAATCGAATCGATTACTACATTAAATGGTCAAAATTTTTCTTCTTTAATTACATTAATATGGTGTTCAATAATAAAGACTATAAAAACCTTTGGTTTTTATAGACTTGAATGTTCCATTAGAAGTAGTTCCATACTTGGCTTATTTGGTATTGGAGGAATTGGCACAAGTATTTTCTTATCTTTTCAAGCTTTAAATTTTAATGAAATGTGGACTTATATATTTTCTATTTCTTCTTTAATACTATTTTCCAAAC
>CACOMD010000019.1 GCA_902628235.1 uncultured Prochlorococcus sp. | reverse complement strand
TTTTCGAAGAACAAGATTCATCATACAAAGAAAGTGTTTTACCAAGTAACGTAAAAAAACGTGTTGTAGTAGAAGCTGCTCATTCCTTTGGATGGCATAAATACGTTGGTCTTGATGGGGCTTGCATTACTATGGACAGATTTGGAGCCTCTGCACCTGGTGGAAAATGCCTTGAAAGTTTTGGTTTTACTGTTGAAAATGTAGTTAACAAAACAAAAGAAATCTTATAATAAGTGCCTACGAAGAACTATTACTATGACATTTTGTAAGTTTATTATTTAATTCATCGAGTGTTTCATCTGAGATTTTTGAATTCATAGGACAATGCTTAGGTCCACACATTGAGCAAAATTCTGCTTTTTTAAATATTTCTTCAGGTAATGTTTCATCATGAAATTGCTTTGCTCTTTCTGGATCGAGTGATAATTCAAATTGCTTATTCCAATCAAAATTATAACGAGCATGACTTAATTCATCATCTCTATCTCTTACGCCAGGCCTATGTCTAGCAATATCTGCAGCATGAGCTGCAATCTTATATGCAATTAGCCCTTCTCTTACATCTTTAGCATTTGGGAGACCTAAATGCTCTTTAGGAGTAACGTAACACAACATCGCAGTACCATACCAACCCGCCATCGCTGCTCCAATTGCACTAGAGATATGATCATAACCAGGTGAAATATCAGTGACTAAAGGTCCTAGAACGTAAAATGGTGCCTCAGAGCATTCCTCCATTTGCTTCCTTACATTAAATTCTATTTGATCCATAGGTACATGTCCTGGCCCTTCAACCATAACTTGCACATTATGCTCCCATGCTCTTTTAGTAAGCTGGCCTAGTGTTTTTAATTCAGCCAATTGAGCTTCATCAGAGGCATCATGCAAGCAACCAGGCCTGAGAGAATCGCCAAGAGAGAAAGTACAATCATATTTTTTAAATATTTCGCAAATATCATCAAAACGAGTGAAGAGTGGATTTTGCTTAAAATGATGGAGCATCCATTGCGCTAAAATACCTCCACCTCTACTGACTATCCCAGTAATTCTTCCCTTAACTTTTGGTAAATGTTCTATTAATAAACCTGCATGAATTGTTTGATAATCTACACCTTGTTGGCATTGCTTCTCAATGATATGTAAGAAATCATCTTCAGTTAATCTAGCGATTGAACCTTGAACGCTCTCAAGGGCTTGATAGACAGGCACTGTCCCAATAGGCACAGAAGAAGCATCAATAATTGCTTCTCTAACCTCATCTAAATTAACTCCGCCAGTAGATAAATCCATAACAGTATCAGCACCATACTTAACTGCTAGATTAAGTTTTTCGACTTCTTCATTAATATTACTTGCATTTGGAGAAGCTCCAATATTGGCATTAACTTTACATTTTGAAGCGATCCCAATACACATGGGCTTTAAATTGAGATGATTTATATTTGCGGGTATAATAAGTCTGCCTCTTGCGACTTCTTCCATGATTAAAGATGCGGGCAAATTTTCTCTCTTTGCAACGTATGACATCTCCTCTGTGATCTGACCATCACGTGCGAAATTCATTTGTGTAATATTTTTTCTACCTAATCGTGGTTTTATCCAAGAATTTCTCATAGCTAAAAATTTAAAAGTTTATTACTAAAGTTTGATCAAAAATCCACTTTCCTTCGTCAGCGCTAACTGAATCAGGTTCAAAGGGTATGATCTCAGCTTGAAAAATTCTGTTCAAGCACCCCTAGCATTAATTAAGTAATAGCTATTTTTAATAAATAAAACATCAAAAAATTACTTATAAATTAAAAAAATAAGATTTTATTTATTTTCTTGAAAGATTTTTATTTTATTTAAGATATTTTTTCTGTAAGTTTTTCTGGTATATTCTCTTTCAGTTACTAAATAAATTCCAATAATGCCAATAGGCACATAAAAATACTTCTTTCTATTTTCTCTAAAAGTTAATCCTAAAACAGCAATTAATATCATTAACGGTGTTATTAACGTGTAGAGGTAATTATTTTTTGACTTCATTTTGTATTTTCATTTATTGAATCTAATTATAGTATCTGTAATTAACTTAATTGCTAGGCGAATTGCCAATTCATCAGGATTGAATTCCGCACTATGTAAGGGAGAAAAATCTTCATTTTTAGTTACGCCTAATCTAAACATAGCGCCAGGTACATAATTTAAAAATTCAGCAAAATCTTCTGCTCCCATTGAAGGCTTCTGAAGTTCGATAACATTTTCATACCCGAATAAATCTAAAGCAGATTCTCTTAAAACTCTATTAATCTCTAAATCATTTTTCACTGGAGGTGTAATCTTTCTAAATTTAATTACGCAATCAGCTCCACAGGTTTTTCCTAAAGAAGAAATTGTTGAATTTAACCATTGTCCTATGTTGTCAAATACATCTACATTAGTGCATCTAACTGTTCCAAGTATTTTAACTTGTTCCGCTAATATATTATAAGCCTTTCCTCCATTAATTTTTCCAAAGGTAATCACTAATGGATCTAGTACATCTAATTCTCTAGTAACTGCTTCTTGTACTCCAGAAATAATTTTTGATGCCGCCCAGATAGAATCGATTCCTTCATAAGGTCTAGCTCCATGTCCTGATTTACCATTAATCTCTATAGAAAGTTCTCCAGCTGCCGCAGTAAGGCTACCCTCCTTAATACCAACTTTCCCAACTGGTAACTCAGGAAAGACATGAACTCCTATTATTTTCTTTAAATTTTCTATAGCTCCATCTTCGATCATCCATTTAGCACCACTTGCTATTTCTTCAGCTGGTTGAAATATTATTCTTACACCAAATTTTAGCTTAAAGTCCTTAATTAACTGCGCAACTCCTAGACCAATACTAATATGCAAATCATGACCACAAGCATGCATAACACCATCTAAGGTTGAAGAGAAATCTAAATTAGTATTTTCATGAATTGGAAGAGCATCCATATCAACTCTTAGTCCAATATATCCATTATCGCTTGGACCAAATTCAGCAATAATTCCAGTTCTTCCAATTGATTCCCTAACTACCCAACCAATATTTCTTAAATAACCAGCTATTAAAATTGCAGTCTGATGTTCTAAGCCACTAAGTTCAGGATGAGCATGAATATGTCTTCTTATATCAATAATTTCATTAATAACTAAATCAAGCTTTGTATCATAATCATCCATGTTCATAAAATCACTTTAAAGCAATAAATTTCATCAAATCACCTACAGGCGCTGGAGGCCATCTTCTCACTTCCAATAACCAATCTTCTTCAGCATATCGTGGATCTAATTCTATTACTGCGACCCAATTGCTCTCAGCTTCACCATATTTACCTTTAGACCATGACAATGCAGTTAAAGCAGCTCTAGCATCTACGAAAGTGGGATATTTCCTTATTAAATTTCTTAATTCTTGCTCAGATTTATTAAAGTTACCCAATTGATAATCAGCCAAAGCCAAGCTTGATCTTGCCATTGCAAAACCAGGATTTGCTTTAGTTGCATTATCATATAGTTGTCGAGCATTTTCCCAATTATTTAAGGAACCTTCAACATTAGCTAAATTATACATTGCTGAAAAGTTACCCTTATCTTTTGAAATAACTAGTGAATAGTCATTTTTAGCCTCTAACCAAAGGCCTAGTGATTCCTTAGCAATACCTCTATTGATATAAGGATCTAGTTCATTTCCATCTAACTTAATAGCATTATTTTGATCTTCTATAGCGCCTTTAGGATCTCCCACAACAAGTTTTACATTACCTCTATTACTAAGAGCAGCAGCATCATTTGGAAAATTTTCTAAATATTGATTCCATTTTTCTAATGAGATTTCAAATTGACCAATTGAACTTGCATTTAATGCATCTTTGAATAATACTTCTCTTTCATCTAGACCCAAAACAGGATTAATTCGTAAAAATAAAATTAAAAAAATTGATAAAAATAAGAAATTTTTCATGTCATAATCAATTTATAATTCATCGTATTTATTTATATAATTTTCACCAGAGGGAGTTAGGATTCTTCCTCGAGATGTTCTAGAAATAAGACCCAATTGAATTAAATATGGTTCGACTATAAATTCTAACATTGTTGAATCTTCACTTAAAGCTGCAGCAATTGAGTCTAATCCCACAGGTCCACAATTATTTTTATATAAATAGTTCAAAAAATTTCTATCAATTTCATCTAAACCTCTTTGATCAATTTTCTGATTATTTAGCACTTTTTCAACAATTGCAATAGATACAATATTATTTTTTTGAATAACTTGAGAATAATCTCTTGATCTTTTTAGTAACCTTAATGCAATTCTAGGCGTTCCTCTAGAACATAAAGCCAATCTAAGACTTGCCTCTTCGTTGATTTTTATATTTATAAGATTTGAAAAATTAAAAATTATCTTTTGTAAATCTTCAGGAGAATATAGATATAATTTTTGACAAATTCCAAATCGATCCCTCAATGGACTACTAATAGAGGCAAGCTTAGTTGTCGCTCCAATTAAAGTAAATTTCGGCAAATTTATAGTCCTACATCTAGTACCCCTACTTGCTCCAATAGTTAAATCCAATTTAAAGTCTTCTAATGCAGGATATAAGATTTCTTCTGTTAGATTACTCAATCTATGAATTTCATCTATAAACAAAATCTCTTTTTCTTTTAATCCTAAGAGCAGGCCTACAATATCACGAGGTCTTTCTAATGAGGAAGCATTTATAACCTTACATTTCATATCCATTTCATTGGCAACTATAAGAGCTAATGTTGTCTTACCTAATCCGGGCTGACCATATAAAAGTATATGATCTAAGCATTCCCCTCTAAATAAGGACGCATCTATAGATATTTTTAATGAGGCTTTTAATTTTTCATGACCAATAAATTCATTAAAATATCTGGGCCGATTTGAAATTACTTGTGAATCTGATTTATCTTCCGAAAGAATTTCAGATTTAACAATCCTTAGCTCTTTTTTTGAGCGAGGAGAATTAGATTCATTTATATTTGAAGATATTATTGCCATAATGCAAGATTAATAGCTTTTACTCCAAGGAGAAACTTTTTTTAAGATTAAAATGAAGAAAAATTCAAAGAAAGATTTAATTACTAGACCACTAGCGCAAAATAAGTATGCAAAATTTCAGTATGAGATAATGCATACAATTGAAGCTGGCATTGCTCTTTTGGGAACTGAAGTAAAATCAATTAGGAATGGTAAAGCAAATTTAAGAGACGGATATTGCACTTTTAGAAATAATGAAATTTTGCTAAAGAATGTCCACATTTCACCACATAAAAATGCAGGAGAATTTTTTAATCATGACCCTTTAAGAGATAGAAAATTATTAGTACATAAAAATGAAATAATAAAATTAAAAATTAGTACTGAAAAGAAAGGATTAACAGTTATTCCATTATCAATATATTTAAAAGGTTCATGGATAAAAATTAAAATAGCCGTTGGTAGAGGGAAAAAACTACATGACAAAAGACAATCTGATAAAGCAAAAAATGCTAGAAGAGAAATTAGATCAGCATTAATACGCTAAAAAGAAAATATTACTATGGATCTAAACTAACTGTTTCAGGGGGAGGAGAAGGATCTGGATCGGCTATAAGCATATGTTGCAAGACAATTTCTGGTCTTTCACTATCTCTCCATCTGATTTTATAAGCAGGCATTTTTGTACCTCTGCTTGTAGTTTGTTCAACAGGTTCCATTACCCAGCCTCTTCTAGATCGGCCTTGAGGATTTCTTTTCACAACCGCATCTGTGTGCTTGAAGCGGAAACCAACACGTTCACCACTCATTTAAAAAATTTCGTATTGGATCAATTTATTCATTTTACTTCATCCAAGGTAAATTTTTAAGATTTCTTTTAACTATGTTCTGGTTTTAGTAATGGGAAAGGAATTACATCTCTTATAGAAGCACTATTAGTTATCAGCATTATTAAGCGATCAATCCCAATGCCCAAACCTCCAGTAGGAGGCATCCCTATTTCTAAAGCTTGTAAAAAATCTTCATCAATAGAATGTGCCTCAAGATCACCCGCATCTCTTAAAGATTGTTGAAGCTCTAACCTTTCTCTTTGATCTACAGGATCAATAAGTTCACTAAAGGCATTTGCAATTTCTCTTCCTGCAATAAATAATTCAAACCTTTGAACAAAATCTTTATTATTATCATGCCTTCTTGCTAGAGGAGAAATTTCAATTGGATAATCAATAATAAAAGTTGGTTGAATTAAATTAGATTCAACCTTCTGTTCAAAAGTCTCATTTAATAGCCGACCAATAGTCTTTATTTTTGAAGAAATTTGAATATTTTGATTAGTTAAAGCTTCTTTTGCTTTAAAAAAGTCTCCATTAAATGAATCAAAATCAATTCCTGTAAACTTTTTCACAGAATCTTTCATAGATATCTTTTCCCATGGTTGTGCAAAATTAATTTGTTCACCTTGATAATCAATTTTCAAAGTTTTACAAGTTGTTTTAACTACATATGACATTAATTCTTCTGTTAATTGCATCATATCTGCATAATTTGCGAATGCTTGATAAATCTCTACTGAAGTAAATTCAGGATTATGCTTTGTACTGGTACCTTCATTGCGAAAAATCCTGCCTAATTCATAAACCTTCTCAAACCCGCCTACAATCATTCTTTTAAGATGTAATTCCGTCGCAATTCTTAGATAAAGAGGAATATCCAATGTGTTATGGTGCGTAATAAAAGGTCTTGCCTCCGCCCCACCAGCTTCAGATTGAAGAATAGGAGTTTCAATTTCTAAGAAATTTCTTTCATCAAGCCATCTTCGAATTAAACTAATACAAAATGCTCTTGTTTTAAATACTTCTTTTGAAAGTGGATTAACAATTAGATCAAGATATCTTTGCCTATACCTTTTTTCTATATCTGTAAGACCATGCCATTTATCGGGTAGAGGCTGTAATGATTTAGAAAGCATTTGCCAATTTACAACTTTGATTGATAATTCACCTTTATTAGTTTTTTTAATACTTCCATGAACACCGATCCAATCACCTATATCAACTAATTCTTTGAGATCTTCAAAACATAAGTTTTTATTATGATCCGAATCAATGATTAACTTCTCAAGGTAAAGTTAAATTGAACCCTCTTGATCACTAATACTAAAGAATGCGATCTTACCCATTACTCGTCTGGCTAAGACTCTTCCAGCTATGGAAACATCAAGATCGAATTCTTCACCACTTTTAAGGTAGCTAAATTTATCATTTAGATTTTTTGTTGTATGAGTAACTTTAAATTTTTCACTATATGGATCAAAACCCTTACTAACTAAAATCTTTGCTTTCTTTAAGCGTGCTTCTCTAAATTCTGACAAAATTGGTTTACCTAAGATTTACTTAATAAAGTTATCAAAATAAATTTCAACTTGCCAATGATGTAGCAGTTTCTCCTACACGTTGGGAAGCATATCCAATTCCTCTTACAGTAAGTATTAACTCTGGATTCCTTGGATCTGGTTCTAACTTCCCTCTTAATCGAGCTACGTATACATCAACGACTCTAAGATCAGCAGCTCTTCTGGGAGGATAACCCCATAATTGCTCAAGGATTTCAGCTCTTGGTACAACCTTTCCTGGTTCATCGAACAATAATTCAAGAAGACTAAATTCCGTATAAGTTAAGCTTATCCTTTCTCCCGCCCGTGAAACTTGTCGCCTATTTGTATCTACCACTAAGTTACCAAATTTCATTACACCTTTCCCAGAAGGAACCTCTTTAGTCTCAGTAACAGAAATGCTTGGTCCCATTCTTCTTAAAATGGTTGCGATTCTTGCCTCTAATTCTTTAGGACTAAATGGTTTAGAAAGATAATCATCAGCTCCTAAATCTAAGCCAGCAACTCTTTCAGAAATTGCTTCAAGGGCTGTTAAAAATATTATTGGAACTACAGATTCTGCTCTAATCCTTCTACAAACTGCAAAACCATCCATTTTAGGAAGCATGACATCGAGGACTATTAAATCAGGGTCTTCCTTATGGAAAGACTCTATAGCCTCCTCTCCATTAGTTGCGGAAAAAACTTCATAACCAGCTAATTGTAGTCTTGTAACCAAAACTTTCAATACTGCTGGTTCATCATCAACAACTAGAATACTTGCTTTTGCCATCGATAAAAAAGAATTTACTGATTAAATTCAAAACAGAATATGCGTTGAATATTTAATTAATCTTACAAGTTAAAATATAACATTAAGTACTGTAAAAGATATATCTTGTATATCTACAAATTTTTTTTATTATTCAAAAAACAAAGATTATCTATAAAACATTGATTCAAATTTTTAATTTATATTTTTTGTTAAAGAAAAAATAAAGCCATTTACAAAAAAACGGAGCCAATAAACTTGTCAACAAGACTTGAGCAAAGATAATTTGAACCCCATGAAAAAAAAACCATAAAGGACTATTTTCCAATAAAAGCTTAATAACTATTTGACTAAAATAAATTACATCACATATTAAACATCCAATAGCAGCAGTTACACCAAACTGAATTGGACTATAATTAAATCGATTTAGACTTCCAACTTTACCAAACCAAAATCCACATATCATTAAACCAGGTATTTGAGTATATAAATCAGCATTTATGGTATCCAAGATAAAGCCTAAGAGAAGCCCCAATAACATAGATTTAAATGGTCCATGGATAAGTGCCCAAGGTAATAACCAAAATATTGGCCAATAAGCTTGATATCCCATCAATGAAAGCCAAGATGGATTCCAGTAAATTAATAAAGGTATTAATAAAAAAGAAATAGTAGGTAGATATTGATTAAAATGAAGTCTCATTCAAAATCTGATTCTAAAAATTTGTACCCAATCAATAGCTTCTGGCTTGCCAGTTAATTGGACAGTCGCGATTGTATTAGGTTGTGATTCATTATCTATAGATTGAATAATACCTATTGGTATATTTGGAGGCAATATAGTACTTGCGGGAGAAGATAATATATAATCACCTATTTGTATATCAAGATTTTTAGAGTAAAACAATAATTTTGGAGTTTTTGTTCCTACACCAATTAATAATCCATGAAGATTTGCCCTTTGATTCCAAACACCTACTTTACTACTTGGAGAAGTAAGTAATTGAACTGAAGAAGTTAACTTAGAAGTATTCTCAATAATACCAATCAACCCACCAGGTCCTATTACTGCGTCTCCAATACTCACTCCATTTTGCGAACCTTTATTTAAGAGAATTTTTTTCCACCAACTACCAGTATTTCTTGAGATCACTGATGAATTTAACTTATTAGCTTCAGAAAAATTTTGAAGATCTAATAGCCGTCTTAAACGTAAATTATCCCTCTCAAGTTGATTTAATTTAATATTTAATTCTTGATTTATACTCTTTCTGAGAATTTCTTGTTGATATTCACCTGGCCAAAAAGGTTTTGATAAATGATAGTATAAATCCCTAAAAATAAAAGTTTTTGATAATCTGACACTCAATAATATTAAAAAAAATAATATTACAACCCAAGATTTTCTGTTATTCCACCAACGAGACGTTGAAAGCCGTCGGAACTTAACCACGAAATCTAGTCTCTAACTGCATTTCTAGCAAAATCCGGAGTATCAACAACTCTCTTCAGCTTTTTAAAATCATCAAGGACTTCTCCACAACCATTGACAACGCACAATAATGGATCTTCTGCAATATGTGTAAAAATACCAGTTTCATGGCTCAGCAAATCACTCACACCTCTCACTAATGCTCCTCCACCAGCAAGCATTATTCCTCTATCAACAATATCTGCAGCTAATTCTGGGGGAGTTCTCTCAAGAGTTCTTTTCACTGCCTCAACAATTTTGTTTAAAGGATCTGTCATTGCCTCTCTAATTTCTCCAGATGTCAAATTAATACATCTAGGCAAACCAGATAATAAATGTAAACCTCTAACTTCAATTGAAGTTTTATCAAATTCATCATTGGGAAATGCGGAGCCAATTTTAATCTTAATATCTTCAGCCGTCCTTTCTCCTACAACTAAATTATGCACTTTTTTGAGATATATAGCTATAGAATCATTAATTTCATCACCAGCGACTCTAACAGATTCGCTTAAGACCGTTCCGCCTAAGCTCAGTACAGCGACCTCGGTAGTACCTCCTCCAATATCTACAATCATAGTCCCAATAGGTTCAGTAACGGGCAGAGATGCTCCTATTGCTGCCGCGACAGGTTCATCGATAAGATGAACTTCTCTTGCTCCAGCCAATCCAGCTTCTCTTACAGCTCTTCTTTCAACGCTAGTTACACCACTAGGAATACCAATGACTAATCTAGGAGCAATAATTCCTCTCCCTTCATTACTTTTTTGAATAAACATTTTCAGCATTTGTTCGGCTGCGTCGAAATCAGCTATTACTCCATCTTTGAGTGGTCTAACGGCACGAATATTTCCTGGTGTTCTACCAAGCATTAACTTAGCATCTTCTCCAACTGCTAAAGGAACACCTTCCTCAAGATCTAAAGCAACAACTGATGGCTCTTGTAAAACAACTCCCTTACCTGAAACATGAATTAAAGTATTAGCAGTTCCAAGATCAATTCCGATATCTCTAGAGAATTTAAAGCGATTAAAAATCATATTAATTATTAATTTATTCAGATAATATATTAATTTTTAGGGAAACTCTATGATTTTATTTGTAAAGTTATGAACAGCTTGCAATTATTCAAGCAAAATTAAAAATCTTGTTTACTATAAAAGAAAATTATTTATGGAAATTAACTCAGTAAATTTAGTTGGTCGGGCCGGAAGAGAGCCTGATGTTAGATATTTTGAATCAGGAAGCACAGTTGCTAATTTCACACTTGCAGTCAATAGAAGGAGTAGAGAGGAAGAGCCAGATTGGTTTAACCTAGAAATCTGGGGTAAGCAGGCTCAAATTGCTGCTGATTATGTTCGAAAAGGTTCATTAATTGGAATTACAGGAAGTCTTAAGATAGATTCTTGGAAAGATAAAAATACAGGTGAAGATAGATATAAGCCAGTGATAAGAGTAGATAGATTAAGCTTATTGGGATCAAAAAAAGATAACGAAACTAATAATAATTATGCAATGAATTCAAATAATAATAAAGATGATGTACCATTCTAGAATTTAAGTTTGATATTTTTTAGATACTTTAAAGTAAATAAAATTAAAATTACAAATAATAAAGGTTTTATAAAAGATTTAAAGTTATCTACATACGACTCAATGATTCTATAATTTTCTCCAAACAAATAACCTAATAAAGATAATAATACAACCCATATTAAACTACCCAAAGTTGTCCATATAAGAAATCTTTTTAAAGGCATCAATTCAATACCTGCAGGTACTGATATTAAAGTCCTTATCCCTGGTATTAATCTTCCCCAGAAAACTAAAGAAATCCCATACTTATCAAACCATAATTTACTTTTCTTAAAATCTTTAGAAGTAATACCTAAAAATTTACCTTTACTTTCGACAAAATTTGCAAGTTTTTTCTCATTTAAGAATTTCCCTAAATAATACCAAGGTAAAGCTCCAAGGACAGTTCCTATTAAACCAAAAATGACTAAAATATAAAAATTTAAATTACCTTGATAAACAAAGAAACCTCCTAAAGGCATTATTATTTCAGATGGTATTGGAGGTATTATATTTTCAAGAAACATTGCAAAACAAATAACCAAATAAGCTACATTGGGGTTATTTTTGACTGAATCTGAAATTATTTCAGGAATAGAAGTGATAATATTTAGGGATAAGATATCCAAATTTAATATCTATATAATTCAGATTTGTAGGGTCCATTTACAGATACATTTATATAATCAGCTTGTTCTTGAGTTAATGTTGTTAATTTAGCACCAATCTTGTCTAGATGAAGTCTCGCTACCATTTCATCTAAATGCTTAGGTAATACATAAACTTCATTTAAATAGTCATCTCCTTTAGAGAAAAGTTCAATCTGAGCTAAAACTTGATTTGTAAAAGAATTACTCATTACAAAGCTAGGATGACCAGTCGCACAACCTAAATTAACCAACCTTCCTTCTGCTAAAAGAATGATTTTATTGCCACTAGGAAGAGAAATATGGTCGACTTGAGGTTTAATATTTTCCCATTCATAATTTTTAAGTGAAGCCACATCTATTTCATTATCAAAGTGACCAATATTACATACTATCGCTTCATCTTTCATCTTAATTAAATGTTCATGAGTAATCACTTTATAGTTACCGGTTGCAGTTACAAATATATCTATATCCTTAACAACATCATCTAAAGTGACGACACTGTATCCTTCCATGGATGCTTGAAGTGCGCAAATGGGATCAACCTCTGCGACTTTAACAATTGCGCCAAGACCTCTTAAAGATTGAGCTGAACCTTTTCCAACATCACCAAAGCCGATAACCAATGCAACCTTACCAGCTATCATCACATCTGTTGCTCTTTTGATACTGTCAACTAAAGATTCTCTACATCCATATAAATTATCAAATTTACTTTTAGTAACAGAGTCATTCACATTAATTGCAGGGAACGGTAAATTACCTTCTTTTTGAAGTTGATATAATCTTGCGACACCAGTTGTAGTTTCTTCAGTTACACCAATAATATTGGCTTTTATTCGAGAATAAAAAGTAGAATCTTCTTTTAACTTAGTTTTTATAGAATTAAATAAGGCGATTTCTTCTTCGTTTTGTGGATTATCAAGCACAGAAATATCTTTTTCTGCTTTACTACCTAAAATTAAGAGCCCAGTCGCATCTCCACCATCATCAAGGATCATATTAGGTGAATCATCTTCCCAATCCAAAATGAAATGTGTGTACTTCCAATATTCATCTAAAGTTTCTCCTTTCTTTGCATAAACAGGAATGTTTCTTTTTGCAATAGCAGCTGCAGCATGATCTTGTGTAGAGAAAATATTGCATGAAGCCCATTTAACAGCAGCACCCAGTTCTACTAATGTTTCAATTAATACAGCAGTTTGGATTGTCATATGTAAACTACCAGCAATCTTTGCACCTTCTAAAGGCTTTGAATCACTATATTTTTGCCTTAACGCTATAAGTCCAGGCATTTCAGTTTCAGCAATATTTAGTTCTTTTCTACCAAAGTCAGCCAATGAAAGGTCTGCAACAACAAAATTTGGAATAGAAACTTTTTTTGAATTAGCGAGAGTCATATTATGTTAAAACTAGATATTAACTATAGATGATTTTAGGTTGTAATCGTGTTTCTTAAAAATACATCAGAAACTATTTCTTTCGGAAAAGATTTTGTATCAAATTTGAAACCAAAATCAATCATTATTTTAAAAGGACCCATAGGAGCTGGCAAAACATCATTCGTTCAGGGAATTGGGCAAGGATTATTCATAAAAGAGTCCATAACAAGTCCCACATTTGCTCTCTCTCACCACTACGAATCGGGATCCATGTATCTAATCCATATGGATCTTTATAGAGTTGAAAGTAGCTTATCTGCTAAGGAACTATTTATTGAAGAAGAGGAAGAATTAGAAACAAATAATGGAATTTTAATTATTGAGTGGCCTGAACTTATAGAGCCAATCCTTGAAATATATTGGAAAATAGAAATTAATTACGCTTCTAAAAACGGAAGAAACTTTAATGTTTATGAACCAAAATCCTTTAAAAATTGATAAACTGATTTTTCTTCAGGTTGATGCTCCATTGCACCCTCGCCAAAACAAGTTAAAAGACCGCAAACGCTGGCAAATTTTATATTGTCCTTTATTTTAGAATAATCATATTCGTTTGAATCCAAGAAATATCTAGAAATCAAACCAGCTAAAAAAGCATCCCCTGCACCAGTGGTATCAATAATTTTTGATGTGTGTTTAATTACTTTATTAGACCCTTCTATACCGTTTAAATACCAATTAATAGGATTCGCACCATTTGTAATAATGACATCTGGTTGCTTTGTTAAAGTTTTCGAAATCTTATATGGGTCATTTGTATTAAAAAATAAGTAGGCCTCTTCACTTGCTAGCTTCAATATGTCTGCATAATGTAAAAAATCTTTCACTTTTTTAAGCCGTGTGTCTTTATTTATTTCGGAATATTCCCAAAAAATATCTCTCCAATTAACATCAATAATAACTTTGATTCTAAAATTTTTTGCTAAATCTAAAATAAAATATAAAGATTCGGCAGATTTAGAAAAAGCTAATAAATTTGTTCCTGTAACAATATATTTAGTATTTAAAAATTGCTTTTTCAATTTTTCTATATTATTAATCATTAATAATTTATCTAATACTTCATCGGCGAAAGCATAAGATTTGTTTTCCACAAAACCACAAAATGATCGATCGCCGGATTCATCTCTTATAACTTTGACAATTCTTGTAGGGGATTCTTTAGCAATTTGCAAAAAATCAATATTAATATTTAATTGTTGAAATAACGTAATAAATTTTTTTCCGAAATCATCATCTCCTAAACAACCTATAAAAGCTGCTGGAACATTAAGTTTTCTCAATGCACATACAACATTTGCTGGGGCACCTCCCAAGTAATTTTTGAAATTAAAATCTGATTTATTTATGATTTTGTCTATTAATGCTTCCCCAATACAAATAACTTGCAAATTAGACATAATAATCAAATTACTTTAATCAAACTACTATAATTAGCTATATACAGATATTTAATTTATCAATTAAATTGATAATGTATGTAAATTTTAATGATTAGTAAAGCAGACCATATTTGGAAATGGAAAAATTGGGATATATCATGGTCATTATCAAACAAGCCATCAAATAAATCGGAAACCAACATTCTCTTAATTCATGGTTTTGGGGCTTCAAAAAATCACTGGAGACATAACCAGAAATTTTTAGGAAATTATTTCAATTGCTACGCAATAGATTTATTAGGCTTCGGAGAAAGTAGTCAACCAGGTGCAACTTTAGATTATGAATTTCCAAAAGATGATGAAGTTAAATATTGCTTTGATTTATGGGCAAATCAAATTACAGATTTTTGTGATGAAGTAATTAAGGGGCCAGTCTTTTTGATTGGGAACTCAATTGGTGGAATTGTTTCATTGAAATCAGGAGAAATTTTAAAAAGTAATTGTGAAGGTTTAATTCTTATAGATTGTGCTCAAAGAACTATGGATGATAAGAGGCTTAAAAGGAGTGATATTTTAATGAATTTCCTGCGACCATTAATTAAAACATTAGTAAGCAAAAGGTTTATTAGTCAAAATCTTTTCAAAAGAGCCGCTAATCCTACCACTATAAAACAAATACTTAATCAAGCTTATCCCTCTGGGAAAAATATCAATGAAGAATTAGTTCAAATTTTATATCAACCGTCTCAAAGAGATGGGTCGGCAGAAGCTTTTCGTGGTTTCATCAATTTATTTGATGATTATTTAGCAACAGATTTATTTAAAAAAATACAAACTGACATACATCTTATTTGGGGAGAAAAGGACCCTTGGGAATCACTTGAGGAAGCTAAACAATGGGTAAATGATTATAAAGAAATCAAAAGTCTAAATGTTATTAAGAATGCCGGTCATTGTCCTCATGATGAGAATCCAGAAGAAACAAATAATTTGATTTTAAAAATTATTCAAGAAACAAAGTAAGCTTCAACATTGTCGCTAAGTCTTCTTAATCCTCTTAGACCATCTCTTTCTAAATTCCTCACCCTATCTCTACTTATTCCTAGAACCCTTCCTATCCCAGTAAGAGACATAGGCTCATCTCCATCCATCCCATATCTCATTCTTAAAACCCTACATTGCAAATCAGGTAATTGATGTAATAAAGAATGCAGATCTCCTCTCATACAATCCATTTCAATTTGCTCATCAGGCAAGTCTTCACAACCTGCCAATAAATCTAAAAGTACAGTATCTTCTCCATCACCAACTTTTGTCTCTAAGCTAACCGGCTGACCAGCTTTACACATTAAATCTTTTACATCTTCTTCAGGGAGTTCAACATATTTTGCAAGCTCACTAATGGTAGGAGTTCTAGACATCTCTTGACTTAATTCCCTTTGACCTTTTTTAAGCTTATTTAACATTTCAGTTATATGAATAGGTAACCTAATTGCTCTACTTTTTTCAGCAATTGCTCTAGTAATACCCTGCCTAATCCACCAATATGCATATGTAGAAAATTTATACCCTCTAGCCGGGTCGAATTTCTCAACACCTCTTACAAGACCAATCGTTCCCTCTTGAATGAGATCTAACAATTCCATATTTCTTTTTGTATATTTCTTTGCAACACTAACTACAAGTCTTAAGTTGGCTGCGACCATTCTCTCTTTCGCTCTTTGTCCTGCTCTTAATCTCTTTTTTACTTGGGGAATTGTTAAATCTAATTTTTGTGAAATTACTTCAAGAGATGGTTTTTCTCCCGTTAAATCTAGTATTTCTAATTCAAGTCTTTCTACCTGCATCAGTTCCTGAACTTGTCTGCCAAGAGTTATCTCTTGCTCATGAGTCAATAAAGGGACTCTACCGATATCTCTCAAATAAGATCTTACTAAATCAACTTCATTGCCAGTCTTGAGAGCTGAAATCGAACTTAATTTATTTTCAACTAGAGTTTCCGTAGACATAAATAAAATATACTTTTGTAAACAATACCATTAAGAATTGTAAAGTTAAACCTAAAAATCCACAATATTGCATAATTGAGTATATTTACTCATTCTAAAATTTATAATTATTCATTAGCCATGCTGCTGTATTTAAGTAAATAAAAACACCGGCTATATCTGTAGCAGTTGTAATGAAAGGCGAGGACATTAGTGCTGGATCTAAACCCATTCTGTCAAAAAGTAGTGGAAGCATCGCTCCTGCAGTAGCGGCAAGTGTTGTAATAGAAAGCAAACTAATACCAACTGCTAAGCCAATTAACAACCCCTCTCCTTGCCACCATGCAAAAGGTATTACAACAATTAGCATCAATATTCCTAACAATGCTCCAGTAATAGCTTCCTTTGAAATAGCTTTCAAAGCCCCCAAAGATTTAATCTTTTGAGTACTTAAACCCCTAATAACAACTGTTGAGCTTTGTGCTCCTACATTTCCCCCTGTTCCAATTAATAAAGGAATAAAAGCCGCTAAAATAACCACTTCGCTTAGAATTTGATCATTCATAGCAATAACTTTAGTTGTAATTCCATTTGCAAGAACAAGAATCAACAACCAAACTATCCTTCTTCTTGCGATAGTAAACAACCCACTTTGGAAATAATCATCTTCATCACCCGCTTGTACAGCTCCAGCAGCATATATATCTCTTGTAGCTTCTTGCTCTATGACATCTATCAAATCATCAACAGTGACTATACCAACAAGCCTATTTTCTTTATCAACAACAGGAAGTGCCAAAAAATCATATCTTTGGATTGCCCTAGCCACTTCTTCTTGATTTGTATCAGTAGTCGTATTAACAACCTCCCTCGTCATAACTTCTCCAATTTGCAATTGAGGATCTGCAATAACAAGATCCCTTAAAGAAAGAATGCCTGTTAAATGCCTCTCTTTATCAGTAACATATAGACTATAGATAGTCTCAGTAAAAGGTGCTCTTTTTCTAATGAGAGAGAGCGCTTCTTCTGCTGTTTGCATCTCTTTTAAATCTATAAACTCAGTAGTCATTAATCTACCAGCGGTTTCTGGTTGATAGCCTAATAACTCAGCTGTAACTTTTCTTTCTCCAGGACTAAGTGCTGACAAAAACTTTCTGACAACTTTTGCAGGTAATTCATCAAATAACTGTACACGATCATCAGGTGACATTTTCTCTACAATCTCTAAAACTTCGCCCGAGCGAAGGCGATCTAATAAAGTTTGTTGAACTATTGGATCTAAATATTCATAAACTTCAATAGCCTCATTCTTTTTAAGGAGCCTGAAAGCCAAGGCTTGTAATATTTGAGGTAAACTTCCAATCGCCTCTGCTATATCAACAGGCTGCGAGGGCTCCAAGATAAGCTTTGCAGTATCATAATTACCAGCTATTAGGAGCTCTTTTAATTCTACCGCTATCTTTTCGCTTGAAGTTAGTTCCCCTGAGAATGAGGAATAATTATAACTACTGATATCATCATTCATAATTTTATTCTTAAT
>CACOMD010000018.1 GCA_902628235.1 uncultured Prochlorococcus sp. | reverse complement strand
ATGATATAAAAACTTTAATAAGTAATATTATTTATAGTAAAGTTATTAATATAACTTTGTCTGAAGTAAATAAAAATATATACTGGCCTGAAGGATGGACAAGTGAAGATAAATTATTTAAATATGGATCACCAATTACAAAATTGGCAATCAATAGTAATGCATCAACTTATATGAATATATACGGTTTAAAAAATTATATTTATGACTATCTTTTAGCAAAGTTTCCTAATTCTGAAGTTAATATACACATCAAAGAAACATCAAATAATTTAAAGAGAAAAACAATTTTAATAGATAGTATTAATTCAAATCCAATCCTATCGCTGGTAACTTTAGCAAATGCTGAAAGCCATAATTTCACTTCAGAGTCTCTTTTTAAAAATGCATCTAATACATGGAATAAGAATTCATATAAAAAACTCTATTTTTGGTTAAAAAATAAAGGATTACCTATCAAAGATTCGTATATAGCAGATGCTAGCGGTTTGTCTAGAAATAATAGAGTAACTACAAATTTAATTGCATCCTTTTTGCATAAAATGAGATTTAATTATAATTACGAATTTTATGCTTCGACTTTATCAGTTATGGGAATGAGGGGTACCTTAGCTAATTCATTAGTAAATAATAAAATAAAAGGGAATTTTTTTGGCAAGACAGGAACTTTATCAAATGTATTTTCTTTGTCAGGTTATTTACATAAAAATAATAAGATTTATTCAGTTAGTATTATTCAAAATTCTAGGTTAATTGATAAAAGTAAAATTTTTAGATTTTTAAATGAATTGTATGAAATAGAAGAATGTAAATAAATTTTATCTATAAAAATTCTTTAAATCTTTCTCAACTATTGGAGGAACCATATGTTTTATTTCTCCATTAAACTTAGCTACTTCCTTAACCAATGAACTACTCAAAAAACTAAAATTTGTATCTGTTGACAAAAATATTGTTTCAATATCTTTGTTAAGTGATCTATTTGTATGAGATATTTGTAGTTCATACTCAAAATCACTCATCGCTCTAAGGCCTCTAAGGATAAGTTTTGCATTTAAATTTTTTGCGCAATCAACTGTAAGACCATGAAATGATACAACTTTTACATTTCTTAATTTAATAACAGAATTTTCAATTTGATTAATCCTCTTTTCAAGGGTAAAAGTAGGTTTTTTAGTTGTGTTTTCTAATACACCAACTATTACTTCACCAAAGATCATTTCAGCTCTTTCTATTAGATCTAAGTGTCCATTAGTAAGAGGATCAAAAGTTCCAGGATAAAGTATTTTCATATAAATTTCTTAAATAAAAAAAGGAAAACTAGTTAAACTAAAAGTATTACTAAAATTTATTATGACATTAAATCTAGAAGCTAAAAAAATCTTATTAAGAAAAATTCCTCATGGTTTGTTCATTTGTGGTGTTAAAGATGAAAAAAATGAAGTTAATGGATTTACCGCAAGTTGGGTTACTCAAGGTTCATTTAACCCCCCTTTAGTTGTAATGGCAGTTAGGTCAGAAGGTTCTAGTCATGAAATAATAAAAAATACAAATAAATTTTCATTAAATGTTTTAAAAAGTGATCAAAAAGATTTGGCTGCTGTATTTTTCAAACCCCAAGTTGCATTGGGTAGTAGATTTGAAGCAGTTGAATTTGTTCTAGGTGATCTTGGATTACCAATATTAAAAGATAGTGTAGGAGGAGTTGAATGTGCTGTTATAGGAGATGTGACACATGGAGATCATACAGTTTTTGTTGGAGAAGTAAAAACAGCTTATTTAAATAATGATGTTGAGGCACTAAATTTAAATTCAACTGGTTGGAATTATGGAGGTTAATTTAAAATATGAATGAATTAGTTAAAAAGACGCAAAATAAAATAAATCTACAATTTGAAAATCACTTAATTAAAAATAATAAACTTTTGAAAAATAGATTATTAGAAATACCAAAAACATCTGGATGTTATTTATTTAAGGATGAAAATGGAGAAATACTATACATAGGTAAATCAAAAACTTTAAGAAACAGAGTAAATAGTTATTTTTCTAATTTCAGAGAACTATCTCCAAGATTAAGTTTAATGGTTAGGCAGATTACAGAAATTGAAATAATCCTAACTGATAACGAATTTGAAGCTTTAAATTTAGAATCAAATCTAATAAAAACAAATAAACCATATTTTAATATTCTATTAACCGATGATAAAAAGTATCCATATGTTTGCATTACCTGGAGTGAAAAATATCCAAGAATATACATAACAAGAAGAAGAAGAAATAGAAATAATTTAGATAGATATTATGGTCCTTATGCAGATGTTGGTCTATTAAGAAAAACATTATTTTTATTAAAAAAAATTTTTCCTTTGAGGCAAAGCAAATTATCTAAATCTTTTTATCGTGAAATTACTGGTATTGATCTTGATGAAATATCTTCTGAAAATTATAAAAAAATAATAAAACAAGTTTCTATGATTTTTCAAGGAAGAAATGAAGATTTAGTAAAAATTTTAGAAAAGAAAATGAATTATTTCTCAAATGAAATGCAGTATGAAAGTGCTGCAAAGGTTAGAGACCAAATAGTATCTATTAAGTTACTTACTGAATCTCAAAAAATATCAATACCAGATTCTTCTATTAATAGAGATATTTTTGGAATATATTCCAATTCAAAAATATCGAGTATTCAAATATTCCAAATGAGATCTGGAAAGCTTGTCGGTAGAATTGCATATAGCCAGCAATTAATAGATTCTGATGAGATAATTACATTGCAAAGAATATTTGAAGAACATTATTCAAATGTTGATAATGTTGAAATACCTTCAGAAATTCTCATTCAATTTGAAATACCAAAAAAAATTTTAATTGAGGAATGGTTATCGGAGTTAAAGAAAAGAAAGGTTAAAATAAATGTCCCAAAAAGAAATAAGAAATTAGAAACTGTTGAATTAGTTATTAAAAATGCAAAATTAGAATTAGAAAGGATTTCTAATGGTATAGAAGAAAATGAATATGCCATGGAAGACTTATCCCAAATTCTAGAAATTAATCATTTGCCAAAAAGAATAGAGGGATATGATATCAGTCATATCCAGGGTTCAGATCCTGTAGCATCGCAAGTAGTATTCATAGATGGTATTCCTTCAAAGCAAAATTATAGAAAATATAAAATTAAAGATAAAAATGTCTATTCAGGACATAGTGATGATTACGCTGCCATAGAAGAGGTGATTTATAGGAGATTTAGAAAATGGTCAAGATTTAAAAAAGAGGGTGGCGATTTTTCACTTTTATTTGATAAAAAAAATAGTAGTCTAGATAATGAATTACTCTCTGATTGGCCAGACTTAGTAATGATAGATGGAGGAAAAGGTCAATTGAACGCAGCTTTAAAGGCTTTAATAGATCTTAATTTAGATCAAGAAATTACTATTTGTTCATTAGCCAAGAAAAATGAAGAAATATACTTACCAGGCCTAAAAAAACCCTTAGAAAGCGAGATAAATCAAAAAGGTGTTATGTTACTTCGAAGAGTTAGAGATGAAGCTCATAGGTTCGCTTTATCTTTCCATAGAAATAAAAGATCTAAAAATATGAAAAGATCGCAGCTCTCAGAGATTCCAGGTGTCGGTTCAACAAGGATTAGAGATTTATTAGAACACTTTAAATCTATAGATGCGATAAGAATTGCTAATATTAAGGAATTATCAAATGTTAAAGGCTTAGGAAAAAATACTGCTCAAGAAATTTTTAAATATTTTCATGAAATTTAAATATTTTTTTGAAATTAAAATATATTGATTTATCTTCTTCATAGAAATTGACATATTGTTTCGAAATTAATTTTATTACTAATATTAATTTAGTTAATTTAATAAAAAGTGTTCTGGAAAAAATCAAAACTTCTAATTATATATTCTACTGTCGATGGACATACTAAAAATATTTGTGAATACATAAATAAAAAATTAAAAAATAAAAGGAAAATAAGCATTTCTTCATTGGAGGATTCAACAAAATTAGATTTAGATAAATTTAATGAGATTGTTATAGGTGCTAGTGTTAGATATGGTTATCACAGAAAAAATGTTTATGAATTTATAAGAAAAAATAAATCAACTCTTAACAATAAAAAAACTGTATTCTTTTCTCTAAATTTAACAGCAAGAAAACCTGAAAAAAATACTGCAGATACTAACCCATATGTTTATAAGTTTTTGAAGAAAATAAATTGGGAACCAACAATTAAAGATGTATTTGCTGGAAGGTTAGATTATCCAAATTTAGATATTTTAAATAAATTAGCTATACTTTTTATAATGGTAATAACAAATGGTCCTAAGGATACCTCCAAAACATATGAATTAACTGATTGGAAAAGAGTTGATAATTTAATAAAAAAAATTGAGAAATTTTAATAATTTTATGGATAAAGAAGAACTAGTAAAACTTACATCGAAAATAAATATTAATAGTTGCCCAAATATAGTAAATTTCCATTGCCATAGTACATATAGTGATGGGAGTTTAACACCTCAAGAATTACTAGATGAAGCTTATAAGAATAATATTCAGTATTTTTCTATTACTGATCATCATACTGTGAAAGCTCATAAATATATATCATCAAATAATCTTTTAAATAAATATCCTTCAAGAAATTTTAATTTAATTTCAGGTATTGAAATAAATTGCTTATTAAAAGGATGTCTTGTTCATGTATTAGGTTTAGGAATTGATATAAATAGTGAATATTTGTATCCATATACACAATCAGAATCACCAATTGGAAATCATCTTAATGTAAGGTCTGTTTCAAATGCTATACGAAAGTCAGGAGGTATTTCATTCTTAGCTCATCCTGCAAGGTATAGAATTCCATTCAATATTTTGATTCCTGAAGCATTTGAAAATGAAATTGATGGAATTGAAGTATGGTATGACTATAACTTGAGTGAGAAGTGGATCGCTAGTCCATTTATATGTGATGAGATTGAAAAGTTAACAAATAATTTAGGGATGTTAAAGTCTTGTGGAACTGATAGTCACGGTTTTTCTCTCTTTGGAAGATAATTTAAAATTTGTTCTTCTCAATTTTTGATTCAGTATTATTAACTATTGTTTTGAGGTTATCCAAAATTTCTTTATTATTATTATTCCACATTTTTCTATTTATCACTTCTATAAATCTTTCTGCAATATCTCTTAGTGCCCATGGATTGTTATTTTCTAAAAAATTTTTTATCTCAATATCACATAGCCAATTTTTATATATTGATTCATAACACCAATTTGTCACTAATTTAGTTGTAGCGTCAAAAGCATATAGATAATCTAAGGTGGCAGAAAATTCAAAAGCTCCTTTATATCCGTTTTTCATCATACCCTTAGTCCATTTTGGATTTAATACTCTTGATAGAACAACCTTTTCAAGTTCTTTATTAAGTTTAGTGATTTTTGAATATCCATATTTAGAAAGATCACCATGAAATAACTCAGGATAGTTTCCAGATATTTTTTTAATAGAGGCTGATAGTCCTCCTTGAAACTGATAATAATCGTCTGAATCTAAAATATCATGCTCTTTATTATCTTGGTTATGAATTACAACTTGTATATTCTTTAAAGATTTTTCTAGTTCATTTCTTCCATATTTACCATCAAGATTACTATCATAAATCCAACTACTCCATGACAAATAAGCATTAGCGAGATCATCATTATTAATCCAGCTTGAGTTGGATATTAATTCCTGTAGACCAGCTCCATATGATTCTGGTGCTGATCCAAATATTCGATAAACTGATTCATTATTTTTAAAATCATTAGCCAAAGGGTTTTTATCTATAGTTTCATCTAAATTTGAAATTAACTTAATAGCTTCAGATAATATATTAATTAACTGCGGGAATGAATCTCTAAACATACCTGAAATTCTTATTGTTACATCAACCCTTGGCCTAGATAGAACATTTATAGGAATAATTTCAAGATCAATTAGTCTTCTTGTTGCATAATCCCATATTGGTTTAATTCCCATTAGAAATAGAATCTGACAAATATCCTCTCCACCATTTCTCATGGTAGATGTCGCCCAAAGTGATATTGCTAATTTCCTAAGATCTTCTCCATTCTCTAACATATAGAGATCTAATATTTGATTTGCTGATTTTATACCAACATCCCATGCTGCTTGAGTTGGCAAACCCCTAGTATCAATTGAATAGAAATTTTTTCCAGTTGGTAAAACTTCAAGTTTTCCTCGTGTAGGAGCCCCTGATGGTCCACTTCTAATGAATTCACCACATAGTGAATTAAGTAAAGATTTTTTTTCTAATGAAGTGGAATTAATAATTGGCAAATATATTTCTTTATTAATTTTTTTTATGTAGGAAGATTGATTTAATTTAGTAATTACATTATTAAAAAACTTCTTATTTTTAAGAACTTCAAGATCTTTGATAAAATTCTCTTTCTTATAAAAATAATAATAAATAAGGTATTTAGATTGAATTTCTAAAAAGTCAATAGCACCAGATAATGTATTAATTTTTTTAGTAGAGTAATTATTAATAATATTTGAATCCTTATCTGATATTTTTTTTGAATATTCATTTGTCCAAGGATCTAAATCTAATTCAATTTGTTTTGATAAAAATTGGAGAATTCCATCTCTATCACGTGTAGGGACTCTACATATGCATAAAATTAAATCTATTTCATTTTTTATTGAATTTCTTGAACCAAATGTATGAAGTCCAACTCTTATTTGATTTTCTTTAATTTCACAAAGATATGAATCTATTTTTTCAATAAAATTTAAATCCTGAGTATCAAAAATATCTTTATATTCATTATTAACAATTTGAACAATTGAATTTTTAATATTAGTAACTCTTTTCGATCCTAGTAAGGCCGCATCATAATACTCATCAATTAATTTTTCTAAATTTGCTAAATTACCATAAAGTTCGGATCTATCTAAAGGAGGAGTTAAATGATCAATAATTGTAGAATGAGTTCTTCTTTTTGATTGTGATCCCTCTCCAGGATCATTTACTATGAATGGATAGATAATTGGTATTGGTGGACATATTATTTGTGGAAAGCATTTATCGCTTAATCCTACTGATTTTCCTGGCAACCATTCAGTTGTCCCATGTTTACCTATGTGACAAATAGCATCAGATTTGAATATATTGTAAGTCCAAAAATATTGCGCTAAATACCTGTGAGGAGGAGGTAAATCTGGAGAATGTATATCATTTATGCTTTGAGAATCATAACCTCTTTGCGGTTGAATTAATAAACAAATATTACCAAACTTTAATCCGCTAATAGCAAAACCTTTTTTTTCTAAATCAATAGAATTTGATGGAACTTTCCATCGTTTAATTATCTTATTTCTACTGGATTTTGGAATTTTATTCCAATAAAGTTCATAATCGCTTAATGATAGGTAATCTAAAGGTGGATTATTCATAGATAAAGGATCATTAGTTCTATTTTTTACAAGCATTGACATTAGTTCTATTGAATCTTTTGGCAAATTTTCATCTGAAATTGCATAACCTTCATTTTTAAGCCAATTAAGTATATTAATAATTGTTTTAGGAGTATTTAAACCAACACCGTTCCCTATTCTTCCATTTTTTACTGGATAATTAGACATAACAATGGCAATTTTTTTATCTTTATTTTTTAAATTTCTAAGTTTAATGTAATTACTTGCTAATTTAACAAGCCAATTAATCCCTTTTTGATCAAATTTATAATTTGATATTTCACAACATATATTTTCATTAATAGAAACAGTTTCTTTAAATGCACATGGTACTGTAATTATCCTTCCATCAAACTCTGGAATTATAATTTGCATTAATAAATCTAATGAATTCATTCCTATATGGGATTCATTCCATTCTTTTTTATTCCTATTCGAAGTCAGAATTTGAAGTACTGGAAGGTTTAATTCTTCAAATAAATTTAATATTTTCATTTCATCTTTTGATGTTTTATTTAACGATGAATCAAAAGAAGTTGTAGTAATTAAAAGTTCAATTTTTTCTTTCTTAAATTTTTTTACTAAATCTTTTTGAATATTTGCGCTTTTTAATGTAGAAATTAATGCTGTTTTTGGACTTAAACCAACTTTTCTTAAACTTTTATTTAAATTATCAGAGAAATCTGATTCATTAGCTAAAAATAGAGATTTATAAGAAATAATTCCGACCTTTGATCCATTTTCATTTTTCCAGTCATAATAAAAAGGATCAGGATAAGAAGTTTTTATTAAATATTTTTCTGGAATTTCAAGGATATTATTAATAATTAAATCTATACACTTTAGAAACTTTAAATAATTATCTTTTCCACCCTCTCTAAGAAGAATTGATAATTTAATAGATAAATCTAAATCTATCGTACTAAGTTCATTTAGTTCTAAATCTTGTTCCTGAGTACCAGAAAGAATTAATAATTTATTGCTTGGACTTAATTTACTCCAGATCCTAATTTGTTCTAATCCATAACTCCAAGTTCCTTTACCACCAAATAATCTAAGAATAACAAGTTTTGATTTTGAAATAGTTTTATTTATGTAATGATCTATTTGAGCAGGTGTTCGCAAATAATTAATATCCAGAGCTCTAATATTATTTTTTATTGTTCCTAGATCTTCATTTTCTAATTTCGCTAAAAGATTTAAATCTGCTTTTACACTTGTCAAGAAAATACAATCAGCAATTGGTTGTTGAATGAAATCCTCAATATTATTTCCATTTCTCGCAATATTTAATATCCTATGCATTTACAAATATGAATTAGGTTTAGAATAGTTAGGTATATAAATTAAATCTTAACTCATTTTTATTACTTCAAATGCATCAATTTCTTCCATATGCATGGTTTAACGGAGAATGTATACCATTCGCTGAAGCCAAAATATCAATAGCTACTCATGCTCTACATTATGGAACAGCTGCTTTTGGTGGCATGAGGGCAATACCAAATCCCTCTGATAAGAGTGAATTTCTATTATTTAGGACAGATAAGCATATTAAAAGACTTACACAAAGCGCAAAATTTCTTTTGACTGAATTAAAAGAAGATTATGTTTTGAATGCTTTGGAACAGATTATTAAGATTAATAAACCCGATAAACCTATATACATTAGACCATTTGTTTACACAAGTGATTTAGGTATTGCTCCAAGGCTACATAATATCGAGACAAACTTCTTTATTTATTGTATTGAACTCGGAGATTATCTTTCTCCGGATGGTGTTACATGTCGTATGAGTAGTTGGACAAGACAGGAAGATAGATCTCTCCCTTTAAGAGGTAAGATTAGTGGTGCATACATAACAAGCTCATTAGCAAAAACAGAAGCAAGTCTATCTGGTTTTGATGAGGCATTACTTTTGAATTCTAGAGGTAAGGTAAGTGAAGCTAGTGGTATGAATTTATTTATAGTTAGAGATGGGGATTTAATAACACCTGGTGTAGATCAAGATATTCTTGAAGGCATTACTAGAGCTAGCGTTATAGAATTAGCAAGATCTATGGGATTAAAAGTAATTGAAAGACCCGTAGATAAAACTGAATTATTTATTGCCGATGAAGTCTTCTTAACAGGCACTGCTGCAAAAATAACCCCAATAAAGCAAATAGAGTCAACTAAATTAGTAGGTGAAAGAAAAATAATGAAAAAATTAAAATCCAAGCTAATTGAAATAACGGAAGGCCGTTCAAAAGACTATGATAGTTGGATTACAAGAATTAAACTTAACTGAATTTCTAAATGTCACTTTTTAGAAAGCATTTAACAAGAGAAGATAAACCAATAATTATTTTTGATGGAGGTACAGGTACTTCCTTTCAAAATATGAATTTAAGTTCTGAAGATTTTGGGGGAGATAAATATGAAGGTTGTAATGAAAATCTTGTTTTAACATTACCCAAGGCAGTTGAAAAAGTTCATAATGACTTTCTTATCGCTGGTTGCGATATTGTAGAAACAAATACATTTGGAGCAACTTCCATCGTTTTAGATGAATATGATTTAGGGCATAAGACTTACGAAATAAATAAAACTGCTGCACTTATAGCTAAAAAATGTGCGGAAAAACACACTACTACTAATAATCCTAAATTTGTTGCTGGCTCTATTGGACCAACCACTAAATTACCTACGTTAGGACATATTAGTTTTGATGTTCTTAAAGATTCTTATAAAGATCAAATTCTTGGATTAATTGATGGAGGTGTAGACCTTTTATTAATCGAAACATGTCAGGATGTTCTCCAAATTAAATCAGCACTCTTAGCCGCGAATGAAATTATTAAAGAGAGATCAATTGATATTCCAATAATGGTTTCAATTACCGTGGAGACTACAGGAACAATGTTAGTTGGTTCAGATATTGCCTCTGCACTTACTATTTTAGAGCCATTTAATATAGATATATTAGGTCTTAATTGTGCAACTGGTCCTTCAGAAATGAAAGAACATATCAAGTATCTTTCTGAGAATTCTCCTTTTGCAATTAGTTGTATACCTAATGCAGGTTTACCAGAAAATGTTGGAGGGATAGCACACTATAAATTAACTCCATTAGAGTTAAAAGTTCAATTGCTAAATTTCATCTATGATTATGATGTTCAAATTATTGGTGGATGCTGTGGGACAACTCCTGAACATATAAGTTATTTATCTTCAATTATTTCTGAAATTAAAAATAATAATTATTTAATAAAGAATAAAGTTAGAGAAAAAACATTTGTTCCATCATCTTCTTCTATTTATAATTCGGTACCCTATAAACAAGATAATTCAATATTAATTGTTGGAGAAAGATTGAATGCAAGTGGTTCAAAAAAAGTAAGGGATTTATTAAATGAGGATGATTGGGATGGACTTATTTCTATTGCTAAACAACAACAGAAGGAAAATGCACATGTACTAGACGTAAATGTTGATTACGTTGGACGCGATGGTGTGAAAGATATGAAAGAAATTACTTCAAGATTAGTAACTAATATTAATTTACCTTTAATGATTGATTCAACCGAGCACGAAAAAATGGAAAGTGGCTTAAAAACTGCCGGCGGAAAATGTATTATAAATTCAACTAATTATGAAGATGGTGATGAAAGATTTAACACTGTTATGAATTTAGCAATTAACTATGGAGCAGGATTAGTAATTGGGACTATAGATGAAGATGGAATGGCTAGAACTTCGGAAAAAAAACTTAATATTTCAGAGAGAGCTATAAATAAAACAAGAGTTAGTGGTATCTCTGATCATGAAATATTCTTTGATCCTCTAGCATTACCAATTTCAACAGGAATTGAGGAAGATAGATTAAATGCCAAAGAAACAATTATGGCTATTAAAAGTATTAGGAATAAAATCAATAATTGTCATATAATTCTTGGAATTTCAAATATTAGTTTTGGTTTATCACCCCTTGCAAGGATAAATTTAAATTCTATATTTCTAGATGAATGTATAAAAGCAGGACTTGATTCTGCAATACTTGCTCCAAATAAAATTTTACCCTTATCAAAAATTAGTGATGAAACCAAAAAAATATGTTTGGATCTTATTTACGATAAAAGAATTTTTGAAGATAATATATGTATATATGATCCACTAGTAGAATTAACAAAAGCATTTGAAGATTTATCTATTAAGGATATAAATAAAATTGGAGAAAATAAAGATAATTTATCCCTCGAAGAAAAATTAAAAAACCATATTATTGATGGTGAAAAAATAGGATTAGAGGAATTGTTAAATAAATCTCTAGAAAAATATAAACCTCTTGAAATTATAAATACCTTTCTTCTTGATGGAATGAAAGTTGTTGGAGATTTATTTGGATCTGGTCAAATGCAATTACCTTTTGTATTGCAATCTGCTGAAACGATGAAGTTTGCAGTATCAATATTAGAACCATTCATGGAAATTACAGAGAATACTTCCTCAAAAGGCAAATTCTTAATAGCAACAGTAAAGGGTGATGTTCATGATATTGGAAAAAACTTAGTTGATATTATCCTTACTAATAATGGTTATGATGTAATTAACCTTGGAATCAAGCAAGACGTTAATTCAATAATTGAAGCCCAAAAATTACATAAAGCAGATTGTATTGCGATGAGCGGATTATTGGTAAAATCAACTGCGTTTATGAAGGATAATTTATCAGCATTTAATGAAGCAAATATAAAAGTCCCTGTAATTCTTGGTGGAGCTGCACTTACACCAAAATTTGTTAATGAGGATTGTAGTCAAATTTATGAAGGGAAAATCCTTTATGGTAAGGATGCTTTTACTGATCTTAAATTTATGAATGAATATATGAAAAGTAAGAAATTAGGCAATTGGTCTGACAAAAAAGGTTTTATCAATAAAGAGGGTATTAGTATAAATTTAGCAGATACAAAAAATAATAAAAATGATTTGAAAAAACAAAATAAAATTTCAACTATTAAAAAAAATTCAAAAAAGATTGTTACCACAGATAGATCCTCATATGTAATAGAAGAGAAGCCCATAAAACCACCATTTTGGGGATCAAAAATATTAACGAGTGAAGAAATTGAAATTGAAAATCTATTGTTTTATCTTGATAAAAAGGCTCTTTTTAGTGGACAATGGCAAATTAAAAAGAATAAGGATCAAACAGTTGAAGAATATAATAGATATCTAGAATCTTATGCAGAATCATTACTAAATAAATGGATTAATATTATTAAAGATAAAAATTTGATTAAACCTCAAGCCGTGTATGGTTATTTTAAATGCGGAAGAAATAAAAATAGTATTATTTTATTTAAAGAAAATGAAGTTGAACAATTAGGTAAATTTCAATTTCCAAGACAAGTTTTTGGTAATAAGTTGTGCATAGCAGATTTTTATTGTGATCTTATTGAAGGAAAACCTACAGATTGTTTTCCAATGCAAGCTGTAACAATGGGAGAAATAGCCAGTGAATATGCACAAGAATTATTTAACAGTGATAAATATAGTGATTATTTAATATTTCATGGTTTAGCAGTACAATTGGCTGAAGCTTTAGCTGAACTTATACACGCGAAGATTAGAGACGAATGTGGTTACTCTGATTTAAAAAATATATCTAATAGAGAAATACTTTCTCAAAAATATAGAGGATCAAGATTCTCATTTGGCTATCCGGCTTGCCCTAAGGTCTCTGACTCAAAAACTCAGCTATTATTACTTGATGCTGAACGTATAAATCTTACCATGGATGAATCTGAACAATTACACCCAGAACAAAGTACTACGGCGATTGTTTCTCTACATTCAAAAGCTAAATATTTTAGTACTTAAATAATCTTTCTTCAATTAATTACCTTCTAATGTTTCTATAACCTCTTGTTGAAATTCTTCCATTACTTCATTATCGCTTAAATCAATTCCCTCACCTGCAGCATTTTGAATTAATTCGAGATAAAAGTCAGCTCCATCACTTACAAGAAATTCCATTGCAGAATCCTCTTCATTTTCTTTGAAGGCTTCGTATAAAGCCTTAAAAGCAATATCCTCGGTGAATTCCCAATCCATAAATTTAATAATGCTTCTATAGAATTTTTAACTCTTTACCCCCCATACTCGTCAACCTTATTTAATGAGAATGTCGTAGTATTTATTATTTATTTACTTTTTTTTATAATTAATTTAAATACATATTCAAGAATGGAAAAAAATGTTTTAGGAGAAAAACTTGAGATTTGTAGCTGTAAACCTTTAACAGGTTGGTTCAGAGATGGATTTTGTAAATACGATTTATCTGATAGTGGTAATCATTCAATATGTTGTGTTATGAATGATAATTTTTTAAATTACAGTAAATCTCAAGGAAATGATTTAACAACTCCAATGCCAGAATATTCATTTCCTGGTTTAAAAAATGGAGATCATTGGTGCATATGTCTAGAGCGATGGAAAGAAGCTAGAGATGATGGATTAGCACCATTAATTATATTAGAGGCTACAAATATTATTGTTTTAAATTCCATAACAATAAATGAGTTAAAAAAATATCAATATATTACTAATAAATAAAAAATTCTTATTCTTATTTTTAACAATATTAAGTTATTAATAATATTTTCTTGATACTTTCTAAATGAAAAAAGAAATATATTGGGAAAAAGCTTTGCAAAAAACAAAGATTTCTATAAACGCTAGAAGCTTATTTCCCTTAAATACAACTGATATAACAAAAAATCTATATAAAGGTAATGACTTCGTTATTCGTGAATTAGATATAACTAAATTTAAAAAAAATACTTTAATAGGTCCTAAAATTAATCCATTCAGACCATGGGATAATATCTTAGAAATAGACTCTATTGGAAAAACCCACCAACTAATCCTAAATAAATATCCTGTTCAACAAGGACATATACTCCTAATTACAAATGAATGGAAAGAACAAAATGGATGGATTGATATAAAAGATTGGGAAGCCATAAAAGAAGTTAATAAAGATACTACCGGCTTATGGTTTTTTAATAGTGGTCCTTTGGCAGGAGCGAGTCAACCTCATCGACATATTCAATTATTAAGGAGAGAACCGTTAGAATCATCTTGTCCTAGAGAAAAATGGATTCTAGACTTTAATAATGTAAATTATCAAAATCAAAAATTCTCTAAAAATATAATATTAAAGAAATTTTCAAAAACATTAAATGAGGAAAATATTCATGAAATTTATAAAGATTTATCATATAAGTTAGGTTTAGGGGAGCCTAAAGTAGATAAAAAACCTAAATATCCATATAATTTGATTTTTACAAATCATTGGATGCTTTTAATAAAGAGAAAAACAGATAACTTATATGGTATTAGTGTAAATGCCTTAGGTTTTGCTGGTTATATATTAGTTACTGAAGAGTCAGATATAAAGTATTTAAAAAAATTTGGTCCTGAGAAATTGTTAGAGAATTTTTTATAAATATTTAATCTTGCTTATCTCTTTCAATCTGTCTTTCAAGAACTTCTATTGAAGCTAATACTGAAGCAGTTTTACGTTCTAAAGAATCTTTTAGATTATTTAGCATTTCTAACTTCATATTTTGAAAGAAACTTTTAGATTCTTTTGATGATTTTGATGAACAGAATAACACTTTTTTCTAAATTATTAATTTAATAATAATTAATAAAAGTTTTAAAAGTGGAAATATCTTTAACCAATTAATAGATAAACAGATCTTGGACGTCTCATCTAAGACCATAAGTAAGTCTATTAAATAGTCTTAAATAAGATTCATGCATGTATAAAGTCCATTAGGTTTAAAATTTAAAAATAAAGTCGTTAAAGTTGACAATAAGTTATATCAAATAAAAGACTAATAATTATGAAAGCTGCTCAAAGAGACCCTCGTGTATTGACTGTCTAGTATAAGACTTAATATAAGTCTAGTATTTAATCCAATCTAAGACAATGTAGATACATATCTTGGCACTATTATTGCCCTAAAGCTGTCCTGTTGATGTCCAATTATTTATTAAGTGCTTTAACAACTTGGGAATAGGTGGGTTTATAGCTTGCAGTACTGTCTTAAAGGCAGTACTCCATAATATATTCCTCTTTACTAATAGTATTTAAGGAATATACGATTTATTTTCCTTTCATTTTAAGTGTTACAAACTTACCTATGGAAATAATCAAAACTTATCTTAATTAATCGTCTTGTATTAGACTCTTTTTTGGACTAGTATTAAGTCTTATATGATACTTAATAGACTTTAGTTTGATCTTATTTTTGCTGAATATTTATTTTCGATGTTTGAAATAATGTTATTGTTAATTTCTGTAATATCAGAATCTTTTAGAGTTTTATTATGGTCCCTATAAGAAAGTCTAAAGGTATAGCTAATATTATCTTTCCCTAAGGATTCATCTGAATATATATCTAATAGATTTACATCTTCCAATAATTTCTTACCTAGTTTTCTTATAGATGTAATAATTTCATTTATTAAATATTTTTTATTAAAAATTAAATTTATGTCTCTTTCTATTTTTGGAACTATTGGATAATTTGTAAAAACTGGATTCCATTTATTTTTTCTTGTACAAGCCTCTGAAACATTAGTAAGTTTAAGACTAAATAGATATATAGTTTTAAGGGAATTTTTTTCTATATTATATTTTGGATGAATTTGACCAAAATAACCTGATTCTTTTCCTTCTATAAAGAGTAATGCAGTTCTTCCTGGATGCAAAAAATCAATTTTTTCTGTTCTCTTATCGATTATAGATATTTTTAATGAATTTAAAGCCTCTCTAAGCTTTCCTCTCGCTTCAAAATAATTTAGATCCTTTTCTTTTCCTGAACTATCCCATTTCTCAAATTTATTATTTCCACATATTGCACCATTTATAAATTCTTCTTCAATAAAATTATTATCAATATCATTGAAAATTTTACCTATTTCAAAAATCCAACAATTATTACTTCCCGAGTTAATATTTTGATTAACAATTTTTATGTGTTCCTCCCATAAATTATTTCTTAGGCAACTTGTCTCTTTTAATAAAGGATTTGCAATCCTAATTCTTTTATTGTTATCGTTTGGTACCAATGAGTAAGTTAATACTTCGTTAAATCCTGAATGTATAAAACCAAATCTAATTTTTCTTATTGAATTTTGTAAGTTTGTTAATTTACCTGGTATCAATGGATTTGGAATATTCTCATCAAACAAATCATAGCCGATTAATCGAGCTATCTCTTCAATTAAATCGATTTCTCTGAAAAGATCTTGAGATCTATTAGGGATAACTTCGACATCCCATCCATAACTTTTATTTATTAAATTGCAACCTAATAACTCAAGTTTATCGGTTATTTCTTTATCATTTAAATTTCTTTTAATTAAATTATTAGTATTTTTATCGATGCTCTTAATTTTTATTGGACCTAATATCTTGTGAATTCGATCTCTTCTTAGTTCTATTAATTTTAAATCATTATTGAGATCGTTAGAAATAAAAAGCATTAGGTTTGTTATGTTAAAAAATTCATTGAAGAGTTTAATGGCTCTTTTGACGGAAAGAACTGTATTTTTATTTGATATACCCTTTTCAAAACGACTACTTGATTCTGTTCTTAAACCTAATTCTTTAGATGATTTTCTGATAGAAGTGGGATTAAAAACAGCAGCCTCTAGGAATATTGAAGTAGTTGAATCTGTAACAGATGTTTCAATACCACCAATTACTCCTGCTATTGCAATTGGTATGTTTGAGCATGTAATGACAGTTATATTATTATTTAAATGATAATTATTACCATCCAAGCATTGAAGAGTTTCGCCCTCATTAGCGCTTCTAATACCAAAATCATTTTGCGATACACTTTTACCGACTAAATTTGATAACTTATCTTTATCAAAAGCATGTAATGGTTGTCCCTGTTCTAGAAGAATATAATTGGTAATATCAACAATTAAATTAATAGACTTAATATCTGATTTCTCAAGTCTATCTTTTAACCATTTTGGTGATTTTTTTTCGCCATCAACATTATTTATAGTTGTTATTGAATAAATTGAATCATGATTAATTGAATTGTTTTTTATAATTTGTGGATTAAATTTACTTATTGATAAGTTTTCAGCAATTTCAAGATTAGTTAGTTTAGTTTGCAAGAGGGCAGATACCTCTCTAGCGATTCCAATCATTGACATTCCATCTGGTCTATTAGCGGTAATAGCTAATTCGTATATGAAATCATTAAGTTCAAATAATTCTGATATTGGCGTACCTAATTCAAACTTTTGATAAACAGATTGTTCAATTATTGCTATACCATCACTTTTCTCTTCAAATCCAAGTTCTTCAAGGGAACAAATCATACCTTCGCTATGTACACCTCTTATTTCACTTTCTTTTATAGTTAAATCAATTTTTTCTAAATAGGTACCTATAGTGGCAACATATACATAAATATCAGACCTGACGTTATTTGCTCCGCAAATGATTTGTAATTCATCAGTACCAATATCTACTTTGCATATAGATAACTTGTCAGAATTATTATGTTTTACTGCTGAAAGCACTTTTCCCAATACTATACCTTTAAATTTAGACGAAGTATCAACTAATGATTCGACTTCAAAACCACCAATAGATAATTTCTCGGAAAGTTGTTCAGGCGTAGTATTAATATCGACTAGCTCTTTTAACCAATTTTGGGAAACTTTCATATTTATTTTTGATTTATTCTAAAAGATTAAATAGGTACTTTCAAAATAGTTTGTTGAACCTGTACAATAGAGAATTATACATTAAAAGTATTATTAAAAAATGGCGAAAAAGGGTACGAGAATAGTAGTTACACTTGAATGCACAGAGTGTCGTAGTACACCAGCATCTAAGATGAGAAAACCAGGTGTATCTAGATATACAACTGAGAAAAATCGTAGAAATACAACTGAAAGATTAGAATTAAAAAAATTCTGTCCTCAGCTAAATAAAATGACTATACATAAAGAAATTAAGTAAAGTAAACACCATGACTAATTCAATTTTTAAAAAACAACTCTCTCCTATCAAGCCAGGTGACCCTATAGATTATAAAGATGTTGAACTTTTAAAAAAATTCATAACTGAAAGAGGCAAAATTCTTCCTAGGAGAATGACTGGTCTAACCGCAAAACAACAAAGAGATCTAACATTGGCTGTCAAAAGGGCAAGAATAGTAGCGTTACTACCATTTGTTAATCCTGAAGGTTAATTACAATACTTTTTTGAAAGATTTAACTAATTTAAAGACTTTTATAATTGATTCTAAAAATCCTATTGAAATAGATGATGCTATTTCTTTAGAAATCAATGATAATGAAAAAAAAATTTGGATACACGTTAGTTA
>CACOMD010000017.1 GCA_902628235.1 uncultured Prochlorococcus sp. | reverse complement strand
GCTGAATAAGTAATGAAGAAAGAATGTGTTGGTGGATAATTTAGAAATACTAATTTAAATTGGTTAAAGTAAGTTACGTATTTTTTTTATGATAAATTTTGCAGAAAAATTGAAATGAAGCATACAGGTGAAGCACTTACACAAAATAGGCTTGGATTTGAGAAATTAAATATTGCACTAGGTATTCTTTATCAAGAATGGTATGAACTTATATCGAATCAACTTTCTGAGTCAGTTGGAATGAATATTGAATTAGGATGCGGTGCAAGTTTTATACAAAAAACAATTAAAAACATAATAAAATCTGATGTATTTTTAAACTCAAATACTGATTTAAAAATAGATGCAATGGAATTAGGATTAAAATTTGAAAATAAAATATCAAATTTAATTTTAGTAAATGTATTTCATCACATTAATAATCCTGAATTATTTCTAAGGTCAGCAGAAAAATCTCTTTTATCAGGTGGAAGAATAATAATGATTGAACCTAGTAATAATATATGGAGTAGATTTGTTTATAAATTAGTTGGACATGAAAAATTTGATACAGAACAAATAAATTGGGAATTTGAATCAAATGATCCTTTACTAGATTCAAATCAAGCACTTTCATGGATAATTTTTAAAAGAGATTATAAAAAATTTAAAAAATTATTTCCTAAATTCTCGTTATATAAAAAGAAAAGTATAATGCCCTTATCCTATTTGTTGAGTGGTGGACATAGTTATAATACTAAAGTCGGTAAAATCTTTATAAAGATTATTAGAAAATTAGAAAGAATCTTTTTTGATAATCAATTTGGAATATTTGATCTTATATGTATAGAGAAGATATAAATTTTAAATTTATAATTTTTAAAGTACTTTTTATATATTTAATAGTTTATTTTGTAGCATTACTATTTAGGTATAGTTTAGATTTTGAATCTTTATTAAATAATATTCAATATAAATATTTGATAATTTTTAATATCATTTCTATATCTTTAGGTCTCCCTTTAACTATTATTTTTGATTTCATATTAATAAAATATCTTGGTTTATCTTATATTCTATTCTTTTCTCCAGTATTAACATTTTGCGGTTTAATTCAGGTTTTAATTTTAAGGAAAATTAATTTTAAGTTTTCAAAGATCAGATTAATATCTAAAAATACTTACAATAATAATCTTTATAAATTTTTCAAGAACGTAAATTTTAAATCATTTTATATCTTAATTATTAGAACTTTCCCGATTCTCCCTTTCTCCTTAGGTAGTTATTTAATTGCTTCTTCTAAAAGTAAAAAAAGAAATATATTGATATATTCATTTTTGGGTTCATGTTTTTATTATCTTGTTCTTTTCTTAATAATTGGGAATAATTAATAAGAATTTAATAATAAAATTCTATTTATTTTGATAAAAATCTAATAATATCTATAACTTTTTGTACTGATTAAAATTTACTTTGTAAATTAAAAATAATGACAAACTTTAATATACGCATATCTGCCTTCGTTAAGGTTAAATTAATTCCTCCCTTATCTTAAAACTTTAAAGAAGAAATTATCTTAAGAATTAAGTGTCAATTAATTTTTCCACGAGAAATAGTTTTTTAAGTTTTTTTGGCAGAGATTGTTACTAAATTTTCTTACACTTTATAAAAATAAATATTCTTTTCTATGTGTTTCCATCAATTTAAATACTTCCATTATTTTTTAATTTCTAAATAAACTACTACTTTTAAATAAAAGTGTAAAAAAAGCTATTAATACTACAAAAGTAAAAATATCTAAGTAAATAAATACCTGTTCAGGATTATTCATATAATTTAAATTTTTGATTTCTAAGTTGATAGTCTGATAAAGATGGTAGTTTATATATTGCCTCTAAGATTTCCTTATCAGTTTTTTCTTTTGGCAAAGATTTAGATATGAAATAAACTCCAACAATAAATATAATTTGAAAAATAAAACCGCCAATAACAAGATAAACAAACATCAATTGCCAATTTCCCATAAAGATTTAATACCCTATTGCAAAAGATATACAAAAATTTTCATCATGAAAAGTTTATGAGGATTCAAAGAAACTTAGCTTTTTATCAATTCTGAGAATAAATTCTTTAATTTTTATCTATTCACAAATTTTTGTATTTGACTAAAAATACTTATTGAAAATTATTTTGATAAATTATGGATTTTGGATTAAAGAACTTTCATTAATTATCTTCAAATTTTTAATAAAAATAATAGATAACTAGAAAATTGGTAGATTTTTCACTTTTTAAGGTGACTTCAATGTTAAAAATTTTTACGGATAACAATTTAGACAGATATGATGATAAAGTAAAACTTTTTTATAGAATAATTCATGCCAAAACCGAAGCCAGTTAAAAAAGTTGTCCCTGTAGAAGAACTTAAAACATCACCTTTCACAGAAGTAATAGAACTTGAAAGAACAATTACACCTGATGATAAATTAAGAGTTGATCATGTTTTCATCAGAAGAAAGAAAATTAACAAAGCAAACCCTGAAGAAATTTTTGAAACAGAGGAAACCTCAAGATTTGATATTGCATGGCCAGAAGAAATTAAAAAAGAAGTAAAAGAAGAGGTTAGCGAAGAAGAGATGCTTAAACAAATTAGAAGTTAAGTAGTATTACTTTTAAAAAATTTTTCTATCAATTCTTTTTAAAAATATCTTTATAAATTGGTATAAATATTAATTATCTAAAAGTTTATTTATTAATAAGTCAACTCTTTTCCGATTTACTCCAAAATCTCCATCACCAACCCTTGATTCTGATCTAATAATTAAATTTTCTTCTTCAGGGTAAAAGCTTATTTCCAAGTCATCAACATATTTCATGATGCGACTAGTTACTTCTGCATGTAAATAATCACCACTTAACTCGACTACATTTGTCCTAGGGGTATTTTCAATAATAGATTTTACTTTTTCATAGGGTGAATCTATATCTTTTACATTTAATTCCTCCATTACACAATGAGACATTTGAATACAAGGTTTTAATTCAATATGGGAAGCCATTGAGGGGAATGGTATTCCTAATCCAATTAAAAGTAGAAATAAAATAAATAAATTTTTCATATATTTAAAAGTCGTAGTTAATTTAAAATAGCTAAGAATTACAATTTTTATGTTAATAATTTTCAATAAAGAAAATTAATATAAATAAATTTCTAATTTATGGTAAAAGATTAATATAAAAACCATTTATAAATCTGATAGTAAATTTAAAAGCTCAATGATAGAAGAAAAAAAATCTAATAACAATTTTATTCAAACTTCAAATGGTGTTGGTAAAAAATTTTTAATCATATCAATATCACTTACTATATTACTAAACGGCAGTGTAGCACTATGGTTTTTTTGGTATACAAAAAAATATGGTATTGAGAAATTTATTAGTTAATAATTCAAATCATTTAATTTTAAAATATATATTAAAACAATTGTTACTATCATTAAAAACAAAAATTTAAATGAAGATTACTTTTAAGCTTTCTGATTAAAATTTAATTAAAGTATATTTAAAAAATTGTCCCTAGATCAACTTAAAGCATTTCTTCAGGAATTAAAAACCAATCAATCTCTTTATGAAAAAGTATCAAGGGTTGGCACAGCAAATGAGATCGCTAGCATAGCGAAAGGTTTAGGGTATGAATTTACTGGTGAGGAACTTAAGTCAATTGAAAATAATGAATTAAAAGGTATTAAAGTTAAAAAACAGGATACAAGTCCTTCGTATCCATTCGGAGAAAGTGGAAATTAATAGTTTTTGTAAGAATTTATTAAATGCTCTTTGTTTGGTTTAGAAGTAATTTCTTTAAACCATAAAAATAAATTACCACTCCAATAGCAGTTAGAAAAATATCAATATAACTATTTGACATATATTAATAATTATTTTCTTATTTATAGCTGATTTTAAATAACTGATAAGTGACTTTTACAACTCTTAAACAAATTATTTGAACAGTACTATTAGTAAATATGTACATCATTTAAAATACTTATCAAACTAATTGTAAATATATTGCTCATATAAAAATTTATATATAAATTTGAAATAGAAGGTTTTTACTTTATAAAGATAATATTTTTGTTAAACATGATCCACGCAACATTAATTTATGTAGTTAATGGATTAAGCGATTTATATCCAATAATATCTAGTTTACTGCCTCCTTTAAATGAAAAGAATTTACCTTGGATAGATGTTATACATCCTATAGTGGTTCACTTTGTGATTGCCATGGCTTTAGGAGCAGTAGTTTTTGATTTCGTAGGGATAATTTTTAAAAAACCAAATTTGTTTGAAGTGAGCTTTTTAAATCTAATAGTTGCTACGATTGCAATCTTTATTGCTATAGTTTTCGGACAAATTGAAGCAGGATTGAGTAATCCATATGGAGTATCAAGAGATGTATTGAATTATCACAGTACAATAGGCTGGTCTTTAGCAGGAGTCCTTTCAGTTATCTCAGGTTGGAGATATGTTTCAAGACAAACCAATCCGCAAGTTTTATCAAAAGGATTTGTCTTCGTTGATATTGTTCTTGCTGTATTGGTTTGTACTCAAGTTTACTTAGGAGATATGCTTGTTTGGATTTATGGCTTACATACAGTTCCTGTAGTTGAAGCTGTAAGGGAAGGAATTCTATAATGCATTTTCATTACATCTACAATATTCTATTAAATATTTACAGCAATATTTACTCCTTCTTACTAATAATTATAAAATCCCCGATCAGCGATATATCAGACAAATTAGGTCCTAATGACTTACCTTACAAAATTCCAATTCACCCAAACCTTGTTCACCTTACAATTGGATTATTTGCCATAGGTATCGCATTTGATATTGCTGGAGCATTTTATCCTTTTGAAAAAAGAATATTTAGATTTCTTGCCTTCCCCGTTACGAGGGTAGGTTTCCATGATGTTGGTTGGTATAACGTGCTAGCAGCATCATTCATAACATTTTTTACTGTGGCTTCAGGTTTTTTTGAAATGTTATTAGCAGTTCCAATCCCTGAAGTAAAAAGTATTCTTGGTCAGAATGCCATTTCAACCATGCTTTGGCATGCTGTAGGAGGAGTTGCAATATTACTAGTAATGATTTCTATGACAATATGGAGAGGATACCAAAGATTTGTTTTTAGAAAAGATTATGGAAGACAAGTCTCATGGTCATATATATTTTTAGGCTCTGTAATTTTGTTAATCATGGGACTACACGGAAGCCTTGGAGCTTGGTTAGCAAGTGACTTTGGAGTCCATATCACTGCAGATCAACTACTTGTCAGAGGAGAAGACCTTAATCAAATTTTCCAATGAATACTAAAATTAAGAAACTTAATAATAAAAAATATCTAACAATTTTCATAATAATTTCTGCTGTCGGTATTAATAGCTTAATAAGTTTGTTAATGGGCTATTGGTCTTATAGTTGGTTGCCTATCCAAGCTTCAGAAGCGGCAAATTATGTTGATAATCTTTTTGCCTTCGAGACAACTATTGGAACTTTTATATTTTTAGGGTGTACTGGAACTATGGCATGGATCTTAATATTTAATAGAGCTCCCAAATATGATGAAAGTAATGGTCAACCTCTTGAAGGAAATGTCAAATTGGAAGTTATTTGGACAATAATTCCATTAATTTTGGTTTTAGCAATTGCGACTTATGCTACTAAAGTGAACTATAAGCTTGAAAATTTAGGCTCAAAAACAAAATATGACTTTGGTCAAGAAGCTCCATTTGTTGAAGAGAAAAAGCCATTTGATTTTGGACCAATTGATGTAATTTCTAGACAATGGAATTGGGAATTTATATATCCTAATGGCATTCATAGTTCTGAATTACATCTCCCTATTGATAAGAGAACAAACTTTAGATTGATTACGGATGATGTAATACATAGCTTTTACATACCAGCATTTAGGTTAAAGCAAGATATAATTCCTGGAAGTGTAATTACATATTCTCTAACACCAACAAAAAAAGGCGTCTTTAGATTAAGAGATGCTATGTTTAGTGGCGCATATTTTTCACAAAATCAAACGAATGTAATTGTTGAATCAGAAGATGTATTTAATAAATGGATTAATGAGACTGTAAAAAAAGAACTTCAAAATGGATTAAATCCTGCAGGTCGTTTGTACGATAAAAGGCTAAAAAATGGTAATAGGGGTTGGGCGACTGTTGAGCCTGCTCCTGCTCCGCAAGTACAAGATGTAGGTTTAGAAGATAGACCTCATGATGGATAGTTCAAACAATGACAATTATTAATTACGATCAAAGATTAGTTAAATCTAAAAATCCTTATCCTAAAGGACCAAATGATTGGAAAAGATTTTTTAGTTTTAATACTGATGCAAAAGTTATTGGGATTCAATATATAGTTACAGCATTATTTTTTTTACTCCTAGGTGGCCTTTTAGGCATGCTAGTCAGAGGAGAATTAATAACACCTCCATCAAAATATCCACTAATACGAATTTATAAAATTAAAACATAAACGAAAAAACTGAACCACACTAACTACTTTTAATTCACTTAATTTTTAATTATTTTGTCATTTTAGTCAATTATTTGATTTTGAAATAATCTTACTTTTTTTAACTTATTTCTTCAATGGACGTGGTGCTCTGATAATCAAATTATTGAAAACTCAGTTAGACACCCTCTCAGACTCCTTGTTTAGAGATCTAATTTCATATCTGCCAACATATTTATCAACACTTTATAAATAAAAATTTTTTTGTTTATTGACTAATTAAAAGGTTCCCATTCTCTTTTAACCATTTTCTGTGATTTTTAAAACACTGATCAAATTTTGATACCTCATTCCAAAATAACTTTGAATGATTTGGTTGAATCATATGGCAAAGTTCATGAATCACAACATAATCAACAATCGGATGTGGTGCTTTTATTAGATGAAAATTAAAAGTTAATCTACCCTTCTTATCACATGACCCCCATCTAGTTTTATAGTCTCTGACTTTTATTTCTCTTGGTGATACTCTAATAATTTGTGAATACTTAACAACTTTCTCTTCTAATCTTTGGTATGCTTCTTTGACATACCATTTCTCGATATAAGTTTTAATTCTAGATTTTCTTAATTCTCCAATTTCTGAAGGCCGAACAGTTGTCATCAAATAACTATCAATTAATTTTGTCCCAACTTTTCCTCCCTCTAAAACCTTTAACTCTAAGTATCTACCCAAAAGAGGGAAAGATTCTCCAGTTATATATTCTCTCTCTTTGGTCAGAGGTTGATTTTGTAATTTAATTGCTTTATTTCTAATCCATCTTTGTTTCGTTTCAAGAATTTTAACTATATTTCTATCGCTTACTCTATTTGGAACTCTTATCTGTAGTTCATTACCAACAATATGTAATGCAGAAGTTTTTCTTTTTGATCGAATAATCTCAACCTTTAATCCGAATAACTCTTTTGGCATTACACTCATTCGTTTTGAAAATAACTTCATAAAAAAAGACCACTATTACTAGAGGTCTTCTTAAGGACTTGCTGAATTAAGTTTATCCTTGTTTCCACTGTTTCAGTAAAACCACTCCTACACACATGTATTACTTATGTCAGATATTCTTTTTTTGTGAAAGGGGATAGTGGAATGTTAGTTAACTGTCACATATAACAATTTTTAAGAATTCATAAAAACTAACCTTGAGGATTAGAACATTTAGTTATCAGAAATTAAAGTGTTAGGAATTTCTAATGTTATTAATCTAATTCAAAAAGTATCAATTAATTGCATTAATAATAACTAATTAATCTTTTCATGATTGAAAGGAGAATAAAAATATAAGATTAAAATTTGTCATAATAATATGATTAAAAATTACTTAAAAAATTTTTTAATCTTTTATGAATATTTTTAGTTATTGTAGATCATCTAAATAATGAAAATAAACTTCTATAAAAGTCTTCTATATTATATTCCTTGGAAGACTTTTATCTTTGGTTCATTTCACTTAATAGGTAATTTAGTTAGGCAAAATGAATTTGTTCAACTTTGGAATATTGGTTTATTTATAGCTCTCTAATCTCCACAATATTGTCAAAGAAAGTAGTATTCAAATTTGATTTTTAAATGAGCAATTACAATCTAAATTCAGATATATAAAATATCTTTGGATACTTTCTAGGATATTTATTGTAGTGAGCAAGTTCCCAATATCTGATGTAGATATCCTTATTAAATAAAGAGATTTGATTCCATCACTTATAGAACCATTTCTATATTTAATAGGATTCTTTATTTTATTTATTGGTGGTTTTTTCCCCTTTTATGAGAGTAACTATAAAAGATTAAATAAATAAAAAATAAACTAATAAACTTTGCAATGAGAACTAGTTGGATTATCTATACATTCTTTATCCCAGTAATTTTGCTTTGCTTCTTTAGGCAATTTGTAATTAAAATCATGCATTCTCCATATATCTGAAGTTGCATTTTTAATAGCAGTGAACGGAGTAGTGAGTCTCATAAAGTCTCCTAAATCTCTACTCTTTTATTATCCTCTTTTTAATATGAAATTCATAGGGTATTAATACCTTAGTAGGTTAACTTTACGATTATATAAATTTATCAAAGTAAAATATTTACAACAATTAAACAAATCGCAAGGTTTTTAGAGAAATCATTCTCAAAAAAGAAGTTATTTGTACTGACTTGTTTTTAGAACGGAGGGGGTGGGATTCGAACCCACGGTACCCTTGCAGATACGCTAGTTTTCAAGACTAGAGCCTTAAACCACTCGACCACCCCTCCAGAGGGTTATTCAGTTGTTTTCTGACTTTGAAATTATAGCATAAGAACCTAGTTATAGTCTAATAATTCATGTCATAGCAGTAGTAGTAAATCGTGGAGCTACTAACGAAGAAATTAAAAGTTTTGTTAGCACCGCTTGTGGATCATCTCTCCGTTTTCTTAAGTTCTTCAGTGGTGAATATTAGAGAAAATAGGCAGTAATGACATTACTTTTGATTGATTTGAGGCATTATCTTTTCTTAACAAATAAAGCATAATTTTTTATTTTGTTGTGGGGAATGTTGTGGGGAGAAATAAAAAAGTTTTATGGAGGAGATTGAAGAATCTCAGTACTTGTCAATCTATAATTAGGGATAATTCTAAAGTTATGAGATTAAAATCCTAAATCATGAAGATTGGAAGATTAAAAATAGATTTTGTCATCATTTTTCTAAATATTTTATTTATAAATTTTTTTGGAAGTAATTTAAAAACTTATGCTGAATATGATCTAAAAAACTTTACTCAAAAAACTAATAGTTTTCCAAGAATTAAATTACAAGAGGAAGATGTAAGAAATCCATCTAATTTTTATAGTGATATTGGTGATTTTATTGTTGTAAAAATATTTGGTTCAAGTGCTCCAGGCAATGGAGTTTTAATTGCTCAAAAAAATAAAAATTACTATGTCATTACCGCAAGACATGTTGTTGAATATATTTTAGAAGGTGATGATATTGAAGTTCAAACACTTGATGGGAAATACCATATTGGCAAATTGCTTAAAAAAAGTATTAATTACGATTCTGCTTTAATTAAATTTACATCGAAAGATTATTATTATACAGCGTTTATAAGACCTGATGTAACGCCTTATAAGGGTCTAGCGGTAGAACTAGTAGGTTACTCTTTACCCTCTAATGTCGTTGAACAAATAAGTTTAAGAAAGACGTTTGGAACAATTACGGGAGTACTTGATAAGAATAAAGATGGTTATACTGTTTTATACAGTAATGCAACGAACATTGGGATGAGTGGAGGCGCTGTTTTAACCTATCCCATGGATGGAGCGGAGGGTATAAAAGTGGATGGTGGTGGACCACGTACTTGTCATGGATTTCTTACACCTTCTTTAGTCGCAATTCATGGAAGGGGAGAGGAATATATATCAGGTGGTAAGTCAGGAGTAAATTTGGGAATTTCAATTCATGATCTTCTTGCTGAATTTCAGTTAATTCTTTTCAAAGAAAATATTAAAACTTTACCGGTCGAAACCGATACCAAGATTTGGAAAGATGCTTGTTCAGTCTTCAAATCAGATTACGACAGATATCTGGAGAAGATTAATCCTTGATTTTTTGTTGTGGGTAATGTTGTGGGGAAATCACAAATTCAACCCAAATTCAGTCAAATGTGGTGCTATGAGGTCTTATTTTTCTCCTATCTGAATAACTCTCTCGCCTTTGCAGACTTCTTATTTGGGATAATAGAGTATATGCAGAGAAAAGATTTCCTCTTTTCGAAATAGCAGCCTAGAAACAAATTGCTATTTATATACACAATCCAAGTAGGAATTTTTAAAAGTTAATTATTAGAGGTGAAGAAATCTCAATGGTTGAATGCAGTAATAGATAATAAAACGCTTACGTCTTACAACTCTTGTTGACAGATGATCTAAATTATATAGAAATGCTTTCATAAAAAATGGTTGATGGTTTGTTTGATAGATTCTCCGAAAGAGCTATTAAAGTCATAATGCTTGCTCAAGAAGAAGCAAGAAGACTTGGCCATAACTTTATTGGAACAGAACAAATGCTATTAGGACTAATTGGCATAGATAATGGTGTAGCCGCTAAGGTTTTGAAGTCTTGGGGAGTAAATTTAAAAGATTCTAGAATTGAAGTTGAAAAAATTATTGGAAGAGGTTCAGGTTTTGTAGATGATGAAATTCCATTTACGCCAAGGGCAAAAAGAGTTCTTGAAAGTTCTTTAGAAGAATCTCGTAAACAAGGTCATATTCAGATTGAAACAGAACATTTACTTTTAGCAATAGAAAGTGAGGTTGAATCGGTAGCATTAAGAGTGCTTGAAAATTATGGTGTAGATGTGCAAAAAATAAGAATGCATGTCATGAGAGAGCTTGGTGAAAAAGATGTAAAGACTTCCAATTCTGATGAGCAAATAAAACAAAGTGATACTAGTGAAGGGGATGATTTAGTTTCGCAATTAGAGAGGTTAGCTTCTTTAAAAAGAGAAGGGCTACTTACAAATAAAGAATTTATCGAAGCAAAAAGAAAACTCCTCTTTTAAATGAAACAATTACTACTCTCATGTATAAATAAATGACTTATATGTAAGGCATAGAAATTACTTATGGTGTGGTTAGTTTGTTATTGCTTGGTGAGTTTGCATATTTAACTTTTAAGATGACTCCGAAAAAATAAAATAAGGATTAAAGCCGCACCATATAGTCATATCGCTTAGTAAAAAAGATACTTAATTAATACCTACAAATAAATACAAGTAAATTAAAAGCAAGGGTAAAACGTAAAATTTTTACAATGGAAGTGGTATAGACCATCTGGCGTAACCCAGGGAGTTTTTTTGTTTAAGGACTCCTTTTTTTCTTTTATTAATTATGAGTAATTTAGATGATGTTCTTGGGTCAGCAAGTACTTAATATAAATTATTTCAAGAGGAATTTTTCACCCTTCTGGGGTTTTGAAAACTTGTCAATTTTAGAGATTTCGCTTTTACAATTAGGGATTGTTAAATTATTATGGTTTTCTGATTCGATAATTTGAGAAATTCCGCTTAATCCGTTGTAGCATGCAGTGACTCCATACCCTTTGAAATTTTTAGTAGGTTTTGCAATAAAAAAGAGTTCATTATATCTATTGAACATTTTAATAGAATAGTTACCACTGGGTGTATTCCAACTTTCTGCTGTTGATTTTCTTATAGAAAAAGCATCATTTTTATTACAAGATTTATTATTTTGACTAGGAGAACATTTGACGCAGCAAGCTTTTATTGGAATGTAGTTACCAAGATCTCTGGCGTTTCGAGGTAGAATTCCGAATTCACTGTAAAATATTTTAGATGCTTTTATAAAATTTGAAAAAGAAAGAGAGGCCTCACTCTGTTTAGCTCTATAAATTACTTTCATAAAGTTTGGAATGGAAATTGAAATCAGAATGGAAAGTATGAATAAAGCTGCAATAGATTCTATTACTGTGAATCCATCTTTACTTTCAATTCTCTGATTTAAATAAGATTTGTTCAATTTTCATTCAAATTAAGAAAATATACTAATAAAAAATTTTTTAATTCGAAAGATTTGGCTTCAAATTAAAATAAATTTTATAAAAAATTCATATATTAAAATTAATAGTGCGCCAATCTCCACTTAATTGAAAAGTTGCCCAATAATATGGGTGTCTGTAGTCTTTATTAGAATGATTTCTAAACTCTTTTTGAGTTAAAGCGAGAGCATCAGATCTGCTTGTACCATTAATTAACTTTTCATAAAAACTTTTCATAAAGAATACTGTCGCCTTATCATCAACTTCCCATAGTGAGAGCAAACTTGATCTTGCCCCTGCCACAGCGATAGCTCTTTTAAGACCATAAACTCCCTCTCCAAAATATATTTCTCCTTTACTTGAATCGCATCCTGAAACTACAACCATTTCTGTACCTTGCAAATCTAAATTTGAAACTTCAGCTGCAGTTAAGATCCCATCATCTTTTAAATTATTTTCAGGATAATTTGCTCCTGCTAAAACAATGCCACTGTTATAAAGTGGATTTTCTCTTTTATTTTTCTCTGGCAAGAAAAAAGCATGACTAGCTACATGAAGAATATAGGGTGCATTTTCTTTTTGAATAGCTAAAGCAGTGGCTCTTTCTCTTATTAATAATTTTGCATTAATTAATTTTGCGATTTCTTTACCTTCTTTTTCAGAACCAGGCAGATCATTCCATTTCTTAGAGGAAAGTTCTGATGACCTCTTTTGAGAGATTTTTGACTTATTCTTTTTAAAAAATCTATTAAAAAATAAATTATTTTTACTATTAAATGAAGGATTTGCAACGACAAGTGACCTTCCATTTTTAAAATTTGGTTCTCTTGATAAATAAAGTAATTCCTTTCCAGAAGTAATTAATCTCAAATTTATTTCACTTGCAAGTAGACCATCACCTTTATGGCTTGTTAGTGCTGAAAATGGTATTCTATGAATCTCTGCATCTGCAGAAATAAATAAAGTATTCGCATCTCCAATCGATGCTTTTAATGGTTTAATAATCAACTCTGATAATTCTTTCCATAAGTTTTTTGCCTTATCAAAATCTTCATATGATTCTGGTAATTCCTTTGTCGCTTCCATTGCTTCCTGAATTTTGTTTTCAATTTTTGAAGCTTTGCCAAGATCTACGGCAGTAATTTCTCCAGACGGTTTTAGTAATAACGCAATATATCGCTCTCCAATTTGATTTTTTTTGTTTGTTTTAACTTCTTTGAAAGGCTTAGGATTATATTTTTGATATTCAATTAATATTCCATCTTTGGGTATTACTTTTGAAATATCTTTAACTGAAACAATATTTGGTTTAAATCTAGGTAATTTTCGAAGATATTTTTTCTCTAAAGCCTCTTTTTTATCTTTTATAAATTTATGTTCCTGTGGCGTAAGATTTTTTGATGCTAGTTGGGCATTAAGATCAGCTAATATTTTTGATTCATTTTGTTGTGTATCAGATAGGGAAAGTCTGGCTTGTCTTTTCTCAATATCATGTAATAATCCTTGTTTATTTAATCTAGAAAATAAAGCTAAATTAAGTCCCTCATCTCCAAATTCTGTAAACCAAAATGCGAATCCTGATTTATTACCATATGAATTTATGAAACTTAATCTATTAGAAATTACCTTTTGTGCAGCCTCTCTTTGAATAAGAGTAAATTCTGTGTTTAAAAAAAGTTTGTAATAATAAATAGCTTTATCATATTCCTTTTTCTTAAAATAAAGTAGAGATAGATTTTTAAGATCAGTTTTTACTGCAGAATTATCAATTCCATATCTATCTTGATTCATTTGCAAAGAGTTTAGAAAAATTAGTTCTGCATCTTCAAATAAGCCTTGTTCCTCATATATAAGTGCAATATTTTGATTAATATTAGAAATATATGGGTGATCATCTTCAAATCCTAAATTATTTGCTATCTTCCTTGCCTCTAAATAATATTCTTCAGCTTTTTTATATTCACCTTTTGCGGTAGTTAACAACCCAAGATCATTTAAAATATTTAAGATTGTTATGTGTTCTTTACCGTAAAATTTTCTATTTAATTTTAGAGCTTTTAAATAAAAATTTTCTGCTTCTTTATAAAGTTCTTTTTCAAAATTCAAATTACCTACATACCTATAAATTTCTCCTATTTCTTTATGTTCCGAACCATATAAATTTTTAAATTTTATTAGTGCTTTTTTAAATAATTTGTCAGATTTATCGTAATCTTTTTGTTTTAAATGAACTTTGGCTAGATAAATTTCAATACTTCCTGTTTCTTGATGCTCATTCCCATAATAACTCTGACTTATTTTTAAAGCTCGTAAATAGTTATCTTCTGATTTTACATAAAAATCTTGCTCAAGATAAAGTTTACCTAAATTATTTAAAGTCTGAATAATTTTAAAATTGTCATTACCAAAGGTTATTTCCTCAATCTGAAGAGCTTTCTTTAAAAATTTCTCGGCTTCTTTATATTTTCCTGATTCTGTGTACAAATTTCCTAGAGCTATTAAAGTGGGGACTTTATCTGGATGCTCAAATTTTTTCTTTTCATCAAAAATTTTAAGTATATTTAATAATAATCTCTCAGTATCAATATATTTTCCTTGACCTTTGTAAGAGAGAGCTAAATTATATTTTGGCACTACAATCTTTAAATCATCAGATCCATATTTATTCTCTACAAAATTTAGTTCCCACTCATAAAGAGGTTCCGCTTCTTTAAATAATTCAAGACTTCTATATAGAGTTGCTAATTTTTTTCTTAAAATTCTTGTCTCAACGTTACTTTCACTATAAATTCTTTTACTTAGTTTATATGCCTTTTTTGTATAATCAATGGCTAAATTATCTTCCCCTATTTCTATATAAAAATTTGCTATTTTCTTCAAATTATTAATTAATTTAGGATTATTCTTTCCAAGTTTTTTCTCTTGCCTTTTCAAAATTTCTATTAAGTATTCAACTTCTTCATTTAATTTATTTTTATTGGGTTTATTATTAGATTTAATGAATTCTGAGTTATTTTTAAATTCCATATTTGTATATTTTGGCTCAAATTCTGCGTGTAAAATTAATGGTGAAAGCAAAATTGAAGCAATTAAAAATTTTCTCATTGTATTTAAGTTTTATAAATTAAAACATTTCAAATTTTTTATTTTATAGATTAATATATATTATCTTCAAAATTTTGGGAATAAATTGGTAATATTCGATCTTCAAAGTATAAATTTTAATTAAAATGGAAACTATAAAATTGCACAAAAGTATATATGAGAGAACTTATTAAATAATCTAAAAATCAAATGTCTCCATCAAAAAAAGACAAGCTTTTTAACTGGATAATCTCTCAACCAGATTTAACTTTTATAAGAAAAAAAGCTAATGAAACGCCTATTGCTTACAATCCTGAAGAGACTGATCCTAGTCAAAGAATTAAAATTCTAAAGGAACCAGTATATTTCAAAAAGAAAAGTATTTTTCAAAAATTAGGAGATTTTGTTTGGGTAAAAGGTAAACAACTAAGGGGTAATGCATACGCTGATGAAGATCTTGATAATAATTTAAATCAAACTGCAACATTTTTGAGCTTATCTACAATATGGGATTTCATTTGTACATATCCAGTTGTTTACTATTTTGCTAAAGCATCAGGATCATTCGTACTTCCTGTATCCTCTCTTTATGCATTAATACTTTTAGGAATATCAAATGCTACTGGGAAATTTGCAATGAATAGAGGGAAAGAAAATAATAGGACAGCATCATTTTTATTAATTGTGTTTTTTAGTTTATCTCTTGTAAAGACATTAATGTCAGGAGTAGGAATTGATTTAGTTCAGAGATCTGGAGAAATTAAAAATGTAACTGCAAAAGAATACCTGAATGCCAATTATTTTATCAATAATGGCAAGAAACCAGCCTATAGTGAGCTTCTTCTTAGTGCAGAGAATGAATGCAAAAGATTAGCTGGTGAATTGGAAAAAATTGACATATCAAAAGGGGGCCAGAGACGCTTGTATAGAGATTTGCAGCAAAAGATGTTTAGAAAACCAGAGAATCCTAGTAGTTCTGATCCTAAATATCTAATAGATAATCATCTAACAGATCTTGGATCTTGTAATCAAAAAGACTTAATTAAATCTTTTATTGATAAGAGTGATTTAGAACTAAATAAACCTTTAGTCGTAAAAGATAATTTGAGGAATACATTATCTCCAATGTCATATTTATATCTTTTTAATAGAAATCAATATTACAATATTTTTAAAGGAAATCCTCTTTCAGGTACAGAAGAAGATTATAAAAATTATATAAAAGCATTTGAAAATACAAATATAAATTTCAGAATAAATTGCCTTGAAAATGATTTAGAATGTAAAGGATCAGTTAGGTGGGCCAACCCAGGAATGGCTATTAATGAAGCATCTAAACAATTCTATGGGAAGGTAATTAATAAGGAATTTGCTAGTTTAGGATTTGCATTCGTAGGCTTTATAATTTCAATTCTTTTGAGTCTTACTGCAGTTGTGATGCTATATTCTGCGTCAATAAATCCAAAACTAATAGCTTCAAGATCGAATTATTTAAAGGCTTTAAGAAATGAAATTTTTACAGACATAAAAAATGAAAAATAAAAATTTAATTTTAATATTTCAATTTAATAATGCTTATTTCTATTATCTATCACTTTTTTAAAGGAATTAAACCAATGACAAACTTTGAATTCAACAAGAAAATAACAAATCTATATTGGGCTAAAAATCATGCCTGCCCTGAGGATAAAGTTATTGCAAATGAAGACTTTAAAACTATTGTAATTAACTTATATGAAGAATATGTAAATTCTGAAGGTTCAACTTATTATCCACCTATGCAACAGGATCTTTGGAGGGAATTTCAAAATAATATTGGTTTCTTATAAAAATTAATTAAAAATTATTTAAAAACAAATTAAAAAACATGAAAAAATCAACTATTAAATTTATTGGAATAGTATTATTACTATTTCAAGTAAAAGTTTTCTCTTCCGAAAGAGATGTCTATACTTTAAAGACAAGTGGTGACTGTTACGAATGTAATTTGGAAGGGGCTAATTTATATAGACAAAATTTATATAAAGCAAATTTATCTTATGCAAATTTAGAAGAAGCAAATCTTTCTAAAACGAATCTAAGTAAAGCAGATTTATTTGAATCAAAATTAAGGGCAACAAATTTATCCAGTGCAGATTTATTTATGGCTAATTTATCAGGAGGATATTTATCTAAAGCAAACTTTACTAAAAGTAACCTAGCAGAAGCTGATTTATCTTTTGCAACATGTATAAAGACTGATTTTTATCGAGCTGCACTAAATAATGCGAAACTTAATGAGGCAAATCTTTCAAAATCAAATTTGAGTAGAGCAAATATGTCCTATTCAAGTTTAGCTTCTGCAAATATTACTCAAGCAAACCTATCAAGATCAAATCTTGAAGGTGCTAATCTAGATGAGGCAAATTTAAGTAAATCAAATCTTAGAAATGCTAATTTAAAAAAAGCAAATTTATCTGGTGCAAATTTATATCAATCAATATTAATTAATGCAAATTTAACACTTTCTGATTTATCTTTTTCAAGTTTAGTAGGTGCAAATCTCACAAGTGCTAATTTAAATAATACAAACTTAGAATATGCAAATTTAAATGGGGCAAATTTAAAAAATGCAGATCTTACAAATGCAGTATTAGATGGTGCAAATTTACAGAATGTATTCTTGTGCAATACTAGGCTTCCCTGGGGTGTTGATAACTCAAATTGTTTAGAAAAGAATTAGTTATTTAAAAAAAGATTGATTCTTTTTATTAGGTATAAAAATCAATGAATTTTTATCTTTATTATAAATCCAACTCCAATTTTTATTTTTCATTTTAACTTTGCCTTGAAAGTTATTTTGGGTTATAAAATTATCTAAAGATGAGTATCTTTCTATAAATCCAGGGTGAGTATCATCTAATTTAGTCTCAACATCCATAGAAGATTTTTCAGCTATAAATTTTAAAGCCCTTAAACAAGTATTTTTTGGTAATCCTGTATTAGATATTAATCTTGTAGCTAAAAAATCTGCCTTGGTTTCTGTTTCCCTTGAAATTCTTTTTTTTAATAATTCTTCTTTTCTTTTATAGTTTTTAATATTTTTAATTGATTTCCAATTATTTTTATTTTCTGAAAGTTTAACTTTATTATTAAAAGAATCATTATTAATAATATGGGAAATTTCATGAGCAATTACACAAGCAAGATAATTATTATTATTTCCAAAAGTTTGGAATGTAGATCTGCTAATCCAAATTAATCCGTGTGACCAAGCAGCAGCCTCAATTCCATTTAAGAGATAAGTTTGATTTATTAGTTGATTTATATCAATTCCTTTTATTCTCTTATATTTATTAAATGGATTTAAATTTGAATAATAATCACAAACTTCATTTTCACATAAACCTATTTCTGTAGCAAAGAGATTTGCATATGTACCAGCAGTAATTGTAAATGTTATTTTATCTTTACCAAGATCATTAGTATAAGCAAATTCATCTACAATTTTTTTGATAGTCTTATATTCTTTAGGCATAATAGCTAAATTTATTTTATCTCTATGAAAAATCCCATTAATTAATAGAAAAAATACTGAAATTACAAAAATAGTTATTTTTGGATTTTTATATTTGAATTTAAACAATTTAAAATTATTATTTTAAATTTATAGTTTTTTCCTGAAATTTTTATTCCATTTATTAAATATTTATAGATACATGATTATCAAAATTTTATTCATTACTACAATTTATATTTTTTATTAACTCACTTTTAAAATCTTTTAATTTCTGAGATTTAGGGTTATCTTTTGAAAATAATAAAGCTAGAGAAAGATTAGGATCTTTTTTAATATTCTTATTTATCATATTTATCCATTTCTTATTTTTATTTCCTAATGCATTTATTATTTTATCTAAATCTTTGATTTTCTTTGTTTCAGAAGAAAAAATTATTTCTTTATAATTTCCTATTGAACTTCCAACTGGTCTGAATGATATCTTGTATATATTTTTGTTTTGTATTGGCTCAGTAGGCCAGGCTAAAATACCATCTATAAATTCCCCCTTTATAGAAGTCTTGCTCCATATGAGATTATTATTTTTATATAATTTGATCTCCTTAAGAGGAGTCTTTGATAAGATATAAGGCTTATTAATAGAACTATATTGGTAAACTTTATTTTCAATTGGATTTTGATCAAATTGAGGTGAGATAACACACATTTGAGAAATGGTTTCATTATATAAACTCCTCAAATTATTAGCAATAAGATAATTTTGTCCTTTTAAATTAGATATATTTAGAGCTAATTTTGGATTTAATACTTTCGGGATAAAAATTAAACCAATTGAAGTAATTGCAAAAACCGAAACAATTTTTAGATTTCTTTTATATTTTACTAATGAATTTCCCTTTACAAAACCATTCCTTGAAAAGTGATTTGCGTTAAGAAGTAGAACATAATTAAATAGTAAATCTATACCGCCACTAAACCTACTAAATGATAAGCTAATTTCTTTCTCATCGGAAATTGTATTAGGAAATAATTTAATAAATTCATCGGAAGTTATTACTCCAGGAAAATATACAATATTATTTTCTTGATCTACGTAAGCAGGAAGTATTAACTGAGGGGCATAACCTTTTATAAACCATCTTTTTATTGGGATATCAATTTCTTCATCAATAAATTCTTGAATTACAATTTGTACGTAAAAACCATTAATTATTAATTGCGATTTATTTTTTAACTGTCTGACTTTTATTTTGTTTTGAAGATTTCTATCATTAATTGATATTTTTAAAGCTTTAAAAACTAATTCCCATGGCTCTAAATCTAATTCTATATCCAATAATATTGATTCATTTGGAAACTTTGTAAAAGTACTATCTTCCATAAAAAGTTTAATGAATTAAATAATATAATCCTAAAACATAAATAATAAAAATTAAATATTGTTTAGATTCTCTTAGTTTTTCTATAAAGTCTTCATATCTTTTAAAATATCATATGCTATTTTGTTAAAAATTTTCATAATAGCTTCTTTTTCTTCCTTAGTTTTTTTTACAACAAGTAACCTATAAATTTTTATTTTAAAATTCTTTATAAAATCAGTGTCTTGATTTAATTTTGAGAATTTAACTTTAATATCTTTCATTAAACCCATCTTATCTGCTTTAAAAACAAAATTTAATTCAGAAATATATTTATATTTACTCTCATACTGATTAAAGAAATGTTCACTTTTATCGCTTTTAAGGATTTCATTTATGTGTTTTTCAATTACATTTTGACTTGCATTATTAACTATAGATGATAATTTTATTACCTTTGAAACCCATGACTTATCTTTTTTGCATTTTGAGGCGATCTCATTTGGATAATCATAACCTTGTGCAAAATATATCCATGCTTTTCTTCTTTCTGGTTTTTTCTCCCATTTTTTCTGACTATCTAAAATTGTTTCTTTCATCGCTAGTATTAATTCTTTTTTTAATATTAAAGAAATATATTCTGCTAAGTAACTATCAGAGTAATCCTCATTATCAGAATCACCATTTAAAAGAATATCTTTAAACTCTTCATTTTCCAATTTATCTATCTCAAGGGTCTTTTTTTGTTCATATTTTCTCCTCGCATCAGCTATTAATTCAAGTAAGTGAAGATCAGGATAGATACATTCCAAAGGTGGATTTAATTTTCTAGTGAATTCATTATTAGGTGACCATCCCTTTATCTTCTTGGTTTTATATTTATATAATTCTTTAGCTTTAGGATATTGCAATTGATAAGATATTAATAAATTTTTAATAAAATCATCAATTGATTTATTCTTTGGATCAATATTTTTTTTTAAAACATCTTTAAGATTTTTATTATATTCTCTATAATCTCCATATTGTTTCCAAGCGGAAATTAAACCATTTAGAGGTCTCTTCCCTAATAAAGCCCAATCTGATATGTGAATTATACTTTTCATTGCTCTATAATATTTCCTTATCTCTTGATGAGACTTTACTTTATCAAAAGTCCATGTTTGTAAATTAGCATTTTTATCAGGATTATAACTATGGATTATTTCTGCACAAAATGGGTTGACATTTTTTGCTTCTTTATTTAATTTCTTTGCCAGATTATCTATCTTATTGTATTTTCTTAGTAGAAATTCAATATGTAAATAGTTAAATGGTTTTTCTTTCTTCTTTCTATTAAAAGGAAACCTTTTTAATAATATAGCTCTTCTATCTAATTTTTTTGAATTGTTCCATTTCTCTTTATCATGAATTGCCTCAATATGAAATCGTCTTCCATCATCCTGAAGAACAAAACTTATTGTATTAAAAAAGTCATTTTTATTACCTAATTTTTCAGCAGATTCAATTATGGCATTACTTACCCTTCCTCTAAGACACATTAATAAATCAATATTTTTTTTATTTTCCCTAGAAGTATTAATTAGTAATTTATCATTTTCAAGATCAGCTATCTCAAGTTTTA
>CACOMD010000016.1 GCA_902628235.1 uncultured Prochlorococcus sp. | reverse complement strand
TCTTCCACCACCCGGCTAAGACAGAAAGTATCGCTTCAGCTCCAATTAATCCCACAAAACCACCAAATTCATCTACTACTACTTTTACTCCTTTATTGTCATTGTCAAATGTCGTTAAAAGTTTATCAATTTTTATCATTTCAGGTATATATTCAACAGGCTCACATAATTCAGTAATTAAAGAAGATTTATTTTTATTAATAATTGCGGTAAGTAATTTTTCTCTATTGGCAATACCTTGTATTTTGTCAACTTTATCTCCAAGGACTACCCACCAAGGTGAAGTATTTGAAACTATTAACTCAGATATATTTTCAAGAGTTTCCCAACCATTTATGCTCGGAGCTGAAACTCTTGGGATCATAAGATCTTTAGCTTTTAGATCGTTAAGCTGGAAAACTTTAGAAATCATTGCTGCTTCATCAGCTTCTATTAATCCTTTTTGTGATCCGATTTTTGCCATTTGTCTGATATCTTCCTCATCAGTGGATATTTCATTTTCTGCTGTTATGACAGGAAATAATTTTTCAATTAGGGTTAAAAAAGGTCTCATAAGACTATTCAACATTCTTAAAATAGGAACAGATAAAATGGCTACCTGCAAGGAAAATCTTGTTCCAATAGCTTTAGGTACTACTTCTCCAATTAGGACTACTATTACATAAAAACCTATTGTGAAGATAGTTAGACCTAAGCGATTATTTATTAATAAAGCTCCATAAAAACCTAAAATAAGACTTCCAATGATATTAAACCCATTATTAGTTATGGTTATTACAGTTAAGGTTCTCCCTAAATGTTTTCTCAATTTTAATAATTGATTGGCTGATCCTTTTGCTTTTTGTTTTGCTGCTAATTCGAAAATTCTCATTGAATTTACAGCTAAAAATGCCGCTTCAGCCCCAGAGCAACAAGCTGAACCTATTAAAATTATAAAAACAAGTGTGACTAGAATGAAAACGTTAGGTTCCATTAAACTGGGGCAAAATTTATATTTATAATTCATTCTTCCATTTTTTATCTAAATACGCCAACCCAACAATTATGAAGAAATTAGATAATCAAATCTTCCAAGATAGGAGAAACAGTTTCTTATCGAAACTTGATGGCAAAGCAGCGATAATTCCTGGAGCAAAGCTTGTACAACATCATGCTGATTGTGAATATCCCTTTAGGCAAGAAAGTAATTTCTGGTATTTAACTGGTTTTGATGAGCCAGATGCTATAGCTTTATTTTTGTCACATAAACCTATAGGAGAAAGATACATATTATTTGTGCAGCCTAAAAATATAGAAAGTGAAGTATGGAATGGATTTCGATGGGGTACAAATGGAGCAGAAAAGGTATTTAAAGCTGATAAATCACATCCTATAAGTGAATTTGAGAAAGAGTTGTCTCATTATCTTATGGGGGCAGATGAAATAGTTTTTTCTGTTGGAAAATATCCTGAAATTGAACCCATAGTATTAAAACTATGGGCAAAGCAAATTGATAATTATTCAAGGATAGGTATAGCTCCTCGAGCAATTCAACCTCCAGGGATGTATTTGAATCAAATGAGATTGATAAAAAGTCAATATGAGATTGAAAGAATGAGAGAGGCTGTTCTGATCTCTGCAGAGGCTCATGAATTAATTAGACTTAACATAGGTAGTAAAAGTAATGAGAAGCAAATACAAGGGCTTCTAGAAGGCTTTTTCCTTGAGAAAGGGACAAGGGGTCCCGCTTATAATTCAATCGTCGCTTCTGGAGATAATGCATGCGTTTTGCATTACACCTCTAATAATTCAGAATTAAAAAAAGGTGATTTACTTTTAGTTGATGCAGGATGTTCTCTCCAAGATTATTACAATGGAGATATTACTAGAACATTTCCTATCGGTGGCAAGTTCTCAGGTGAACAGCGAGCTATTTATGAAATTGTACTTGAGGCTCAAAAAAAAGCTTTAAAATCAGTTATCACTGGAGTAAGTTCTAGTGATATTCATAATGAAGCATTAAAAGTAATTATAGAAGGCTTGTTACAAATTAATTTGCTAAAAGGTAGTGTGGATGAAATTATTGAAAATTGCTCATACAAACATTTTTATATGCATAAGACAGGACATTGGCTAGGGCTAGATGTACATGATGTTGGGGCTTATAGATTAGGAGATTATGAAGTCTTATTAAAGAATGGAATGATCTTAACTGTGGAGCCTGGAATTTACATTAGTGATAGGATACCAATTCCAGAAGGACAACCTGAGATACCTGATAAATGGAAAGGCATTGGTATTAGAATTGAAGATAATATATTAGTAAATGATCAATGCCCTGAGATTCTAAGTTCTGTTGCCTGTAAAGAGATTGTTGATTTAGAGATATGAACTATTTGACTTATTAATATAAAAGGATTTATTTTCATTATTATTATATCAATTTAAAAATGTCAGAAGAAAAATCCTATGATTTGAGATTGTCTCAAGCGCGCGCATTGTCAGGACAATTAGGATTGTTTGCTGAAGAGAATGAAATCCCAAAAGATCTTTGGGACAGACTTGAGTCTGAAATTTATAATTATTACGAAGTTAATCTAAATTGATGCAATTTGATGAATTGATAGTTCAGACTATAAAAATTGATTTATAAGATACTTAATAAAAATTAAAGTTTGATTATCTTGCCAAAGTGCACCCATGAACTGATAAATTATAGGATATAAATTAATTCCTCAGATGACATCCGATAGTAAAAATGTGAATATTGCTGATCAACAAGAACAAAAAGGTGAACCTCAAAATTCAAAAAATTCAGTCCCAAATTCAGGAATGATGGGTGCCTCTGCTGTTCTTGCTGCAGCAACAATAGATGAAGATGGAGTACCTACTGGTTATACGCCAAAGCCAGACGAAGGGAGATTCATTATAAAAATTTTATGGTTACCTGATAATGTTGCATTAGCGGTTGATCAGATAGTAGGAGGAGGGGCAAGTCCATTAACTGCTTATTTCTTTTGGCCAAGAGAAGATGCTTGGGAAAAATTAAAAACAGAATTAGAAAATAAAAGTTGGATTACAGATAATGAGAGAGTCGAAATTCTTAATAAAGCTACCGAAGTAATTAATTATTGGCAAGGTGAGGGAAAAACAAAGAAATTGGAGGAAGCAAAACTTAAGTTTCCTGAAGTAACATTTTGCGGAACTGCTTAAAGATTAATTTTTTGATGCTTGTATTCTTGCCTGTGCTTTAGAGACTTCGTTCATGGCTTTTATTTTTTCTGAACTTTTCTCTTTATCCGATAATTTAATAAGTTCTTCTTTTGCTTTATTTAAAGCTTCTTCAGCTTTTTGAGTATTTATTTGAGAACCTATCTCTGCATTGTTGACTAGGACAGTCACTTCATCAGACTCAATTTCTGCAAATCCACCCATTAAAGCTATAGAAACCCATTTAGAATTGCTTCTAAGTCTCAATACTCCAATATCTATTGCTGTAACAAGAGATATATGACCTGGAAGGACACCTAATTGTCCTGTGGTGCTTGGAAGTATAACTTCTTCAGCTTCTCCTTCAAAAACATTTTTGTTTGGAGCTAAAACTTTTAACGAGATAGTCATTAGTTATTTAATTGAATAATTTTTTAAATTTAAGAATAATTAATTCTCTGATTTTAATTTTTCAGCTTTAGCTTTCACCTCTTCAATATTTCCTACCAAGTAGAATGCTTGCTCGGGTAGATCATCTAATTCTCCAGAAAGAATCATATTGAATCCAGCAATTGTATCCTCTAATTTTACATACTTTCCTGACATACCAGTGAAAATTTCTGCTACGAAGAAAGGCTGAGATAAAAACTTTTCAATTTTCCTAGCTCTATCAACAGTTAGTCTATCTTCTTCAGATAATTCATCCAGTCCGAGAATAGCAATGATATCTTGTAGCTCTTTATATCTTTGTAAGGTTGATTGAACAGCACGGGCTGTTTTGTAATGCTCATCACCCACAACAGAGGGCTGAAGCATTGTGCTTGTTGAGTCGAGTGGATCAACAGCAGGGTAAATACCCTTAGCCGCGAGAGCTCTTGCTAAAACAGTTGTTGCGTCAAGATGAGCAAAAGTAGTAGCCGGTGCGGGGTCTGTTAAGTCATCTGCAGGAACATAAACTGCTTGTATGGAGGTAATTGAACCTTCAAGCGTTGATGTAATTCTCTCTTGTAATTCTCCAACGTCTGTACCTAGGGTTGGTTGATAGCCAACAGCTGAAGGCATCCTTCCTAATAAAGCTGATACCTCAGAACCTGCTTGAACGAATCTGAAAATATTATCAACAAAAAGTAACACATCTTGTTTGTTGACATCTCTAAAATGTTCAGCCATTGTTAATGCTGATAAACCTACCCTCATTCTTGCTCCAGGTGGCTCATTCATTTGCCCGAAGCACAAAGCAACTTTTGATTGAGTCAAATCATCTGCATTGATCACCCCAGATTCTTTAAATTCCTCGTATAAATCATTACCTTCTCTGGTTCTTTCTCCTACGCCTCCAAATACTGATACTCCTCCATGTTCTTTAGCAATATTATTGATTAATTCTTGGATTAAAACTGTTTTACCCACTCCTGCTCCTCCAAATAACCCAACTTTTCCTCCTTGTCTATATGGTGCTAATAAATCAATAACTTTAATTCCAGTTTCAAAAACTTTTGGTTTTGTCTCTAAGTCAGTTAATTTTGGCGCTGATCTATGTATTGGAGCTGTAGAAGTAGTTTGTACAGGCCCTTGCTCATCCACAGGTTCACCTAAGACGTTAAATATTCTCCCTAGCGTTGCTTCACCTACTGGGACCGATATGGGGGCTCCAGTATCAACTGCCTCCATACCTCTAACCAAACCATCAGTTCCACTCATGGCTACAGCCCTAACCCTATGATCTCCTAATAACTGCTGTACTTCTGCTGTGAGAGCAATATCTTGTCCAGCGGGATTTTTACCCTCAATTCGAAGAGCATTTAGTATTTTAGGTAACTTCCCAGCTGGAAATTCTACGTCTAAGACAGGACCTATTACTTGGCGAATTACGCCTTTTGTTGGATTTGTTGTTGATGGAGTTGCGACCATTTTCTATTAACTTGGTGATGATTAGCTGATTTTTTACAGCTATTAATCCGAAAATAATACCATCCCGAGGGTATATCCGTTAACTGGGTTCGGCCAACCGCACAGTCAAAGAGTGGTTGAATTGCTGCTCAGCAGATTATGTTGTTGTTCATAAGGTTTGAGTATTGCTCTTTCCAAATTTTTGACGCTTAGCGTCCTATTTACGTCCCTGCATTAATCTATGGCAGCTGTTTCACTAACAGTCTCTACAGTAAAACCACTGGGAGATCGCATTTTTATCAAAGTTTCCGAATCTGAGGAAAAAACTGCTGGAGGCATACTTTTGCCCGATTCAGCGAAAGAAAAACCACAAGTTGGAGAGGTTGCTCAGGTAGGTCCTGGCAAACTTAATGATGATGGTTCACGACAAACTCCTGAAGTGAGTATTGGCGATAAAGTTCTTTACAGCAAATATGCTGGAACTGACATCAAATTGGGAGGAGATGAATACGTCTTACTCTCAGAAAAAGATATTTTGGCTGTTGTAAGCTAAATTATTTGTTTCAAAAATTATTAAAACTTATTATTAAATTATTTGCCTACTATGGCTAAAAGAATTATCTACAACGAGCAAGCTAGAAGAGCTCTGGAACGAGGTATTGATATCCTCGCCGAATCGGTAGCCGTTACGCTTGGACCTAAGGGAAGGAATGTTGTCTTAGAAAAAAAATTTGGTGCTCCGCAAATTATTAATGATGGAGTAACAATTGCTAAAGAAATTGAACTTGAAGACCACATTGAAAATACTGGAGTTGCCTTAATTAGGCAAGCAGCATCAAAAACAAATGATGCTGCAGGTGATGGTACCACCACTGCAACTGTTCTTGCTCATGCAATGGTCAAAGCTGGTCTAAAAAATGTAGCTGCTGGCGCAAATGCAATCACTTTAAAAAAAGGAATTGATAAAGCAACTGAATTTTTAGTTGGAAAAATACAAGACAATTCAAAACCTATTAGTGATAGTAATGCTATTGCTCAATGCGGAACTATTGCAGCAGGCAATGATGAAGAAGTTGGTCAAATGATTGCAAACGCAATGGATAAAGTTGGAAAAGAAGGTGTTATCTCTCTTGAAGAGGGTAAGTCTATGACAACTGAGCTTGAAGTTACAGAGGGTATGCGTTTTGATAAAGGCTACATTTCTCCCTACTTTGCTACAGATACCGAAAGAATGGAAGCAGTTTTAGATGAGCCTTACATCCTTTTGACCGATAAAAAAATTGCTCTAGTTCAGGATCTAGTTCCAGTTTTAGAGCAAATTGCAAAAACTGGTAAACCATTAGTTATCATTGCTGAAGATATTGAAAAAGAGGCTTTAGCAACCCTTGTGGTTAATAGATTGAGAGGAGTTTTAAATGTTGCAGCAGTAAAAGCTCCTGGCTTTGGAGATAGACGGAAGGCAATGCTCGAAGACATGGCTGTTTTAACTAATGGTCAACTTATAACAGAAGATGCAGGACTTAAGTTAGAGAATGCAACTTTAGAAATGTTAGGTACTGGTAGAAGAATTACCATAAATAAAGAAACAACGACTATCGTTGCTGAAGGTAATGAAAAAGCAGTAACTGCAAGATGTGATCAGATCAAAAAACAAATGGATGAGACTGATTCATCGTATGATAAAGAAAAACTTCAAGAACGATTAGCAAAGCTTGCTGGTGGAGTTGCAGTTATTAAAGTTGGAGCTGCCACAGAAACTGAGATGAAGGATAAAAAACTTCGATTAGAGGACGCTATCAACGCTACAAAGGCTGCAGTTGAAGAGGGCATAGTTCCTGGAGGAGGAACTACCTTAGCTCATCTTGCTCCAATACTTAAAGATTGGTCGGAAAAATCACTTTCTGGAGAAGAGCTTATAGGAGCAAATATTGTTGAAGCCGCGCTCACTGCCCCTCTTATGAGAATCGCAGAGAATGCTGGCTCTAATGGTGCTGTGATCGCAGAAAATGTAAAATCTAAGCCTTTTAATGATGGATTTAATGCTGCTACTGGTGAATATGTTGATATGTCATCAGCAGGAATAGTTGATCCAGCAAAGGTAACACGTTCAGGTTTACAAAATGCAGCTTCGATTGCAGGAATGGTTCTTACAACCGAATGTATCGTAGCTGATTTGCCCGAGAAGAAAGAGTCTGCTTCTCCTGCCGGTGCACCAGGAATGGGTGGAGATTTTGATTATTAATTAAATTTATTTCTTGAATTTAATGCATCAAGGGAGTAAACTTACTCCCTTTTTTTCTAAATTAAATCCAACCAGCACTTAATATAACTGCAAGTAATAAAAATGTTATTAAAACTGTCCATGTAGCTTTATTAAGAGAAGCTTCTGCGCTGCTTGCGCTAGTAAACATCGAACTTCCACTTGCTGCAATTCCTCCCATCCCATCTCCTTTAGGACTATGTAATAAAACAAGAAGAATTAGAAGTAAGCCGGAGAATGCCCAAATCCAGGTAAGTATAGAGCTCATAATTTTTTTTAATTAGTTTTATTTAAGCATGTTGAAAGACTTTATTCTTATCTTTCAATTCAATTTCTTTTATGAGAGATTTTCCAGTCATTTCTTTTGGGATAGGCAGATTTAATAATTGTAATAATGTTGGAGCGATATCTGCTAGCCCTGCATTATCCCTTAAGTAAATATCATTGCCTTGATTAGGAATTTTTCTTTTTTCTCCCTCTACAAAGATAAGTGGTACAAGATTTGTAGTATGAGCTGTCCATGGTTCACCATTAGCATCTTTCATCATTTCCGCATTACCGTGATCGGCTGTAATCAGGATACTTCCTCCCATCTCTCCTGTCGCATTAACAATTTTACCTAAGCACTCATCAACAGTTTCAATAGCTTTTACTGCAGCATTCATATTACCTGTATGACCAACCATATCTGGATTTGCAAAGTTAATTACTACAAAAGCATATTTACCGCTTCTTATCGCATTAGAACAGCTTATGGTCAGTTCCTTTGCTGACATCTCAGGTGCTAAGTCATAAGTTGCGACTCTTGGCGATGGTATTAGATGTCTCTCTTCTCCTTTTAATGGTATTTCAACTCCACCATTGAAAAAATAAGTAACATGTGGATATTTTTCAGTTTCAGCTGTTCTATATTGTTTGAGACCATTTTCGGAAACTATTTGACCTATAAAATTATTAAGTGATTCAGGCGGGAATGCAACATTAACTGATAAATTAGCTTCATATTGAGTAAAGGTTAGAATTTTTAATTGAGGACTATGACGCCTTTTAAATGAAGAAAAATTTTCCTCCGACAATGCTTTAACTATTTGCCTAGCTCTATCAGGGCGAAAATTAAAACATATTAGGCTATCTCCATCTTTCAGATAATCATTACTTAATCTTATCGGCTCAAGAAATTCATCTGTAATATTATTTTGATAACTCCTTCTTAGGAAATCTTCAGAATTAATTTCCTCAACCTTAATGTTTGGATCAGTGAGATTTAAGAAGGCTTTCTCGGTTCTATCCCATAGTTGATTTCTATCCATTATCCAATATCTTCCACAAATAGAAGCGATTTTTCCTATTTTAAATTTAGAAATACAAGACTGAATTTGAGATAAATATTTCGAGGCACTCTGGGCAGGAGTATCTCTTCCATCAGTAATAACGTGAATAGCAAGCTTTTTTATCCCAACTTCGGAAGCCCATTTTATTAGGCCTAGTAAATGATCAATATGACTATGTACTCCCCCATCAGAGCAAAGTCCAGTTATGTGAAGTGTACTTTTATTTTTCTTTATGTCATCGGCTATTTTCTCTAACTCTATTACGTCATTTAGTTTATTATTTTTAACAACGTTTGAAATTCTCACTAACTCTTGTTGAATAATTCTTCCAGATCCAATGGTTAAATGCCCTACTTCAGAATTACCCATCTGACCATCAGGTAAACCCACATCAGCCCCGCTCGCGCTTATGAAAGTATGAGGATAAGCATGCCATAAGGCATCCATTATAGGAGTATTTGCGCTCTTAACGGCATTATCTTTAACTTCTTCTCGATGACCCCATCCATCAAGAATGGCAAGTACAACTGGACTCTCAGGAGTATGTTTTCTATTTACGTTAGCTTCTTTAATATTGTGCATACTTAATTTAATCTGCTGGTTTAATAGAACCAATCTTTAACTTAGCTTTAAAAGTTAAATTTATACAAATAATTGTTGTATTAGTTAGCTTTTGCTAATTTAACAATTCTATTTGAATCTTATTTATTATTGTCATTTAATGTCAAATCTAGAGAAAAGAATTGAAATACTTAATGGAATTACTTAAATGAATTATTGATAAGTTTAAAAGGAATAAATGGGTATCATAGAAATTAAATATTCAAATACTATCTAAATATTGAACGTAAAATTTAACTAAAGTTTCAAAGAAGCAAAATTTGAAGAAAAATCAAAAATATAAATAATCATCCTATTCCATTTGTGCGAATTAACCATAATTAAAAATTTCTTAAAATAAATAATATTGAGAAATTATATAAACCTTATTATTTAATTAGAAAATTGATCCTAAATTAAATATTCCTAATTTGTTATTTGAATAATCTTTACATTCCACTATAAGATTTGAATGGTCATTAATAGAAAATACCAATTTTAGACAATCTTCACCCAGGTTAGCTGGATTATTTATCCTTAACATCAAAGGTTTTCTATTCCAGGCTTTAATATTTTCTTCTTTTTGTATTTCTGATAATTTTGGAATTCCATTTTCAAAAATTATGTCAAAATCATTGTTTTCTACAGTTTCGCCAATTATTATTTCAAATTTGATTTGATCTTTATTACTGGGTTGCAAAATAAGCTCAAAAGGTTTTTCTGTTGGCCATGTTTGACCTTTATAAAAGATGGGATGCCAAAAATGTTTATTTTCCCTTTTATTGAAAAGCCTTATTAGAAGACCTTTTGACAAGATATCTTTTATTTTTACTCCTGGAGTTAAAGATAATGCCCCTAAAGAAATGGATTCTATTGGAGGGGGATATTTTATAGTTATTTCTGGCAACTTGTAATTAACCCAATTTCTAATTAGTGGAATTTGAGTACCACCACCAACTAAAATTACAGACCATAGATCACTTATCTTGCAATTTTTTCCTCTGGCATCGTTAAGTAAATTTTTTAAAAGTGAATTTAAAAGCTTTATTAGATTATTAGAAATTAATATTTCTTCTAATAATCTTTTACTTATTTTAAACTCTTCTCTTTTATCATTATTGATAAAAAAGGATGCAATATATTGTTGATCAGATTTAATATTATTTTCACTTAATTTACATTTTATTTTTTCTGCCATTGATAAATTTCTACTGTCTTTATTCAATGGCACAAAATATTCCACAATCCATCTGTCAATATCTTTCCCACCTAATTTACATGCAGATTTACTAATTATTTCTGCGCATCTTAGCTTTTGCTTTGAAATCTCACTAACATCTTTACCATTAAATTTTAACAATTCTGCAATTGGTGCTGATTTACCTTCACCTCCTTCAATCTTTACAATATTCAAATCAATAGTGCTACCACCAATATCAATAATCATTATTTTTGATCCAAAAGGTACATTTATTCCAATCGCTGCAGCTGTTGGCTCATCAACCAATGCTATTTCTTTAATTGGTAAGTTATTGCAAATACTTATTAGCCATCTTCGATAACCTTTATAAGTATCAATAGGAGCCGTTAAAACTAATCTTTTGATCTCAAATCTCTCTGGAATATAGTCCCATAGCCTTTTAAAAAATATTTCTCCAGCTTCTTCAGGGCTTAAATATCTTTCCGTATATTCTTCATATGGATTACTAATTAGTCGTTTAAAGTTAGAGTAAAAGTATTCTGCTTGATTATTTTTACTAAAAATTTCTAAGGCTCCCTTTCCTATGATTGCTTTTTCACCTTTTATTCCCTCAAACCAAATTGCAGTTGGTACTACTCCAGGGGATTTTGTTATTGAAGGTATCTCTAAAAGTATCGGTGTAGAGCTTCTCTCACATTGGAAAGCTAAAACTGTATTTGTATTACCTAAATCGATAGCAAGGGTTCCAATTATCTTTTCAGACATAAAGAAATTTTAACTTCAATAAATTATTTAAAACTGAAATTTTAAATCCTTGGTATTATGATTTTAATACTAATGTATAATTAAAATAAAAACTTATGAATATATCAAATAATACTGGTATAGATTCAAATGATCTTGCCAAAAGAGGCGAAAGCTTAATAAGGCAATCTAAAAATAGATATTTGACAACAGTAAAAATAGCCTTTAGAGCTAAACAAAGAAGATTTGATGACTTTGATGGATTACTAGATGAGTCAACAATTAAACCTGTACAAAGATCAATTATTGAGTTAAGTGATGAGCAAGATCAACCAGATTTATTGCCTGGTTAGTGCCAATTAAAAAAGAAGATAATTGGAGATTAATTAGAAATCCAGATAGAGGTAAATATTGTTTTTTAATAAGTGTTAATCAATGGTCAATTGAATTACAAGAGCATGAGTTTGACTCTCTGTTCAAACTATTAGAAAAATTAATAGATCAATTTAACCAATTAGAAAATCAATTAATGGATGAAGAATTGATAAATCTAGAATTTGAAAGATTGCCTTGGTATGCAGAATTAGAAGGTACAAAAAATAAATGGAGTTTAAGAATTATCTTTGAAAGCAATCAACAAACTCGATCTTTTGAAATGTATTGGCCTTCATCAATTTCTAAAAATTTGTTTTTTGAAATGAGAAAAATGTGGGAATCCATGCATTAAACAATTAATAAAATCGGAAGTTTTTTTTTTAAATTCCCCTTTTTTACTTTTTTAATTAACAACTTTTCCACAGTTTTCATAATAAAAATTAATCAATTATTAGATCTTGTGGAAAACTCAGGATAATTCTAAAAATCTTTAAATTTATTAAAACTCTTTTCTTTTTTTAAGAATATTTTAAAAACGTATCTATAACAATATTCTTAATTTAATACATAATGAGACTGCAATATAATAGGAAATTGACTTATTTTAATTTTTGGTGAAAACTAATATTTAAATAAATTTTTTTGGTTTGGCTCATGCAGGAAATTAATTTAGAGTTCAAAGACGATCTTTTAAAAACTCAGAATGAAATTGTAAGTTTTAATTGCGAATTGCATGAGCATCTTCAAAAAGCAATGAAAGATTTTATTGATAAACATCCTAATTGGGATCAATATAGAATTATTCAAGCAGCGATTGCAGGCTTTTTAATGCAAAATGGATTCCACAATAGAAATTTAACCAGATTGTATATTGGAAATATGTTTGCAATGAATTTTGAGGGAAAATGAAATTATCAATTAAACTTAGAAATCAGTAAATTAGCAGATTTTTCTAGTACTGGAAGTATTGATAATCTATTACCCTTTTTTACTACTAATAGTTCCTCTTCATTAAATAATGATCTTAATTCTTGTAATGATATAATTTCTTTTGATTTAATCAAAAATTGTACTTTTACACAATCCCACCTAGGGTTTGATTTATTAGATTTTGAATCATAATATTTGGAATTCTTATCAAATTGAGTTGGATCTATTATATTTTTTCCTACTATTTCCATTAAACCAACTATCCCTGGTGGTTTACAGTTTGAATGATAGAAAAATGCTTGATCTCCTATTTCCATTTGTCTCATAAAGTTTCGGGCTTGATAATTCCTGATGCCATCCCATATTGTTTCTTTTTCTTTTTCTAAAGTTTCAATGCTATATGCATCTGGTTCGCTTTTCATTAACCAGTAGCTAGGTTTTTTTTTAACCATAGATTTTCAGTGTGATTTCAGTATTAAAATAACTTCTTTGAATATAAATTATTATCTATTAAATTTCCAATTTGGTGATGCATACAGTATCAAGCTGTTTATCCCATTAATTCAGACAGCAGTGTTATTTTTGAAATAATATGAGTTGACTATAAAAATTTATCGATAAATGTAAAGTTAATACTTTTAGCATTAATTTATTTTCAGAAATTATTAGATAACCAATTAATCAAAGTCAATGCCAACTTCATCTTTAATATCTCTATCTAAATCAGGTAGTTTCGTTTCTATCCAATGATCTTTATTCTCAATTCCTGAGTTATTAGCATAATTCATTATGTGCTGATCAACTTGCTTATAAATATCATGAAGATTTAAATCCATACGAATATCATGGGCTATTTCCGCAACCTGTTTTTCAGTTAAACAATGATCAGGATGCAAAATATCGCAGCAAGGTATTCTTTTCTCTATCAATTCATTTAGATTGATTTCAATTTTATAATCTTGATAGACAGCCATCTTTATTAATAATTAGTAGTAACATTCTAATTATTTTGGTTAACTTTTATTACTTAAGTCAGAAAAACAAAATTCATTATTAATTCATAAAAACAAACAATAATTTTCTCTTCTTTTATCGTTTACTCCAAATTAAAATTTATTTATTATGGTGAAAATGTCCTCATCAATTATTATTAATAATTTAAATTTGTATCTTTTGTGCATTAGATAATTTCAAATAAAATTTTAATTTTGGTAGTTTCATAGTGGTGAATATTAACTTAAAACATTGCGATGTGCATCTATTTTTACACATTTTATTGCTCTGATATTTCTTGGGCAGTAAATTTTATAAGTTAGTTAAGTAATTTCTGCTATTAAGTATGTGATGATTTTTCTTGACTACAAGAACTTAAGTTTTTAACGTGTATTTTAAATATTATTAAATCATGCATACAGTTGCTATCTTAGGTTTTTTCTCTTTAGTAGTTATATTTTTTTTTACAGGGAGGAATGATTTTGGTTTAAAACCTACCCCTAGAAAAAATGATTCTGAAAAACTTAATAAAGTTAGTGAATAATTTTTGTATTAAGAATATTTTTATTTAAAATAATTATAGATAATTTATCTGAAATGCATTTTGATATAAGTGAAAATGCCGAATTAAAAGATGTATGGCAAATGATTTTAGAAAAGCTTGGTAATGATGCTAAAGAAATTTGTTCTAATTCTTCAAGTTTTTATACTACTCAAGATGGATTAGAGTGCTCACTGAGAAAAACAAATGGAGAATTGATTGGCATATGTTATAGAGAAAAAAACAGAAATAATGGTTTTCGTTGGACCATTAATAAAAATAATTAATGATCCATATCAGTCATAAAGGATTCACACCAAGTATAACTAAGCCATAGTAAATTATAATTCCCACTACAAGTAGGATCGCTAAGGATCTTCCAATCATAATAGATTTTGATTTATTTTAATTTAACAGTTTTGGCAAAAATCAATCAAATAAAATAAATAAGTTTATGAATTTATTACTTTTTGATGATTCTTTTATTCAAAAAAGAGCTAAAGATGCCTATAGAAAAAATCATTAGTGCGCTGAAAATAAAGACTATTAGAAACTTTTGGTCTAGAGAAGGAAAATCACCATTAATTATTTGATTTATTGTGATATTTTGATCTTTTAATTCTCTAATGCCGCTTCCTGTTGCAACGAAAGGTAAATCAGAAAGCACAACACTTAAAAATAATGCGCCAAAAAATGTTTTCCATTTTAACTTTGTAAGACCAACGCCATAACTAACAAAATCAAACCAACCTGTCATAAGGCAACCAGTAAGTAAGAAAAAATTTCTTTCAAGATAATTTTTTGATAATAATTCAAATTTATTTAATAATCTGTTTGGCATGATTTTTTTTATAATTTTTCTTCCATAAAATCGTGAAATGGAAAAACTTAAAGAACAGGCTATTAAGTCAGCAATACAACTAATTAATAATCCATTAACCAAACCAAACAAATATCCTGAGATTAATAAACAATATGTTCCTGGAAGTATTGGGATAATAATGCTTATTAGTCTTAAAAGTATTATTACTAATATTCCCCATTCACTTGTAAGAGACTGTACCACTTAAATTACTTGTAACTATATTAATATAAAAAATTAAATTCTTTTTTGAAAAACTTATTCTTAATAAATTATCCAAAACATATAATTTAAATATTTATAAATTTATTTCCTTTTATATTTCTTGAATACTCACTAAAGTAGAAAAAACTTACTTATTTTCTTTGTATATAGCGATTTAAAGTACTGCGCTTTTCTTAGATAAACTTCTCTAAGTATCTAAATAAATTTATCTCACAGAAAAAATAAATATTTTCAAAATAAATAAAGTTTTTACAATATTTTAAAAACCTCTATAAGCTCGCCTTTTTTAAAAAATAACATCCACCTCCTAAAGAAATTAATACTGGGAGCCAAGTCGCAATTATTGGTGTAATAATACCTTTGACGCCAAAAGAACTAAATACAAATGACATGACATAATAAATAAGTATGAGAATAACGCTTAATCCAAATCCTTGGCTTCTAGAAGATCTCAGGTTTGATTTTGATCCCAAACTACTACCAATTAATCCAAAAACTATACATGCAAATGGTAATGTAAATTTTTCCTGAATTCTTACTTGCATTCTTCTGGTTTCTTTAAGATTACCAGTCTTTTTATATATTTTTTCTGCTTTTAAAGCTTGCATTAAAGTCATGTCATTTGCATCTTTAGGAACTTGAGCCAATTCCATCGGTCCCTCTGAAAATGGATAATTATATTTTTCAAAATTGATTGTTGTTGTACTTCCTTTTGGATCAATTGATACTATATTGCCATCTATAAATGTCCAAATTGAATCATCTTTATTAAAAGATGCACTTTTGGCTTTTAATATTTGCTGAATACCTTGTCTTGAAAAATCAAGTACAGTTACACCATTCATTTTATTATTTGAAAACCAAGAGGCATAAAAAATGTGAGTTAAAAAAGTATTTATTTTTGTAGGCTTATTTGTATCTGGGTTTATTCTTGATCCATATCTTGAGAACATTATATTACCTTTACCAACTTCACTAGTAAATGCACTACCTAATCCAGATCTTAAGGTGCTTTCGGCTAACTTATTACACATTGGTACCAAGCTATCATTAAAGTAAAAAGTTAATCCCGTCATTAATATTGAAATTGCAATGGCAGGAGTCACAATCCTTCTCATCTTTATGCCTAATGACCTTAATGCTATTAACTCAGAATTTGAGGATAATTTCCCATAGGCTAATAAAGTTGAAAGTAGCACAGACATTGGAAATGATAAGACCAGAAAACTAGGTAAGCTATATATCAATACTTTTAATGCTAGTAATAATGGTAGGCCAAATTCTACAATCTTTCTTATAAGATCGAACATTACTCCGACTGATAATGAAATTACGGTAAATGCTGATATGGCAAAACACATCGGGGGTAAAATTTGACCAATTAACCAGCGGTCAATTAGTGGAATAAAATACCATGGAGAAAATATTTTTCTAAGAACTTTTTGTATTAGCAATGATTGATTCGAAAATTTCAAAATAAATATCTTAAGTAATTAAATTTTTATTATTAAATGAATTATAAAACTTTAAACATTTTTATATCAACTTTAAAAAGTTTTCAAATGTATTAAATTAATTGATAAAAATAATAGTTTGAAATTTTTGATTTAGCTATTTTTTTTATTTGAAGCAATCAAATCTAAATAAATAATTATAGATTAATAAGTTTGTCTATTTTATAGATATAAAAATAATTACATTCTTAAAAATAATTAATGGACCAAAAAGTAGATTTTTTTTCAAAAAATGTTGCAATTTCAAAAAAAGATTTTAATGAAAATTGCGATAAGTTAAATTATCAAAGGAAGTTAATAAGAGATATTGAAAAGAAACATAAAGAATGGGCAAATAATATTAATGATTAATAAGTTTAATGTAATGTTTAAGAAATATAAATAAAATTTCTAGTTACTTAGCTGACAGTAATTTTTCATAAAAATTTATTATTTAATTAAATGTTCAAAATCAATTTTTAATTTTTTAATAAAAAAATAATAAAGGAAGTATTTCTTAAGATATTAATCTTTGAGTAATTCTACAGGTGCCAAAATATAAATATTCATTAACTATTAATATTAAGAATTAATTTTTATTCAAATATGAATGGAGTCGCCAAAGGAAATTCAAAGGATATTGTTGAATGGTTAAACTGGTTAAATAATAAGTGGAATAATTATGAAGCTTTTACTCAATATGAAGATGGTATTAATCCTAAAGAAGTTGCTGAGAATTTCCTAGATTTGAATAAAGGAGAGTTATTAAAATTTTTGGAGGTTCTTGATAATGATGATATAGACGCTTTGGATCAAATGCAAAAACTAATTGAATCAGAGTTTCATGTTTTTAAAATCATTAGCGATCAAATAAGTTTCCGCAAAAAAGTTAGATTTGTAGATTTCAAAAAAAATAGAAACTAAGGTCTATCAGAAAATTACTTCTTTACGCTGATTATTTTGTTAATTTTAATGGACCTATCACATTAAATTAAAGTATAAATTTAAATAATTTTGATTTTGATTATATTTAATAAAATCTTAAAAAAATTTTTATAGAGGATCAAAAATATTTATATTTTCATTACTGATAGCTTTATTTTCTTCTAAATTAGGAATAAAACAATAACCATCTTTGCAAGTAATATTTTTATTTTCTTTTTTTATACTTTCAGATAAATTATAATCTGGATCATTTGAAGTTTTACTTTGCATTTAGGAATTTTCTAGAGTTCTTACTTTAATTATTAACTAAAACTTATAGGGAAAGCAATAAATAAATAAATAAATAAGAATTTCCACTGATTTACTTTTTTTTTAATTAAGAGCAGAATTTATATTAAATAAGGAGTGCATTATGAAATCTTTAAGAAAATGGCTTTCTAATCTTTTTGAAGGTATGGCTTTTGCTTTCGTTCATCCAATAAATAATTCCTTGCCTCCTGAAATTGGTACTCATTCTTATAGAGATAAGCCTTATAAGGGCCATAGAAGTTTGTGGTATAGCTAAATTTTTAAGTAAAAACTTTCTGATTTTTGCGTATAAGATTTCTACTTTTTTTGGTTAGGAATATCCCTCCAAAATAGCGCCAAAATGTAGACAAATAGTGCTAAGGAAGAAATATACAGGATGGAATTTAAATGAATCATTGTCTATTTCTGTCATTAAGACAAAATAAGAAAGATTTAATTATTTCATCTAATACTATTAAATTTTAATTGATATTGTAACTTAGTGTTAGATCAGTAAATTGGTTAATTAAATTTATATTTGATTTTAAATAAGTTTTTGAATCAAATTAATCATTCAATAAATAGAAATCAGTAAAGTTATATTTAGGCTTTTATGAACTAACCAAAAGGTACTGAATTATTTAAAGGTGCTACAAAAAGTATTTCCATGAATATTCCTGTCGCTGCAAAAGGTAAAACCCAGATACCGATAAACCGATGATCAAAGAATCTTAGTTGATCTTTTCCTTGAAAAACTAACTTTAATGAAGTAAATAACGTTTCAGGCTGCTTATATGATGGACCATTAGTTGTAGGAGTATAAGGTTTAACAAAGACTGATGAATTTGCGATTTTATTTAGTTTCTTAATTAAATATATAGGAATAACCCAAAGGGCAAAAAATCTAGCACCTAGCCATTGTCGAGCATTTGGTAAGGCATATTGCTTAATGGATTTATTCTCTTGAAAACCTGATTCAATTATCTTATAAATATTTTCAACTTCAGAAGATTTTTTTAAATCGTTAGTCATTTTTATCTCAGTTTTGTATACTTTAATATTATTCTTCTTTTATTTGAAAAAATAATTATCAATAAATACTTAATTTAATAATTGGTAATAAATAATCCTAACTACCAAATAACAAAAAAAGTAGTTAGGACTATATATTTTAGGGGCAGGTTATCAAAGACCGGCAATTCGGTTGCAGATTTGCCCAAGACCTACAATTATTTTATAAAGAGTTTTTTTTGTGTTGCAAAGTAAAAAAGTTACAAATAAATAGATAATTTAAATCAATATATTTATAAATAATTTATTTATCTAGATTTCAAAAATATTTGAACCTCACTCCTTAATTCTTATTCAAGAGGATTGGAGTGAGGTACGGGAGGTTCTAAAAAAACCGTAGTTATCAAAGCTGACGGCGAGTAGATTTCCCAACATCTACATTTTCATATATATCTCTACTTTCAATATCATGACAAGCAAAATTTATACAAGCCTAAGTTTGTTATCTGAAATGATTATATGTAAGAAAGGAAAAAAAGGTAAAGAGTTTTCAAAACCCCCTTTATCTATGCCAAGTAAAGGAGGTTAGAAGGGATATTCTCATTAATAATCACAAAATTTGAATTTTGTGAGTTGTAGATTTCCCAGTTCTACACATTTATATATATTGGGAAAATAAAAAAAATTCAAGCAAAACTTATACACATATTTAATACAGTTTTTAACTTATTTAGTAACCTATTTTAAAAAGCTAGGTATAAGATTAGTTTTTAGATGCTGCATATGCAGGTATTAACATTCCACCATCTTGGTCATCGTTATCATCGTCAATACCACCACCTAATAAAAGCTCAAACAAAACAAGTACACCTATAGGATAAAAACACCAAAGTATAGCTATTAGTGGAGATAGGGAGTTAGAACTATCTATAAAATTTTCCATGTGTAGATTTTAGGTTAAAATTTTAGAATATGTGGATGCTATACATAACAAAAATTCAATATTAGTTAGTCATTAAAAGTAAAAACCTGTGTAGATTATCCAATTTCTTAACTTTTTGGACGATAGTTGCATTCTCTATATTTTTTAAAATTTAAATGATCAAAAATTATTGACTGGATTTTATTTTTTCAAAAAGATATATCGCAATATAAGGTGTACATATAAATTTGTTAATGGACATAATGAAAGCCTTATGTGTGATTTATGTTACTTAACAATAATTGTGAAATTTAGAATCAAAAACTATTATTTATTCTGGTTTTATTAATTTTATGTTCTCATTATTCTCTACGTTTTCTTTCTCATTTGAACCCCTCGCAGCTATCTTTGGTATTGGAGGTTTAGTAGGGTTCATTTTCTTTGTAAAAGCAGCTAATGGAGAATCTAGTATTAATACTGGTCCCAAAAAAGACTGGGATGCTGCAAAAATGGAAAAAGAGTAATTAATTTTTCCATTTTCCCGCTATAAATTTTAAAAAATAATCAATGTCATCTTCTGGGCATGCTGTATTTTCATATAATTGATTACAAATTTCTTTTATTGAATTAAAGGCTTCTTTAACTTGTTTATTCTTTTGAATAACTTCATAATATTCATCATCAGAAAAAGACATTGATTTACTATATCTTTTAAAAGAATACTATTAAAACAAGAAATTACATTAAAATTTAGGAATTTAAAATTTTTATTATTTAAAAGTTTTAACAGCATTTTTGTTTATTGTTAAAATAAAATATAAATATTTGGAGTGGTTAAAAGCTCTCGCTATTTAAGTTATTAATCTTTATTTAAACTAATTGTAAAAATGTATTTTTTAATATAATTAGAATTATTCCCTTTTTATTAAATTGTCATATAAATGTTAGGGTTCAATTTGCGATATAGTCCTGTTTGTGAAAGCATAACCAATAATTTATTTTTCACTACATGCGCAACTTACTGAGATTTTTAAAATCCAAATAATTTTTATCTTATAAATTAAATATGTTTTATGAATTGACTAATTACTTATTTGGCACTCAAAAAATCCTAAAAACCATTAGATTAAAAATGTGAAAATTTTAATAAAAAATAATTATGGATGAGCTCTCTGCTATATCGATTTCGCTAAGTGTAGCTTCCTTGGGTATTTATCTTATTTTCTTTTATTCTAATGATGATGATGATCAAGATGGAGGTCGTTTAATTAAAGGTAACCAGATTTAAAAACTAAATGTATTAATCAGCGTTAAGTAACTTAGATAGCCAATAAACATACAAGAAGTGAATACTACATAGGCTTCAATCAAACCTAACGACTTTTTCTTAAGAATTCTCATAGTTACCCTTTAATAATTAAATCTATTTATTTTTATCAATTGGTACATGAGTATTTATTACTTAACTTATTTATAAAAGTATTAAACAAATTCCAATAAATAGTATTACTGTATTAAAAATAATTTCATGTGAAACTGTTCCTTCCTCTTTTTTCGCAAAAAGAAGAGAGATAATTGGAGATGTGCTTAAAAGTGTCCATCCTATGCCTAATGGGAGAGATTGAAAAACTACTTGTTGAAGGAATATACCAATATTTGTTCCCATTAGAACAGAAATTATAAACTGATTTTTTTCTTTATTATCAAAATTATTTATGAATAATTTCAATTTCATTTTTGTAATAAAGCACAGAAATATAATAGATCCAAATAATCTGATCTCAGTTGTAAAAATCGGAGTTAGATCGCTTTCTAATAAAACGAAACGTGATAATAAAGCTGCAATAACTGCACATAATACTGAGAGAAATCCATATATATATTTGTCTAATGAATTATTATTTAGAACCAATTTTGAATCTTTGTCTATAAGATAACTTTTTTTCTTTATTATTCTTACGAGTGCTCCTGTAACGATTACTATCCCTATCCAAGCATTAATACTTAAATTGTCATTAATAAATACAGTCCCTGTAATAGCAGCAATTAAAGGAGATAAGGCTTCTATAGAGAGAGTTTTTCTAGTTCCTATAAGGTTTAATGATCTTAAATAAAAAGTATCACCTAATCCAATACCGATAACCCCACTTAAAAGTAAAATTAGAAAGTATTTATAATTAGTGGAATAATTAAAAAATAAAATAACAGGACTAAATATTATAAAGGCAATGACATTTTTTAAAAAATTGATCTCAATAGGTTTGTAGATATTAGTCTGAGTTCTCCATATCGAACATGCATATGTCCATGATAATGTTGCTCCAAATGCTGAAAATATCCCAATCAACATAAAATTTTTAGATTTTTTAACTAGTAGTTTGTGAAATAATAACAAGTATTACATAAAGGATTATTATGAAACCAGGTAGGTATTGAATATAACTTTTGATGTCTTTTAATTTCATT
>CACOMD010000015.1 GCA_902628235.1 uncultured Prochlorococcus sp. | reverse complement strand
AGCACGTATGAATCTATCTTTAGCTTTACTCGCTACAAATACAAAAGGTGTTAGAGATAATATTGATTTAATTAAAAGGATTATTATTATGGCTCCTGATTTAGAGAAAGATCTAAAATTATCAGTTGAGGATGGGTTCTCAAGATATCCAGAATGGGAAGAATTAAAAAAAGTAAAAAAGTGGTTGGATTTTTAATTTGTCCAAAATTTTAGTTTTAAGTAATGGTCATGGTGAAGATTTATCTGGTGCCATATTAGCGAGTAGATTAATATCAATTGGAAATAAAGTTGAAGCTTTACCAATAGTTGGTTTAGGGGAAGCATATAAAAAAGAAAAAATAAATATTATTGGCAAAACAAGAAAATTTAATACTGGAGGATTAGGTTATAACTCTTTAAAAGGAAGATTATCTGATTTATTTAATGGTCAGATAAATTATTTTTTAAAAAAACTATGGCTCATATTTTTAATAAGAAAAAAATATGATTACTTCCTTGTGGTTGGTGATATAGTACCTATTTTTTTTGCATGGTTGTCTAGAAAAAAATATTTTACATATTTAGTTGCATATTCAAGTCACTATGAAGGGAAATTGAATCTTCCTTGGCCATGCAATTATTTTTTAATGTCACCACTTTCAAAAAGAGTTTACGCAAGAGATCTGCTTACATCCTTTGATTTAAGTAATCAATTAAAAAAAGAAGTTCTTTTTTTGGGTAATCCATTTATTGATAAATTATTAAAAAATAGTGTTAAGGTATCAAATAATTCATTTAATATTGCTTTGTTACCTGGCAGTAGGATTAATGAGCTAAAAAATAATTTTGATTTGATGCTAGATATTATTGAGCAACTTGCTAATTATAAATTTTTTAAAAAAGTTAAATTTAATTTTGCTCTTTCATCAGATTTTAAAATGGAAAATGTGCGAAATAAATTGAGCATGAAAAATTGGCAAGTTGAGAAGATATCTTCGAATAATTTAAAATTACTATATAGATATAAATCTATTAAAGTTTATTTTAAATGGAATTCTTTTGAAAATATACTAAGTAAATCAGATTTGGCAATAAGTATGTCTGGGACTGCTTCCGAACAAGTAGTAGGGATATCAAAACCTGTAATACAAGTAGAAGGAAAAGGCCCTCAGTTTACCAGATCATTCGCAGAAGCTCAGCGCAGATTATTAGGAAAGCATGTTTATTGTTTTACAAATTATTCTAATAAAAATGAGCAGATTGATGGAACTATAAATTTGATCGTGAAAATTATGTATCTAATGAAGATAGATAATTCTTTTTTAAAATCTTGCAAGGAAAATGCTAGACAAAGACTTGGTGATAAAGACGCTACTCCAAAAATAATATCAGATATAGAAAAATATTTAACAAATGATTGATTTTAAAAAATATTTAGATAATTTTTTATTACTTAATTTATTTATAGTAATTTTTAGCGCATTATTTTTTATATTTTCGTTGATTATGGAAATTAATGGAAAATCTATTTTTCTTGAATTTTTCAGGAGTATTTGGGAGCCTTTTATATTACCTACAATAACAATATTAATCTCTAGTACGCTTGTGGTAGCAATTATTTCTTGGTTAAAGAAGCGATTGCTTCCTGAAGAAGAGGATATTTAAATTTAAAAAAATTATTTAACTTAATACTTTTTATCTTTTGACCCTCGAGTAGCAATTTAGCACCATCGCCTAAAATTAGTTTTAAAGTAGCCCCGGGGACCGGTAACATATTTGGCCTTTTAAGGCATTTTGCCAGCATAGATGAGAATTCTTTCATCGTTACAGGTTGTGGAGATACAGCATTAATGATTCCAGAATATTTTTTATCTTTTATTCCATTGATTATTATGTTACATAAGTCATCTATGTGAATCCAACTCATCCATTGATTACCATCACCAATTGGACCTCCTAATCCAACTTTAAAAATAGGTAACATTTTACCTAAAGCTCCTCCGTTAGATCCTAGAACTATTCCAATTCGTAGGATGACTAATCTTGTAAAGAATGGTTTTTGGGAAGCAGCCTCTTCCCATTTTTTGCATAAATTAGCGAGAAAATCTTCACCACCAGGACTCGTTTCGTCAAATATCTTATCTAAACTAGTCCCATAAAATCCAATTGCAGAAGCATTGATTATAACTTTTGGATTTATTTTATTTTTTTTAAGATTTTGCATCAAATATCTAGTCGTATTTATTCTGCTATTTTCAATCTCTAGTTTTTGTTCTTCTGACCATCTTTTATCAGTGATAGGTTCTCCACTAAGATTGATAATTCCTTCACTAATTTTAAGTTGATTTAAAAGGTTAACATCATCCCAACTTTCTGCCCTAGACAAATTCAATCTCAAAAATGCAATCTTTTCCAATGCAAAATTAATCTTTAATTGATTAATATTTTTTCTGCTAATTAAACATATTTCATGTCCTTCAGATATTAATTTTGGGATTAAACTCTTTCCAATAAAACCAGTGCAACCTAACAATAAAATTCGCATTTTTTTTATCAATATTATTAAACCTTAGATAATTTTTTTATTTTCTGCAGACATATAGAGAAAAAATTTCTGTTTTATTTTGTAAGAAGAATATTTATGTTTGACATAATAGATTATTATTAAGTTTTGATCTTGAGTCAATGACGGAATCAATACAAAAAAAACCACTTAAAAAAGGGAGTTTAGTCGTGCTTGATAGGGAAAAATATACAAACAGTTTGGAATCTTTGGCAAGTGATATTGAGTTGCCAAATTATGTATTTGAAGGTCCAGGCGAAATACTTGGTGTTAAAGAGGAATATGCTCAAGTGAGATGGAGAAGACCAGTGCCAGATGTATGGTTTAAATTGGAGCAGCTCAAAGAGTACAATGCCGAGGATATTTGATATTTAAAAAGAAATATTCCTCTTCTGAATTTTCATTTTTAGTTGAATTCTTTTAGCCTCTTTCATCATTTGCTTCCCATCAAATAAATAATCGTCAACATAACCTTGGGTGTATCTATCTAATTCATCTATTGCATCTTGAACTTGAGAAAAACAATGATATAAATCTAAGCCAATAGAGGAAATAGAGCTTGGAACTGCCTTTGACTTGAAAAGAGATGACGCTTTTTCAATTTTTTTTCTACTTTCATTTAAATAAGAACTGAAGGCATCCATAAGTTCATCATCATAAGGATCAGCTGAGAGTTTCTTAATTTCATCATTTAAAGGACTTATTACTTGTGAAATGAATCTATTGATTGGATTATATATTTTATTTAACCAATCTTTAATATCTTGATCTTTACTTGTTGAGTTATTTTTTTTATTTTTTAGCTCTGATGACCAATTTTTATTTTTACTGATAGCATAACTCTCATCATTAGTCAGTAATTTGTCATAGGCAGCTCTCTTTTGAGGATCATTTAAAGTCTCCCAAGCAAGTTGTAAAGCTAGAAACTTTTCATTATCACCTCCAGTATCAGGATGATATTTTTTTGCTAATAAACGATACGCAGACTTTATTTCAGTGATGGTAGCATTTTTTGTTAAACCTAGTTTTTTATAGAAATTCTGAATCATTATTTTTGTTATAGATATCCATCATTTCTAGCTTCAATAGATGTGTTGGAATCAAACATTGCGGTAGATAAATATCTTTCTCCAAAGCTTGGCAAGATTACAATAATTCTTTTATTCTTAAATTCTTTTCTCTTCCCTATTTTTATTGTTGCTGCTACTGCTGCACCACTGCTGATCCCTGATAAGAGTCCTTCTGTTTTAGCTAAAACTCTTCCAAAATAAAATGCTTCTTCATCTTCAATTGTTAATACTTCATCAATTAAATCTTTTTTTAATACTTTTGGAATAAAGCCTGCTCCGATACCTTGAATTTGATGAGGGCCAGGACTTTTACCTGATATAACTGCACTTTTTTCGGGTTCAACAGCAAAGATTTTGCATTTTGGATTTACTTCTTTGAGATAACTAGCGCAGCCAGTAACAGTACCACCAGTTCCAACACCAGTTACTAGACCATCTATATTGTGATTAGATTGTTGCCATATTTCTTTTGCTGTTGTATTTGCGTGAATTTCAGGATTTGCAAGGTTTTCAAATTGATTAAATTGAAAACTATTATTGATATTGTTAGCTAATTCTTTTGCAAGATTTAGGGCTCCTGTCATACCCTCATATCCTGGTGTTAATCTTAATTCAGCCCCGTATGCCCTCAACATTGCTCTCCTTTCGATACTCATTGTATCTGGCATAGTAAGAATCAATTTGTAACCTTTAGCAGCCGAGACCATTGCAAGAGCAATTCCAGTATTTCCGCTAGTAGCTTCTATTAAAGTTGTCTTTCGAGGCGATATGAGGCCTTTATTTTCTGCTGACAAAATCATTGAATAAGCAATTCTATCTTTTACAGATGCGGAAGGATTAAAACTCTCTAATTTAGCAATTATTTCTGGATAACAGTTATATGCTTTTCTAATTCTATTTAGTTTTACTAATGGTGTGTTACCCACTAGTTGGGTAATATCGTTGGCAATATGCATCCTATAATAGTTTCTAAATTATTTAAAAAATAATATTTACTTTAATAATAAACTTATTTATTATTTTTTTAAGTAAATACTCTATTTATATCTATATCTTTTCCCATTGAGATTTTCTATAGTTAACCTATATATTAGTTTTAAAAGATTTTATGTTCACTTTAGAAGTATCTCTGAGATATTCACCATTTCCAATCTCTATACAAAAGAAAGAATATGATGATATCTTAAGAGTTTTTGAGCAGATTAAAAACGCAATGAGAGAGAATGCAGATTCTGTATTAATTGATTTAACATGTGACAAAATCAAAAGTAAATCTATAGCTGTATTGTCTAGGGAAATCATTGCTGTTCAAATTTATGAGAAGTCGGCGATCGCTGGTGGATCGAAAAGGCCAGGTTTCTCCTTAGAAAGCTAACTAATGTCAAACTATGGAAAATTAAAAAAAAATGAAAGTGACCAATTAATTTTTCAAGATGTCCATTTTGCTTGGCATGGAAAAAAAGATTTTGTTATAAAAAATTGTAGCTTTTCTCTCTCAGAACCAGGTTTATGGATGCTGGTTGGAGAAAACGGATGTGGTAAAAGTACACTCCTTAAACTTATTAAAGGGATTTTGGAACCAACTTATGGATATATTGAGAGGCCTTCAAATTTGTCTTTGGTATTTCAAAATCCAGATCATCAAATATTAATGCCAACTTGTGGAAGTGAGTTGATTTTAAATATGAAAGGTAATTTTAGTAAGAAAGTTATTACTAACAAAGTAAATTATTCACTAGATTCTGTAGGCCTAGAGGGTTTTTGGAACAGACCTATACATACCCTAAGTGGGGGGCAAAAACAAAGATTGGCAATAGCTTCAGCTCTTATTAGCGAAAGTAATTTTATTTTAATGGATGAGCCAACGGCACTCTTAGATAAATTGAGTAGAAAAAAAATACTTGATATCATAAAATCTTTAATTCAAAATAAAACTTATCCTAAAACTGTTTTATGGATTACTCATAGATTAGATGAATTAGTTTATGCAGATAAAGTATCTGTAATGAAAATGGGTAAATTATCATCTTGGCAAGACCCAAATTATTTAAAATATATTTAACCCCCCCTTGTCATTTGGTGGGTATAAGAGCTAAATTCTTAATATTCCTCGGTAGCTCAGCGGTAGAGCGATCGGCTGTTAACCGATTGGTCGCAGGTTCGAATCCCGCCCGGGGAGTTTTTTATGCAACAGTTAAAACTGAAGATGCTTATGAAATGCCTATACCTTCGGGCATTTTTTATGTCCTATAGGCAGTTGTCACGTTTTAATTTGTCTATTCTGCAGTTCAGAGAAAGGACAACTAACGACATGATAAGACATCTTGACCAATCTGGTATTGGTCAATTTATTGGTCATTCTGTTATTTGATTGGTCATTTAAATAATATCTATTAATTAAAGTTTTTACCCTCAGTCGCAATATATTAAACAATGACCATTAGTTGGATGTTCCATACATTCTTTCTCCCAAAAGTCCTTAATCTCAGGTGGACATTTCTCAAGTTCTTTTGGAGTTGCCTTCATCTTTTCACCTGCATAATTAAATGCATTTAGGTATCTTGGAAGGATTGAAAATTGATTGAATAGTTTCATAAGACCTCCTAGATCTATGATTTAATTATCCTCCTATTGTTATTAAATTTATAGGTCGGTTTTAGGAACAAGAATGCATGTATTAATAACTAATGAACTTAGTCATAACAAATTACACATACCCATTGCTAATAGTTGGATTCTCCTTTTCGCAATACATAATACAGGGATCAGATTTAAACATTTTCCTGTAATCATCATGCAATCTTTCAGTCGCAAACTTTTCTTTTGATTTTATTGCATTTCTTATAAAATCCATTTCGTTTAATTTTCTATTGAGAATTGCAAAAGGAGTAGTAAGTTTCATAAGTTCTCCTATATCTTTCTATATTGTCGCTCGATTTGAATTGGATTTGTAGAGTGTTTCTGCTCAAGTAATAATGCTTTGTGGATCTCTACACTATATTTCTCTATTTGATAGGAGTAGAAAGGATACAGGAGTCAAAGGAACTTCAAAGCACCACTCATTTAGGAAAAGAAGTTCAAGACTCGAAAGGGGCAAACACATGCCCCTTTATTTTTGTCATTTAAAAAAAATATGATCCTAAAAGTATCGCGATGAATATTTCAAAATAATGCTTTCATAAAAAAGACCTCTATTTCTAGAGGTCTTTTTATGGTTCTACTGAGTAAAGTGTATCCTTGTTTCCACTGTTTCAGTAAAACCACTCCTACACACATACATAATGTAAAATATTTATTCTTGATGCGTGGTTTGTGTTAGAGGGATGTAACTTAATTGTCACATGTGCCAATTTTTTGAAAGTTATAAAAAAACACCCTAATCTTTTGAATCGGGGAGTTTAATAATCAGAAATTAGTGTGTGAGGAGTTTTCTGATGTTATTAATCTAATTGTTAGAGTATCAAATAATTGCATTATTTATAACTAATTAATCTATTTATGATTGAAAGGGCAATAAAAATAGATAGACAAGTAAATAAATTTATTAATTCTTACGCAATGTAAAGGAACAATGCAAAACTTTTTAAAACGACTATTTTAATAACACGACAGTTCTGGTGATCAACTCGACCAAGGTCGACCAACTAGATCTTCACTAATCCATGGTCTGTAATACCAAGGTAAATTAACTTCTCTAACCTTTCAGGAAAGAAAGTTAAGTAATCAGAAATTAAACTTCCGAGATTAATTTTGAATTACTTTAAAAATTAACTCTTTAGTAAAATTTGAAGAAGTGATTTATCACTTTTACTAAAAAAATAAATTTTTAAAAATATTCTTAATTTGATTATCAAATAGATCTCCTTCTGTCGTCACTAATAAAAAAGACTCCGAAAGGAGTCTTTTTTATTATCTTCAATACTTTAGAACTAAAAGTAAAAAGTAAATCGATCGATTATGTATTATTTCCTCTCCCAAAACAAATAAAGATTTGAAAAATTATTTTTAGTATCTACAATCGCTGTAGTCGTTGTGACCAACTTCCATCCTGCAGAATTCCTTTTGTTGATAATTGATGCAATTTCAATTTCTTGTCTTTGCGTATTAGCATTTCCAACTGCGTAATAAATATCAAGATCATTTTCTACTGTTGCCATTTTTAAATATGATGGTTTATTCAAAGTTAATATTACTCAATCTTTCCATAATATTTGAATGGATTCGATAGATTATCTTCAAATAAGTTGTATATGGTTTTACCTTCACCTCAAATTGCAATTGGATTATTGCTAATAAGTATTGGAGTAGTAGTTACTTTTGATATCAAAATTGAATTATTTAAAAGTAAAGAGTAAAAAATAGTTGGATATCTAGTATGTAAAATATTAATTTGATCAAAAAATAATTAATCTTATTTAGATTAAGAATAAAAAACATCCAGAGATAAATCCACTTATATGACCTAATAAACTTACTCCTGGTAAGAAGGAAAAAATAAATCCTATAAAACATATTGTCTTAGACATTTTTTGGATTTCAAAATTAGATTTCAAACTAATTTGTTTGCCTAAAAAATAATTTTTTCCATAAAAAGAACTTAATAGTAAGAATCCAAATAAAGCATAAATTATTCCACTAAATCCTAAAGCGGCATAATGCGGATAGCTATTAAAAAAATACGATAAGATCTTTTCATAAAACCAGATAATAAAGAAATTTAAAAAAGGACAAATTAAAATAAATTTTAAATAAAAAAATCTGCTTTTAATTCCAAGTCTCATCAAGAAATATCTTGTGACAATTATTCCTCCAAGATTACTTAACAAATGATTTAAATCTGCATGGACTAGAATTGAGGTAAAAATCCTATAAGGTTGATCGCTAATTAATCTTGATACATAGTACAAAAATTCTTTATCAAAAACTCTAATTAAATCTGTAAAAATAAAAACTGAGATTAAAAAAAATCCACTAATAATATACTGCCAATCATATTTAGATATTGAATTCTTAAAAGGCATGTTTAATTTTATAAAAGAAATATCTTATTTAATAAAAGATCATCAAAAGGTTCTTTTAAATATCTTAAATTTATATTGACTTTATTACACTTTTGGAATGAGAACTTGTTCGATGATCTATACATTCTTTCCCCTAGAAATCTTGCTTAGCTTATTTAGGTAATTTGTTACTAAAATCATGCATTCTCCTCATATCTGAAGTTGCATTTCTAAGAGCATTGAACGGAGTAGTTAGTTTCATAAAAACTCCTAAATCTCTACTATTTAATTATCCCCTATATATTAGATTCTAACTTTCATCATTAAAATAATTAATAAATCTAAATTTCAAAAATTAATTTTATAATTTATCAATGGATTTATTTATTACATCAATAAAGGGCAAATTAGTTCAAAATAATAAAGTTTTAAGAAATATAAAACTTTTTTCCCCAGAAGAAAAATATATTAAAGGAGATTTAACAACTCCTGCATCAATTAAAAATATTCACTCAATATCTGAATCAATTTTGGATATATTTATAAGACCAATGGGTTTAAATAATGCTTTTAAAGAAATCTTAGAAATTAGTCAAATAGATATTGGTAAGAAATACACTAATGGAGAATGTCCTCCAAATAGAAGCGAAGAGAATTTAACAAGAGGATGGAGTTATTTGGTCGCAGGAGTAATGCATAGATTTTTCCATAAAAATTTTGATTTATATAAAGTCTTATGTCCTCTTGATAAAAATATGAGGGATTATCACTGGTGGTTAGAGTCTAAATGTAGAAATTATGTTATTGATCTAACTGAAGAGCAATATTTAAATGAAGGAATTACAAATATTAGAGACAACGGTCAAATAGCAAAAAGTATGGGTCACTCCTATGGGAATAAAACAAAATATATGGCGTATATTATCGCAACAAAAAATTCACCAGATGCAGTATTTATTAAAGATATAAAATCAATTTCTTATATAAAATAATTAACTTCTACTAATTTAAATCGTTCGAATAAATTAAACATATCCATTACTTATAGTTGGAGATTCTTCATCACAATACATAATACAAGGATCAGATTTGAACATTTTTCTATAGTCATCATGCAATCTTTCAGTCGCAAACTTTCCTTTTGATTTCAAAGCATATCTTATCAAATCCATCTCATTGAATTGTCGAGTAAGAATGTTGAATGGAGTTTTAAGTTTCATAATACCTCCTAGATCTCTACTTATATTCTTACCCCATTCCCCTTGAATTAAAATGGTTGTTTTTGCTCAAATAATAATAATTTGTGGTTCTTAGCACTATATTTATCTATTTGATAGGAGTATACAGAATATGCGATTTGCAGGAACTATAAATATTTAGGAAAAAGAAGTTCAAGAATCGACATATGAAAATAAATTCTCCTTTATTTAGCTTTAAATTCGAGGTATATTTCCAAAAAATTCGGAAAAATTATCGATGTCAAAGTTAGAGAAAGATATTAAGGGTAGAGAATATATTTTTTGCGAAGAAAAAAATGTGAGGAATTACAGCTGTTGTAATTTGTGGATTAATGAAAAATTATTATCTTTTAATAAGTATGAAAGTGCAGCAGTGCAAATATTTAATAATCAATTAACTGAATATTTTACATTTACGCCTCAATTTGGAAGATTTGAAGGGTTTACAGATCTTTTTAATTATATTGAGTTTTGGTTAAAAGATAATATGATTTCATTTACCACAGTTGAAGTAACTGTTTGTGAATTAAGTGCTCTGATTTTTACGATAAATTTAGATACTATGGAATTAGTTGAAGAGAAAGAAAGAATTTGTGGAAGTGAATGTTTTGCATATACATATAGACAAGAAGAAAAGACATTTTTTGATCAAATTAATGATAAAGATGTTACTTCTAAAGAATGGGGCTGGTATGAAGTTTCTGATGAAGATGAAAAATATGAATATGAGGATATTGATCCTCAATTTTAATTTTTAACTGATGTATAGGTTTAGATAGTCATCTAGTCAAATATATATTGTTAATTAATCTAGAGTTTATTAAGTAATAAGAAATTAATGGATGAATAGTTGATGTTTTATATTTCTCCTTTCTCTTAATAATAAATTACAAAAATATTAATTAAAAAAAACACTTTTGTATATACTTATAAATCTAGATAATCTATAACTGATGAATATTCTTTGATCAACTGAAGATATCATGATTGACTTAAAAAGAAATAGCAAAAAGGAACCTATAAGAGCTACTGGCTTAAGATCAAGACTATCCTCTTGTTATTCTCCGAATCAAAAAGAAGATTTTAAAATTAGTAGAGGGAGATTTTCTAATTTTTTAACTTGCAAGAGATGTTTTTACTTGGATCGAGTAAAAGGCTTAGATCCTCCTGGGACTCCTGGATGGACTCTGAATGAAACAACAGATTTATTATTAAAAAAGGAATTCGATTATTGTCGTGAAAGACAAATTCCGCATCGATTATTTATCGAAAATCAATTGCTCAATGTAGTACCTTTTGATCATCCAGAAATTGATAATTGGCGCGATTCTCTTCATAAAGGCCTTATGCTTCGTCATAAAAATACAAATATTATTTTAACAGGAGGAGTAGATGATATTTGGCAACATAATATTTCAAAGAAATTAATTATTGTTGATTATAAATCACAGGCAAAACTTGGAAGATTAGATAAACAAGAGTATCTTGAAGATCCTTATCATCACGCATATAAAATCCAAATGGATTTTTATGCTTACCTTCTTTCGGGTATGGGTTTTGATGTACATCAAACTTCTTATTTCTTAGTTTGTAATGCAAAGAGAAATGATCAAGAATTTAATAAAAGAATGAATTTTGACGAATATTTAGTACCCTATAATTGGAATATTGATTGGATTGAAAATAAAATTGATGAAATGGTCAACTTAATGAATGATATTCAAATCCCAGAAAGGAATCTATCATGCAAGAACTGTGCTTATTCAGAACAATATGCCAAAGTGATTAATAATGAATTTAAAGAAAATAAAGTAGAAATTCAAGGTAGTCTTTTTTAGAAATGAATTATTTAAAAACTTTATTTCAAATTTATTTGATTCCACCATTCCCTAACTTTTAAAGTGCTCCCATACCAATCCTTTCCAAAAATTCCACCATGTACTGTTTCCGGTAAAATAATTTGTTGAGAGTTCTTTAAAAGTGATGAGGATAATGGAACTAAACCATCTCCACTTTCGTATTTATCACCTGAAATTGATTTATATGAATCTTTTGCAATGAGTTTAGTTAAAAGAGAAGTTTGCCTTGAATTGATTTCTACTTTACCTCCAATAGAAACATAATTAATATTTTTAAAAAAATTGCCAGGATATTTTTCATCTACAAATCTTCTCAATTTTGTTGCTTTAATTGCTTGATGGGGACTCCCTAATGTGATTAAATTTTGGGTTGTAGATTTTCCGTTATATGTTACATCCTTGAATGGCTTACTTGAAAGATATAGTCTCAACATAATTCCTCCTGAACTATGGCCGATGAGGTCAACTTTTTTTGCTCTGGTTTCATTCAATGCGAAAGCAACCTTATCTTTTACTTTATTCAAAATATTTATCCATCCTTCTGCTGAATTGCTTTTAAACCAATCTCCTCTTGTTACATCAATCACGTATACTTTCCTACCAGAAATATTTTCAATAGTATTTTTAGCAGGATTATAAGCCTCTGAAGTTATCAGAAAACCTCCGAGAATAATTATTGGATTTTTAATCTTATTTTTTAGAAAATTGTAGTTACATATATAAACTAGCTGAATTCAGAAAGATTATAAAGATATGAACGATTTTTTTAATTTAAAAATTTTTTTTCATATATTATCATTAATACTTTTTATAAATATACATTAGATGTATAGATATCAATGATATTTTTTTATATTGATAATAAAGAAAAAAAAGTGATTCAAGGAATAATAAGAATATTCGAAAAGTTTATTAAGACGCAATGGGGTATACACACAGCCTTTGATTTTTCGTTTAAAATTTATTTAAAAACAACTTATTACTGTGTTAGTTGAAGTTAATGTTCGATAAAAAAATAACACTCATCATTGGCAATGATATATATAAAGTAAATCCAAAATTATTTGATGATTTCAAATGCAAAGAATATCAAGCATTCTTTATCGATGAATTTGGTACAAAACGAACTATGGATTTTTGGTCTGGGGATAATTTTTTTGGTAATTATATGGAAATATTTTATTTCTTTTGTATTGATGAGGATGAAGAGAGCTCAAAGTGTAAAGGTTTAAAAATTTGGTTTAAAGATTATATAAAATTTAATGAAAGTGATAAAAATTTCTGGATGCAGATTGCAGAGGATTCTGGATATCCCAAACAGATCAAAATAAATACATCTTTTGGAGAAGTAAAAGAATTTGAATATAATGATTTAAAAGATCTTTAGTACAAAAACCTCTAGAAGTCTCAAAGAGACTGAGCTCTTAAATTATCGAACTAACTAAAATAAAGAAAAACTCAATAATTATTCTTAATCAAATTATAAATAGTTTTTTTATAATCATTTATTTATTGTTTAACACAATAAGGAATCTAAGAAGTATGAATATTTTACTGATTATCATAAGAGCTTTTTAAATTTCTAAAGTTTTATTATCTACTAATTAATAACTGCTAATTTAGAAATCTTGTTTTTATTTAGTTAGATAAAATTATAAATAAAAATAGATATAAAGAAAGAAATTAACTCTTGTATAAACTAAAATTTATTATTACAAATTTTTATTGGATTCTTTTAGAAATTTAAAATAAAAAATTGATTATCTGATCAAAAATATATTATAAAAATTCTTCTACTAATTTCTAGCCAAAGAAGAATCATTTTTAAGCCTATTAAAAATACATTTACTATGAATTACCAATCCTTTATAACCAAAAAGATTTAACTCTTTTATCCATAAACTAACATTGATAGAATTTTTATAATCATTTGAAATATAAAAAATAACTTCTTTGCTTTTATGTAAAATAATGCTTGGTGGAGTTTTATCTGCCATGATATTTATTCGAGTGTTATTTAAAAATATTTAAATTTTCTCCTAATTAAATATTTTGAATTTATAGTTTAGGTAAAATATTTAAACTATAACAATTATAATTAATAATCTATATATTTAATATCTTTAACCAAAAATTTTTTTTATGAGACTTATTGTTGTTTGAATTTGTTAAGAAAATTGTCGTTCAAAATTAATACATCGATTCAAGCTTTATAGATTTTTTATTGATATTGATTAATTCAGGACTAATCCTCCATCTACTATGAGATTTTGTCCTGTTATCGCTCTTGACCAAGGAGAAGCAAAAAATAATACAGCATCTGAAAATTCATCAGTTGTAGTTACTCTTCTTAGAGGGGTAATACTTTTTATATAATCAAAAACCTCTTCGGGTGTGCCCCTACTAGCATCTGTTATTTTCAATAGTCCACCAGAAATCATATTTATAGTAATATTAAATTGACCCAAATCTATAGCAGCAGTTCTAGTTATTGATAATAATCCGCCTTTCGCTGCAGTATAATCATGATAGGGAACTACAGGATTTTGAAATAAATTTGTTCCAACTGTAATAAATCTTCCAAAGTGTTCTTTCCTCATACTTGGTGTAAAAATCTTTAATAAATTTAAAAAACCTTTTTGACTAGTTTCAATTTGATTCTGAAAATCTTGCCAATTTATTTCATCAATCTTTTTTCTTTGTTCTCCGTTAAATTTATAATCATCTATTGCGTTATGAACAACAGTATTAACAATAATTTTTTGATCTAATAATTCTTTACTCATTTCAATAACTTCTTCTTTATTTCTGATATCTCCTTTAATTAAGATCGCCTTATCCCCAAGGTCATCAACTAATCTTTTCGCACTATCATATGATTTTCTATAATTGATAATTACTTTTGCACCTTCTCTATGAAAAGATTTTGATATGGCAGAACCTAATCCCCTTCCTGCTCCAGTAATGAGGACAGTTTGTTCATTAATTGGTAGATTCATGAACTGATAATGTAATTTTAACTTTTGAATTAATTCTAATCAGCTTATTTAAAACTAGTTGTATCAGCTTAATTTTATTTTTTTAAAAGAAGAAAATTTTTTGTATTAATTACACATGTTTTAAGAACATTTATTTTTTAAATTTTTTATGTTTGATGCCACCATACTTACTTATTGATAACTAAGTCATTTAGTTTTTGCTTAATTTAATTTATTTAAGCTGTAGTTAAAACAACAGTAATAAGTATAGTTATTACTATCTTAAAATTCACCTAGGGGATTCGTTTAAAAATCAATTAAAATTAAAAAAATATATTTTAAATCTTTATTAAATTAAAAACAGGTTACTTTCCCTTCCGATAGTTCAAATCTAATTTCTACTAATAAATAATGTTTTTTGTATTTTCTGTAAAGGGAGTTCTGTGAAATATTTCAAAAGTTGGATTCAAATCATAGAAAAAATCATGTTCATAAGCTCCCAGAGGTTATAGAGATTTGTTTGCAAATAATTTAAAAACTATGTTTGGTTATTGAAATATTAAATATTTAAAGCAAATTAAAATACATAGTAATGTATATTTCATTAATTAAATTCTTAAATAATATTCAATTATTTTATTTTAAAAGAAAACCTCTGAGAAATATTATTATGAACTTAAATTCTTCCTCTTTAGATGAAAACATGAAGAATTTTCAAGAATATGTTTTTTCTTTCTATGGAAAAGGAGGTATTGAAGATATTGGGGCATCTAAAGAACAAATATATCAAGCGACTTTGAAAGTCTATGAATACTGTTTAGATTCTGGGGAGTCTGATATTCAAGGTCCATTTACATCGGATTTAAAACTTATTAAGGATATACTTATCAATGAATTTAATTTAAAAATAAATAAAACCTCTTAAAAATGAAGAATTTGCGATTAAAAAAATTAGTAATTTATAATTAAATTTTTAGAATATATTGAAAATTGAGACTGTTTCAGGGTCAATATCAAAGGAAATAATTATTGAGAGGCTTCAACATGAGAAAAAATATTTAAATTTATAAAAGGCAATAGGCAGTAAATTTATAAACTATTGTTTTATGTGAAAATTATTAAAAAGGTATTTTTATAAATCATTTTCAATTAATTCTTGAGCTTTATTAAAGATTCAATTAATTTAATACCTTAAATATCTATTTTCATCAGAGAAACATTTAATATTATTGGGACAATTTTATGAATTTATTCGCTGTCACATGTGACAGTTGAACTAGATAAACATTAATTGTTCACATTAACAAATAGATTAAGGTAATATAAGTTCGTGTGTAGGAGATGTTAATTTTTCAGTGGAAACATGGAAACACTTGAAAATTTAACTAGAAAAAGACCCTTTTTAAAGGGTCTTTTTTTTATCATTTAATTTAGTCTTCCCACATATCAATTTTTTTATTTTCCTCTTTCTCTTCACTTTCGCTTTTTATTACTTCATTACTTTTATTGTAGTTGTGATCATTTTTTGATTTCATTTGTAGTTGTATATCTCTTATTGCAGTATCAAATTCATCTTTAAAAAAATCTTCCATTTCGCACCAAGCTTCTAATTCTTCATCATTCCCAATAGTGTTTTTAATTTGTAGAGAAATATTTTCAATAGCAAAAACTCTTAAATCATTATTATTCATGCTTTTAACTTTTAGGTCTATATACTTTTCCTTTAATAAATCAAGTTCTTGAGTTGATAAATCTGAATAATTAATTTGTTTTTTAGCCATTTTCCTTAATTTATACTTTCATAAGATAAATCTTTAATCTGTAATAATGATCAATCTTAATTTTCTCAAATAATAAAATATTAATTACTTAATTAATCACTTACTTAAACAAAAATTTTGTTATGTTTTATTAAAATTAACTATTTAGTTATTAAAGAAAAGGAAAATTTATAAAAAATTATTGTTAATTATTAAGCAAAAGTTAAAAAAAATGGAAGAATTTATAAAATTTCATCAGTTTTTTACCGCTAAATTTATGGTAAAACTGTTGCTATTATTGGGTTTTACAAGTTTCTTAATTTTAAAAGGTGTCTAAGCATAATCTGCAATAAATAAAAATTATTGAGAGAATATTAAAAATTTATTTTTTTGTAATCAATATGAAAACTACCATTCTTTTAATTGAAGACGATCGCGATATGCGAGATTTAGTTTCAGGTCATCTTGAGCATTCTGGTTTTGATGTTCTCAAATCCGATGATGGAATTAAAGGCCAAGCTTTAGCTTTGCAGTATGCACCAGATATAATATTGTTAGATTTGATGCTTCCAAATGTGGATGGTCTTACTTTATGCCAAAGATTGAGAAGAGATGAGAGAACATCAGGTATACCGATATTAATGATTACAGCGTTGGGTGGATTAAAAGATAAGGTTACTGGTTTTAATTCAGGGGCTGATGACTACATAACAAAACCTTTTGATTTAGAAGAGCTTCATGTTCGAATTAAAGCCCTTTTGAGAAGAACTAATAGAGCTGCATTAAATTCTACAAATCAACAGGAAATACTCAATTATGGTCCACTAACACTTGTGCCAGAAAGATTTGAGGTTATTTGGTTTAACTCTCCAGTAAGACTAACCCATTTGGAATTTGAGTTGTTACATTGCCTTCTTCAAAGACATGGTCAAACTGTTTCACCTTCATTAATCCTTAAAGAGGTGTGGGGTTATGAACCGGATGATGATATTGAAACTATAAGAGTTCACGTTAGGCACTTAAGAACTAAGCTAGAACCAGATCCAAGGAAACCTCAATTCATTAAAACTGTATATGGAGCTGGATATTGTTTAGAACTTCCTACAGGTAACCAAGTTGATGTTGCGAAAGAAGAATTTATCAATTCAAGAGAGTCTAATCTAATAAATACATAATTTACGACTCTTCAAGTTTTATCTTTAACAATCCAACTTCCCAGGATATTCTTGGTTGAACATTTGAATTAATATTGTTTTTAATATTCTCCAGTATTTCTGCCTTTTTTTTATCCCTTGTTCTTTCCCACCAACACCTTTGCATATAATTCAAAATAAATTCTTGTTGATTTAAATCTAAATTACTAGTAATGTTTTTAGCGAAGAGTAGGATGTCTTCATAATTTTTAAGAGGAAATTTAATTTCATCTTTTATGTTTTCAGGTATTTGACTCCAGAGTTCAAAATTATTTAATAGTTTTCCTGGAGAACCATTAGATATAGAAATCAAGTTTTTTAAAACTTCACTATCTGATAAAAGATCCATAGTTTGATATTTGGATTGCTCAAGCAATTGTTTTAGTTCTTGATATGAATACGGCTTAAATCTTATTATTTGACATCTTGAAGTGATCGTATCTAGTAATAAGTTTAATCTTGAGGTTAATAAAATAAAAACTCCATTTGCTGGTTCTTCTAAAGTTTTCAATAAACAGTTTGATGATGACTCATTTAATAGGTGAGCATTTTCAATCAATATAAATTTTCTTGTAGATGAGATCGATTTTTTGCTTAAGAAAACTTTTATATTACGGATTTGTTCAATTCTTATTAAAGCTTTAGCTGTTTGACTTTTTTCTTTATCTATTTCTGATTGATTAATAAGATTTCCTTTAGAAAGATATGTTGGTTCAATTTGTAGATAATCAGGATAATTATTATCTTTAATTTTTGGGTATGCATCTAAATCAAGATTATTGGCTCTGATTATTTCTGCTATGAATTTTAATGCTGTTTCTTTTTTTCCGACCTGATCTGGTCCGTAAAAAATATAAGCATTAGATATAACATCCTCTTTTACAATTTTGTCTAATTTTAATTTGATCTCATTTTCACATTTAGTCTCCATATCATTAATTCTGACTTTTTAAAGAAAATTTATTGATTAATGAGGCTTGAATTTGTTGCGATATAGAACTTAAATCTTCAGAAGCTTTTATTATTTCCCAATTATTTTCTAAAGCAATTAATTTAAATCCATTATTTACTTTCTTTAAAAATTCTAAACCTTCGGATTCAATTCTATCTGCAACTTTATTTTTTCTCCGTATCATACTCTCTTCTGGTGATATCTCTAAAAAAAATGTTAAATCCGGTTTTAAGTTTTGACAAACAATAGTTTCTAATTTTTTAATAATATCGATATTTATTTCTCTACCATATCCTTGATAAGCTAATGTTGAGCCTGAGAATCGGTCGCTTATTATCCAATGTCCATTTTGTAATGCAGGTAATATTATTTTAGAAATATGTTCTGCTCTATCAGCAGAATATAATAATAATTCAGTTAGCACCGACGGCGAATTTAATTCACTATTGTTTAAAATCATATCTCTAATTTCTCTCCCTAAAATGCTACCACCAGGTTCTCTTGTCTTAATTAAAGTTGTATTTTTATTGATTAAACCACTATTAGGTAACCATTTATAAAGTTCATTAATTTGGGTTGTTTTGCCACAACCATCGATACCCTCCAAAACAATAAATTTTCCTTCCATTCAGTCTAAAGATAATGCATTAATAACTACTGTAATTGAGCTAATAGCCATTAATAATGCTGCAATTGAAGGGGATAAAAGTATTCCAAATTTTGGGTATAAAACACCCGCAGCTAAAGGAATTGCTATTAGATTATATCCAAAAGCCCAAAATAGATTCTGTTTAATTTTTCTTATTGTTTTCTTTGCAATCTTTAAAGCATAGTGAAGTCCATTTAGTTTATCTCCCATTAGGACTAAATCTGCATTGGCTTTCGCTATTTGAGTTCCTGAGCCAACAGCTATACCAAGATTTGATGCTGCTAAAGCTGGTGCATCATTAATGCCATCTCCTACCATTGCAACTATATGGTTATCATTATTTTTTAATTTTTCAATATCTCTCAGTTTTTCTTCAGGTAATAATTCCCATTTTAATTCGTTTGTTTTGCAATTAAGTTTTCTCCCTAAATCAATAACAGATTCTTTTCTATCTCCACTAAAAATATAAATGTCTAGATTATCTTCTCTCAGCTTTTTAATTGAAGATAAAGTATCATCTCTTAATGTATCCCCGAATAAAATACAACCAATAAGATCATTAGAGATGCTTACACCAATAATTGTATATTTCTTCATCTCAGTCTCATTTATTTTGTCTTTAATTTCAGCACTAATTTGAATATTGTGACTTTCTAACCACTGCAAATTACCTACTTTTATTTCTCCATTAATTGAGTGTAATTGTCCTGAAATTCCTCGACCTGTTTCAGTCTTAATATTTTTGATTGGAAATAAATTTATATTTTGTTTTTTTGCTTCTTCAATAAGTGATTTTGCTAAAGGATGTCTACTGTCATTTTCTAAACTTGCAGATATCTTTAGAAGAAAATTTTTATCCTCACATCCAACGTAGCCAACAACATAAGGAGATCCTTTGGTCAGTGTGCCAGTCTTATCAAATATAATTGTATCTATTTTTGATGCGATCTCAATTTTATCACCGCCTTTAAAAAGAATTCCCTTTTTTGCAGCCTTCCCAGAGGCTACCGTAATTACAGTAGGAGTTGCTAATCCAAGTGCGCATGGACAAGCAATTACTAATACCGCGATAGATAGTTGTATCGCAAGAGTAAGAGGATTATCTGCATTACTACCTAACGAACTGTGTAAGGAGTGATTGTTATGGATAGAAAAACCGATATTTTCAGTGCTAATTAGATTTGGCCATATTCGAAAAGCTATTTGCCACCAAAAAATGAAGCTGAATATTGATGTGCAAAGCACAAAATATGTAAATTTGCCGGCTATTTTATCTGCTAATCTTTGAATAGATGGTTTTTGTGATTGAACAGATTCAATAAGATTGACAAGTTTGGCTAATGAAGTATCAGATCCGACCTTATTAACTTTTAACCGTAAACTTGAATTTAAATTTAGAGAGCCATTCAGTAAATTATCTCCTTCATTAGCTTCAATAGGTTTTGATTCACCAGTAATATGTGAAACATCTAGCAGGGAATTTCCTTCTAAAACAATACAATCAGCGGGTACCCTATCTCCAGCTAGGACTTTAATTTCATCATTAGGACTTAATGTATTAACTCTAATTTCCTTCGTTTCATCATTTTCATTATAAATAAGTGTTTTTTCAGGCTGTAAATCTAATAATTCATTAATTGAAGATCCAGTTTGAAATTTAGCTCTGTCTTCTAAAAACCGTCCAAGAAGTATAAAACCTAATAACATTACGGGTTCATTAAAAAAACAAGGAAAGCCACTTTCTGGAAACATTAAAGATATCAGACTAGTTAAGTAAGCACTGGTTACTCCTAGAGCTACAAGAGTATCCATATCTGGTCTATTAAGTAAAAATGATTTATAACCCTTAAGTATTATTGCTCTTCCAGGGAAGAGGAGTGCAATAGTAGCAATAGATGCATGAAAGTAAATGTTTCCAAGTAATGAAGAATTAATATAACCTCCTTCAGCCAAGTGACCTAATACTGAAACAAATAAAAGAATAAATGCAAAATTGAGTTTTTTCCATTTATTGATCCATTTTTCTTTTTTATCTAATTCTGCTTTATTAATTTTTTCTGAAAAATCATTTGTATAAATTTTTGAAGGAAAGCCATGGTTAGAAAGATTATCTAATAACTCATTGACATCTAAGTTATTATTTTTTATATCAAAATAAGCGCTTTCTGTTAAAAGATTAACACTTACATTTTTGGTTCCTTCGTTATCATTTAAAATCCGCTCAACAGTTTGAACACATCCTCCACATTTCATTCCGCTAATATTAAGCTGTATGCTCTTCATATGTCTTTTAAATACCTTAAAATGTTTATAGTTTATTAATTACTATAGTAAATGTTAGTAATTTTTTTTAAATAGTTTAATCTTAATTTTCTATTTATTTATTAAAGTTTAAAGTGCCAAGTAATCAAAACCGAGACAATTTTATTGATAAAGCTTTTACTGTAATAGCAGAATCAATTGTAAAAGTTCTTCCAATAGCTGAAAAAGAAAAAAAGGCTTATATTTACTACCGAGATGGTTTGGCCGCACAAAATAATGGAGATTATTCAGAAGCTCTAGAAAATTATAAAGAAAGTTTAATTTTAGAAGAAAGTCCTATTGATAGAGGGGAGACTTTAAAAAATATGGCAATAATCTATATGAGTAACGGTGATGAAGATCTTGCTATTGAAACATACAAAAAGGCATTAATTGAAAATCCTAAACAACCCTCTTGCCTTAAAAATATTGGATTAATTTATGAAAAAAGAGGAAGATATGCTGAGCAAAGTGGAGATTATGATCAAAGGGATATTTGGTTTGATAAAGCAGCAGAGGTTTGGATTAAGGCTGTTAGGTTATACCCTGGAGGCTATCTAGATATTGAAAATTGGCTTAAAACTACTGGTAGAAGCAATATAGATGTTTATTTGTAGGATTTGCTAATTTTTTAAAGCAATATTAACTGCTACTTTGATATTTTCAACTTCAACTAAAGTGATAATATCTTTAAATTTGAATAATATTTCATTATTAGTTTGAGGAATTAACATTTTTTTGTAGCCTAATCTTATACATTCTTCAACCTTTGATTTTATATTGTTAGTTTTTCTCACTTGACCATTTAAACCAAGTTCTCCAATAAATGCACAATCTTTAATGGGATTTTTATTTATTAGGCTTGAAATGATTGATATTGCTATAGATAAGTCTGA
>CACOMD010000014.1 GCA_902628235.1 uncultured Prochlorococcus sp. | reverse complement strand
TTTAATACAACTTCAGAAAGAGGGAAATAAATATGATCTAATTTTAAGAATAATTATGCTGATTAAAAGATCAGAGTTTAAAAGAAAACAAGCACCTCCCATTTTAAAATTAAGCAATCAATCTTTAGGGAATGATTGGAGAATCCCAGTAGCTATCAAATAAGTTGAATTGATATCTTTAGATGCATTTTTTAATTGATTTTAATGGCCTCTTAATAGATTCAAAATTAATACCTTCTCTAATAGCTATCAATAAACCTGATGCCTCTAAATAATTGTCTACTTTAAATAGATTTTTATAATCAAACCATTTACTAGAAACGTTCAAAACTCCCTCATTTTTTACCGCTATTATATTTAAGTCTCTTTCCATACATGCTAATACTGCTTCACCTCCAAGCGCTCCGCTAGGAACAACAATAGACTCTATTTCATGAGGATAGAGCGTAATCTTATTATCAAGATCTGGCAAATCAATCATATCTGGAGCAGTACTTAAACCAATAAGAACTGAAGGTAAAAATGTATAACCTATTTCCTCTGCCGCAGCTCTAGGATCCAAATTAACTTTCAAATCAATTGGAGCTAATGCTGGCGCATGAGCACAAGGAACTTTTAAGTATTTACTAATAAGGTGACTGATTACTGCCTCAACTCCAGCAATAACATCAATTCCTTTTCCTTCTCTATAAAGATTTACATTCTCAATATCTATTTCATCTGGGAACCTAGTCACTATTGCGATAGCAGTAATTCCTTGGTTAATTAAACTTTTCCCTGCTTTAATTAATGTCTCTGGATTTCTTACATATCCACTACTAAGGCCTGATAGTTCATCACTTATAACTATTCCTACTGGTTCTTCAGTAATCACATAAGAAGCGATAGTAATTCCTAATGTGGCTATGCATGCATCAGCTACCTGTAAATGCCTTAAGAGTATTTCATTTTCAATATTTTTATCAAAAATTATCCCTATTTTTTGCTGATTAACTTTTTTCAATCCAATTTCTGCTCTGGCAAATCTATCAAGACTATATCCTTCTACATAAAAAATCCTTTCATCTTTTTCAGCAAGAGTTCCTCCATTCATCACGTTTGGATGAGTAACTAAACATCCTGAAGCGGAGGCAAGTAGTTTTGCTACGGGGAGAGCATCACCTGCAAAACCCCCAATCTCACATCCAATACCTGTTGGTATTACGAGAATAGTTGGAGTGGTTTTCATTATATTAATATCGACATTATTAGAGAGATTAGTTCAATACTAAGACATTAATTTTTAATATTTTTTTATTTCCTTTCATAATAATATCGTAAATTGACCATCTAATTATTTCTCCGTTTTTTGAAATTTGACCTGTAATAAATTTTCTTAAATCCTTTGCATAAATAAATTCAGGTAATGGCAATTCATAATAAATTGACTGCATTGTTGATAACAAATAAATTTATTAAGTAGCTGATCCACCAACAACTTCCAAAATTTCTTGAGTAATAGCAGCTTGTCTAGCTTTATTGTAAGTAAGATTTAAATTGTTTGCTAATTCTTTAGCATTATCACTTGCATTATTCATTGCTGTCATTCTACAAGCTAATTCAGAAGCTGCTGATTCTTGAAGTGCTCTCAATATCTGATTCTGAAGATATAAAGGTAATAATGAATCTAATAATTGATCTGGACTTTGTTCAAAGACCATATCTGAAGATAATTTATCACTTTCCGGTTTGGCCATATTTGATTTCTCAACACGCAGCTTACTATTCTTTGTAGTCAATCTAAAAATCTCATCATTTTCTTCTGCTATCCCCTGTGGATCTAATGGTAATAAAGTTTGAACAACTGGAGCACAGCTAACAAGTGTAATGAATTTTGTATAAATTATTTCCACTCTATCTGCGCTTTCTGATAAAAATTCTGCTAGCACTTCGGATGTAATTCCTTCTGAATCTTTTGAAGTTGGTACTTGCTCTAATTCTTTAAAAGTGCTTTTAATTGCATATTTATCCTTCCTATTTTGAAAATATCCAATTGCTTTTTTACCTACCAAAATTAAATTAGTCGAAAATCCTTGATTTACTAATTCTGAATATCTTGTCTCAACTTTTTTAATAACATTTGTATTATATCCTCCGCACAAACCTCTATCAGCAGTTATGCAGACCAATGAAATTGTTTTAACATTCCTTTTAGACAAAAGTGGTGAATCAGACGACTCAAATTGCATTCTAGATTGTATGTTCTGTAAAACCCTTGCAAGTTTATCTGCAAAAGGCCTACTCTTGAGAACTTGATCTTGAGCTCTTCTAACTTTTGCTGCAGCGACCAATCTCATCGCCTCAGTGATCTTTCTAGTGTTTTTTACAGAGACAATTCGGTCTCTGATTTCTTTAAGATTTGGCATGATTTTTTGCTAGAAATATATTTAAATTTTGGCGAGCATTGCCGATTTAACTTCACTAATCACTTCTTTCAACGTAGCCTCTAGTCCTTCGTTAAGTTTTTTCTCTTTGAGGATTTCATCTATAAAGTCAGATTTATTTAGTTTTAGGTATTCTCTTAATTCTAAAGCAAATTTTGTTACGTCTTCAACAGGTACTTCGTCAATTAAACCTTTAACTCCAGCATAAACCACTGCAACTTGTTCAGCTAAATTTAATGGCGAGAATTGAGCTTGTTTGAGTAATTCTCTAAGTCTTTTGCCTCTCTCAAGTTGTTGCTGAGTTGCCTCATCTAGATCTGAAGCGAATTGAGAAAATGCAGCCAATTCATCGAATTGAGCTAATTCTAATTTTAATGTACCTGCAATCTTTTTAATTGCTTTAGTTTGAGCAGCTCCACCAACCCTGCTAACTGAGATACCAACATTTATTGCTGGTCTTAGACCAGAATTAAATAAATCAGCACTTAAAAAGATTTGCCCATCAGTAATTGAAATAACATTTGTTGGTATATACGCAGAAACATCTCCGGCTTGCGTCTCAATAATTGGTAATGCTGTCATTGAACCTCCTCCCATATCGTCAGAAAGCTTTGCTGCTCTCTCAAGCAAACGACTATGACAATAAAAAACATCTCCAGGATATGCTTCTCTTCCTGGTGGTCTTCTCAAAAGGAGTGACATTTGCCTATATGCCTGTGCTTGTTTTGTTAAGTCATCATAGATAACGAGAGTAGCTTTCCCCTGATACATAAAATGTTCTGCAATAGCAGCTCCTGTATAAGGAGCTAGATATTGTAAAGCAGCTGCTTCTGAAGCACCCGCACTTACTACAACTGTATAGTCAAGTGCTCCCTTTTCTCTCAAAACTTCTACAACGTTAGCTACAGACGCAGATTTTTGGCCAACCGCTACATAAACGCAAGTAACATCTTGGCCTTTTTGATTGATAATAGTATCTATAGCAATCGCTGTTTTCCCAGTTTGCCTATCCCCAATTATTAATTCTCTTTGACCTCTTCCCACAGGTATCATTGCATCAATTGAAGTGATACCAGTTTGCATAGGCTCATAAACGGATCTTCTCTTAATGATCCCTGGAGCTAATTCCTCAATAAGTCTATTATCACTTGTTGGTATTTCCCCTTTCCCATCAATAGGTTGGCCTAATGGATTAACAACTCTGCCTTGCATAGCTTCTCCAACAGGGACAGAGGCAATCTTTCCTGTAGCTTTTACCGTACTTCCCTCTTGTACACCTAATGCATCACCCATCATAACAGCTCCTACATTGTCATCTTCTAAATTAAGAGCTATCCCTTCAGTTCCATCTTCAAACTCTAGTAATTCTCCAGCCATGACTTTTTCTAAACCATAAATCCTGGCAATACCATCACCAATTTGAAGAACTGTTCCTACATTACTGACTGAAACAGATTGATCATAATCAGTTATTTGTTGTTTAAGTATTGAACTGATTTCATCTGGACGTATAGATACCATTTTTTTAAGAAATAAGGGTGATTTTGAAATTACTTGGAGAGTGAAAGACCAAGTTTTCTAATTTGTGATGCGATACTTGCATCTATTACTTTAGATCCTACACTTGCGACGAAACCGCCTATAAGTGATGGATCAGTTTTAGTAACTAGTTCTAGTTTTTCTGTCCCAGCAATAGAAATAATTTTTTGTGTAATTAAATCCTTTTGCTCGTCAGATAGTTCTACAGCTGAAGTAACAGTTGCAAGAGCAATATTACTATTTTCCCTGTAAATCTCCAAAAATCTTTCGAGAATTGGAACTAAAATTCCTATCCTTTGCCTATCAGCTAATAACTTTAATAAATTTAAAAGTGAATAATTAATTTTATCTGAAAATAGCTGTATTAGAATTTTCTTCTTTGATTCCTTTTCAAGAATTGGAGAAGACAAAGCCTTTTCTAGCTCAGGCGAATCGCCTATTAATTGAAGGATTTCTTTAGCTTGAATTACAATTTCTTCAGTTTGCTGTGTTTCATTTGCGACTTGAAGAAATGCTTCAGCGTATGGAGTAGTAACGGAATTTAAAAGAGGCATTAGTTTATCTCAATATTATTAATTGATTGAGTAACCAAATTTTCCTGAGTGGCTTGATCAAGTTTATTTGGTAATGAATCTAAAGCTTTCTTAATCGCTAACTCAACTGCTTCTTTTCGCAGTTGAGATATAGCTCTTGAAGCTTCAGAACTTTCATCTGAAATTGCACTTTGTTTTATACGTGCCATCTCTTCAATAGCCTTTTTCTCACTTTCCATTCTGATGGCCTCAGATCTTTTTAGAGAGTCAGCTTTAATCTTTTCAGCTTTTTCTTTGGCTAATGACAAATCTACTTTTGCCTTTTCAAAAGCTGTGTTGGCATTTTGAAGTCTCTCCTCAGCATCTTTTAATTCGAGAAGAATACCTTCTCTTCTTTTTTGAAGCATTTTTCCAAGAAAGCCTGGTAAAAATTTATATAATCCAAAAATAACTACAGCCCAATTAATGACATTAGTCTCAAATAAATTGAGATTCAGTCCAAATCCATCCGTAGCAAAAAGAGAAATATTCATGTTTGATGAATTAATCGATTAACAATAAGTTCACTAAGGGCATCTGCCTGTTGTGAAAGTTGTTCACGCGCTGAAGAAGTCTGGTTTTCAATTTCTAATCTCGCATTTTCTTTGGAAGTATTTGCTTCACTATTAGCGAGTTCTATAGCTTCTTTATAAAGCTTTTCAGAATCTTTTTCAGCTTCGTTAACAATTTGTGCCGCCTCAGAACGAGCTTCTAGAAGTTGAGTTTGCAGTTCAGCTTCTAACTTCTCAACTTCAGCAAGTTTCTTTTTTGCCTCCGTGATGTTACCTCTTACGAATTCTTCTCTCTTTTCTACTACTTTGCCAACAGGCTTGAAGAAAAGTGAATTTAGTAAATAAGTAAGTACAACAACTTGTATAGCCATTAATGGCAAAGTGGCATTTATATCAAATAATCCACCTTCAGTTGCAAATAGGTAAGAGACAAACATAGGCTTGTTTTGAAATTGAAAATTAAAGCTAAATTACTTTGATATACAAAGTAATGTAATCTTAAGAGAAAGGATTAGCGAACAGCAGTACAAGAGCCACAACTAATCCATAGATTGTTAATGACTCCATAAAAGCGAATGATAAAAGTAAAGTACCTCTAATTTTGCCTTCTGCTTCTGGCTGGCGAGCTATGCCCTCTACAGCTCCTTGAGCTGCGTTACCTTGACCAAGGCCAGGGCCAATTGCACCAAGACCAACTGCTAGACCAGCAGCTACAACAGATGCAGCGGAAGTAATGGAATCCATAATTTTGAAATAAAAGCTTTTAGCTTGTGATAAATATTTGTCAAACGCGCTTGGACATCCTAATAGTTGATTTAGAATGGGTCTGATTTTTCAGACCTACGCGATTAGGTATTTTGGCAGATTATATGCCTTTTGTAAAAGGTCCTTTATGTATAAAAAGAACTAATGATGCTCTTCAACTGCTTCTCCAATGTAATAGGCCGCCAATGTTGCAAAAATTAAAGCTTGAATTGCACTTGTGAATAAACCAAGGAACATAACTGGTATTGGTAAAACCAAAGGTACTAAAAATACTAATACAGATACAACTAATTCATCAGCTAAGATATTTCCAAAAAGCCTAAAAGATAAAGACAAGGGTTTTGTGAAGTCTTCTAAAATTTTGAAAGGCAACATTATTGGTGTCGGATGTACATAATACTCAAAATATCTCCAACCTTTGTTACTTAAACCAGCGTAAAAATACGAGAGAGATACTAATAAAGCTAGCGCTATAGTTGTATTTATATCAGCGGTGGGGGCACCTAACTCACCACTTGGCAATTTTATTAATCTCCATGGAATTAGAGCACCGCCCCAATTACTTACAAACACGAAAAGAAATAATGTCCCTATAAAAGGCATCCAATCACGATAAACTTTTTCTCCAATCTGTGTTCTTGCTAAATCTCTAATATAATCCCATAAAAATTCGAGAAGATTTTGCAGTCCTTTAGGATCATTTTCCATTTTTTTTGTTCCTAAGGAAATGAATACAAGTAACGCCCCTAAAAGAATCCATGAAGTTAAAAAAACCTGTCCATGAATACTAATATTTCCAATTTGCCAGTAAAGGTGTTGACCAACTTCTAACTCAGCAAAATTTGTAAAAAAATAACTTAAATTCATTTTTGATTTTTTAAAAATTTGAGAAAATAATAGTTTTAAGACTTAAATCTAGGAACGTGAAAAGTAATAAAACATAGCAGGCTTGAATAAGAAAAAGCCAATAATTGATGGAAGAATTTCAATCAGTTCATTTCTACTAGCAAAAATGAAAAGACATACAGGTAATAGCAATTGAACTTTTGAAATCCCTGATGAGGTTTTACCTAAATTCCCTATACTTTTAGCGAGTAAACGTAAGTAAAGAATTCCAATAATAGAACCTATAAATACACTTAAACCAAAAGAGAAGTTGATAAAGATAGAAGAAACTATTGTTATAACAATTGAAAGAAACAATGTTAAACAATAAAGTGCTAATTGAAGTGAAAAAAAGTCATCACTTACTTCAAGGAATTGAGAAAGTCGCTTAATGATTGGCAATTTATCTTCAATAAAACTTGAATTATCAATATAAAGAGAATTATCAGCATCACTTTTTGTAGAATGCTTGATAGTTTTTTCGTTGGAGTCCACTGTAGTGAACATAACTTAACTTTCCTCTCTAGAAATTTAGATTTTTAAGTATATAAACTCACGGAATCTATCATGCAGAGGTGACTTTTTGCTAGTTTTTTTTTACTAAAGTGCTATTTCTTAAGATTTAGTCTTAATATTCAAACAAATGAATTTAATTTCTATTAAAAATTTAATAATTATAAATCTATAAATTTTATTAAAACATTGGCGAAAAGAGCAATTTAACGTCTCAATGGATTATCTATATTTAATCAATTGACGAGAAGAGTAAAAATCCAAAACTACTCAGATAGATTTATTAATGAAAATAATATAATCAACAACAACATAGATATTTACAATAATAATTTTTTGCCAATGCCGATCAAAATTTGGCCTTTTGAAGGAAAACTAATATTTGTAATCTTAAGTTTTTGGTGCATTTTTGGTTTATTTATTTTAGGCTCAGCAAGTTGGTGGGTTGCTAATAAAGAAATAGGAGATTGGGCGTTTTTCTTAAAAAGGCAAATGGCATGGTACATTCCAGGCATAACAATATTTTTGTTTGTATTAAATACAAATATTAGAGATCTTCTGAAAATCTCAAAACCTATTTTTTATATTTTACTTTTACTAATAGGCTCAACAATATTTTTTGGTAGTACTATTAACGGCTCAACAAGATGGCTAATTTTAGGACCACTAAAAATGCAACCATCAGAACTTATTAAACCATTTTGTATCTTGGAATCAGCTAATTTATTTGCTCATTGGAATTTAGTTAAAGATGAAAAGAAAATTATTTCATTATTTACTTTCGGTCTACTGATTCTACTAATAATGAAGCAACCCAACTTAAGTACAGCTGGATTAATTGGCATAATGTTTTGGATTATTGCCTTGTGCGGAGGGGTAAAAATAAATTCACTGATAACGGTAGCGACTACTGGCGCTATCAGTGCTTATCTAAGCGTAATGAATAATCAATACCAAATGCTAAGGATAAAATCATTTATAAACCCTTGGAGCGATCCCGAAGGAAATGGATATCAACTTATTCAAAGCTTACTAGCTATTGGATCAGGAGGCGTTTTAGGAAAAGGATTTGGCTTATCAATGCAAAAATTACAATATTTACCGATACAGCATACTGATTTTATTTTTGCTATTTACGCTGAAGAGTTCGGATTATTAGGTTCAATATTTCTTTTAGGATTTTTAGCAATTTTTTCTTATTTGAGCTTAAGAATTGCTATTAAATCAAGAAATAACTATACAAAATTAGTTGCCACCGGTTGCGCAACTTTACTTATTGGTCAATCATTAATACATATCGCTGTGACGACTGGCTCCATGCCTACAACAGGGTTACCTTTGCCGTTTGTGAGTTATGGGGGCAACTCATTGATAGGATCATTATTTATTGCAGCGCTTTTATTAAGATGTTCATTAGAATCGACAGGATTTATTGGTAATCTGCGTGCAAGAAAGACATTGAATTAGGTAGAATTTTAAGATATATCAAATAAATCATTTTCGAATTCAATTTTGTTATTTCTGAATTAGCCCAAAGAGGGAATTTGCTAATGCAAGAAGCTGTTAGCAACCCTGGGCCTATTACTTTTTTATTAATTTTCAGTGCTGGACTTTTAACAAGTTTAGGCCCATGTTCTTTATCATTAATGCCTTTAACAATTGCTTACATAGGTGGCTCAAAAGATAAAAACAACCAAATAAAAATTTTAAGTTTTTGTAGTGGTGTTATTTTTTCATTAGTCTTACTGGGAGCTTTAAGTGGATTCTTAGGAAAAATTTATGGTCAATTACCTCATATATTTACAACAGGGATTTCTATTTTTGCAATAATAATGGGATTAAATTTACTAGGTTTAATTAGATTCCAACTACCTAATAGCCCTAATTTTAAATTTATTGAAAATAGAGTTCCACCTTATCTTGCCCCAATGGTTACTGGAGCTGCTTTTGGGCTCGCCTCCTCACCATGTATAACTCCGGTTTTAGCTACACTTCTTGCATGGGTTTCACAAGCGAAGAGTCCACTAATATCAATAATATTTTTATTCTTTTTTGGGCTTGGACAAGTTTTACCATTAATTATTGTTGGATTTACCACAGATAATTTAAGGAAATTATTGGAGTTTCGACAATTTAGTCAAGTCATCCCTACATTTAGCGGCTTTATACTTATTTCTCTTGGACTATTAAATATTATCTCCAACTGGATATAAATGTTTTTTTTAAATAAATTAATACTTAATATATCTTCCTTAAAATTTGCAATATCCCTCTTAATATTCATTGCTTTTTCAAGTGGAATCGGAACATTTATTCCACAAGGTATGGCAAAGAAAGACTATCTTGAAAGTTATAAGAATAACCCTATTTTGGGGTTCATTGATGGAGATAAAATCTTATTATTAGAACTAGATCATATTTATACAAGTAAATGGTTTCTAATATCTTTATTTCTTCTTTGCCTTTCATTAGCCGCCTCAAGTTTTAGGAAGCAAATCCCTACACTCAAAGCATCTTTAAAATGGATAGATTATGACAATATAGAAAAATTTAACAACCTACAATTAGCCTATAAATGGCCTGAAAATGAAGGGGAAGAACCTATCTCAAATGCAAACGAAATACTTAAAAATCAGGGTTGGGAAATTTTAAGAAAAGAAAATAGATTGTTAGCTAGAAAGGGTGTTGTTGGAAGAGTTGGCCCAATACTAGTACATACTGGACTGATAATACTTTTAATTGGTTCTGCATATGGCAATTTCACCAGAAACTCTCTAGAGGAGTATTTGATCCCAAATGAAAGTATAAATTTAATTAATGATGTATCCAAAGAGAAATTCTCTTTGAAATTAAAAAACTTTAATATTCAAAGAGAGGATGATGGTCTCCCAAAACAGTTCACTTCAGATTTGGAGATATATTCAAATGAATCAAACGAAAAAATAAAAAAACAAGCAGAAGTCAATCATCCATTAAGATATAAGGGATTAACAATTTACCAAGCTGATTGGGCAATATCTAGTATTATTCTCGAAATAGATAAAATAAATTATCAATTTGTTTTAAAACCAGTACCTGAGATTGGTAATCAGATATGGGGAGTGGTTGTAGAATTGGGCGAAAATATGAAAAAAAATTATCTTTTAACAATAGATAATGAAAATGGACCAGTAAAAATTTTTGATATTGATGATTTTTCAGAAAAGGATATCTATCTAAATGAGAAAGAAGTAAAAATAAATTCTTCAAATATTAAGTTAAGCAAAATCATTCCTAGTAGTGGATTGATTATTAAAAATGATCCATCTATTCCCATTATATATTCTTCATTTATGCTAATTCTTTTTGGAGCAACTCTGAGCTTAATACCAACAAAACGTATTTGGATTCTCAATGATAATTCTTCAAAAAATTATTATATGGGTGGCTTATGCAACAAAAACCTATCAGGCTTTGAATCAGAATTTAATCAATTATCAGACAAGATAAGATAAACTAATATTCTTTATTTCCATGAGTTAGCTCAAGACTCATTGAAACATTACCTCTTGGATTAAAGTCAGCATTTAGACATAGCCACTGTGGATTAGCTGCTGCTATTAAATCATCCATAATCTTATTTGTAACTTCTTCATGTGAAATCTTTTGATCCCTAAAGTTATTTATATAAAGCTTTAATGATTTAAGCTCATAAACTTTTTCTTTTGGTTGATAAGTAACTTTCAATTTAGCAAAATCAGGATATCCCGAGAAAGGGCATTTACATGTAAATTCTGGTAGATCAATTACTATTTGATAATTTCTTGATTTATTTGGATTTTCAAAACATATAATTTTTGACTCTGCAATTTTTCTTTCACCATAAAGAGGTCTTATTGTACTTTGATTTAATTCTTCATTCATTTTTCAAATTTTGACTCAATTAGATTGTCAATCTTTTTCAAGTATTACAAAACAACAAATTAAAAACCATAAAAATCTCTTTTTGTATCAACGCGCACATTTTTATATCGACCTAAAAGGCTTAATAAGTACATACTAAAAATTATTTAATGGACATTTGTATTACAAACGTAGATAATCAATCTAACAAATCACTGAGACCATTAAGTATTCATGGAATGTTGTGGCTTCAGACTCATTTTGAAAATGATCAATGGGAAGCACTATCTAATAACAAAGTAATTATTTCAGAAGTAGATTCAAAATTATTGATAGAAGATGCAAATTTAGCAGGGGTCAGAATTGAATCAATGTCAGATATATCAATTCTGGATGTTTTACCGAAAACAAATTAAAATATAGTTGTTATTAAGTTAATCATGAAAAAAATTGAGGCGATAATTCGTCCCTTTAAATTAGAAGATGTAAAAGTTGCACTTGTCAATGCAGGAATTATTGGGATGACTGTAAGTGAGGTCAGAGGATTCGGACGACAAAAAGGACAAGTTGAAAGATATAGAGGTTCAGAGTTTACCGTTGAATTTCTTCAAAAGTTGAAAGTAGAAGTAGTTGTAGATAGCGATAAGGTAGATTCTGTCATTAGTGCAATTGCAGCAGCTGCAAAAACAGGGGAAATCGGTGATGGCAAAATCTTTATTTCTCAAGTTGATTCAGTTGTAAGAATAAGAACTGGAGATTTAGATAAAGATGCACTGTAATTTAACCTAAGGTTCGCTTAACTAATTTATGCAAAAATTCGTTATTAACTGAAAATTCGTTTAATTGCGTTTTACTTATCCATATTAGATATTCATGGTTTCCTGCTGGACCAACTAGTGGAGATGCGATTAAACCATTAATCCGCCAATTGAAACTTTCTATTGCCCTAATTACAGAATTTAATGCTAATAAATGATACTTAAACTCTTTTACAACACCCCCTTTACTTACATATTCCTTCCCTACTTCAAATTGTGGTTTTATAAGAAAAATTCCTTCAAAAAAATTTTTATTTAATAAATCCTCAATAGGCTTTAAAACCAACTTTAGTGAAATGAAGGAAAGATCCGCTACTACAAAATCTGGAAATATATCTTCTTTAGAAAAAATGTTCTCTGATTTAAGAAATCTTATATTGGTTCTTTCTAAAAGTTTAACTTTTGGATTTTCCCTTATTTTCCAGGAAGTTTGACCATAGCCAACATCAATTCCATAAATCTTTTTTGCACCATTTTGTAATAAACAATCTGTAAATCCTCCTGTGGAGATACCTGCATCAAGACATATTCTATCCTTTACATTTAAAGAAAACTTTTGAAACGCCTCCGATAATTTATCACCCCCCCTGGAAACATACTTTGGCTGAGCAGAAATATTTATTTGAGATTCGAGAGATATTTCTTGACCTGGTTTATCTAATACTTTGCCATTATTATCTCTAACTTTACCTGCGAGAATGATCCTTTGGGCTTTTTGACGTGAATCAACAAAACCTTTAGTCAATAAAAAAATATCTAATCGTATCTTTTTACTCATTTACGATAAATAAAGATTTAGAACAAGAATACAAAGACATAAATAATTCATTTTTATCTTTATTCAATTCTAACTAAATACAATATAAATTTTTCTAAAATAACCAAAGTCGATTCCTTAAATAATATCTTAATTTTTGGTAGTAAACGCTTTAATAATTGTTTCTGTAAAAAGCTTTCTTTTATTGCAAAAAATTAGAAAAAAAAGACAATAATTAATAATGAGTTTTTATAAATTAAACAAACCATAAGAAATAGTTATAATGTGAATTGTGTATAAATAAAAAATAGTGATTGAGCGTTACACATTACCAGAGATGGGTCGCATATGGACAGAGGAAGCAAAGTTTCAAAGTTGGTTAGAAGTTGAAATTGCCGCTTGCGAAGCGAATTTTGAATTAGGAAACATTCCAGAGAAAGATTTAAATGTAATTAAATCTAGGGCAAATTTCAAGTCAGAAAGAATTAAAGAGATCGAAAAAGAGGTTAAACATGATGTAATTGCATTTCTAACGAACTTAAATGAATATGTGGGAGATTCTGGTAGATATATTCATGTAGGAATGACTAGCAGCGATGTTCTAGATACTGGTTTATCTCTTCAGATGAGAGATTCTTGCAAAATATTATTAAAAGAAACTGAAAATCTTGAAAACGCGATTAGAAAACTTGCCTCTCAACATAAAAAAACAATAATGGTTGGGCGTTCTCATGCTATTCATGGAGAACCTATTTCTTTTGGATTTAAGCTGGCTGGCTGGTTAGCAGAAATAATAAGAAATAAAAAAAGATTAAATGAATTGCAAGGCTCTATTTCTATTGGACAAATAAGTGGCGCAATGGGAACTTATGCAAATACAAATCCTAAAGTAGAAGAAATAACCTGCAAAATATTAGGTTTAAATATTGATACGGCCAGTACACAAGTTATATCGAGAGATAGACATGCAGATTATGTACTTACAATAGCTTTAGTAGGTGCCTCTTTAGATAGGTTCGCAACAGAGATCAGGAATCTACAAAGAACAGATGTTTTAGAGGTAGAAGAAGGTTTCTCTAAAGGACAGAAAGGTAGCTCAGCGATGCCTCATAAAAGGAATCCAATAAGAAGCGAAAGGGTAAGTGGTTTATCAAGAATTCTTAAGAGCCATGCAAATACAGCATTAGAGAATGTCACTCTTTGGCATGAGAGAGATATTAGTCATAGTTCCAACGAAAGAATAATGCTACCAGACATATCTATTTGTTTACATTTCATGCTTCATGAAATGGTTGAAATAATAGAAAATTTAAAAGTTTATCCTGATAACATGCTGAAAAATATGAATATATACGGGGGGGTTATTTTTAGCCAAAAAGTACTTCTTCTACTTATTGAGAAAGGGATTTCCAGAGAAGAGGCATATAAGCTAGTCCAAAAAAATGCACATCTTGCATGGAATACAGAAAATGGCAATTTTAAAGAAAATTTAATAAAAGACGAAAATATTATGAATTTAATTAACTTAACGGAATTGGATCAATGTTTTGATCCTTCAGTACACCTAAATAATTTAGATGTAATATGGAATAGGTTAAATATTTAAAAATTTATTATCCTAGATTTAGATAGATGCTCTACTAATATCAATTCAAAACTTAATGAAAGACGACTTTAGATTAGAAAAAGATAGTATAGGTACTATTGAAGTTCCCAAAAATGCTTTATGGGGAGCACAAACACAAAGATCAATTAAAAATTTTGCATTAGGGAAAGAGTTAATTCCATTAGAATTGATATACGCAATCACCCTAATAAAAAAAGCAGCAGCCATTGCAAATAATAATCTAGGTTATCTTGACAACCAAAAAAAAGATTTAATAGAAAAAAGTTGTGCTGATATTTTAGCAGGCTTATATGATTCAGAATTTCCCTTAAAAATATGGCAAACAGGAAGTGGTACTCAAACAAATATGAATGTAAATGAAGTGATTTCAAATATTTCTGCGGTAAAAGCAAATTCTGAATTAGGTCAATATAAAGTTCTGCATCCTAATGATGATGTCAATAAATCTCAATCAACGAATGATACTTTTCCCGCTGCTATTCATATAAGTGTAGTTATGGAAATCACAAAGAAATTATTACCATCTATGGAAAATTTAACTATATCTCTTGATAAAAAAAGTAAAGAATGGAATAATCTTATCAAAATTGGTAGAACACATTTTCAAGATGCTGTACCAATAACGTTGGGACAAGAAATCTCTACATGGTCTAAACAAATAAAAGATGCACAGAAGTCAATATTATCTGGCTTATCAGAATTATATTGTTTACAGATTGGCGGAACAGCAGTTGGAACAGGCATTAATTGTCCTGAAAATTTCAGTGAAGAAGTGATAAAAATAATCAAAAATGAAACAGACCTGCCATTCACTAAATCAGAAAATTATTTTTCTTTGATGGCCTCTCATGATCGTTTAGCAAATATCATGGGCAAATTAAAAATTTTATCTTGTTCATTATTCAAGATCTCAAATGATATAAAAATATTATCTTCTGGTCCGAGAGCAGGCATTTATGAATTAATTATTCCCAAAAATGAGCCGGGTAGCTCAATTATGCCAGGAAAAGTTAACCCCACGCAATGTGAGTCACTTAGTATGATTTGTTCTCAAATTATGGGATTTGAATATGCTGTATCGATAGCAAACTGTAGCGGGACTTTGCAAATGAATGAATACAAACCTTTAATAGCATTTAATATCTTGACTAGCATTAAATTATTAAGTGAGGCAATAGATAATTTTAGAATTAAATTAATTAACGGGCTAATGCCTAACTTAAAATCTATAGAAACAAATTTAAATAATTCACTAATGCTTATAACTGCTTTAGTCCCAGAGATAGGATATGAGAAATCTGCAGAAATAGCTAATCTGGCATTTAATGAGTCGCTTAATCTTAAAGAAGCGACTTTAAAATTAGGATACTTAGACGAAACGAAATACGATGAGATTATGAATATTGAAAAAATGATATGATTAAATCTCTAAATTAAATCATCTAATCTTTTAATCGCAGGATTGATTTGATTTTTATCAGATATTCTTAATAGATCGTTAGATTCTGATACCGGAAATCGATTGATAGCTTTCAAAGTTAATTTCGCATTTTTTTTAAGCTTACTACTAATGCTCCCACAATATTGTATCTGGGAAAGCACATCTATTGTTCGTCTAATAATCCTTACAACATCACCTTCATCTAAAGAGGTATTAAAAATTACTTCTTTCCATTTCTGACCTCTCGCCCATTGTGAAACTATTCCTGTTAACTCTTTTTCTAGATAAATAGGGACATCTATAAAGTAATTGAATTGCTGTGAAGATAATAACTTCTTCAAACTTTCTAACTCATTAAAAACATCAAGCACTTTCGAAGATGGTCGATAATTACACCACAAATCAGATCTTCTAACTTCTACTGATATGGCTTGAATAACTGCAGCTAGGTCTGGAGGTTCTAACTCATCTAAATAACCACTTAATAAAACTAATCCCACCCATAACTCATTCTCGGTTCTTAAAGAACCTATTGATTTTCCCATCTCAGTAAGATTTACATCTTCTAAACAACCAAAATAATTTAAAATTTTTATCAAATTTGTAAATTTTTCCCAATTATAATTTTCTTTCTTTTCTAAAAGTATTTTCTTTTCTTCAATTATAACTTCTATCATACTAACTTTATTTCTAAGCTTTTTTAGTTTTTTTAAATCACCTAGTTTATGAAAAGGGTGCTTGACTATTTGTTTTTCTATTTGAGAGATTGATTCCTTTTGAGATACTACTTCTTTTGCTAAATCATATTTTGGGATAGTTAAATCGTTCGATTGACTAAGTTCAAAAATCTTACTTGCAAAAATCATAGAAAATTCATCACCTCTTAAGCTTTCGCCGGAAAAATTCAAATTTGGTGTAATTAGTTTAGAGAGATCTAAGACTTCCATGCCTGAGAAAATATTTACAACACAATCTGGTTTTATTAAAATAAACAAATTATCAATAGTTAAACAAAGAATATTTAAATTTTTATTAGTACTTAAAAACTTTTTACATATCACTGCTGGCACAATTTTTCGTTTAATTTGAGGTGCTTTTAAAGCAATTAAACTTCCATCAGTCAAAAATTGAATCGCATTACTTATTTCTTCATATAAGTTCTGAGAAGCCTGTTTTTCTAAAATTTTTAATAATCTCCTTTCTTCTTTAAGACGACTTTTCAACTTTTCATAAGAATCAAAATCTTTCCAAGAAATCTTATCTGTAATTTTCTTCAAATTTAGTAACTCTTCATTTAAAGAATTTAAATCACTATTTTCCTTTGAAGACTGTGATACTTGAACAAAACTTCCAAAACTGCGTTTTATAAGCTCTTGAGATTTAGAAAGAGTATAGTTTTGAAGAAGATTAAGAACCATTCCATAACTTGGAGAGAATTGACTAATTAATGGATTTGGCTTACTCAAAGCAAGCGAACTTGCTTCTTTAGCACCTTCAAATCTATTTTGCACAGTGACGACATAACCCTGTGTATCCTTGCCTCTTCTACCTGCTCTCCCCGACATTTGCAAAAATTCACTGCTAAAAAGTAAACGATGCCCATTTTCAGATCTTTTTGATAAAGATGAAATCACTGTAGTTCTTGCAGGCATATTTATACCAGCGGCAAGCGTTTCAGTTGCAAAAACAACTTTTATTAGACCTTGCTGAAATAATTCCTCTACCAATTCTTTCCAAGCAGGAAGTAGTCCAGCATGATGAGAAGCAATTCCTTTTTTAAGAGCATCAAAAAGAACATTATCCTTAATGCCCTCTTCATTATATTTTGAATATTCTTTTAACCTTTGAGAGATTAAATTAGCTTCTTTATAATTAACTAAAGTTAAATGATTTATATTTTCAAGTGCTCTATCGCAACCTTTTCTACTAAAAATAAAATAAATTGCAGGTAACATATTTTGATCAAATAGCCTTGAAATAACGAAAGATATGGAAGGTGACTTTGGTTGTACTAATCTGCCAACTTTAACTTTATTTTTTTGTCCCTTAGGTGATCTCCAAACTTTACAGTTAGGATGAATTCCATTCTTTTTTTTATTTAAAAGAGGATGAAAACCTTTAGCACTACAAAAAATAAAATCTAAAGGTACAGGTCTTATATCACTTTTAATTAGTTCAGTTGGTCCATGCACTTGATTAATCCAACTTTTAAGTTGATTTGCATTTTCGATTGTCGCGGACAAAGCGATAATTTGAGTCCTACTCGGACAATGAATAATTGTTTCCTCCCACACTGTACCCCTTTGTGGATCATTCATATAATGGCACTCATCAAGTATTACTGATTCCAAATTAATGAGTGGATCATCAAAATCCTCAAACTCGCCATAAAGCATATTCCTAAATATCTCAGTTGTCATTACCAAGACTGGTGCCTCTCTATTTATACTCATATCTCCCGTGAGTAGACCGACTTTATTTTGGCCAAATTGAAAAGAAAAGTCTCTAAATTTCTGATTAGAAAGAGCCTTTAAAGGGGTGGTATAAAATACTCTACTTTTATGATTTAAAGCTCTGTAAATCGCAAATTCCCCTAATATGGTTTTACCTGAGCCAGTTGGAGCAGTTAATACAATAGAATTGCCACTATTAATAGCCTTAATTGCATCTAATTGAAATTTATCTAAAGGAAATGGAAATATTTCCCCTAGATTATTCAAAAATTCTTGTTGAGATGAATTTGAGTTAACTTCTTAAGATATGATCTATTTAGATATTAATAAATTCAATAATTAACTTGCAAACTTTGCTTATAAATTTAGATTTTTAAGCTATAAAACTATGGACAAATTTCAAACTCCAAAAAATAGAATTAGAAAATTGCGAGTACTAGCTCTTGGTGATAAACCATATGAATTTAAAGCTTCGAGAGACAACATCAACTCAACTCTTATAGACTTAAGCAGTAATGATTATTTTGGATTAAGCCGAGATAAAGATGTTATTAATGCGGCACATGAGACAACACTTATTGAAGGTTTAGGATCAGGTAGTTCTAGATTTATAAGTGGAACTAGACCTATACATAGGTCACTTGAAAATAATTTAAGAAAATGGTTAAACCAAGACTCTGTACTACTCTTCCCTAGCGGATATCAAGCAAATATAGCAGCCATCCAAGCTTTAACAGATAGGAATAGTATCATAATTGCAGATAAATTAATACATAATTCTTTACTTGTTGGATCAAAAGCATCTGGAGCTAAATTAATTAGATTCCTCCACAATAATTTAAAAGATTTAGAAAATAAATTGTCAAAGTACACCATAATTAACAACTCTATTCTTGTTGTTGTTGAATCTCTCTACAGTATGGAGGGTAGTATTGCTCCACTAGAAAAAATAACAAAACTGTGTAAAAAATATAATTGCAAATTATTAGTAGATGAAGCTCATGCATTAGGAATTTTAGGAAATGAAGGAAAAGGATTGAGTAATCCATTTCTTGATTCAATTAGCATGGTTAGTGGAACTTTTGGTAAAGCCTTTGGCAGCGGTGGTGCCTTTCTAGCGAGCAATGAAAAAATAGGAGAAATGCTTATTCAAACTAGTAGTCCCTTTAGATATACAACAGCTTTATCTCCTTCTCTTGCGGCAGGAGCATTAGAATCTTTACAAAAAATCAAAAAAAATCAAAATTTAGGAATTAATTTACTAAAAATTTCAAAAAGATGGAAAACAGAGATTGAAAATATTGGTAAATATGAAGTAATAGGAGATGCTCATATCCTTTCCTTAATTATCGGAGATGAAGATAAAACAATGATGATGCAAAAATTTTTGGAAGAGAAAGGCTTCTTAGCAGTAGGGATAAGACCTCCTACAGTGCCAAAAGGAAAATCTAGAATCAGATTAACTATTAGGAGTTCCTTCAATACAAATATTTTAAAAAACTTTATTTCTGTATTAAAAGCCTACAAATGAACCAAATCATTTCTCAACACGGATGGGGATTAGATCATAGTATCTGGAATAAGTTAAAAGAAGAATTTATTAAACAAAATTGGATTTGGCAAGATAATGACAGAGGTTATTACTCAGATGCCTGCATTAAAGTTCAATGGATCAAAACTGATTCAGATAAAAATAAAAAAGTTGCTGTATGTCATTCTTTGGGAATCCATTTAATTGAAAAAGAAATTCTCAAAGAAGCATCACATATAGTATTAATTAATTCCTTCTTCAATTTCGTACCCACAAATAATGAGAGCAATATAACAATAAGAACACTCCAGCGAATGGAAAAAAAAATTAACACTCATGAAATACGTTTTATGCTAGAAGAATTCATTAGTAGATCATTTATGCCAAATCAAGTTGATACTAAATTTAAATCTATTTTTAATTTGAATTCAAAACAAATTAATTTAGAATTTTTATTAGAAGATTTTCAAAAGTTATATTCACAACGGAATATATTTAATTTATTTTCAAAACATGCTGAAGTTTTAATAATTAAATCAAAAAATGATTTTATTCTCAAAGAATATGCTCATAACGAATTTATTAATTTATTAAAAAATTCTCAAAGGAATCAACCTAAATTAATTCAAATTGAAAACCAAGGTCACCTAATAGATAATAATTGTATTGTAAAAATCCTTAAAGATTGGTTATAAATATTGTTAATGATGGCAAATAAATATTTGAACAAAAAAATTAATAATAATTTTAATAATGCTGCGCATTCTTATTCAAATCATTCCCTAGTTCAAAAACATTTTGCAAATAAGCTAATGCTCATTATTAAAAAATTAAAACCTCAAATTGGGGAATGGATTGATTTAGGTGCGGGCACAGGTTTTTTAGCTGATCTATTAGAAAAAAATTTTGTGAATGTAAACGTTATTCGAATTGACTTTAGTCCAAATATGCTTAAAGAAAATAAGAAAAATAGTCAGACCATATTATGGGATTTAAATATTGATTTGCCCCCTTATATTAATAATGCAAGTTTAATTATTTCTTCTTTTTGCTTTCATTGGTTGAATGAACCTGAGAAGAAGTTGAGAAAATGGTATAACAGATTAGTCCCTGGAGGTTTTCTCATAGTTTTGTTTCCCAATAATAAAAGTTTCCCAGAATGGAAAGATACATGTAAAAAAAATAATATAGAGTTCAGTGGCATTTCTTTGCCATGTACAAATACGTTAAAAAGATTCATAAAAGAAAATGAAATTTTTTTAATAAAAGAATTTAGTTACAAGGAAACTTTTCCAAATATTTATAAACTCTTTAAAAGTATTATCAATGTAGGAGCTCACACTACTCAAAGTAGAAGAAAAACGGTTTCTGAATTAAAGTTAATGCAAGAGAAATGGCCTAAAGATCAATTTAATAAAGTAAATTTAACTTGGTCTATAAGTATATTAATCTTAAAAAAATGAAAATTAATAATCAAAATTTTCAATTTATTGTATGCGGAACTGATACTGATGTTGGTAAAACATTAATTAGCTCATTTATTGTCAGAGGACTCAATTGTTATTATTGGAAGCCTATACAAAGTGGTATTGAAGGTGAGACTGATAGTGAATATGTAAAAAGAGTTAGCCAAATTAGTCAAAAAAAAATCTTAAAAGAAGCTTACATTTTCAATTATCCAGTATCACCTCATTGGGCGGCGGAAATTGATAAGGTAAAAATTATTAAGTCAAATTTAAATTTACCAAATATCGATAAGACTCTTTTAGTTGAAACTGCAGGTGGGCTAATGGTTCCAATAACAAGAGATTTTTTACAGATTGATCAAATCAAAATTTGGAACTTACCTGTAATACTAGTTTGCAGGAGTTCTCTTGGGACACTAAACCATACACTCTTAAGTATTGAAGCTCTCAGAAAAAGAAATATTCCTATTATAGGTCTTATTATAAATGGCAAGAAACATTTAGATAACCCACAAACTTTAGAACTTTTTAGTGGAGTACCAATTATCGCTGAATTCCCTTTGATTGAAAATTTAAGTAGTGATAATTTAGATTTATTATGGAAAGACCTTAAAATGGAAGAAAGACTAAATCAAATACTAAATAATTAAATATTGATTATGATTCATAATTCAAATTCATTTAATAATGATTGGCACCCTAATATTTGGCCTCCTTTTACTCAGATTCAAACAAACAAAGCTCAAATTGAAGTCAGCCATGGTAAAGATGCTTCTTTATTTACGGTAAATCCTGAAAAAGAACTTATCGATGGGATCAGCAGCTGGTGGGTTACTCTACATGGACATAGTAATGAATTCATAGCTAATGCGATATCAAATCAAGCTAAGACATTAGAACAAGTTATTTTTGCTGATTTCTTACATCCTCAAGCAAAAAAACTAGCAGAAAGACTTAGCAAATTAACTAAATTAGAACGATTATTTTTTTCAGATAATGGATCAACTGCAGTTGAAGTAGCTCTTAAAATTGCTTATCAATGGTGGCAAAATAATGGTGAAAGAAGAAATCAAATTATTGCTTTTGACGGCGCCTATCATGGAGATACTTTTGGTGCGATGGCGTTAGGTGAAAGAAATATATTTAATGAAAGTTTTGAGAAGTTAATGTTTCCAGTAAAAAGGGTGCCATGGCCATCAACTTGGATAGGAGATGAAGATGTTGAAAGGAAAGAAGAAGCTTCTATTCAGAAGCTTTGTGAGCTCTTAAAACATCCAACTGTAGCCGTTATTGCTGAGCCAATTTTACAAGGTGCCGGTGGTATGAATATGGTAAGACCGAAATTTATAAAAAAGGTTTCAGAATTAGTAAGTAATCATAATTCTCTATTAATAGCGGATGAAGTAATGACTGGTTTTGGCAGAACTGGAAGTTTATTTGCTTATCAACAAGCAAATATCCAGCCAGATTTAATTGCAATCTCTAAAGGTTTAACTTCTGGTTTCTTACCCATGGGAATAACACTTTCAAAAGAAAAAATTTTTAAATCTTTTGTTAGTGATTCTCCAGAAAAAACATTTTGGCATGGTCATAGTTTTACAGCTAATCCACTTGGATGTGCTGCTGCAAATGCAAGTTTAGATCTTCTTGAAAATGAACCTAATAAATACCTTAAATTTGAAGAAAAACATTTGTTTTTGATAAAGAAATTAAATCATTTACCTTTTGTCAAAAAAGTAAGAATATGCGGGACCATAGTAGCTTTCGATTTAGAAATAGGTACTAATTCTGGATATCTAAATACGATTGGCAAAAAGATAAAGTCAATTGCCATTGAGAAAGGACTTTTTATTAGGCCACTTGGAAATGTAATTTATTTACTACCTCCTTTGTGCATCACAGATAATCAATTAGAACTATGTTATGAAATTATTAATGATATTCTTTTAACCTTATAAATTTTCAAGAATTAGAAGATTTTTTAAGAAACAAATCTTTAGGAAAATAAGAAACTTGATTTGGCCTTTACTATGCAATATTTAATTTGTAATAAATGCGTGATTTTTAAAATCAAATATTAAATAATTTAAATTTGATTTGAGTCATTTTGAAGATATCTAATAAGAATACAAAAGTTATAATTTCTCATTTTATTGTTAAGGTAATCAATTAATTTATTAAGTAATTAAAAAACTATTTAATCAACCATATAGGCATAGAATTTATTTCTTTGCCTGTAAAATTAGCAAATAATACTGCAAATAATAAGCATGCAAAGATAACAATTACTAATAAAAGTAATGAAAACATTTCTCCATTTGAGAATGGTCTCCTATCTCCAATTGAATTAGCTATTTTAGAATCTGCTGTATATGTATTGATAATAGGCTTTTTATATTTTTTTCTACTGGCTAAACCATTCTGAATTTTATTATCATAAATATTTCTTAAATATGGATTATTTAGATTCTCATAAGCTTCCATTACCGTTTGAAGTTTTACTTTAGCATCTTCTAAATTTAGGGAAGTAGTATCAGGATGTAATTCCTTAGTCAATTTACAAAAAGCTTTTCTTAATTCATGAGTTGAAGCTTTCTCATGAACCCCTAGAATTTTATAGTAATCTTTTTCTCCTTTCAAAATTATTTAGTATTAATTACATATTAATGTATTTAAATTAAAGTAAATGCTATAAAAAAACAAAAAATTAAAAATTTAATTTAAAAATATGATGCAAATAATACACTATAAGGAGCTTAATGAAATTCTTAGTAGTAATGAGATTCAATTATTTAAAGAATTACAGAAAATCATAAGTGAAATTAATAAAAACACAAACTTAACCCGACTTATTGAAGGAGATGATTATTGGATATCACAAGTATATGATAGTATTTGGCCATTTTACTTAAGCCCAAATAAACCATTTGACGGCAAAAAATTCGTTGATATTGGTTCAGGATGCGGTTTCCCAGGATTGGCTTACGCAATAACACATCCACATTCAGAGGTTTATTTAGTAGATTCCTCTAGAAAAAAAACAGACTCATTAAAACAAATTATTGATGCATTAAACTTCAACAATAAGATATTTGTAATAAACGAGAGGATTGAAAAAATTGCTCATAATGCTTCATATAGGAATATTTTTGATATAGGTACGACTAGGGCAGTAGGCTCACCTTCCACTGTCGCAGAATATATTTTGCCAATGCTAAATAAGACGGGGAGTGGATTGCTTTATTGTGGTAAGTGGACTAAAAAAGATGAGTTTAAAATCAGGAATTCTTTGGATATATTAAAAGGTTCTATTTCAGAAATTAAGAAAACTCAACTTCCTAAAAGTAAAGGAGAAAGAAATATTATTTTTATCAAACCAGAGCAAAATTGTCCTAATTCTTATCCGAGAGCAATTGGTAAACCTGCAAAATATCCTTTATAGAATTACGTTGTGGATAATCTAGCCTGTTGCCCTGTACCAAATTTTCTTTTTAAATATCTTATTTTTTTAATTACTTTTTTTGGATTACTATGATTAATCAATGATTTATAAAGATCATTTTCAGTTACACTTACATCCAATGAATTTGCATTGTTACCAGGGAACCAATGTCCACCATTTCCTAGCAATTGGTATCTTGCTTTGGTAAAACTTTCTAAATCCCATGCTTCAAGCAAATTTGATAACCAAAGTAGCACAGGAATATTAATTTCTCCTGGAGTATTTTTCCATGTTGGTAAATTCTTATCCCAATTTTGATACCAATCAATACCTAAAACTTTGATAAATTCTTGAGTCAATTTATTCTCAATGGGAAGAACTAAATCATTTGATTTATGAAGTAAAGATATCGCTTCTAAGTGATAATCAAAATCTGATTCTTCTGCAACCCCTACACTTAGTGTGTGTACAGCATTATTACTCAAGCAAAACAAATCATTAAAAACTATTGGATGA
>CACOMD010000013.1 GCA_902628235.1 uncultured Prochlorococcus sp. | reverse complement strand
AGAACCTGCTTCGTAACCAAGCCAGCCAATCCAAAAGCCTTGATCAATTTGTTCAAGTTTCTCGAAAGGATTATCATATTTATCATTGCTTGAAGAAATTATTGTTTTGGGGTTTACTCCTAAAAAAGAATATTCAGCATTTTCTTTACCGTTACTATCTAGCCAAGATAAACCTTTCTCACCAAATCTTGAAGCTAAGAAATGAGCAATCAATTCAGGTTCTATCCAATAATTAAATTTTATTGAATTTATGTTCATATATTCTTTTTTTTACTCAACCAACTTTTATGTGCTTTTATTCTAATTCTGCAACTATCACACCTTTGGCATGGTTTGGCTCCACCTACATAACAGCTCCAAGTATCTTTAATTGGAACATTATTATTAAATGCTAAATCAAAAATTTCTTCTTTATTCAAATTTAAAAGAGGTGTCCATAATTTAATAGGTTTATTTTCTCTACCTCTTTTATTAGATAAGTTTGCCAATTTTTGGAATTGTTCAATATAGTCTGGTCGGCAATCTGGGTATCCCGAATAATCTAGTGCATTAACTCCTAGGCCAATAAAATCAGCGCTAATTGCCTCTGCATAACTTAATGCTATCGAAATAAAGATTGTATTTCTTCCTGGTACATAAGTATTAGGGATAATATTTGCATCTAGACCTTTCATTGGGATTTCTTTGTTGATATCTGTTAAAGATGATCCTCCCCATTGAGATAAATCAAGTTTAATTGTTTTGAATTCTTTAAATTGAAAATGGTGTGCTATTTTTGTCGCTGCTTCTAATTCTTTCTTATGTCTTTGTCCATAATCAAATGAGAGGCCTACAATTTTTGCATCAGAACTATTGGCTAATCCAGCAACAGTTGCGGAGTCAAGACCTCCTGAAATAAGTATAATAATTACTTTATTTCTAATATCCATTTTATTGAATACTTAAATATTTATGAGTTTGAAGACTTAAAGTCCAATCAGGATTTCTTTTCGCAAATTCAATTGCCAGTTTATATCCATTATTACTATTCCAAGCTGGTTGAACAAAGAATTTTTTTTCATTATTATTTTGTTTTTTAATATCAAATATTTTATTTTTAATATTTCTAGCAAATTCAATATCATTTGTATCATTGATTATAATTTTTACCTCATTGCACTTTTCTAAAAAAAAGTCCTGAGGAGGGTTATGTCTTTTGGGAGATAAAGTAATCCAATCAAAAAATCCTGAGAAATCATTAACTCCACTTGTCTCAATATGTATTTTTATAGGATTTAACTTTGTAGATTCTGTTCTATTTTTTATTATTTCGCATAATTCATCTAAATTATGCTGAAGTGGTTCTCCCCCAGTTAAAACGATAAAAGATGCTCCTTTTAATCTGGCTTCTTTAATCTCATAAAGAAGAGCTTCAATTGATAGTAAAGGATATTTTTTACTGTCCCAAGAATGTTTTGTATCGCACCAAGGACAACCAACTTTACATCCAGCTAATCTTATAAAAAATGCGCTTTTCCCGCAGTGAAATCCTTCGCCTTGAAGTGAATGAAATTTTTCAACAACGGGTAATAATTTCGTCATTATTTAATAATTAAAAACTTATAAATTGCTTTCACTTTGTGCTTGTGATGCCTGTATTAATCCTTTAAATAAAGGGTGAGGTTTACCTGGCCTAGATAAGAATTCAGGATGATATTGACATGCAAGAAAATAAGGATGATTACTAAGCTCTATTAATTCGACTAACCTGCCATCAGGAGAGGTGCCACTAATTTTATAGCCAGAATTAATAAAATCTTGTTTATAAGAATTATTAAATTCATATCTATGTCTATGTCTTTCGTATACAACATCCTCATCATACAATTTCTTTCCTACTGACTCCTTTTGCAATCTACAAGGATAAACGCCTAATCTCATTGTCCCTCCTAAATCAACTATGTCTTGCTGTTCTGGTAATAAATGTATAACTGGATGATTAGTTTCAGGATTTAATTCAGCGCTAGATGCATCTTTTAATCCCATAATATTTCTAGCCCATTCGATAACTGCACATTGCATCCCTAAGCATAATCCTAAGAAGGGAATTTTTCTTTCTCTAGCAAAGCCAATAGCAGCAATTTTTCCGTCAACTCCTCTATTTCCAAATCCTCCGGGTACTACAATCGCATCTACATCGTTTAAAAATTTTTCTGCAGAGTTTTCTTCGATTTGCTCTGCACTTACCCATTTCAAGTCTAAAAGTGCATTTTTCTCTATGCATGCATGTCTTAATGCCTCTACTACAGATAAATAAGCATCTCCAAGATCAATATATTTCCCTACTAATGCAACCTTGATTGTTTTCTGTGGGTTGCGTAGGTTATGAACAAGTTTTTCCCAATCACTCAAATTACATTCTTTATCTTCTATATTCAGACATCTCAAAGTCTCTTTACATAAACCTTCTTTTTTTAGAGATAAAGGAACGGAGTAAATACTATCTGCATCTAAAGCTTCAATAACTGATGTAATATTTACTCCACAAAAACCGCTAATTTTCTTCTTTAAACTTTCGTTTATCTTTTTATCACTTCGACATACTAATAAATCTGGTTGTATGCCAATAGACCTCAACTCTTTAACAGAGTGTTGGGTCGGCTTTGTTTTTATTTCTCCAGATGTTTTTATATATGGTAGTAAAGTAACGTGAATATAAGCTATATCATTTTTATCGACATCATTTCTAAACTCTCTAATGGCTTCTAGGAAAGGGAGTGATTCAATATCACCAACAGTTCCACCGATCTCTGTGATAACTATATCTGCATTACTATTTGCAGCTACTCTATGAATCCGTTCGCGAATTTCCCCTGTTATGTGCGGAATTACTTGCACAGTTCCTCCATTATAGTCTCCTCTTCTTTCTTTATTAATTACTGATTGATAAATGGAACCTGTAGTGACGCTATTTAATCTTGACATTGCAGTATCAGTAAATCTCTCATAGTGACCTAAATCTAAATCAGTTTCAGCACCATCTTCCGTGACAAAAACCTCTCCATGCTGGAATGGGCTCATGGTTCCAGGGTCAACATTTAAGTAAGGATCTAATTTAAGTATAGAAACGCTATACCCTCTTGATTTTAAAAGCCTACCAAGACTAGCAGCTACAATACCTTTCCCAATACTGGAAACTACTCCTCCAGTAACAAATACAAATTTTGACATTAAATATTTTTAAATAAACACTACCTCCCTTTGTTTATTTTTACCAAAAAAATCTTTGAACATCCATAAATATTATTATTCGTCAATTGTTATTTCAATGTCTAATTCTTTTAATTGTGACTTGGCAACATTTGATGGAGCTTTGGTCATCAAGCATTTTGCTTGTTGATTTTTTGGAAAAGCAATAGTTTCTCTTATTGAATCTGCTCCAATAATAAGCATTACGATTCTGTCTAGGCCAAATGCTATTCCGCCATGTGGAGGGGCACCCATTTCTAAAGCCTCTATAAGGAAACCAAATTTTTCGTCGATTTCTTCATTTGATAATCCTACTGTTTTTAAAACTTTTTTTTGTAATTCTGATTGATGAATTCTAATCGAGCCTCCCCCTATCTCTAATCCATTAAGTACTAAGTCATAAGCTTTTGCTGTTGAAATCTCTAAATCATTTTGTAAAGATTCTTTCTTATTTAGATCTAATTTCGGTGCGCAGAAAGGATGATGTAAAGCCTCTAATCTATTTTCTTCCTCATTTTTCGCAAACATAGGGAAATCTGTGATCCATAAGAAGTTCCATTTTTTATTAGCACTTACATCATCGACTAAGTGGAGTTCTTTTGCTATGTATTGTCTTACTCTGTCTAAAGATTGATTGACTATCTCAGTTTTGCCAGCACCTAAAAGTATTAGATCCCCTTCTTCTGCATTGGTTGTTTGCAAGAGATTCTTGATTAAGGACTCATCTAAATTATTTTTGATGGCTCCAATAGTATCTATATCATTATCTTTTACTCTAATAAAAGCTAATCCTCCTGCACCAGCATCTAGTGCAACTTGAAAGATATCTCCTCCAGGTTTAATTCTCACATTACTAATACTTGTATTACCTCCTTTTACATTAATGCACTTAATTGATCCTCCAGATTTTATTGCTTTAGTAAAAATATTAAACCCTATATTTCCTAAAATATTTCCAACATCTTTTAGAGTCATTTCATATCTAGTATCTGGTCTGTCTGTACCATAATTATCTATTGCTTCTTGCCATGTCATTCTTGGGAAATCTCCTTTGAGATTAATGTTGAGGATTTCTTTCCAAATCTTTTTTATAAGTTTCTCATTAAAATTGATAATTTCTTCTTCGGTTATGAAACTCATTTCCATATCTAACTGGGTGAATTCAGGTTGCCTATCTGCTCTTAAATCTTCATCTCTAAAACATTTGGCAATTTGATAGTAATTATTTAAGCCACCAACCATTAATAATTGTTTAAATAATTGAGGAGATTGAGGAAGCGCAAAAAAATCTCCTTTTGATATTCTTGACGGGACAAGAAAATCTCTAGCTCCTTCAGGAGTTGATTTTGTAAGTAATGGGGTTTCTACTTCAGTAAATTCGTGTTGATCTAAATATTGTCTTACAACTTTTAAGATATTATGCCTTGTTTTTAAGTTTTGGATTAATTTTCCTCTCCTTAAATCTAAATAACGATATCTAATTCTTAGTTCTTCTTTAGTATTTTCATAATCATGAATTGAGACAGGGAAAGGTAAATTATTTTTTACTTCATTTAGAATCTTTAACTCTTTTACATTTAATTCGAGACTTCCAGTAGAAATATTGTTATTAATTGATTCTTCTGGCCTCTTATTTATTACCCCTCTCACAAAAATTACAGTCTCATTTCTAAGCTTTTCTGCTGTATTAAATAGATCTGTTCCATCTTCAGGATTAAATGTTAATTGTAAAAATCCACTATGGTCTCTTAAATCAAGAAAAATTACACCACCATGATCTCTTCTTCTGTCAACCCATCCACAAAGATCAACTGATTGTCCAATATCAGAATTATTTAGATCATTACAAATTTTGTTTCTCATTTAAGTTTATTATCTAATGTTTAATTACTTATGATAATTCTTTAAGTGTAAATTTAGAAATCTTTTTTGTAGAAAGCCTTTTTAGAAATAATTCCTTTAAAAAATTTACCTCTGATTGAAATTTCAACTTCTTGATTCAATTCAGAATATTCAGTGTTTATGTAGCCTAATGCTATAGGTTTCTTTATTGTTGGCGACCAACTACCGCTTGTGATATTACCTATTAATTTGCCTTTCTGAAATATTTCATATCCTTTTCTTGCAATAGCTTTCCCTATTATTTCTATTCCTACTAATTTTTTTTCGATTTTATTAGATCCAATTCTCTCTAATGATTCTTTACCATAAAAATCATGGCCGTTTTCTAAATGCACAACCCAACCAAAACCTGCCTCATAAGGATTGATCGACTCATCTAGATCTTGACCATACAGAGGAAGACCTGCTTCCAGTCGAAGTGTATCTCTTGATCCAAGACCACAAGGTGGTATATTTTTCGAAATTAAAAAATCCCATAAATTTAAAGCTAATTTTTTTGGTAAAAGAATTTCTAATCCGTCTTCTCCCGTATAACCAGTTTTTGCAAAAAATACTTTCCCTGAATCTAAAAATTTATCTAATTCTCTATATTCACAGCCGAAACTTTTCAGATGATCTATTGAATAGCAAGACCACTCAGTGAAATATTTGAAGGCATTTTTACCTTGAATAGCCACAAGAGCTTTTTCTTTTTTTGCATTTAATAATTCAATTGGTTCCTTCTCTAAATTCATTTTTAGCCAGTTAAGATCCTTTTCATATCTACTAGCATTAACTATTAAAAGTATTTCCGAATAATTATTATTTTGTATACCTAAATCGTAAATAATTAAATCATCAATAATACCTCCATCATTATTTAAAAAGAAGGAGTAACAGCCCTGACCTGTCGCAATTGAATATAAGTTTGTAGGAAAAAATTTTTGGATATATTCTTTAGGATTAGTTCCTCTTACAGAAATCACACCCATATGTGAGATATCAAAAAATCCAATTGAATTTCTCACCGATTCATGTTCTTGGATTAGCCCAGAAAATGAGATAGGCATTTCCCAACCAGCAAAATTAACTAGTTTTGCATTAGATTCGATATATTTTTTATGTAAAGGACTTTTGTGCAATTCCATATTAGAGCTTACTAATTAGATCAATTATTTCTTAAAATAATTCTTCTAGAGTATTTTTGTCTAAAGTCATAATTAAGCTTCTAGTCGTTTTTGCTGCCACTATGGAACTAATGCCGCTACTGTCTATGTCTGGTGAAAGTTCAACAATATCACAACCTATTATTTTAAATGTATTTAGTAGTCCAATTATATTTTCGAAATCATGCCAGAAAAGCCCTCCAGGCTCTGGTGTTCCTGTCCCAGGTAGTAAACTTGGATCAAACCAATCTAAATCAACAGTTAAATAGATCGGGTGATTTTTGAAAGGTTCTAAAAATTTTTGTATTTTAAGAATTGAATCTCCCGTATTAAATTTAATAAGTTGATTATTATTTTTCATTAATGCAAACTCTTCTTGGGTTCCGCTTCTGATCCCTATTTGGATAACTTTTTCATTGGGTAATAATTCTAAACATCTTCTAATTGTGCAAGCATGGCTATATTTATTATCTTGATAAGAATTTCGAAGGTCAGCATGTGCATCTAATTGAATCATTATTAAATCTGGATATTTTTCAACTAATGCTTCTATTGCACCAATTGTGATTGAATGCTCACCTCCTAAGATAATGGGTTTTAAATTATTATTGATAAGAAAGTTAGTTCCTGATTTAACTTTTTTGATTATTGAATGAGTATTAGTTGAATTTAATTTTAGCGATCCAGCATCAAAGTAATTAATTAAATTCAAATCCTTATTAAGAAATGGACAATATGTTTCTAAACTCTCGCTAACATTTCTTATAGCGGTGGGTCCAAATCTTGTACCTGGTTTAAATGAAGTTGTACCATCGTAATTCACTCCAAAGATTCCTATATTGCAATTACTGAAATTTTTTTTAGAACCCATAAATACCGGGCCTTCATTATTAAATAAATTTTTATATATCATTTTTTTAACATTGAAATTTCTTTAATTATTTTGGATGGCATCATTTTGAATGCCCCTTCTTGAAATTTTAAATTCCAAATTTCACAACTTTCTTCTATTGAATTAATCTCCATGCAATTTTGCTTGAGAAAATAATCTTCAGTATCTGAGGCGAATGTCCAGCTCCATATTCCACTTGGGTAAAAAGGAACAAAAGAATACATCGTTGCACTGTTTTTGAACATATTTTTTAATGAAAAATATATTTTTAAATGAATTTCTTTGAATGATTCTGGTGATTCACTTTGGGTCGCTAATATTCCATCTTTTTTAAGAACCCTTTTGCATTCTTTATAAAATTTTGCGCTGAATAGAGTATTTGCAAAGTCTGATGGATCTGAAGAATCAATAATAATTGCGTCATAATAATTATCTTGAGTTTTTTTTACCCATTGGAATCCATCATCAATATTGATATGTAATCTTTTATCTGACCAAGATTTACCTCCTATATTTGTAAGATATTTTCTTGAAATATTTATAACTTCTTCATCTATTTCCACTAAATCTAAATAATTTACTTTTTTATATTTAAGACACTCTCTTGCCGTCCCTCCATCTCCACCACCAATAATAAGAACTTTAGAGTAATTTTTTAAACTACTTAAAGCTGGATGTACTAGGCATTCATGATAATATTTTTCTCCTTGATCAGTAGTCATCCAACAACCATCAAGCATCAATGCTTTACCATACTCTTCAGTTTCTAAAATAATTATTTCTTGATATTTACTATTATGCTTAAAGATGATATCGCCTTTTAGTCCATATTTTGAATTATTGCAAATTTCATCTATCCAAATTTTATTTTTTGCCATTTTGATCATTTTTGTTTAATTGTTCTTTGGCTAGAGTCCAAAGTTCTCGAAATTTTTGATTGCTTCGATTAAATATTTTATCACCAAGAATTTTTTCAATTATAGAAAATCTTTTTTTGAATTTTTCATTTGCATTTCTAAGTGATTTATGAGGATTTATTTTCAAATACTTTGATAAGCTTATTAAGGTAAATAAGATATCTCCAAATTCTTCTTCAATATTTATATTATCTTCAATTTTTATTGCTAACTTAAGTTCTTCTATCTCCTCATTAAGCTTATCTAATATTTCATTTTTGTTATCCCATTTAAATCCATATTTTTCAATTTGAAAATTAATTTGTTCTGCTTCTTCAATTGGTGTTAAGTATTCTGATTGTAAATTTGATAACAAGCCTTTTTTGGTTTGATTAGATTTATCTTTTGTTTTCATATCTTTCCAAATTTGTTCTGCTTCTTCAATTGAAACTTTTCTTCTTTTTTTAAAAACATAAGGATGCCTTGATTTGATTTTATTATTTAAAGAATTAATTACATCTTTAATAGAAAATAAATTTTTTTCTCTACCAATTTCACTATGTAACATGATTTGAAGTAATAGGTCCCCTAGTTCTTCTTTCATATTCTCTTTATCATTATTTTTTATCGAATCTATAAATTCGTGACTTTCTTCGATTAAATAAGGTATGAGAGTTTCATGAGTTTGCATATTTTGCCATGGGCAACCATATTTTTTGTTTTTAAGTGAATTTATGTTTGATATTAACTCTGCAAAATTCTTTAAAGATTCATTTTGATATAAATTACCTTGTGCTTGTTGTTTGATCATTTTATTCCTAAAGCAAGTTTTTTATTAATTAATTCAATTTTGCCTTAATCATGAAATATTTGAAGATTATATTTAAAACTTTTCACTTGATCTATTAGAATAAGATTAATAGGGCGATTAGCTCAGCGGTAGAGCGCCTGCCTTACAAGCAGGATGTCCCTGGTTCGAACCCTGGATCGCCCATTCGTAAAAAAATCTAATTTCCTAAAATTTGAAAATCTCAATATTAGGCAAACTTTAACTTCAGGATTATTTAGATAACCTTCTTTTTTCTGTAATTCATTATTTAATCCATTTAATTGAATTTGTCCCTTTTAATATCAACTCCAGTTACTTAAGTTAGTTATGCTTAAGATTCACGTTTTGATCTATGAAATTATTTTTTGAATTAATTGGCATTGATCAATATAAAATATTAATTAAATGCTACAAATAGTAATTAAAAGATGAATAATCCAAAAAGAGAATCCAGTTTAAAAAGTTATTCTCCATTAGAGTTAGAGCAAAAATGGCAAAAAAAATGGCAAGATTTAGAAGCTTTTAATGCAAATGTTGATAAGGATGGCGAACCTTTTTGTATTGTTATTCCACCCCCAAATGTTACTGGATCATTACATATGGGACATGCTTTTAATACCGCTTTGATAGATGTAATTGTTAGATTTCAGCGACTTATTGGAAAAAATGTATTATGCTTGCCTGGTACAGATCATGCTTCAATTGCTGTACAAACCATATTAGAGAAACAAATTAAAAAAGAAGGTTTAGAGAAAGAGGATATAGGTAGACTTAAATTTTTAGAGAAAGCATGGGAATGGAAAGAAAAAAGTGGTGGGCAAATAATTTCTCAGCTAAAAAGCTTAGGTTATTCCGTTGACTGGTCTCGTGAACGATTCACTTTAGATCAAAAATTAAATGATGCGGTTGTAGAAGCCTTTGTGACTTTACATAATAAAGGGCTAATTTATAGAGGAGAATATTTAGTAAATTGGTGTCCAGCTTCCCAATCAGCAGTTAGTGATCTAGAAGTTGAGATGAGAGAAATAGATGGAAATTTATGGCATTTTAAATATCCACTTTTAAACGAGAATGGTTCTCCTTCCTCAAACTATCTTGAAGTTGCTACTACTCGGCCAGAAACTTTATTGGGTGATACCGCAGTTGCTGTAAATCCATTGGATAAAAGATATCAGAATTTTATTGGAATGAAAGTAAAGGTTCCTTTCGTTGATCGGGATATTCCTGTCGTTGGTGATTCGCATGTAGATATGGAATTTGGGACTGGTTGTGTGAAAGTCACTCCAGCACATGATGCTAATGATTTCGAAATTGGTAAAAGAAATAATTTAAAACAGATCAATATTATGAATAAAGATGGTACCTTAAACGATAATGCAGGTAAATTTCAAAACCTAGATAGATACGTAGCCAGAAAGCAAATAATTAGTGAATTAGATTCAATCGGACTTTTAACTAAAATTGAAGAATACAAACATACTGTGCCTTTTTCTGATAGAGGGAAGGTCCCAATTGAGCCTTTATTATCAATACAGTGGTTTTTAAAAATGGATAATATTTCTAGAGAATGCTTAGAAAAAAATAATTTAGAACAACCAAATTTTATTCCTAAGAGATGGCAGAAAGTATACAAAGATTGGTTGGTAAATATTAATGATTGGTGTATTAGTCGGCAATTGTGGTGGGGGCATCAAATACCAGCATGGTACGTTTTACAAACTACTGATGAAACAATAACTCAAAATACTCCTTACATAATTGCGCGTAATGAGAAAGAGGCTTTAAACATTGCGACTGAAAAATTTGGTTCAGAATTTAAATTAGTTAGGGATAAAGATGTATTAGATACTTGGTTTTCAAGTGGTTTATGGCCTTTTTCAACATTGGGCTGGCCAAATGTTGATGATGAGGATTTTAAAAAATGGTATCCGAATAGTGTCTTGGTAACAGGTTTTGATATTATTTTTTTCTGGGTTGCGAGGATGACGATGATGGGTAATGTATTTACTTCAAAGATTCCATTTCATGATGTTTATATCCATGGCTTGGTTAGAGATGAAAATAATAAAAAAATGAGCAAAAGTGCAGGTAATGGTATTGATCCACTTTTATTAATTAATAATTATGGCTCAGATGCATTGCGCTTCGCTCTTGTTAGAGAAGTTGCAGGGGCAGGTCAAGATATTAGGCTTGATTATGATAGAAAAAATAAAACATCTTCTACTGTTGAAGCATCAAGAAATTTTGCAAATAAACTTTGGAACGCTACTAAATTTGTACAAATGAATTGTTCTTCTTCACAAGTTGAACTCAAAAAAAGTGATTATGTGGACGGTCATCTTGATCTAACTGATCAATGGATATTGTCAAAATTAAATAGGACCAAAAAAGAACTTTATAACCTTTTATCTAATTATAAGCTTGGTGAATCCGCAAAATTGATATATGAGTTTGCTTGGAATGATTTTTGTGATTGGTATCTTGAGTTTCAAAAACTCAGATTTAACAACCCAGAATTTAAAAATAGAATATTATCCGAGAGTTTGTTAAAAGAAATTTTAGATAATATTCTTACAATGATGAATCCTTTTATGCCTCACTTAACAGAGGAACTTTGGCATTCTTTACATATGGAAACTGATGATTTATTACTATCTCTTCAAAGATGGCCAAATATAGATGAAAAATACTTAGATGATAATCTTGAGAAATCCTTTGATAATTTATTTGAAATCATTAGATTAATAAGAAATCTGAGATCCGAACTAGGATTAAAACCTGCTCAACAGATTTCAATTTTTTTAGTTTCAAATGATTTCAAATTATTAGAATTTGTTAAAAAGATGAGTGAAGATATTAGGTTGATTACTAAAGCATCAGATATAAATATTCTTAAACAAGATCAGTTTAGCAAACAAGATTTTGCAAAGTCCTTCTCGGGAGTAGTTGGAAATCTCGAAGTTTATTTACCATTTGAAGGGATAATTAATATGGATTCTTTAAAAGAAAAACTTTTAAAAGATCAGTCAAAAGTTAATGAAGATATAAAAGTTTTAAATAATAGAATTTTGAATAAAAATTTTATTAATAAGGCGCCAAAAAATGTTGTAGATGAATGTAAATCTAAATTAAAAGAGGCAACAGCTAAGTCAAATTCAATCTCCAAAAAATTAGAAATGTTAAGTTGATGTCTTTTTTTGAAAATATTTTAGATTTTCTTATTTATCTAGATTCGGGATTGGGGATTTTCTTTTATGTTGTTATTTATATTTTAATAGTACTTTTGATTCTTCCAGCTTCATGGCTCTCAATTGCAGCAGGATATTTATATGGAACATATTTAGGTTCTTTGATCGTATTTATAAGTGCTTTTATAGGAGCCTCTATCGCTTTTCTTATTTCAAAAAGATTTCTTTCCAAAAAAGTATTGGATATGATCAATAAATACCCAAAATTATCTTTATTAGAAAATATCATCCAAAAAGGCGGTTTGAAATTAATAGTTTTGACAAGATTATCTCCTTTATTCCCATTCAGTATCCTAAATTACTTTTATGGTCTAAATAATATAACTTACAAAGATTTTTCAATTAGTTTAATTTGTATAATCCCAGGAACTTTTCTTTATTGTTCAGTTGGATCACTGTTGAATGATTTAAGCGATATCGTTAATTTAAAATTAAATAATAACCTGTTTACTACTTTGATTAGTATTATTTCTACCTCTTTGATAATTTATTTTCTATCAAAATACTCAAATGAAATTATCAATGAATCAAAGTAATGTTTAAACTTTAAGGTTAAAATCACGTATTGTTGCAAAAATAATAAACCAATATAATCTTATCCTTCCAAAGAATGTTTTGTTTAAAGTTAATTTTTCATATTTTGCCTGTCCGCAAGGACTTTTTATTAATTTATAAATTCTTTTTTGAATCATTTCTCTTGATTATTTGATAGTAGTTTAAGAAGTTCTTCTTCTTCTAATATATTAGTTCCTAATTTCTTTGCTTTTTCTAATTTACTTCCTGCTTTATCTCCAACTATTAAATAATCAATATTCTTGTTTATTGAATTTTTGACTTGCCCACCATATCCTTCAATCTTATTGATTAATTGTTCTCTTGAAAATGATTTCATTGTTCCTGTAAGGACAAATACTTTTTTATTAATTTCATTATTTTGATTATGAGTCATTGGATTTTCATCAATTTCATTATGAAATAAAAACCCTCTTTCATGAAGCATTGTAATTAAGTTTATATTATCTTCAGATTCAAACCAAGTTTTCAATGATTCGATTATTTCATCTCCAATTCCATTTATTTCCATAAGTTTATTTGGATTATTTAGGCTTGCTTCTTTTAAGTCTTCAATACAATTAAATTTATTACATATATTTTTAGCTGTAACTTGTCCAATATGATTAATTCCTAATCCATATAATTTTTTTTTCCATAATTGTTTTTTTGAATTTTCAATTCCTTTTAAAAGATTTAGAATTGATTTTTCACCCATTCTTTCAAGCTTGATAAGTTTTTCGTAATTCAGAGTATACAAATCTGAAATATTTCTAATTAATTTTGCTTCCAGTAGTTGCTCAATTATTTTGGCACCTAAACCATCAATGTTCATTGCAGATTTACTAACCCAATGTTTTAATAATCCAATTAAGACTGCTTCACAATTTCTATTGATACATTTAGTAGTTGCTTCTGCAGGTATTTTTTCAAGTTTGGAGCCACAAGAGGGGCATAATTTTGGAAACCTGATTTTTTCTGAATTATTTGTTCTTAATTCTTTTATTACCTTTACAACTTCAGGTATTATTTCACCAGCTTTTCTAACAACTATAGTATCAGAATAATGTATATCCAAATATTCAAATCTCTCAATATTATGTAAAGTTGCTCTCGAAACTTTTGTACCTGCTAATTGTACTTCCTCAAAATTTGCAACAGGTGTGATAGCTCCAGATCTGCCGACTTGAAAGCTAAGACTTTGAATTTTTGTAGTTATTTCCTCTGCTGGAAATTTTAAGGCGATAGCCCATCTTGGAGCCTTTTGTGTATGCCCTAAAATTTCTTGGGTTTTTATATCGTTAATTTTGATAACTATTCCATCTGCATCAAAATTAAGTTTATTTTTTTCTTTTTTCCATAACTCATAATATTTTTCAAGCTCTGCAATGTTGCTTATTAATTTTGAATGTAAATTTATCTTAAAACCGCAATCTTTCAAAAATTCTAATCTAGCCCACTGATTATTATAATTTGTTTGAAATATAGTGTTATTGGGAAAGTGTACTTGATAAGCATAAAAATCAAGATTTCTTTTTGAAACGACCTTAGGGTCTAATTGTCTTAAAGAACCTGCGCAAGCATTTCGTGGATTAGCAAATAATTGTTCTCCTTTTGATTTTCTGTAATCATTTATTTCCTGAAAGGAATTATTAGAGATAAATGCTTCTCCTCTGATTTCTAGTATCTCAGGAGGATCATTAATTCTCAGTCTCAGAGGAATTGATCTTATCCTCTTCGCATTTATAGTTATATCTTCTCCTTCTTGCCCATCTCCTCTTGTGGCTGCACTCACTAAAACACCGTTTTGATATTTTAAAGCCAAAGCATTACCATCAATTTTTAATTCAGCAACTAAAAGATTTTTTGTAGCAGAGCTATCTTTATCTTGATTTAATAATTTTTCTACTTTTATTAGCCAATTACTTACTTCCTTAGAATTAAAAGCATTATCTAAGCTATATAAAGGAATTGTATGAATTAATTTTTCAAAACCATCAGAAATTTTTCCGCCTAGTCTATTTGTTGGACTATCTATAGTTTTTAAGCTTGGATATTTTTCTTCAATTTCTATTAATTCTTTATATAAACTGTCATAGATCGAGTCTTCAATCTCTGGCATATCTAAAGTGTAATATGCATAGTTGGCATTATCTATTATCTTTTTTAATTCTATTATTCTTGATTTATTGATTTCTAAGTTCACAATTAAAAAATTATTTATTTGTTTGCTCTAGATATTCGATCAATTTTCCAGTCATTATCAATTTGAGAAAAAGTAAAATCTAAAGGCAATTCTTCTTTTTTATCTTCAGATTTTAAATTCAAAGTAATAATTATTTGATCTTCTTGGATCCTAGGTGTGCCAGATTTAAGATTTCTGTATTTATTTAAATTTAAACTAGCCAAGAATTTTAGGAAATCTTGCCTCTTGACATGGGTTTTGTATGTCTTGCTAGTTAAACCATAAGCCGCATCAATCCTTCCTGCTGCTATCTGATCAAAAAATTTTCTAACAAGTGGATTAATACCTCTTGCTTTTATAACAAGTTTCACTGCATTAAAAGTCCAAAATGAAACTAGTACAGCACCGCCTGCTAAAAGTGCTTTAACTCCAATATCTTTTACTAAAGTTGCATCCATAATTAATGTTTTTATTTACTTTAAGAAAATAAATCGATTTTGTTGGTTTTCTTTGTCAAAATAAAATAAATTATATTCATAATGGCTGTTATACCTCTTTTGCCAATATTTTATAACTTTAAAAAATCATTTTTTGCAAATTCTTTAGCAATCGATTTTGAGCCACTTGTAAAGGTTAGATAGAGTGATAATAGATTAAAATGATAGCAGGATTTTATAGGTGAAGTAAGGTTAATGTTCATATCTCTTTTGAGATTATTTTGTCTAAGCCAATTTTAGAATCTTTACCTTTGTGAAATATTCAAAATACACTTTGTCAAGAGATGATTCATGCTTGGATAGATAGAATCTTAAATTCTAATCAAATTCATTGTATTAATTTTGTTTATAAATTTGAATCTTCAAATCTATTGTCGTAATTTATGTTTAAAATAATAATTATGAGATCATCAAGAGGAAAATTAAATAATAGATTTGAGGGAAGAAGTTTTGATAAAAAAATTGATCAGTTTTTTGAAGCAGGAAAACAAATTGCTGATGGTATTTCAGGCGCCAGACCAGGAACAAGAAAAAAATCAAGTTTTAGAGAGTTTTCTCGAAGAAATGTAAGGAATGTGGGTAATTGGGTGACAGATAAAATGGATTCTTTTTTTGAAGATGATTTTGAAGAATGGAATAATGAAGATATTGATATAATTGAAAAAGAATTTAAATCATTCAGTAGAGGCGACGATGTTGAAGAAGATTTTTCATTTCAGGGGAAGAGGCCGTTAGAGGCAATATCTTTAAGATCAAAAGATAAAATTATCGATCAACAAAAAAAACTTGCTCCTTCAAATGATTACTCGAATCAGGATTGGGAAGAAGACTCATTTTTTCAAACAAATAAATGGAAAAGACCTGTTCAGAAGAAAGACGAATCTCATTTAAATCAGAAATTCGACAATAATAGAGCTTCTGTTACGAGAAATTTCCCAAGATCAAGACGTAGTAGATTATAAATTTAGATATCCTTCAATTCCTGAATTCCCTAACCATTTCTCTATATAAGGATTAAATACTTCACGAATTATTGTTAATGGCTTTTTATTTCTGAAAAATCTATAATTTCTTGACCAGAAAGGTCCTTTTAATGAAAATTCTTTTTGCAACCACGGAGAATCCACAATTGAAATGGTATCAACCTCTCTAAATAGCTCAGAACGATCTTTTGTAAGGTTTTTCCAAATAGGTTCTTTTTTATTTGGAAGATTCATATTAACTGATTCATTATTCCACCAACTTTCAGCCCATGCGAGAGTAATATCATTGTTTTTAATCCAAACTTGTCTTCTTATTAAAGGTTTTATTAGTTGATAAATTTCTTTGGGAGTTTCTTTTGATAATTCTTTTTCTAAGTTCATTCCAATTAATTCAACCTTTGTTTCTTTTTTTGTAAGTAGTTGTAAATGTCTGGTAGGACTTCCATCACCAAGGAGCATTAGTTTCCATGCTCCTGGAATTTCAGGATACTTATTTTTATCTAGAAAAACAGATGAACTATCTTCCCATAAAATATTTGGAGAATTAAATAGATTATTGTTTTCCACTATTTAGGAATATTTATTAGATCTTAACTATTTTTTGGAAAAATGGAATTTATCTTTTTTTAGTTCTTTGATTTTTAACCAAACGAGCAAGGCTGTTAAATCAGCTTTACTGACTCCCGGAATTTGTGCCGCGTCTCCAATACTATTTGGTTTTAAAAGATTCAATTTTTCTCTTGCTTCCAAAGACAAAGTCTCAATTTTTGAATAGTTAATTTCTTTAGAAAGTATTTTTAATCTCTGTCTTTCTATTTGAGCTATGTTGTTTCTCTGTCTTTTTAAATAACCATGATATTTTATATCTATTTCGATCCCTTCTCTTATCGCTATAGATATATCTTCATTCATTAGGCCATATCTAATAAGTCCCTCAGAATGGAAATTTGTTTTTTTAAGAAGTTCTTCTAATGTTGCCGAGCCTTTTATTTTTATTCCATAATCTTGTTCTAAAGAAGATGATATTTTATCTGTACATTTTATACGTGTGCTTTTTAACCTTTCAGTCTCTTTTCTCATGATATTAATTTTCTCGGTGTAATAATCCCATCTTTGTTTATCAATCAATCCAATTTCATAGCCTAAAGGTGTTAATCGGCGGTCAGCATTATCTCCTCTTAAAGTTAATCTATACTCACTTCTACTCGTTAACACTCTATAAGGCTCTTTTAAGTCTCTTGTAATAAGATCATTGATCATTGTGCCTATATAACTACTTTCACGCGAAAATATTATGGGATTTAAGCCTTTTAGTTTCCTTGTTGAATTAATTCCTGCAACTAATCCTTGAGCTGCTGCTTCTTCATAGCCAGTTGTCCCATTAATTTGTCCAGCACAAAATAAGTTTTCAATTAATATTGTTTCTAATGAAGGTTGTAATTGCGTTGCAGGTATATAGTCATATTCAACAGCATATGCAGGTCGAAGCATAGTACAATTCTCAAGCCCAGGAAGTGTCTGCAGTAATTTTAATTGAATATTTTCTGGTAATCCTGTTGAGAAACCTTGCACATATATTTCAGGAGTATTTATGCCTTCAGGTTCTAGGAAAATTTGATGTGACTCTTTTTCTGCAAATTTAACAATCTTATCTTCTATTGATGGACAATATCTAGGACCTTTACTATCAATAAACCCCCCATAAATCGGTGTTAAATGCAAATTGTTTCTTATTAAATCATGTGTTTCTGAAGTAGTTCGAGTAATATGGCAACTTACCTGAGGCATATTCGTTTTAACTGTAGGATCAAAGGAAAAATTTTTATAAATTGCTGAACTAGGTTGAATATCAAGTTCGTCAAAATTGATGCTTTTTTTATCTACTCTTGCAGGAGTACCAGTTTTTAATCGTTCTGTTTTAATCCCAATATTATGAAGGCACTCCGTTAGCCCAGTTGCAGCTTGCTCCCCTGATCTCCCCGCAGACATAGATTTATTGCCTATCCATATTCGTCCCTCTAAAAAAGTTCCTGCAGTTATAATTATCGCTTTAGCAGAATAGCTACTGCCAAAAAATGTTTTTACCCCTTTGATCCTCTTTCTTATATTTTTTTTCGTACGGGATGACTCTAGTATTTCCTCAACCTCTAAGTCAGTTATCATTGCCTCTTTGAGAGTAAGGTTCTCAGTATTTTGAAGAATTTCTATCATTCTCTTTGAATATTCTCTTTTATCAGTTTGTGCTCTTAGGGCCCATACTGCGGGACCTCTACTCGCATTTAAGATCCTTTTCTGAATAGCTGTTTCATCTGCAATTTTTCCGATTACCCCTCCTAAAGCATCTACTTCATGTACTAATTGACTTTTTGCAGGCCCGCCTACTGCTGGATTACATGGCTGCCAAGCAATTCGATCTAAATTTATTGTAAATAACGCAGTTGAGAATCCTAGCTTTGCAGATGTAATAGCAGCTTCACAACCAGCATGGCCTCCACCAATTACAATTATCTCAAAAGATTCATTTATAGAGTTGTCTGCTTTCATGAAATTAAATTTATTAATTTGCTAAGTTTCTAAATCTTGTATATTGAGGCTCAAATAATAATTTTACTGTTCCAACTGGACCATTTCTATGCTTGGTCACAATAATTTCAGTGATCCCTCTATCCTCAGTTTCAGGATTATAGTATTCATCACGGTAAATCATTAAGACTAAATCGGCATCTTGTTCAATAGATCCAGACTCTCTTAAGTCACTTAACATTGGCCTTTTATTTGTTCTGGATTCCACTCCTCTACTTAATTGTGAAAGTGCAACCACTGGTACTTTTAATTCTCTTGCCATTCCTTTTAATCCTCTAGTAATTCTTGATAATTCTTGTACTCTATTATCTGGGGTAGTTCCCTCCATTAATTGTAAATAATCGATTACGATCAAACCAAGTTCTTTCCCTTGTTCTGCTATTAGTCTCCTACAAAGTGATCTCATTTCTAGAACGCTTGAATTTGGTTTGTCATCAATAAATATAGGAAGTTGTCCTAATGAATTAATACCTTCACCCAATAGTGGCCATTCATCTTGTTGGAGTCTTCCTGTTCTTAATCTTCCACTTTCTATTCCTACTTCCATAGAAAGTAACCTATAAGTTAATTGTTCTTTACTCATTTCTAAACTAAATACGCATACTGGTAAATCTTGGGATTGAGCAACATTTTTTGCAAGATTTAGAACCATTGAGGTCTTACCCATTGAAGGTCTGCCAGCCACAATAATAAGATCGCTTCGTTGAAAACCTTGAGTCATCGCATCTAGATCATAAAAATTCACAGGAATTCCTGCTACAGATGTTCCTAAAGATCTTGATTCAATTTCATTGAAAGTGCTTGTTAATATTTCTGCTGCTTGTGTTAATCCTTTTGATGGCTTTTCTTGACTTATTTCAAATATTTTTTGCTCTGCTTTATCAAGTATTTCATCAGTGCCTTGAGACTGATCAAAACCAAGTTGAATAACTTCGTTTCCTGAGCGTATTAATTGTCTTCTTAGGAACTTATCACTAATTAAACTTGCAACTTGTTCAATTGAAGCAGTAGAGGATACATTTTCGACTAATTCGACTAATTTATTATTTCCTCCAATTAGTTCTAATGATCCATTATCTGCAAGCCATGCACTCATAGATGTAAGATCAGTCGGCTTGCCTTGGGAGTGCAACGTTATTGCAGTCTTATAAATCTCTCTATGAGCATTTATGTAAAAGGCTTCAGGTCTTAGTAAATCTGCGATTCTGCCGATAGCATCTGGGTCTAGTAATATTCCTCCTAGTACAGATTCCTCGGCTTGGATATTCTGAGGCGGAACCAATCCAGAAGTTTCATTGTTATTACTTTTCTTAAATTTATTATCTGCATTAGATCCATTACTTGGAAAAGGGATTGAAACCATATTTTAAAATTACTTAGATATATACTCTGGCTAGTTTTTAAAAATATGCAACAAATATTTTAACTTGTTACTTCTATATTTACCTCTGCACTTACTTCTTGGTGTAGTTTTATTTTTACTGAGTAGGAACCAAGGGTATGAATATCAGGTACTTGAATATCTCTTCTATCAATATCTTTCTTTGTTGAAGCTTTTATAGCTTCTGCTACGTCTCCATTTGTAACGGTTCCGAAAAGAACGCCATCCTCTCCAACCTGTTTTTTAATTGTAAATCTTCCAATAGTTTTTAAAGCTGTTTTAAAGTCTAAGGCTTCTTTTTTGATTTTTTCAGCAGTAATTTTTTCTTTTTCTCTTTTCCTTTCTATTTGCTTTAGAACTGACGGAGTCACATTTACTGCCTTGCCAGTTGGAAATAAGAAATTTCTTGCATAACCAGGTGCTACATCAACTACATCTCCATCTTTTCCTAAAGTGGAAATATTCTCAGTTAGTACAACTTGAACTCTTTTCGCCATGATTAAAATAATAAATATTATTTAATAATAAGTCCTTGAGGGTAATTTTATTTTTTTTGCAAAACCTAATCTGGCAAGAAATTTTATATGTTCCCATGTTAAATCAATTTGTCCTTTAAAAAGTCCTTGTTTAGCAGAGTTTGGAAAAGCATGATGATTATTATGCCATCCTTCTCCAAAAGTAAGAGCTGCAACCCAAGCATTATTTCTTGATTCATCTCCACTGTCAAAGGCAACTGTGCCCCAACAATGAGTAGCAGAGTTAACCAACCATGTAATGTGATAAACAACTACTAACCTTAGAGGTATTCCCCATAGAACGAGTGACCATCCTCCTACTCCTAAATTTTCTCCTATTGCAAATAAGGATAATCCAATAGGAATTTGAAGGAATAAAAAATATTTATTCAAAAATCTATAATATGGATCCTTAATTAGATCTCTACTAAGTTTTGGAACTGCTTTTAGAGCCTCTACATCTTTAAACATCCAACCCATGTGACTATACCAGAATCCTCTTTTGCTATTGTGATGATCGACTTCAGTATCTGAGAATGAGTGGTGGTGCCTATGTAAACCAACCCAGTCAATTGGTCCATGCTGACAACTAATTGCACCGCAGGTGGCAAAAAATCTTTCTAACCAGAGAGGGACTATAAATGCTCTATGAGATAATAATCTGTGATATCCAAGGGTTACGCCCAGGCATGCAGTAAGCCAGTAGAAGAAAAGTAATGTAACAATAGATGGAGTACTCCAAAACTTTGGTTGCAAGGCTACTACAGATAATAAATGAATAACCAGCATAAAAAAGATTGTTCCCCAAGTTTTATGCAGTTTTGGTGGATACTTGGAAGATTGCTTATTTGGGGCAAGAAATTTTTTATGTAAATCAATTACTTTTTCTGGTGGAACAGGCCTTGAGAGTTTTGCGGTTTCCTGGAAAAGAAGTTTATTCATAATATTAAGCTGTTTTCAAATGTGCCGATATGAAATATTATCATACTATACTATTGATCCGTTTACTTATCCGTGAGTCAAGGTTATCGCGATAAATTATCAAGTGGTCGTAGAGCAATGGCTCATTTGATACATGTATGGCATGAAAGAAATGCTTGGTCGCACAAAGTATTACCGCTTTTGTCTGAAATACTTGATTTAGGTAGAGTCCATAATTCCCAGATATCAAATTTACGGAATGGAAAGTTATCTTCTCCAGGGCCTGAGGTTTTTTTAGCGCTTGCGCAAGTAAATACGATTCTATATCAGGGAGTTGAATCGATAAGGGATCATTTAGAAGGGCCTTATCCTGAGCTATGGAAAACATTGCAAGAGTCATCTTTTCCCCTTAAGAATGATGATGGAAATCCACTCTCAGCCGGAGAATTATTTGAGATTTTTTCAGGTTTAAGACCTTTACCATCAACATTTGATTGGTTTATAGAGGATGAAGAAGCTTCCAAGCTAAGTGAGGCTTTATCAGAACATTTCTGTATGAATCGTCCCTGGAGACATTGTAAGGATGACATTATGAATGCTTATTCTGTAATAAAAGTTTCGAGAAGAGAAAGATTTGCAGAGGTTATTGCGGGGCTAAAGGATTATACCGCTGAAGAGTTAGATGGTGAATTATTAGATCTTTATGAAGCATCACGAAAATTATCATTATTTGTGAAAGGAGGACCTAATTCGTTTCTCACTGAATTAAGAAATATGGTTTTATTGAAAGAAGGAAATACTTTAAAAGATGAATAAGGAATCGAAAGATTATGAACTGGTTAAAAACTTTGTTTTTGAATCAGAATTGGAATTAAATAAATTATTTTTAAGTAGATCTAATGATCTTTATCTAAAATTGCAAAATATTCTTAATATTTTTCATATTGAAAAATTATCAACGAGTCATTTTAATAATTCTACGGGTATGGGACTTGATGATATCTCAAGAGAAAAAATTGATAATATTTACGCACATTTGTTTCAAGCAGAAAAAGCTGCCGTGAGGATGCAATTTGTAAGTGGTACACATGCAATTGCTTCTGTATTATTTGGAATTCTTAGGCCAGGAGACATGATGCTTTCTGTTACTGGTAATCCCTATGATACTCTCGAAGAGGTGATTGGTTTAAGAAACGAAGGGCAGGGTTCTTTAATTGATTTTGGGATAAAATATAAACAAATAGATTTCAGAGAAAATAGTACTTTTGATTTACAACTAAGGGAGATTTTACAATCTAAATGTAAACTCGTGTTTATCCAGAAAAGTTGTGGCTATACCTGGAGGCGTTCATTAAATACAAAAGATATTCAAAAAATTTGTAAAATGGTGCATTCAATTGATGAAGATTGCATTTGTTTTGTTGATAACTGTTATGGAGAATTAGTAGAGGATAAAGAACCTACTGCTTACGGGGCAAATATAGTAGCTGGATCTTTGATTAAGAATCTAGGAGGTACAATTGTTCCAAGTGGTGGTTATGTCGCAGGGGATCAAGAATTAGTTGAACTTACATGTAATAGATTAACAGCACCAGGAATAGGTTCTAAAGCAGGCATAAATTTTGGATTAAGTAGAACTATACTTCAAGGCTTATTCCTCTCTCCACAAATGATTTATGAATCATTAAATTGTGCTGATCTTATAGCTTCTGTATTTCAAAAAATTGGCTTTAAAGTGCTGCCTGAGCCTGGTGCATACAGATCAGATATTATTCAGGCTATTCAGTTAAAAGACCCCCTTCTCATAAAAAAGATTTGTCAGTCTTTTCAGTCCTCTTCTCCTGTAGATTCTTTCTTAAATGTTATTCCTTCAGTAATGAACGGTTATGAATCGCATTTATTGATGGCAGGTGGAACATTTATTGAGGGTAGTACCAGCGAGTTCTCGGCAGATGCACCTCTAAGAGAACCTTATAATATTTTTATACAAGGAGGTACGCATATTGCGCATGTCAAAATTGCTTTGATTCAGTTAATATCAGATTTATTACAAGAAAATCTAATTACGCGAGAATTCTTACGAAGTTTTTAAAATTTATGGCTTATCTATTTCCTGAATATTTAAAATATGCAGATACGCACGAATATATAAAGAAAGAGGGGGAACTTCTGAGGCTCGGAATTAGTGAATTTGCTGTTGATCAGCTTGGTGATATTGTATTTGTTGAATTAGCTGAGAAAGGAGAAGTATTAAAGAAAGGTGATACTTTTGGGACCATTGAATCTGTAAAGGCAGTAGAAGAAGTATTTTTGCCTTTCGCAGGTGAAATTATTGATAGAAATGAACAAATAATTGATAATCCAGAAATTTTGCAGAATGATCCTATTAACTCTGGCTGGTTAATAATTTTTAAACCAATTGATAATTTTTCTATGGATAATTTGATGACCTCAGATGAATATAAATCAAAAGTTGTACCAAATTAAAACATTTATAAAAAAATCGGCTATGTTAAAAAAAATAAATAAATAGTATGAATCTTTCTAGTTCTGATTTATTTGAAAGTAGGCATTTAGGACTTAGTGAAAATGATAAAAATATTATGCTTAATAAGTTAGGTTTTAATTCAATTGAAGATTTTATAAATCAAGTTGTTCCTAAAGATATACAAATAAACAAGCAATCAGCAGCTAATTTTCCTAAAGGATGCAGTGAGATAGAGGCCTCTAAGGAGATAAATAAACTAGCTAATCAAAATATATTTAAAAGATCTTTGATAGGGCTAGGATATTACTCTACACATACACCTGAGGTGATTAAGAGACATATTTTAGAAAATCCTCGTTGGTATACCTCGTATACTCCATATCAAGCAGAAATATCTCAAGGTAGATTAGAGGCTTTATTTAATTTTCAAACTTTAATTTGTGAATTAACAGGATTTCCAATTGCTAATGCCTCACTGCTTGATGAGGGAACTGCCGCTGCAGAAGCAATGACTGTCGCATATGCAGCTAGAAAAAATAAATCTTCAAATGTCTTCTTAGTAAGTGAATCAGTTTATAATCACACTTTCAATGTTTTAGCAACAAGAGCAAAACCTCTTGGTATTAAATTAAAAGCTTTTCATAATAATTTTGATTTTGATGAATTAACTTTTGGATTATTGATACAATTGCCAGCGCAAAATGGAGATTTATTTAATCCATCTTTTTTAATTTCTAAAGCCCATTCTCAAGATATATCTGTATGTGCCGCAATAGATCCTCTCGCTCAAGTTCTTATAAAACCAATTGCACATTTTGGTGTAGACATAGCTATTGGCTCGATGCAAAGATTTGGAGTACCTGTTGGATTTGGAGGTCCTCATGCAGCATTTTTTGCATGCAATGATAGATTCCGCAGATTAATTCCTGGCAGAATTGTCGGTGAATCAATATCTAAAGATGGTGAAAAATCTTTAAGATTAGCCTTGCAGACAAGAGAGCAACATATAAGGAGAGAAAAAGCTACTAGTAATATTTGTACAGCCCAATCATTACTTGCAATCATTTCCTCTTTTTATGCTGTATATCATGGTTATGAAGGATTAAACAAAATTGCAAGAAATATAGTAATTTTAAGAAGTTATTTAGAGCAAGGTCTTCATAAGCTCGGATTTATATTAGATCAAGGAGTTAAATTTGATAGTTTTGATGTTTATTCTCAAAATTCTCCAGCTATACATAAATCAGCCATTGAAAATGGCTTTAATCTAAGAATTTTACCTTTAGGATCTGAACTTGATAATGCTACCGGGTTTGGTATTTCTCTTGATGAGCTTAGCGATCTTGATGAAATACATGAGATCTTAAATTTAATTGCAGATGCTATTGATAAAAATATTGATTTTAAAGAACTTAAAATAGACAATCTTTTTAATTTAAATGGAATTCCGCTTAGGGAGGGAAAATTTCTTCAACAATATGTTTTTGAAGATTATCGTAGTGAAACTGATTTAATGAGGTATATCTTTTCGTTAGCTGAAAAAGATTTTTCACTTGTAGACGGAATGATTCCACTAGGTAGTTGTACTATGAAGTTAAATGCTGCAGCGGAATTAAATCCAATATCTTGGAAAAATTTCTCTTCTATTCATCCTTTTGTTCCACAATCACAAATTATTGGTTACGAAAAAATTATTTGCGATCTTGAAAGCTGGATAAGTGAGATTGTAGGTTTAGATGCAGTCTCTTTTCAACCAAATGCTGGTTCTCAAGGAGAATTCGCTGGGCTATTGGCTATAAAATCTTATTTTTTATCTAAAAAAGATTTAGATCGTAAGAAATGTCTCATTCCTAAAAGTGCTCATGGAACTAATCCTGCTAGTGCTGTCATGGCAGGCTTTGAAGTTGTTTCAATAGATTGTGATGATGAAGGAAATATAGACTTTGATGATTTATCCCAAAAGGTTAAAGATTTTGGTCTCCAAATTGGAGCATTGATGTTGACTTATCCATCAACTCATGGAGTATTTGAAATTAATATAAAAAAAATCTGTGAGTTAGTTCATAGTGTTGGAGCCCTGGTTTATTTAGATGGTGCTAATCTTAATGCCCAAGTTGGTTTGTGTAAACCTGGATACTATGGAGTAGATGTATGCCATTTAAATCTTCATAAAACATTTTGTATCCCTCATGGTGGAGGAGGTCCAGGAGTAGGTCCTATTGCTGTTGCTAGTAAATTAAAACCATTTTTACCAATTCATAGTCTTACTAAAAAGGTATATCCTAATAATTTAGACTTTTCAGTTTCTTCTGCAAAATTTGGTAGTGCAAGTATCCTTCCCATAAGCTGGATGTATATTAAGATGATTGGCTATAAGGGATTACGAAAAGCAAGTTCACAAGCTATTTTATCTGCAAATTATATTGCTTTTTCTCTTAAAGATAAGTTTAAAATTTTATATAAAGGAGAAAATGGTTTCGTCGCTCATGAGTGTATTTTAGATTTTAGAAATTTAAAGCAAAAGATTGGATTAAGTGTAAATGATATTGCTAAAAGGCTAATTGATTATAGTTTTCATGCTCCGACAATTAGTTGGCCTGTCCCTGAGACTATTATGATAGAACCAACAGAGAGTGAGGGTTTAAAAGAAATTGATAGATTTTGTTTGGCAATGTTATCTATCGCTGATGAGATTTTAGAAATAGAGAGTAATGCTTACCCAAGGGATAATAATGTGATAATTAATGCACCCCATACTTTGAATCATTTAATTATTAGAGAATGGGATAAGCCATATACTAAAGAAAAAGCGGCTTATCCATATAAAAATCAAACAAGTTTAAAGTTTTGGTCTCCAGTCTCAAGGATAAATAATGCATATGGTGACAAAAATTTAATATGCTCTTGCAGCTTTCAGGATGATAATTTAATTGAAGAAAAGAAATGTGCGTAAAGGCTAGCTTTCTCACTTAGTTTTCGATATCTTAAAAATAGATTGGAAAAATTAATTTTTTCTTAAAGTAATTTTTCTCTAATTTTTATTATTATTATCAAGCATCAAATTTTTTTGGGGTATTTGAAGCTATGAAGAATGATTCATCTAAGGATCGTAAAGTTCAATATTTATCTAAGAATTCTGTGAAATTACCAGAATTTATTAACCATGAAGAAATAGGCTTAATTTCTTGCGAAGAAACTAATGTTATTAGAGTTCCATTTGGTAGTAGATTATCTAAAAAGAAAAGACCTGAGAAGAATCAACACATTGCAACTTTAATACTCCCTATTACTTCGATAAGTAGTCCTACTCCCCCTCCTAATGTTGCTTAACTTCAAACTATATTTCATTTAAAGTTTTAATATAAAAATTCTTTAACTGAATAGTTGCTTGATTCCAATCCCATTTTTCAGCTTCTGTTCGAGCAGCTATTCTCATCTTTTCTTTTTGTGACCTATTTTCTAATATTTTTTTTGTTGCAGCTATTAAACTTTCTTCGCCATTATCCTCTAAATCAGGATCATATAAACATCCGTTAACACCGTCATTTATGATATCTGGTATACCTCCTTTGTTTGCACCAATTACTGGACATCCTGCCGCCATGGCTTCCAGTAACACAAGACCTAATGTTTCAGTACTTGATGGGAATAAAAAAATGTCACCTGAGGCGTATGCACTAGCTAATTCTTCCCCCGCTAAATAACCAATAAAATTTGTTTTTGTATTTACAAAAATTTTTTCTAATTGATTTCTATATGGGCCATCTCCAACAAGAGCTAAGCTTGCATCAGGTATTTTTTCTAACACAGGTTTAATCCTTTCAATTTGTTTTTCTGCTGATAATCTACCAACATAAATAAGTAATGAACCTGTGTCAGGGTAGTTACCTAATAATTTTGCCCTCATAGTTTGATTCCTATATTCGGGCTTAAAGCTATTTGTATCAACCCCTCTCTGCCACAATGCAGTTTTTCGAATACCTTTACTTTCTAATTCTTTTACCATGGCTGTTGAGGTGCAGAGATTGAGTAAAGCCTGATTATGAGCAGCTTTTAATAATTCCCATAATAGAGGTTCTAGCATTCCCATCCCATAGTGTTCAAGGTATTTTGGAAGATGTGTATGATAGCTTGCAATTAGTGGTATATTGTTTGTTTTAGCTAACCATATACCACCTAAGCCTAATACTGCAGGATTTACAACATGTATCAAATCAGGTTGAAATTCTTCGAGTGCTTCGGATACAGCAGGTCCAGGTAATCCTAGCTTTAACTCTGGGTATAAAGGGAGAGGCATTGCTGCTACACCTACAATTTTTGCTCCTTTGTAATTATTTGGTGATCCTTCAGGGCAAAAAACTATTACATCATCTCCATTTTTAACAAGATATTCAATGGTTTTTGTCAATCTAGTTACTATTCCATCAACTTTTGGAAGAAAAGTCTCAGTAAAAAATGCAATTTTCACGTTGTTAAAAAGTTTTCAAGATCTTTAATCTGATTTTATAGCTTTTTCTTGAGTTTTTGTCCAAGCAGAAACGCAAGGGATTCTTTTTTTATCGCATCTATTCGCAAATTTTTTAGCTACATCTAACACTTCTTCAAGTAATCCATTATCGAGTGTCGTTGGATTAAGTCCCAATTCTATAAAACATCTATTATCAACTATTAAGTCATTTTCTACTGCTTCATTTCTTGGGTTTGGTAGATAATTAATTTCAGCCCCAGTTAGAGCAGCAACTTTTTTTGCTAATTCTCCTACTTGATGACTTTCTGTCATTTGATTAAATATCTTAACTCTATCTCCTTTATTGGGAGGATTTTCTAAAGCTAACTGTACGCACTTTACTGAATCTTTTATGTGAATAAATGCCCTAGTTTGACCTCCTGTTCCATGCACTGTTAGTGGATAACCTATCGCAGCTTGCATTAAGAATCTATTTAGTACCGTTCCATAATCACCGTCGTAATCAAATCTATTAGTTAATCTTGGATCTTTTAAAGTGGCTTGAGTATTTGTCCCCCAGACAATTCCTTGATGTAAATCTGTAATTCTAATGAGATCATTTTTATTGTAGTAGAGAAATAATAATTGGTCTAAAGTTTTTGTCATATGATAGACACTTCCTGGGCTAGCAGGATGCAATATTTCTTCTTCAAATCTAGTCCCATCAGGTTGAGGAACTTCAACTTTTAAGTATCCCTCTGGGATAGTAGCTCCCCTATGCGAACCATAACCATAAACACCCATTGTCCCTAAGTGGACTATATGTATATCGAGATTACTTTCAACGATGGCAGCTAACAGGTTATGAGTGCCATTAACATTATTATCAACTGTATATCTCTTAGTAAAGCTCGATTTCATTGAGTATGGAGCAGCTCTTTGTTCGGCAAAATGTACAATTGAATCAGGCTTTTCATTAATTAACAAATTTAGTAACTTTAAATATTGTTTAGAAATATCCATATTAATAAATTTTATTGGCTTGCCTCCTGTCTCTTCCC
>CACOMD010000012.1 GCA_902628235.1 uncultured Prochlorococcus sp. | reverse complement strand
CGGTTAGAATTGAAATAATACCAATTAATAACTGCGAGCGTAGATAGGATTCATAAAACTGAGGTATTATAATTTTTACAAATCCGCCTAAAAATATAATAGAAAGTGAACCTAAAAATATTGATATTAATAATTTATTTCTGTAGAAATAATTATTTACTAAGCCTATACCCTTTGTAGTTCTAATATCTTTCCTAAAATATACTAACAATGCTAAAACACTTGCAATTTGAACTATCGCAGTTAGAGAAGAGCCTGGATCTTCTAAACCAAAAAATTCAGACAATACTTTTAAGTGCGCACTGCTACTAATTGGTAAAAATTCAGTTAAACCTTGTATTATTCCATAAATTAAATATTTAAGATAATTCAAGAAAGGTTCTTATAATATATTTTGTTTTAGTATAAGAGGTATTATTTTTAAAAAAAATTTTTTTCCAATTTCTAAAATAAAATGACTTCAAGATTAATTTTTAAATTTCTTTTTGTATTGGGAGTCTTGAACATAGCAAGCCCAATAGAAGCGAATTATTGGCTAGTTATAGGTACATATAGACAAGGACCAAGTGGAAGACCTGAAGTAAGTGGCATAACAAGTCCATCGCTATATTCATTACCTATGAAAGATTTAGAAACGTGTTTAATAGCTGGAGAAAAAATTACAACAGAAATATATAAACCTGTTTGGCAATTTGATAGTAAATGGACTTGTATTTATGGAGGTAAAAATTAAATAATTTATCTTTTCACATCATGAGCACAACCATCTCCTTTATAATTATCACTCTCATAAAAGCTACTTTTAGTACCAAAGTAAGCAGTTAATAAAACAAAAGGAAAGCTAAAAAAGAAAAGTACTGTTGTTAATTCCATATAGATATTATAAGTGTCTTTTGAATAATTGCTCTTTATATTTACCAAATAATTATTTAGTAATCTTTTGGCCCTTTAATACCAAGGTAGAAAAATACTGCAAGTCCTGTTAATAATAAAGCACCTGCAACTGCTGCAGATGGAACAAATCCACCTATGGCAAAAGAGGAAAAGTAATACATTAAATATTTAAATAATTAATAATTTTAATGATAATATTTTACATTAATATTTCGAAAAATATTGTGTTGAGAATATTTAAGATTTATTTCTTTAAATATTCAAAGAAACATTTATTAATTCTCGATTCTTATTTAAAGTGATCATATATTTAGGATTAATTTCATCAAAACTTTCTTGAGGAATTGAGCAATTTAACATTCTAAGGAAATTTGTTAATTGATTATCAACTAAAGCATTACCCTTAATTTTTAACATTTCATTCTCTTGACTAGATTTCCATTTATTCATATAAGAAAAATCTTTTGGCTTAATTTGCCAAATCTTCTCTATTAATTTCCAAATTTTTAAATAATCATTTAAGTGTTTTTGTATTTTTAATCTGTATTCAATTTCTCTTTTATAGAGAGGTGGTTCTACCCTCTCTATAGAGATCCTCTGAGATGAAATTTTATTTACACCCAAGAACCAACCTTCTAAAATTAAAATTTCTGGATAATCTAATTTCCAGTAGCTTCTATCTCCTAATCCATTTCTTAATGACTTGTCAAAAACGGGATAATGAAATCTTCCAGTATTTTTCCATTCTAAAATTCTCTCTTCAATCAAATAGATTGCATGACTTCCAGGGAAGCCTCTTGACACATTCCATGGATTATCTTTGATAGCTATATTCATTTCAGAAGAAGGCAAGTAAAAATCATCCATAGAAACTATAGAGACTTTAATATCCATTTTTAATGAAAGTCTCTTAAGTAGTAAACCAAGTGTAGTTTTTCCTGTTCCAGGTAAAGCTGATAAGCCAACAACTAATTTTTTTTTCGTAGATTTTTTTAAAGAATAAATATCAGATAATATTGGTAAAATAACACCCCAAAGCCAATCATCTCTATAATTATCCCCATAATATTCAGATACATATGACAATATCTCTTTTTCTTTTTCCCAAAAATTTATCCACTCATCAAGTTTCAATCCTGAAATATCCTTAATTAACTTTTCAAAATTATCCAAAGGAAATTTTATTTTATCTAAATCCATAAAGTAATCATGTATTCAATATCTTTGTAACAAATTTATAAACCTCATCTTTCCATCCATATCCATGAGGTTTTTTAGAAATACAAAATTCCATTCCTTTTAGTTCATTTAAAAGTAATTGATTTGGTCCTTTAATTCCTGAAATAACAATTTTATAATTAGCATTTTTCAAAAGTGGTAAATCATTTGGAGAATCACCTAAACCAATTATTTTTAAATTTGAATTTTTATTTTTACTTAAAAGTTTTTTAATGGCTAGTCCTTTGTTAGAATTTTTTGAAAGCAAATGGCTCATTCTATTACCTCTAAAGATTTCAACATTATATTTTGGACAAAGTCTCTTTAAATCTTCATTGAAAATATCTGGTGGGTTTAAAAATGCCATACTCCAATGTCTATCTCTCATTAAATTTAAAGATTCCCCCTCAAGTCCTGTTAAATTTGTAGCTTCATCATCAGTTAAGGTATTAATAGGTCTTAATTTAAAATTTATATTCTCGGAAAGATTATCTAAAATTTTCTCCAATAGAGTATAACTTTTACCTAATATAGTTTCCCATTCTTTACCATTAGAGTATTCTCCATAAATTGCACCGCCATTTTCAACTATATAAGGATCTTTAAGATTTAGATCATCTCTAATAATCTGTACTTCAGATTTAGTTTTACTAGTACAAAGAATTACTGGGATTCCTAATCTTTGTAGCCAGGCTATTGTTTCTTTTGCTGGTGTTAAATCATAAAAATGATCCATAAGTGTTCCATCAACATCAGATACTATCCAAATTTTTGAATTATTAATCATTTATTTTTCCCAATCCATAAGACTTGAAATGGATCAAGGACAAAACTTAATTTATTATATTCTTTACCAGATAGATAATCACAATAAGTATAAATATCCTTTAAGAAGAAGTTATAAGAATCATCAATTGAAAAATCTAATTTATTATCAGTAATATTATGTATTGCAATTATTGAACTATTTTCAGTCCCCCTTTGAATTGCTACTATATCAGCTCTACCTTTAGTTAAGCATTTCATCTCTGCAGATGGATGAAATGATTTAATTTTTGATCTTATTTTCATTGCTTTACTTAAAATTTTTAAATTTTTGCTTGCTATAGAATTTTTATCCTTTAATTTTATTAGTAATTTATCAAAATCAAATTTTTCACGATTTAAATCCCTTCTTTCTCCTGTCATAGAAAATCTTTTAATATCATTTTCAGATCCTAATAAAGCTGGCAAATAGAATGCTGGGACACCCTTTAATGCCATTACGAGAAGTTGAGACAAAATGAACCTTTCTTGCTGAAAACGCTTAGAATCCCTGCTTGAATCTTCCATAGCACTCCACCAACTAATATTTAACTCATATGGCTTATCTTCGCCATTAAACAATCTTCTGTGGCTGATTAACCCCCCCCTTTCTTCACAACTAATTAATAGTCGTTTTATTCGCTCTTCATTCATTAAACCTTCCAAAGGCCTCAAACCTACTCCATCATGTGAAGCTGTAAAATTAAAAAGTGTTGTATTTTCTGGTAGCATTGGCCAATTATAAATCCAAGTATTTAATATGTCTGCACGTGAAGTAACTACCGCCTCTAATAAGAGAGGTGGGAGAGGAAAATTATAAGCCATATGAGCTTCATCCTCTGTTTCAAGATAAGAAAGATTTTCCTTTTGAGGAACATTTGTCTCAGTTATTAAAACTCCATCACTTAAGAGGCTAGAAAGTTTAATTCTCAATACTTTTACTATCAAATGTGCTTTTGAGAGATGTAAACAGGTAGTTCCAGATTGTTTCCAAATAAATCCCACTGCATCTAATCTAAACCACTTAATTCCATTATTAATATATAAAATAACTAAATTTAAAAATTCTAAGAGCATTTTTGGATTTTGCCAATTTAAATCAACCTGATCAGGTCCGAATGTTGTCCATACCTGCTTCGGACCTTCACTTGTATTAATTTGGGAGAATAATGATGAACTTCTTGGTCTAATTACATTACTCCAATCTAAATCTTTTGAAGGTGCAAAAATATTTGATAATCCTGGTTCTTGCCCTTTTTTAAACTGTTGTACCCACGGATGAGAAGATGAAACATGATTAAGTACTAAGTCAGCCATCAAAATATATTTTTTAGATAATCTTTTTAGATCATTCCAGTTTCCAAATTTTTCATCTAATAATTTATGACTAGAGACAGCAAATCCACCATCACTTGTTGACTTTAAGAATGGAAGAATATGAACTACTTTTGATAATTCCTGTAAATACTTTTCCAGAATAATATTTAAAGTAACTAAAGTTGGCTCACCTTCTCTTTGAACTGAATCAGCGTAAGTTATTAATACAGAATGATTTTGGTTCCAAGGTATTATTTTCTTTTCATTTATAAAATCAGATCCATTTTGATACTTAATAAGTATCTTTGATAACTGAGATAAAACTAGATTTAATTCTTCGCTATCATGATCATGGTAGATTAACTCCATTAATTTTTTAAGATTAAATCTATCTAAATTTTTATTTAAATCATTTTTCATTACTTTGAACAAATCTTCGAAGTTATTACTATTCTGCACATCAAATAGCAAATGGACTTTCAACAAGGATTAATCACAACAATTCATGAATATGGTATTACGAAAGATTTAATCAACGAATTAAATAAAGGGTTAAAGAATAGACCTACTGCAATATTAATTCCTTGCTTATATGAGGAATTTGAAAGACCTGCACTGAAATCTATAAAAGAAGTTCTAAAAAATTTAAATGGATTAAATGAACTTGTAATTGCCTTATCAGCGAAGTCAAAAGAGCAAGTAAAATTGGCAAAATCTTTTTTTGAATCAATGCCATTTCCTGTTCATTTACAATGGACGAATTCCCCTTCAGTAATAGAACTTCTCAAATCTCAAGAAAAAAATGGTCTTGAACTATTGGGGACCCCTGGAAAAGGATGGGCAGTTTGGCAAGGGATAGGAGTTGCTACCAGAAAATCTGAAGTAGTTGCATTATTTGATGCTGATATCAGAACATTCAGTTCACTATATCCTTCAAAAATGATCTTACCTTTATTAGATGATTCATATGGAATCTCATACGTAAAAGCTTTTTATAGCAGATTATCTCTAGAAACGAATGAATTACAGGGCAGAGCAACAAGATTATTTGTTGGCCCTTTATTAGACAGCTTAGAACAATTGGTTGGCAAAGGTCCATTTCTTCAATATCTTCAATCATTTAGATATCCGTTAGCAGGAGAATTTGCATTTACGAAAGATCTTGCAATGAATTTAAGAATTCCTTGCGACTGGGGTTTAGAGATAGGTCTTCTTTCCGAGGTATATAGGAACGTAAGGACATCTAAAATTGCTCAAGTAGATCTAGGGCTATTTGATCATAAACATAAAACTATTGGATCATCTTCAAAAGATGGTCTTCAAAGGATGTGTACTGAAATTTTATCAAGTGTTTTGAGAGGATTAATGGAGCATCAAGCAGAAACATTAACTAATACAAAATTATCAACATTAGAAGTTCTTTATAAAAGAGTTGGGGAAGATAGAGTTAAACAATTTGGACTGGATTCTGCAATAAACAAAATCCCATATGATAGGCATGAAGAGGAATTATCTGTGCAAAAATTTGCAAAATTACTTAGACCTGCGACTGAAAATTTCTTAAGAAGTCCTGCTACACAACAATTACCAAGTTGGTCACGTGTGCTATCCTGCGAAAAGCGCCTACAAGAAGATTTAGCGATTTCCGGTTCTAAAGATATAGTTTTCAAATAAAAAAAATTTACAAATATTTTTTTAATTCTCACACCTTATAAGATCAATACTATTCGGATGATCATGGATATATTTATTAAATTCCATCGCTAATGTTCTCGCTTCAAAAGCATCAAAAGCATAAAAGCAATTTTCAAGGCGTATGTTATTAAAATTTCGATAATGAACTGTATATGGTTTTAAATTATCATTTTTTGAATTCTTTAAATTATTCATTTAGCAGAAATACCTATTTAAAACTTGCATTAAATAAATTAACTAAGGAATAAAATTTGTTGTTATCAATATATAACTAGTTATTAAGTAAGGCTAATCTTTTACTTTCTGAGATTTATCTATAGATTTTTCATTATCATTATTTTTTCCTTCTATTAAGAAAACAAATTTAGATAAAATTTTTCCAAAAACAGGATACCAGAATTTGTCATAGAAAAACTTTAACATTATTAAGCTACTAAATATGAATCAGCATAATCTGTTGACTTATAGGATTTTTTATAATCTTTGAAATTATCAAGCTCTAAAGATTCAAAAATATATTGCATTAATAAAAAATCTAGTTCACCTTTTAATAAATTGTCTTCAGATGAAATAATATCATCGACAAACATGTCAAAAGATTCTATCTCTTTATTCATCCTTTTAGTAAAAATTAACATCAATATAACCTACATGTTTTATTAGTCAATCATTTAATTTAAAATATTGAAAATAAAAAATAAAAGTGTAAATTCAAATATAAAAAATGGAATTTTAAGCCTATTTCCCTTAAAAACTTGAAAAAAATAGATTTTATGTAAAAGTATAGATTTAACTACATGCTCAAAATATTAGAACAAGATCTTAAGAAAGGATCAAACTTTTTAAAGTCAGATCTTAATAAATATTTTATTGATGAAAATCAAATTACGGAATACCCAAAACGTATATGGTTTAAAGGTTGTAGGTATAGATAATATTTAATTTAACTAAAAAATTAATTAAAAGTTATTATTAAGATAGTTCAATTCGTAAATTTACCTATATTATGTCTGATCTTCTTCAAAAGGATTTAGGTTCAAGTTTATTATCAATTACTGTTTTACTCGGATGGCTTGGAATAGGATTTGTTTTTTTAAGAATATTGGCTATTTCAATAAAAAGGATTCTTGAAGCAGTATTTAAACTATCAAATAAAAAATAAACATAAATTTAATATTTTTCACTCATATTTTATTCAGATATGGTAGTTTAGGATAATGGAATTTCTAGATTTAGTAAGAGTAGGCTCTACTGTAAATATTAACGTTAACCTCTCAAAGGACAGATTATCTTCTAAAACACTTAATGCAATTAGAGAAAGTTCCAGTTTTAAAGTAAAAGATTTTAGACTAACCGATGGGAAAGGAGTGGGAGTCATTGTAGAGCTTTCAAATGGAGAAGAAGAATGGTTTTTTGAAAATGAAATTGAAATACTTGATGAAAACGGCAAAATAATTCCAAGACTTGATGAAAAAGAGAATAATATATTTTTAAGTAATTTATTAAAAAACATAAAATACAAGCCAAAAACAAAATTTAAAGAACTTATTAATCCTATTAATTTTTTTTCTTGGTTAATTTACTCTTTAAAAGATATTTTTTAATTAAATAGAAAAAGATATAGATAATATAACCTCACATTTGTGACAGGAAATAAGTTAGATTAAAAAAAATATTTAAAAATGAGAAAAAATATAATAGACGTTAAAGACATATCCAAATCTTTTAGTATTTCGTCCAAAAGCCCTGGTATAAAAGGCACTCTAAAACATTTTTTTAATAGAAAAACAACTGAAAAAAAAGTAGTTAAAAATATTAATTTTGAGATAAAAGAAGGAGAAATAGTTGGATTTCTTGGTGCTAATGGCGCAGGTAAAACTACAATATTAAAAATCCTATGTGGTTTGCTATATCCTTCGAGTGGACATATTTCAGTAGCTGGATCTATTCCTTTTGAGAGGGAAGCATCATTTTTAGAAAAGATAACATTAATAATGGGACAAAAACAACAACTTATTTGGGATATACCACCTATAGATTCCTTTTTTTTAAATGCCTCAATATACGGCATAGAAAAAAAGGAAGCCATAATGAGAATCAAAGACTTATCAGAAATGCTTGAGATAGATTCTGAACTTTATTTACCTGTAAGAAAACTATCTTTAGGCCAGCGTATGAAAGCTGAATTATTAGCTGCACTTATTCATAAACCTAAGATTTTATTTTTGGATGAACCTACATTGGGACTTGATATAAATGCTCAAGAAAATTTAAGACAATTTCTTCAAATTTATAATAGAGAAACTGGTGCAACAATCCTATTAACAAGTCACTATATGAAGGATATAACCTACCTTTGTGAAAGAGTAATCTGTGTTCATGAAGGTTATATTACTTATGATGGTAAACTTGAGAAATTATTAAAAAAGCTTTCACCAAATAAAGACGTATCAATTATATGCAAATCTATAAAAGATATAGAAAATTTAAAAACATTAAACTTAGAAATTAAAAATATTAGCGATAATCAAATCACTTTCACAATAAATAAATTAGATTTCAAAAATGCCCTTAAAGAGATATTAAATAAATATGATATTGAGGACTTGCAGATTACAGAACCTCCAATTGATGAGGTAATTGGAAAAATTTTAATTAATAAAAAATAAAATGCAAAATTCATTAATATATAAATTTAGTACTTTATTTAAAACCCAATATGCAAATATGCTTGAATATAGAGCCGAAATTGCTTTATGGGCTATTTCAGGTGTTATTCCATTTTTCATGTTAAATATATGGACAAATAATGGATTAAACGAATCAATAAATATTAGTGATGTAATGCTTTCTAGATATTTTTTAAGTGCATTCTTTGTAAGACAATTTTCTGTCGTTTGGGTTGTATTCACATTTGAAGAAGATGCTCTCTTAGGTAGGGTCTCTCCATATCTTATTCAACCATTACATCCTTTCATAAGGTATTTTGTACAACACATTGCAGAGCAAATAACAAGGTTTCCTTTTGCATTAGTCATTGCAATAATTTTTTTTATATTTAATCCACAAAGTTTATGGGTACCTTCTTTGTCGACAATAATAATTTCATTAATATGCACTTTTTTTTCATTTTTAATGCAATTTCTAATGCAATCAATTATCGCTAGTTTTTGTTTCTGGACAGAAAAAGCGAGCTCAATTGAAAAATTATTATTTATTCCAACATTATTTCTTTCTGGATTATTAGCACCAGTTTCATCATTTCCTTACTACGTAAAGTCTTGGATTTATCTAACACCTTTTCCTTATTTAATAGATTTTCCTGCAAGTATTTTATCCGGTAATCAAGCCAATATAATTGAAGGGATTTTTATACAGCTTTTATGGATTATTTTATTTTTTTGTATTTTTAAAAAAATATGGAAATCTGGTACAAGAAAATTTACTGCTATGGGTTTATGAATATAAAAAAGTATTTAAAGGTATATTCTTATTTTAATTATTCTTCTATTTCTATTGAATTGGAGTACAAAATTAATTTATTTATTGATTTAATAACTTCTATTTTAGGACTTATTGGAAGTGTCTTTTTACTATCTATATTTTTCTCAAATACTGACGAGATAGGTGGATGGAACTTTAACCAGGCATTAATAATACAGGGTATTTATACTGTTTTAAATGGAGTAACTAATACTTGGTTTAATCCTAATTTAAAGGAAATTGTGAAATACATTAGAGAAGGAACTTTAGATTATGTTTTACTTAAGCCTATAGATAGTCAGTTTTGGATTTCTTTTAAAAGAATTTCGCCTACAGGATTAATAGAAATATTGCTAGGCTTTTTTGTTCTAAGTTATTGTTTTTATTTAAATAATATCTCCTTTAATATCTGGTCTTCAATTGTATTAATAATCACACTAATTTGCTCAATTTCAATATTATATAGCTTATGGTTTTTAATATCCACTACAACGATTTGGTTTGTTAAAACATGGAATGCTACTGAAGTTTTAAGATCCTTTTTATATATGGGTAGATTTCCAATGGATTCATTTTCATTTTCTTTAAGAATATTTTTTAGTACTGTCATACCAATAACTTTCATAACAACTATTCCTTCAGAGGTGTTACTGGGTTTATCTCCAGCATGGAAAATAATTTTAGAAGTTTTAGTATCTATGACTTTTCTAATCTTCTCTAGGAGATTTTGGAAATTTGCCCTAAGATTTTATACTTCTGCTTCAAGTTAATAAAATTCAAACACTGAATTCTTTACAAAAGTCCCAAATTCTTTGCTTCTTTATTTGTCTAGTCAACTTAGATAATTTTTTAAAGTTGCTTTGTGATTTATCTACAATAATTAATCTACATAGATAATTTATTTCGTAATAACTGGTTAATTTATTTATACTTAATAAGATATTTGTAAAAATAATGGCAAAAAAAGCAATCATTGCAATAGCTACCGATAATGATAATTTATCTGAAAACCTATTTTGATCAGTTTTTATTTCAAATTTCATTATTCCATAATATATTTAGGGCATTTAACAGCCGCTACGGCAAGAGCAGCAACCTTGAAATTATCAGACTTCTCAATTACATTTTTTACTTTTAAAGGCCCAAATTCATTACTAGCATCACTGTAAGCTAATAACAGGGATTTATAATTATCATATCCCAAATCTCTATATTCACAAAAATTATTTCCGACTAGATTTAATAAGGTCAAGAGACTCAATTCAACCATAACTTTTTAAAGAAAATCACTTTTATGAATAATACATTGTAAAAAAAGTAATTCAAGTAAATAAAGTAAATAAGAAAATATTCAAGTATTTTTATTTATAAATTTTTTAAAATATTTAATAATATTAAAGAACTGATATATGATTTAATAGTTTACACTACCTGTAGTGTTCATAGAACCAGCTTATTCCGCTATAGGTGGGGGCTTGCAATTTACCGGAAATTGGTTTAAAAATAAAGTTCCCCATCACCTGGCTTCACAGTTGTGAAGCCTTTTTTTGTATCTAATATATTTTATCCTCATAAATATTTGGTTTACAAACATTAATATAGAAATTAATTATTATTTTTAATAAATAATTAGTACTAAAAGATTTTTGCATGAATTAGTTCTTCATAAAATATTTCTTATAAATAAGTATTTATTAATAAAATATTAATATTAATAAAGTTAAAACTTAAATAATAATGTTAAACCAATTAACAAACATAAGCATGTAAATAGTTTCTTAATAAATTTATTTCCCTTATAAATTGATAAATGTGCACCACTAAATCCTCCAAGAAAGGAACTTAAAATTAAAATACTTAAAATATTTAACGGCAGTGTGCCTAACTTACTTAAAGCTATAGCTCCTGCAGCATTCCAAAAGATTCCTACAGTTAGAAAAGTAATACTAATTGAACTTAGAAAATCCAAACCAATTACTTTAATTAATAAAAAAGTTACTAGTAATCCTGTTCCAGAAGAGATTGAGCCATTTAAGATTCCAATAATAAATGCTAAAGAGTTAAATTTAAGATAAGTAAATAATCCCATTTTCTTTTGAATAGATATCAACCCTAAATTAGGATTAATAAAGGAATAAATTCCAAGTATGATAGTAAAAGTCGCTAATATTAAATACAAATATTCATCGGAAATTAATGCAACAATAAAGGTTCCTACAATAACTCCTGGAATCCCAAATATTAGTAATTGAAGGATTATAAAATAATTTTTTTCTAAATTTTTATAGTTTCTAATTGACCCTCCAATTCCAAGTGCTACGGTAGCAATTTTGTGAGCAGCAAGAGCCTTATAATAAGGTATACCAAATAATATTAATGCTGGTAATTGAATTAAACCTGCCCCCCCTCCTGCAATTGATGAGAATACATTAGATAAGTATGAAATTATAAAAATCATAAATTGGTTAACAATACTTAGATCTTGATTAACAGGAGAATACAAAGCAAATATATGCATTTAAAAATTCAGATAAATTTAATTATAATTCCATTTTATGAATCAAAACAAATTCATTTGTCTTAAAAGTCAAAAACAAACCACATCTGCTAATATCTTTTATAAATTAGTTTTTGTAAATGCATAAACAAGATGCTATTTATTTAGAACAATTATGTCCAAAAATAAATAATAAAAATTGGAGAGAATCACTACATAAAATAACAGGAAACAAATGTATTTATTGTGGATCAAATTCAGAATCAATTGATCACCTATATCCACGATCTAAAGGAGGAGAAACTATTACTAGTAATTGTGTACCTTGCTGTCTATCTTGTAATGGTAAAAAATCAGATAATGATGCTCTTGAATGGTATCGAAAACAAAACTTTTATGATCCAAGAAGGGCAATGGCTGTTAGAGCTTGGTATAACAATGAATTAAAATTAGCTTCCTTATTGCTGGGTTATGTTAATTAGATTTTTTTTTAGTTTTTTAATTAATTTTAAGCTTTTTGATTTATATTAATATCTATTATTTAAATATATTGATTCGAAATATTATTATTTTTAAAACTTTGTGTATAACTATCTTTCCATATTAAAGGAGAATCAATAACTTTTCTTTCCGGCGATTTTACAGAAAAGATTAGTCCGAAGATAGTAAATATAGTAACTAAAATTATAATAATTACATTTTTATCTGATAAATTATTCATTTATTTGAATTAACCTGATAACTTCTTATTGGGCGTAGTTTTTTCATTAATCTCTAAAAAATACTTTTTAAAATAATTAATCCCCTCTTTACCGGTAAGACCAAAAGACCATCCACATTTATTTATAACTTTAATAGATATTTGATTAGCTAAATCATCTTTTAATATAAACTTTTTTTGAGGATTGATAGAAAAAGCAACAATATTTTCTGTCTCAATAATAGCAGAACGCATTGCTTGGTCTTTAGAAAAACCACTTTCAATTCCTTTACAGTATTTATTTGAAAAATTATTAGAAATTCTATTTCTTAGAGCAATAGCACTTGGATTTGTAGCGGTAGAAGCAAATCCTTGAAATGGATTAACTACAAGGACGCAAAGAATTATTAAACTAATAAAAATTTTAAACAATTTAATATTAAGCAATAAATTTATAATAAATTAAATAAACTAAATATTGAGGTTTCGCAGCTCCAAATTATTTAATTATTGAAATATTTAAATTTCAATTTATTAAAAATAGCCATATTTCTCATCTCTATAAGCCATAGTAAATAAATATTCTTATGAAAAATGTACAATATCTTTTCAACTTTGCTATTTTTCCCAGATTGGACTAATGGATTCCCTTCAGATTTTCTAATACTTCATTTCTTTATTGGAGCAATATTTATTCCTTTTCTTATGATTAGTAGAAGAGCAAGAAACTTCGACAAAAAAAATCCAGAAGCATATTTAAATGGTTATAAAGAATTTAATAAATCAGTTTACTTAGGTTACGAAGAAGTAAAGTAATTGCAAAAATTTTTTAATTAACAGAATGAAAGAAAATGTAGATCTAACAATTTTTAGCCCTACTGCCCCATTAGGGATATTTATAATAATTTGCGGCTTAATATTTAGTTCTATAGTTTTCTATATTATTTATGCAGTTAGTACAAACAAAGAATCGTTAGAAGATAAAAAAATGAGAGATAAGAAAAATATCATCCAAAAGGAAAAAATAAATAGATTGTTTCCTAAGAAAAAATAGTTTTGATGACTTTTATTTTATAAAGATATTTATTTGTAATTGACACAGCTAAATCAATAGGGTCAAAAAACATTTTTTCAACTTCAGTAAAATTAAACATACCTAAAACTTAATCTTATCAAGGCAAAGTTTTTATTGTGAGGAAAAAAAAATAATACTGATAAAAATAAATTAAATAAATTTAAAGTAAAGAATACGCAATATAATTATTTATAAAATTCTTTTTTTAAATCCCTTTAAAAATATCTATATGGAGGATAATTAATTTTGATAAGTAGAAATTTATACTTAATTCTTGCTAGCGGAGAAATAAATGGAATAGGTTTTTGGTTAATTGATAAGATTTATAATGAATTTCCAACTATAGAAAAAAAAAATTTATTGGAATGTCACAGAAAAGAATTAATAGCCGAGGAATCTGCAAGGGATATATTATTCGCGATAAATTTAAATCTCAATAATTTAATGAGTGATTTAAAAAAAGAGGGATTTAATATCGAAAAGCCTCCTAAAGGTATATCCTTTAATGTACCTTTAAAAGTCATGGAAGATATTTTTGATTTTTGGTTAGAAACTTATAGAAATAAAAATTATTGGCAAACTTCGCTAGGTTTATTGAAAATAAAAAAAAGAATTTCTCTTTCAAGCATAATAAAAAGTAAAGCTATTAAATATCACGTTAAAGATTTAGCATTTAAGATTGAGAAGCTTCATACCTATAGACCTAGCATCCCAGAAAAATATAAAAATAAAGATCCAATGTGGAAATAATAATAATTACAAATTAAGTACTCAAAAGATAAAAAAAATTTTGTACTCTTTATAAATTAACTATTTAAATAAAATGAGTAAAGAATTTTCATTTAGTGAAGATGAGATGAACGGAATTGTTGAAGATACATATAAAAATATAATTAATGAATGTAGGAAACTGAGAAAAGAAACAAAATGTACAAATGAACAAATTATAGCTTTACTAAGTTTAGTGGCATCAACTTATACTCCAACTCTTTCCAAAGAATAAATATCAAAAATTTAAAAAAAATACTAATTTTCTAAAAGTTTTTGAAAATTAGATTATGTTTTTTAAAAAATTTTCATGAAAAATTTTAAAAACTTGATAAATAAAATATTTAACAGAACTTAAATCAGATATTGGACATCTTAAGTGGTATAATTAACTTTTATTGTATCTTATCTTGACACAAGTAACTGTAGGTGAAAATGAGGGAATTGAGTCTGCTTTAAGACGATTTAAGAGACAGGTATCTAAGGCCGGTATATTTGCAGATCTTAAAAGGCTTAGACACCATGAAACACCCATTGAAAAATATAAAAGAAAATTACAGCAAAGAAGAAAAGCAAGAAGAAGATAATTATTAACTTGTTTTAAATTAAAAATAAAATTTCAAATTTTTATTGATTTTTAATTATTAAATAAATTCAAAAATATTTAATAAAAATATTTTGTGATAATTAATAATTTTTTATACCTTAAATTTAGCTTCCTAATTATGATTTAAAATCTTTTAATTTTTTTACTAGATTTATACCAACTCCAGGAACGGCTAAAAGCTCTTCTTCTTTTGCTGATAGGATATCTTCAGTAGATTTAAATCCAGCTTCATAAAATGCCTTAGCACTTTTTGCTCCGACACCAGGAATTGAAGTAAAACTTTCAATTAAAAGTTTAGCTTCTTGTTTCTTTCCCTTAGCAGGCTTTGATGTTTTCGCTTTTTTTGAGGATTTTGTTGATTTTGTTGTTTTTGAAACTTTCTTAGGCTTAGAAGTCTTAGAAATTGATTTTTTGCCAAAGATTGTTTTTAATTTATTTAAGATTTTGGTAAACATTTAAACAATTAAGTAATTAATAAAATCTAATCTCAAAAAAATAATAGAAAAACTAATATTTAATTTTTCAAGTGAAATTAGATTTTTATTTATTAACAATCTTATAAAGACACATTTTTAATTGTTATGCAAGTTAATAATCTTGATAAGAATGAAATTATCACTTTAATCTTTTGAATTTATGAATAAATTAATTATTGATCTGAGAATTTTGGCATATAACTATACTTACAACTATGAGAGATGTCTAAGTTGATAAATTCTTATCTATTCAAAATTAATAAATTTACTTTATTTATATCCAATAGCATTTAATAATTATATCTGGATTCAAATATTTATATTTGTAGTTAATAATTCTCAAACCTATTACTACATTTATAATTTTATAATTCAAGTCATATGAGTTTCATGAAAATAATTATTATTACCGGCCCATCTGGGAGTGGCAAAACAAGTCTTGCAAAAAAACTTATGATGCATTTAGAGAATTCTTATATTATAAGTACAGATGATTTTTATAAAACTGGAAATATAAGTAATTTACTCTCATATTTTGTACCATCTTATTTTGATAGAAAAATAAGTCATAATAGTAAGTTATTAGAAAAAACTATAATTAAAATCCTAAAAGATAAAAAGATAAATTATTCATACAAATATAATTTCATAATAAAAAGAACAGAAATTTGTCATGAGTATAAATCTTTTATTAATTACTTAATTATTGAAGGAATTTTTGTACTGGAATTACTTAAATTTATTTCAACAAATGATTATCTATTGGTAAGTTTAAAAATAAATAGAGATATATGTATGAAAAGAGTTTATGAAAGAGATCATATTGAAAGAGGTAAAAGTAAGAAAAAGTCTATAAAGGACTTTATAAAAGCATGGAATATATATAAGAATAAAGAAAAATCATATAGAATTTTAGGTAAAGGTAAAGAATTAGTTTTTGACAAGGATCCTAATATAAATATTATTCTTAATCAATTAACTAATAAAATTCAATAAACTTATTTGATAATTTTAAACCACTAAAAATAGCACCCAGAACAGAGCCATAGCCTTCTATTTGAAACCAATCTCCGCAAAAGCCAATATTATATTCTTCACATATTTGAAGTCTTTCAGGGATCCCTTCTCCAATAGGTTGTGATGCCCTCCAATTCATTTTTGAAATATCATCAAATAAAAGATTCTTAGAAGTAACATAGTTACTAATTAAAAAATTATTTAATTTTTTTGATATAAATTGATATAAAAATTCTTTACCTTCTCGCTCATAGGTATTTATAGTAGATTCCATATGTCTTGTATGTATTACTATCCCAAGACTATTATCAAATTGTTTTTGAAATATTATTCTTTCAAATCCAATTTCTTCTTGCGATTTATCATTAAAAATAAAATGAATAATATCTTTATCAAAAATCCCTTCTAATTTATAATTTTTTTTAGTAAAAATTAAAAAATTAATTCTTTTTATATATTCTTGTTTATTTGTAAGCTTAATTATTTCATCTATTTTGATATTTTTTTTATTTATGGCTTTTCTTAGAGGAATTTCACTTACATTTAATATTTCTAATGATCTCTTGTGTAATAAGAGATTACTAGAGCAGACTAAAAATTTGCCAACAATTTTTTTATTTTTATTTGATATGATATTCCATAATTTGGAATAAAAATTTAATTTAACAATCAAAGTTTCAAAATAAAAATCAATTTGATTTTCTGTGTTGTAAAGGTTAATTAGATTTTCTACAAGTTTACTCATATTGCATGTAGATGTATAAACATTCCCAAAATAAAAGTAATTTTTATAGTTCTCTGAAAATTTATAATTATCATCTAATTCAAAACATGAATTTTCTAAATTTTTTATAAGATTTTTATCTAAGAGTTCTCTTATAAATTCATTAAGAGAGGGATTTTTTAGAGAATATTTAACATTAAAATTAGGGCAGCCATGATTTAAAGCAAGTTTTTTATCTTTTTGACTATATCTTGTACTACATCTACCACCTAAACCTCTACCTGCTTCAACAATAGCTATCTTCCCCTTAAAACCTTTTTTTAAAATATTTGAAATAAAGGTGGAGGTTGATATGCCTCCTCCAATTACAACTAAATCATAAATAATTTCCATAAATTTATATGAAAGTCATAAATTAATAAAATTTTGAGCTTCGACAAATTGTTTTTCAGTAGATAATTCAGTTTCTACTAAGGGAATAACATTATTAAATAAATAAAAATCTATAATATTTTTTGTAATTATAGTTGATTCTTCTAGTGAATTTAAGTATTTATTAGATAAATAAACGCCCCTCCATGGTCTAAATTTAAATCTTGCAAGAAATTGCTTAGATGGGATAAATAGACTCCCATAAATCTTTATTTCATTATCAATAAATTGTTGAGAATTAAATATTTTTTTATTAAAAAAATTTATTTCTCTTTCAAGTAGATTTATCTCTGAGCCAAATTGCAACCAAATAGAATTAACAAAATCAGAATTTAATTTATCAATTAATCTATTTCTCTCGATTTTACAATCCTTATCTTCAAGGAAATAAGGATTGAATGCCACTCCAAAGTTTACATTTTTAGTTAAATCATATTTTAATTTTTCCAATATATCCGATACTTGAAATTCATTTCTTTTTCTTGAACCAGAAACTAAGAGTATTTGATTATTATTATTATAAAGTTTATTTAATTCTAGAAAGTTTAAAAACCATTGATATGAAAGGTAAATATTCTTATGAAATTGATGAAATAAGCTGTAGTGGTAAATTACATCTAAATTTTTATATTTAAGTCCTATAAATTTAACTACTTCTAATAAAAATTCTTTTTTAATATTGCCTTTACAAGGAATATTTATTTTGTGAATTTTCTTCTGTAAACAAAAGTCCAACTTTTTTTGTAATTGATCTAAATCTTTAAAAGATATTTCAACTCTAAAGTTGTTAAACATTAAATAAGAAATGAAAATATACAAATTAATAATAATTAAAAAAGATTACTGAATACAAGCATCACTTAATATTCTTTATTTTAAAGCGTTACTTTATACTCTTCTTTTAAATTTTGAAGTCAGCAATTTTTGAAATGTGTAATAATTTATATTTTTTATCAATATTTAAAGAAAATAGTATCATTTATTATATGAAAGAATTGCTAGCCAAAAAAAAGCAAAATAACAAAGATAAATATAAATAAGAAATAATAAATTTTTCATGATTTATCTTTAGGTTTTTATAAAAGATATAAGTTTCAATCTTTAATAAAATAAAGAAAAAATAAAAACAAAATTCCTAAAATTTAGCTCATATCAAAATTAAACGTAATTTCAAGTATGTTAAGAGCTACAATAAAAGCTAATTGATTTATAAAACATATGGCTAGCCAAGATTATTTAATTGCAATTGCACTGATTGAGCAAAATAACGAAAGGTCAATGCCTCTTGGCGGAAAGGAAATTAAACTAAACATAGAAGATAAAGAAAACTTTAAGAATCTTGCAAATGATGTAGTTTTAAATCTCTTACTTAGATTATTCCAGAGAAGTGATGATGGAGCAATTAAAAGATTATCAGAAGATAAAGGTCTTTTATTAGTTCATATGCACCCAAAAAGAATGCAGAAAGAATTGCCATTTATTAAAGCTGAATGGATAAGAGATGGCGATACTTCTCAATTTCTTCAATATTTAGGAAATTTATCTAAAGAAATATGGACAGCCTCTTTTATCAAATATCAAGGAGTTGAATTTACATCAATAGCAAAAAATGAGGAAATTTAAAATCTGAAAAATAGTTTAATCATTTAAGCAATCCAATCATTGAATAAATCATAAATACTGATAATTAGTCCCCATGCAACTATGGTAGGTGTTATGTATTTCAACATAAATTTTAAATAGTTTCTAGTAAATAATGATGAGCCAGAATTAGTTAATTCTTCATCAAGTGTCTTTGGTAACACCCATCCCATTAGGAAACAAACTAGAAAACCTCCCAGTATTAGTAAAACATTCGCTATGGCGTCAATATTACTTAATAAGTCTGTACTTATCGCGGAGGGAATCCCCAACAAAAAAGTAACAATGATTGTTATTAAAGAAGCCTTATTTCTCGTTATTTTAAATTTATCAATAAGTGTGGATACTGGAATTTCAATTAGAGAAATTAAAGAGGTAATTGCAGCTATATAAGCCAATCCAAAAAATAGGATAGCTACTAATCTTCCAATAAATCCATATTGACCTAGTCCCGAAGGAATTGTTATGAAAAGAGTAGCTATTGTGCTTTTACTTATAGTCTCGTTTAAACCGAAGGTGAAAATTATGGGAAATGTTATTAATCCTGCCATTAGACCAACAGCTGTATCTAATGAAGCAATTTGTATAGCTTGCTTAGTTAAATTACTTTTTTTATTTAAATAAGAGGCATAAGTAATCATTATTCCTATTCCTAAGCTCAAAGAGAAAAATGCTTGGCTAAAAGCATTCCTTATCGTAGTTGAATTAGCCAATTGACTTAAATCAAAATTGAATAAAAAATTTCTATACCCTTCTCCTGCATTGCCTAAAAAAGCAGACCAAATAACAAGACCTAAAAGAATAATAAATAAAATTGGCATACAGATTTTATTTAATTTCTCAATACCTTTTCGAATTCCTCCAGAAACGATATATAAGGCAAGGGCTAAACTAAAAATTTGTCCAATAAAATCTCGTGATCCATTATGAATAAGATTAAATAATTCTCCCGCCTGATCCATATTTTCCGGTAATCCAACAAATAATGATTGATAGAAAATATCTGCAGTCCAACCCATAATTACTGCATAATAAGAAGCTATTGCAAGAGGAGCTATTAAAAAAAGAAAACCTAAAGCTATCCATTTTTTCCCTGCAGCCTTTATTGGTGCTAAAACTGCACTCGTATTTGTGTTTCTTCCCAAAGAAAATTCAGCAACAAAAATAGGAATTCCAACAACTAAAACAACAAAAATATATAGTAAAACAAAAGCTGCTCCCCCTCCTTGGGAAGATCTATAAGCAAAACCCCATAAATTCCCTAAACCAACAGCACTTCCAACTGCGGCAAGAATAAAACCAATTTTTGAGTTCCACTCTTCTCTTTGAATAGATTGTTGTTCCAAATTAAAAAAATTTTTCTAGTTGATTTATAGCCTATAAAATTTTAAAAAGCTAATTTTTGATTAGAAAATCTTTTTTAAAATTTTATTATTTTCTCTATAAAGTTTAAAACATTGTTTATTTTCGCCAAAATTAATTGTTTTAAATTCATTTTGATTAATATGTAATGCACTATATCCTTCAATACATATGCAAGAATCTATTAAATCTCTATTTATTAAATCATTCACATAAGGTTCTCGCTCTTTTTCTTCATCAAAATGTGGACAAGCGATACCTTTTACAAATCCCAGGCAATCTAATATTTCAAGTCTATTTGCATAAGAATCTGTAATTCCCTTTTCAAACCAACATATTGCACCTGCACTTACTCCACTCATAATAATTCCATTATCATAAGCTTTTTTCAAAATTAAATTTAAATTCCAGTCTTTCCAGACAGCTAACATACTTTTTGTATTACCTCCACCAACATAAACAATATCTTGACTTAAAATTTTTTCATCAAGTTGTTCTGTTCTTGAAAAAAAGTCAATATGAGAGATTTCACAATTTAATTTTGAAAAAGCTCTATAGAAATTTAATTTATATAAATCATCATCTCCAGAAGCAGTTGGAAGGAAGCATATTTTTGGCACTTTTTTATTTACTAAAGAAACAATATATTTTTCAATCTTTAAATTACCTAATGATCTTCCAAAACCACCGCCACCTATTGCCACAATATTTTGACTAATCATGTCTTAAAGTATTAACTATATGAAATTAAAACAAATAACAAAAAAAGATCAACTAAAGCTTAAAGAAGTCTATTTTGATTCAGTTATTTCAATTGATGAAAATATTTATAGTAAAGAACATAAATTTGCATGGGCTTGTCAAGCATGGGAAAATTCAGAATTTGAAAAATCACTCCTGAAAGGAAAGGGTTCAAAGCTTATTTTTAATAATAAGATTATTGGTTTTGCGACTAGATACCCTGATAATAGATTATCACTTTTATATATAAGAGGAAAATTTAAAAGGAAGGGTTTTGGGTCCATGATTCTCAATTCTATTGAGAGAGATGCTTTGAAGTCAGGTATAAATAAGTTAAAAACAGAAGCTAGTTTAATAAGTTATAAATTACTTCTTAAAAAAAATTGGGAAATAGATTGTAAAGAAAAAGTATATATTAAAGGTTTGATATTTGAAAGATTTAGGATGTCTAAAATTTTATAGATTAATACATTAAAAAATGACTTTTAAATAAAGAAATTTAAAAATATTTATTAGGATCCTACTATTGTTAATTTATTTTTTATCAGGTTATTTTTTATATGCAGAAAGATTTATTTTGCCAACATTTATCGGAACATTCGCAAAGTTAGTTTATACACTATAATTTTTTGGTTACCAATAAGAATTAATCGCAGAGAGCCTTGGTTACCATTAAATGACTCGCTGACAACATCTTAATTATGGTTAAGATTAATACCAATATTTTCATGCTTAGTGACATTTATAATATCTTAAATAAATCTCTTATTTAATTTTTTTTTATGTAGTCAATAAAAAAGAAATTTAAAATGTAATTATGTAACGAAAATTGCCTTTTAAGAATATTTGTTTAAATTTTAGGTATGAATCAAATTAAATAATGAATCATATAAGAGTTCATGAAAATGAAGAGTTCGAGAAAAGAAGTAATGATATTATTGATAACGAGTTTTTTTCATTAAAATTTACTGATAGCTTATATAAAAAAGATATTGGTAAATTTTTAGAATTTTTATCTTCCTACTTAATCTAATTTCTAAAAGTATTACTAAATCATAATAAAGATCTTTATACGAAAACTTAACAACAAAAAATAAAATATTTGCATAATATTTAAATAATTATTTTTTTTTTAATGCAATTGTTTCTAGCAGATTGTCAATTTACAGATATTGATAATCAAGTCAAAGGTTACCAAGAATTCATTCAAGCTTGGGAAAGTGGTGAAATAGCAAAATCAGATAAAAATGAAAAATTTGAAATGCTTTTCAGAGTTCATGCTCCTGGAGAAGGAAGAGTTGTTTGCTTGTGCAAAGCATTTAGTGATAAGGAAATTTTCGAGCATTTTGCACCTTGGAGAGCAAAATTCGGTATTCATATGGAATTCACTCCGGTCATAAGCTGCCAAAATGTAGTTGATTACCATAAAAAATTATTTGAAAGTATGACCTAAAGTCCTCTTTATTAATTAAAAAAAACATATTTTAAAGTTGAATTTACCTTTAATTTTATAAACTTAATTTACTAGTCAATAATCAAAATATAAATCATAAAAGATAAAAACATTTATATATTTACAGCCTCTAATTTATCTTCGACGTCTACATCTTTGTTTGAATTATTATCATTTTTAATCTTTAATGCATAAATTATTGATCCAGCAGCGATTGAAGAAGATATAACTATGCCTGATAATAAGATCAGAGCAAATAATCCACCTATCAAACCGCCTTTAAGTCTTAAAAGATTAGACTTTAGTAAAAGAACAAATAAAATCAGGCTTGTTGCTTTAAGGCTAGAAATTTTTAAAAAAGTGAAGGGGGATAGAGGATTAATAAACATTGATTATTTAAAAGCTATTAATACAATAAAAATATTTTAAGAAAAGTGTTAAAAAAAAAGGCTCTAATTGAGCCTTTTTATATTAATTCGATTATATTTATTAATCTTGATTTGCCTCAGAGTCAAATTTTGACAAATTAGGACCAGCAATTAAACCAACTAATCCAAATAGGACTAGTGATCCTATACCAAATCCAGCGGCCCATGGGTTAAAACCGCCTAAAGCGAATGAAGCTAATAAATTCATAATTTTAAGAACATTTATCTCGGGATAAGCATACAGATTTTCATGACTGAAATTACTATATTGAGACATTTCTTTGTAATTGAACTAAATTTAGTAATTATTAATTAATAATGCTTAAAAAATTTACTAAAAAATTATTTAAATTTACTTTTAAACCTCTTATTTAAAAAATTGAATTCATCCATTAATGACAAAAAATGTTTATTATTAATAAAAATATTATATGAAAGAATCAACACTTATCTTTATTTACGATGGGGAATGCCCCTTTTGTAATCATTTTGCTGAACTACTTGAATTAAAAAGCAAAATAAAAAATATATCAATACTAGATGGAAGAAAAAATCCTGAATTAATAAGAGATTTACTTAAAAAAGGGTACGATCTAGACAAAGGTGCGATTTTAATTAAAAATAAAGAAATACTCCATGGAGCAAATGCTATCAACACTATTTGTAAACTCATAAACCGACCTTCAAGTAGATTGCTAGAGATTTTGTCAACAACTTTTAAATCTAGTAAAAGAACAAAATTTATATTTCCTTTTCTTGTGAGAGCGAGGAGATTAGCTCTAATATCAAAAGGTATTCCAACATCTCTCCTATAAATTTATAAATATTTTATTAAAGTATTATTAACATATTGATAAAGTTATTAAGCATTAGAGAAATATCTATTTTTTCTAGCTAGAACTAATTAAGAAGTTTTAAAAAGATGATAGAAAATTTTAATCCATTTATTTGTCTTGGAGGAGACAATGAGAAAATTAACCATATCGCTGAAGCAGCAATTGAAATGAACTTAACCTGCAACGACCTAAAAAAAGATCTAAATTTGTCCGATGGGGATGTAGTAGATATGTTACAGCTAGTTATGGATAGATTTAAGAATAGAAATTCGCTTTGATAAATAAATAGTTAACAATAAAAATTAGTGAAAAATATTCTTATTGAGCTATCAGATTTTTCATCAGTTAACAACCTTTGGTCTGAATTAATAGAAAATTTTGGATTTGACAAAGCAAAAAAATTAATTGCTCAAGCAAATGACCTTCAAAAAATGAATGGTGTAGATGATATCACAATGCCAATAGTTTTTATTGGTACAGGTGGATTAGCTCTAATTGCAATAAATCTTGTAGAGAAAAATATTGATTTTGAGCAAAAAAAAGGTAAAGAGGTTTTAATTTTTAATCCAAAGAAAAAAACTTTTCAAATTTTATATGAAACCAAATAAAATTTAATTGAGTACTTTAACTTAAAAAGTAAATTCAAAACTACCTCAAAAGTAAATATTTAGATATATGATTATTATTATTAGTAAATTAAATGGCGTTTAAGGCAACTTATTTAGGTGCCAATGGATGGATTATTGATTTTGTAAAAGCTAAGATAGTTATTGACCCTTGGCTTATTGGAGATTTAATCTTCCCTCCTGGTGGATGGTTTTTCAAGGGAACATTAAAAGATGAAATCCCAACTCCAGAGAATATTGATCTTATTCTTTTAACACAAGGGTTGCCAGATCATTGCCATATACCTTCATTAAAAAAATTTTCCAAAAAAACAAATATTATATGCTCCAAAAGTGCCTACAAGATAGTACACGAATTAAATTTTGAATCAATCGATATATTACAACCAGGACAAAACTTAAATTTTAAGGATATTAGGATTGAAGCTACATCCGGAGCAGCAGTGCCTCAAATTGAAAATGGCTACATTCTTGAGACAAATGAAGGTGGTTTTTATATTGAACCTCATGGTTTTTTAGACAAAAAAATTAAACCTAGGAAATTAGATGCTGTAATTACCCCAACAAAGAACTTGGAATTACCAATAGTAGGTCCTTTTGTAAAAGGAGCTGATGTTATTCCAAGCTTAGTTGAACTATTTAATCCAAATTATATTCTTTCAAGTACAACCGGAGGAGATGCTCAATTCACTGGTATTTTAAATTCTTTTATTTCTCTAGATGAATATAAAAAAGGTTTAAAATGCAAGATTCTAGACTTAGATCAAATGCAATCTATCGTCATCTAATCATAGATATCTATTAAGCGAAAACGTAATGTTTGAACTCTTCTTTTATTAACCCCTAAATCATAAAGACCTAATCTTGAAGAGGATTTCACTTGAAAAATATTATCTTGAGTTAAATTTTTAATTTCTATATCATCAATAAATTTCATAATCCTACTCGTTGCTATGGCATGTATATAGTTTTTTTCTTTTTTAATTATTTCAATCCTTGGGGTATTCTCTAAAATTTGAATCAATTCAGTAAACGCTTTTTCAGAATCATCAATTTTCCAAGTTTGGAAGATGCAATTAGTTATTAATTTACATTCTGAAAGATTACCATCAATATGTTCTAATGCATAAGCATTAAATGTAATTGGATTACATAATATTTCACAAAATATCATTAGGCTGATAAACATTCTGAAAAAAGTTTGTTTCAAATATGTAATTAAAAATTTTTTATTTTGTTTTTCCAATTAAATAAATTTCTGATAAATAAAATTAATTGAGCTATTTCTATAATTTATGCTCCTTAGTATAATTTTAATATTAAAGTTTGGTTTAAGAAAATTTATTCGCTTTTTACCTCAATATTAATATTTTTAACGTTACAGACAAATTTCATCTGTGATAATGAGAACTTAACTCTTATTATAAGAAACAATCTTAACGGAGATTTTGCAGCAGTAGAAAATATAACCGATATTAAACCAGGAGCATTTATAAACATTTCATGGAACAAAAAAAAACTTATGCTCCCATACTCGCCAAGAGCAGGATTAATATCTTTTTCTGATAAGAAGTGGGACTTTAGATATTATTTCAAAGAAGACATCATAATAAATGAAGATGAACCATTATTATATGAGTTATTACCTAATGGTAAATACATTACTCATGAATGTATTTTAAAGAATTAATTTAATATGCAAAATTCTAAAAATAAAAATTTAAATTATGTAAAATTAGATGATTATAAACCTTTTGATTATTCAATACCCTCAATTAAATTAAATATAATAATAAATAGCTGTAATGTTAGTGTAATATCAGAATTTTTATTGATTAAAGATAATATAAAAACTACTCATATTTCATTAAAAGGAAGAGATATAGCAATAAATAAAATATATTTAAATAACATAGAATTAAAAGATGATGTTTATCTTAAGAAAAAAGATGAATTAGTAATTAGCAATATTAAGAATAAAGAAAATATTCTAAGAATTGAAAGTTCAATAGTCCCTAAAGATAATATCTCCTTATTAGGAATGTATGAAAGTAATGGGATAATAACAACTCAATGTGAAGCTGAAGGATTCAGAAAGATATGCTTCCATCCAGATAGACCAGACATTTTAAGCAAATATATCGTAAGAATTGAGGCCGACAAAGAAAAATACCCCGTATTGCTCTCTAATGGAAACCTAATAAATCGTTCGGTTTTAAAGAATAATCGTCATGAAATAGTCTGGGAGGATCCTTACCCAAAACCATCTTATCTATTTGCATTAGTTGCTGGGAAATTAAGGTGTATTGAAGACCATTACAATACCAAATCAAACCGACAAATAAAGATTCATTTATATGTTGAAGATGGAGATGAAATTTATGTACAACACGCAATTAAATCTTTAAAAAGAGCAATGAGATGGGACGAGGATAAGTACAATTTAGAATATGATTTGGATTTATTCAATATTGTTGCTATCAGGCATTTCAATATGGGAGCAATGGAAAATAAAAGCTTAAATATTTTTAACTCAAAATTAGTTTTAGCAAATGAAGAAACTTCAACTGATGATGAACTAGAGAGAATAGAGGGTGTAGTAGCTCATGAATACTTTCATAACTGGACAGGCAACAGAATAACTTGTCGTGATTGGTTCCAATTATCACTAAAAGAAGGCCTCACAGTCTATAGAGATCAGCAATTTACTTCAGATATGCATAATTATGAAATCAAAAGGATTGATGATGTAAAGTTTCTAAGAAAATATCAGTTTAGAGAGGACTCTGGACCAACTTCTCACTCAGTTCAACCAGAAAAATATCTTGAAATAGATAACTTTTACACTACAACCATTTATGAAAAGGGTGCAGAAATAATAAGAATGTCAAATATAATTTTGAGCGACAATAAATTTAAAAAAGGATTTAAAAATTTCATCTCTATATTTGATGGTAAAGCAGCAACTATAGATAATTTTATAGATTCAATATTTTTAGAAGAAAAAGAAATAAATGTTGAGGCATTTAAATTATGGTATAAGCAAAATGGGACTCCAAAAGTAACCATCAATAGAACTTGGGATGTAATTAATAAAAAACTTTCATTAACTTTTTCCCAAATTGAGGGTAGTGGTAAAACATTAATAATTCCTATAAATATTGCAGTTTTTTCAGAATCTAATAAATTTAAGAAATATAAATTTATATTAAAAGAGAAAAAAGATACACTAATTATTGAAGACTTAAATACAAAATTTAAGAAACCTGTAGTTACATATTTTAGAGAATTTTCTGCACCTGTAATATGGGAAACTGATACAACATATGATGAAGAAATTTTTATTATTGAGAATGAAATAGATTTATTTTCAGTCTATGATTCTATTGATAGACTTTATAAATATATTGTAAATAAAAGACTTGAAAATAAGATTAACGTTGATATTGAAGATAAATTAATTAATGCAATTAAATCTATATTTAATAAGAAATCAAATATTAATTTAAATTTATTATCAGAGATACTTTGTATTCCAAGCTTTTCTGATTTAGAATCTAATATTAACAACATTGATCCCCAAAAATTATATAAAATTTCTGATGATTTATACTATAAATTTGCCAATAATTTAAAGATTAATCTTAAAAATAAATTAGATAATATTGAAAAAGAAATATATAAAAAATGGCCAAAAGGGAGAGATGAAAGAAAGTTAATTGAAAAAATATGGAGACTTTTATTATATACTAATGATATTAATTTGAGGCAAAAGTTAATAACATATATCGATAATAATAATATGACTTTGTCAAAATCAGTTTTGAATGTATATCAAACTTTTAATTTCAAAGAAAGAGAAATTGTATCTAATAAATTTTTTAATAAATGGCGTAAAAATGGAATTGTTTTGGATAGTTGGTTCGCTTTCCGTTCTTCTATAGAAATAGATAATTATATAGAAAACTTAGAAAATCTTTTTAATCATAAATATTTCGATAACAAGTCACCAAATACTTTGAGATCAATTCTTAATAGCTTTGTCTCAAATAATCGATTTTTTCATGATAAAGAAGGTAAGGGATATAATTATATAGCTAATAAGGTAATTGAATTTGACAAAATAAATCCAATAGTTATTTCAAGATTTATAAAATTATTTAGTCGATGGGATAAATATGTAGAACCTTATAAAACAAACATGCTTAATGCTATCAAGTTTATAGACTCTCATGATTTATCTATTAATTCAAGAGAAGTAATTGATTTAATTTTAAAAAAGTAGGATTTTCCTATTATCAACATTGTAGTACTTATGTAAATAAAAATTTTACTAATATACCTTATTTATTAATATATTAAATTATCAAATTATTATTGGAAAAAATTATTTTCATCAATTAATTAAATATTTCTGTTTGATAGATTTATTCATAGTATTTTTGTTAACTCTTTTCAGGAAAAATATATATTAAATAAATAATTATAAGAAATAGATATAATTTCTTAATTCAAATAAAATTTAGAATATAATTGACAATAAATAAAAAATATTATGTTTGCGATTGCATTAGGGATGACAAAGTTAGAGACATTAACTGTAGCCATATCAAGCTTCATTTTTATTGGAGCATTTACTTGGGTTTCTATTAAAGGAGACTTAAGAAAAATTGCTCAGGAATTAATCGAAGAAAATGATAAGGATTAAATATTAAATTTATTTATTATGTAATCTAGGATAATCAATGATATGCCTTATTTCTTTCAAAGATGAGCCATAAATTGTATGACCTTTTAAATCAACTCCTACCCATTTTTTTTCTTGATTAAAAGATTCAATATTACTAGATTGAATTTTAAAAAATTTATTTTCACTCCAATTTAATGCGATTTCCCATCCTTTATAATTTTCAATCATCTTTTTGCAATAATTAAACTATCTTTAGCTTAGTCATCAAATTTCAAAACAAAAACAAAGGAAATAAGTAGTTTTTTATAAATTAATTTAATCTGAAGAACTTATCTTTATATTACTTGCACATTGATCAGCTCTTAATCTTGCTTGTTCTATATCTAAACCGGTTGCAATAGCTACTCCCATTCTCCTTCCTTTTTTGGCGAATGGTTTACCAAAAATAAGAACTTTTGAATTTTGAATTTTTAATGCTTCATGTATTCCATAGAAAGCAAATTTATGATACTCATCTTCCGAAAGAATAACTCTTGTAGCAGCAGGACTAATAAGATTTATTTCAGGTATTGGTAAATCAAGTAACGCTCTCAAATGAAGTTCAAATTCATTCATGTTTTGGCTTAAGAGGGTTACCATTCCCGTATCATGGGGTCTAGGAGATAATTCTGAGAAGATAAGATCTGATTCTTTCACAAAAAATTCAACACCATAAATTCCTGCTCCTTTTAGATTGTCAAGAATTATTTTTGTAACTTGCCTAGCTTCTTCTAATGTCGACTTTTCAATAGGAATAGGTTGCCAACTACATTGATAATCCCCTTTATATTGTTCATGACCTATTGGAGGACAAAAAATAGTTTTACCTTCTTTTGTTCTAACTGAAAGCAATGTAAATTCATAGTTAAAGTCTATATATTCTTCAAGGATTACACCTTTAACATCTCCTCTAGAATTTTCTAGAGCTTGGATCCAGGCTGTCTCTAAATCATCTTTTTTTTCCACAAAATTTTGACCTTTCCCAGAAGAACTCATTAAAGGCTTAAGTAATAAAGGGAAACCAATTTCTGAGGCATTAGATTCAAGTTTAGATAAGTCATAAACATATCTATACTTTGCTGTTCTAAGATTTAAATCATTAGAAGCCAAATCTCTTATTTTATCTCTATTCATTGTCATTTCAACAGTTCTAGAATTTGGAACTATATTTACACCCTTATTTTCTAACTCTTTAAGAGCATCAATTGATAAAGATTCAATTTCTGGAATTACAAAATCTGGTTGTAAACCATTTATCAAATCCATTAAAAGTTTCTTATCACTCATATCCAAAACAAAATGCTTATCTGCGACTTGCATTGCTGGTGCATTTTCATATTTATCAACAGCAATAACCTCGCATCCAAGTCTTTGAGCTTCAATTACTAATTCTTTACCTAACTCGCCACTACCAAGTAACAATAGTTTTAAATTTGAAAAGGGTAAATTTTTCATTTAAAAATATTTTTATAAAAATTTAGTCATTATCTTTATTTAATGAGGTGTTTTTTTTATCAGATTTTTTATTTACTCCAACAAATGATGTTTTATTATTCAACCAACCCTGTACCTTTAATCCAGTAGTCATAGCAGCAATGAAGAAAAATCCAATGAACAACCACACAAGCCTCTCCAAGAATATAAAAGGAGAAAAAGCTTGTCCTGATCTAATAATTTCAGTAAGAGGGTCTAAAGGATCCAAATCATTTATAAGGTTATCTTTATAAACATAATATATAAATAAAAAACCACAATTTTACAAAAGACAAACTTTTAATAAAAAAATATATAAAAATAAATAATTAATAAGAAAATTCTCATAAATTCTTACACGAAAAGTATTTCTCAGTGTTATCTTTTGATTGTTATTAATGTCTTATGTCTATAAACGTAAAAGAAACGCAAATTGTAACTTCTGACAAAAAGATTTTACATTTAGGTGATTATTCTGGAAATGTACTTCTGATAGTAAATGTTGCAAGTTATTGCGGATTTACTGCTCAATACAAAGATCTTCAGAAATTACATGAATTATATTCTGACAAAGGTCTTAAGATACTTGCTTTCCCTTGTAATGATTTTGGCAATCAAGAACCAGATTCATTGGAAGAAATTAAAACTTTTTGCTCAACAAAATTTAATGTTAAATTTGATATTTTTGATAAAGTTCATGCTAAAGGCGATACAACTGAACCCTTCACCACATTAAATAAAATGGAGCCTGAAGGGGATGTCGAATGGAATTTTGAAAAATTTTTAATTGGCAAAGACAGTGAAGTTATTGCGAGATTTAAATCAGGAGTTAATCCATTAGAAGAAAATTTAATAGCTGCTATTGAAGTTGCTCTTGAATCTTAAACTAAGAAGCTTCTTTATCGTAAAAACCAAATTCCTGAAGTTTTTGGCAGAAATCATTCTCATTTAGAGCTAACAAATCATTTTTCATTCTGATAAATTCATCATTGTTTTCTAATTTTGTATCATTACAAAAATATAATCTAGTTATTATGGATGCCAAAGTTTCTTTATTCATAATTTTATAAATATCATTAAACTTAGTTTCTACATAAATAAATTCAACCAAAATTAATACAAATTAAATAATTTAAAAAAGATTAGTAATAGACTGAAAATTATTTGATTGCTTTTCTGATTTTATACCTCATTAATATAACTCTCCTTTAATTTATTTAAGCCTTCAATTGTTATAAAAGAAGATTTTAAATAATTTATTTCTAAAGCTTCTCCTCTTGCACATTTATTGTTTTTGACTTTAAAACAGATTTATCTTTTATAATCCTTTTTGGATTTTTTGTTTTTAATTTTTTACCAGTTTTATCTTTCTCATTTCCTTTTGGATCCCTTATTCTTGCTGAATTATTTTGCTCCTTATCTAGATTAGCTATTT
>CACOMD010000011.1 GCA_902628235.1 uncultured Prochlorococcus sp. | reverse complement strand
TTTGATCTTAATATGGCTGCAGAATTAGAGTTTGGAACTTTAAATGAATTACAAAATAAGTTAGATGTTAAAAGTAAAGATTTAAAAAATGATTATAAAAATGGTAATAAAAGTCTCTTGAGGCAAGAAGTTAATTTTAGTGATATTGCCGAAGTAGTTTCTAAATGGACTTCAATACCGGTTAATGATTTAAATCAGTCCGAGAAAGAAAAACTCTTAAAACTTGAAATAAGTCTCAAAGAAAAAATAATAGGTCAAGAAATAGCTATTAATACCGTTGCAGATTCTATTAAAAGATCAAGAACAGGTCTTAATGATCCAGATAAACCAATAGCAAGTTTTCTTTTTTTAGGTCCTACTGGAGTTGGAAAAACTGAGTTAAGCAAAGTTACTGCAAATACAATTTTTGATTCATCATCTTCAATTATCAGAATAGATATGTCTGAATATATGGAAAAACATTCAGTAAGCAAAATTATAGGAGCACCTCCTGGATATCTAGGTTTTGAATCTGGAGGACAATTAACAGAGGCAGTACTCAAAAATCCCTATTCGCTTATCCTTCTTGATGAAATTGAAAAAGCGCATAAAGATATTCTTGATATACTTTTACAAGTTCTTGATGATGGAATTATTACAGATGGGCAAGGAAGAACAGTAAGTTTTAAAAACTCAATTATTGTTCTTACTAGTAATCTAGGAAGTCAATCTATAAATGATTTATCAATAAGGAATGAAAACCAATATGAAATTAAAAAAGTAATTGATGTAGAACTTAAGAAATTTTTTAAGCCTGAATTCTTAAATAGATTAGATGAGATAGTAATTTTTAATAATCTCAACAAGGAAGAATTGGGTAAAATAGCAAAAATTGAATTTAAAGAATTAGAAAAAAGACTCAATAAAAAAAATTTAAAATTAAGAATAACCGATGAAGCTATAAACATTCTTGTTGATAGAAGTTTTGACCATATTTACGGAGCAAGACCTCTAAAAAGAATTATAAAAAAAGAAATTGAAACAAAAATTGCTAATAATATTTTAAATAATCATTATTTAAAAAATAATCTTATAGAAATCTTTGTTGAAGAGAATAATCTCATAATAAATTAATCAGAACTATGTTTTAATCTCTAACATACCAAATTGGTAAACTCTGAAAACAGGCGTTATTATATTTATTTTCCCTAGACTCTGCTTTATAACAACAAGTTCTTCCATTATCTTTTGTTCTCAAATAATCATTAGCCCAATTCCAAATCAATTGAGAAGTGAATTCCATTCCAACGTTATCCATAATTCTTAAATCTAATGCATCTAATTCATTTAGTTCTTGCCAATATGTCATTAAGGGATCATCCTTATTTATTAAAAATGTATGATCAAATTGGTCTCTTAATTTCTTTTCAAGAGGTTTTAAGCTTGAAAAATCTACAACAAAACCATTAATATCTAAGTTTTTTGCGACGAACCAGAAAGTAAATGACCTCGAATATCCATGCACAAATTTGCAGTGTCCCGAATGTTGCCATTGTCTATGAGAGCATGGAAAATTGTGATAACTTTTACTGCAGGAAAATTTTGAAGAATGAATAGACATTACTTTATAATTAGATGAAATTAATTAGGACAAAATAGTCAAGACTTAACAATTTAAACATAATGACTCATACAAAAGATTTCACATTAAATGATCTAAAATTCGACAAAGATGGATTAATTACTGCCATTGCACAAGATTGGCTTGATGGCTCAATTCTAATGCTTGCATGGATGAATAAAGAATCGCTTAAAAAAACTATTGAAACAAATGAAGTTCATTATTGGAGTAGATCAAGATCTGAACTATGGAGAAAAGGGGCAACAAGTGGAAATACTCAATTATTAAAAGAAATTAGATTTGATTGCGATAGCGACTCTTTGCTTATTTCTATAGAACAAAATGGAAAAGGAGCTTGTCATACAGGAGAAAGAAGTTGTTTCTTTAATCAAATTACTAAGAAATCAGAAGGATTTAAAAAGGTGAGAAAATCTTTACCATTATCTAATGAATGTTCAGAGTTATTTAACACTCTTCATGAGAGATCATTATGTCCAAAAGAAAATAGTTATACAAATAAATTGTTAACAAAAGGTAGTAATGCAATACTTAAAAAAATCGGAGAGGAAACAGCTGAATTTGTTATGGCATGCATGAAAAATGACAAGGATGAAATTTCTAATGAAGCTGCTGATATTATTTATCATCTTCAAGTAGCTCTTCTTCACAGGGGTGTTGAGTGGAGAGATGTTCTTAAAGTTTTAGAATCCAGAAGAAAATAAAAAATCATGGGAATCAGAAAGATAAATTCTTCACATAATATTTTATTAATTAATTATTAATTAATTATTACATGTGTAGCATATTATCGATTTGACCTTAAGTTAAAAGTACTAACTTTAAGGTATAAATCTTGAGTTCATTAAGTGATTTTCTAGGAGAAATTGGGCGCCATCAACTTTTGACCCCAGAGAAAGAGCTCACTATGGGAAGAAAAGTTCAAGAGATGGTTGTTTTAATTAATAGATGTCAATCTGCTGGAGGCATAGGACCTGCATGTGAATATTCTGAATGTGAGAAAAAGACTATAAGGGTTGGCGAAAAAGCAAAAAATGCAATGATCACAGCTAATTTAAGACTTGTTGTAAATCTTGCTAAACGTTATCAAGGTAAAGGACTTGAATTATTAGATTTAATACAAGAGGGAACTCTCGGATTAACAAGGGCAGTTGAGAAATATGATCCATCAAGAGGTCATAGATTTTCTACATATGCTTACTGGTGGATTAGACAAGGATTAAATAGGGCCTTATCAACACAAAGCAGGACTATTAGAATTCCCGTTAATATAAATGAGAAATTAACAAAATTGAGATCAGCCAAATCTAAGTTGATGCAAAGTAAAGGAATACCTCCCACAAGTTTAGAGTTAGCAGAAGAAATGAAAATCACTAAAGAGGAAGTGGATGAGTTATTGTCATGCGAGCTAAGAAGTATAACTATAAGCCTTCAAGGTACTGTTAAATCCAAATCAGACCCCTCAGAACTAGTCGATATCTTGCCAAGTGAACAGACACCTCCAATGGAATTAGCAGAGTTAGCTGAGAGGACAGCTTCCGCCTGGAAATTATTGGATAAAGCTAACTTAACAGAAAAAGAAAGAAAGATTGTTAGCCTCAGATTTGGATTAGATGGTTCAAATGAATGGAGAACTCTTGCAGAAGTAGCAAGACATATGAATTGTAGTCGAGAGTATTGCAGGCAAGTTGTACAAAGAGCATTAAGAAAACTTAGAAAAGCAGGAATCCAAAATGGGTTAGTCGATAGTCTAAGTTAATACAAATTATTAGCATATTCTTTATTCAATGATAAATAATTCATATAAATCAAATCAAAAGATATATGAAGCTGAAGTCATTGAAAGTTCTACTATAAATTCAAATATTTTTCTAAAAATTCTAATTAAAGCTGGAAGATCAATCGCTAAACCAGCATTAGAGGTATTTGAGATGGCAATGGACCCTTTAACGCCAACAAATGTTCGCATATCTCTAATAGCTGCCTTAGCGTATCTAATAATGCCATTAGATTTATTCCCAGATTTTATGCCAGTAGTTGGATTTAGTGATGACTTTGTAGCTTTAACAGCTGTCTTGAGTATTTGGACTAAATATATGACTCCTGCGATAAGAATTAGAGCAGAAGAAAAACTTAATAAACTTTTTCCTTTTTAAATTATGAATAAATTATCATCAGAAGAAGAGAAAGAATTAATTGTATTTATTAAAGATTGGCTTAAATCACATGGTTATTCTCAAAGAGATTTAGCGACACAATTAAAAATTAAATCTAGTAGGACCTCTGAAATTATAAAAAAACTGAATGGATTGAATAAGAAAGGCGGAATTATTAATATCGCGAGAAACTTAATCAGAATCGAGCAACATTGGATTAGTATAAAAAATAATATTAATAATGAAGAGAATAATAATCAAGAATATTTTTATTCAGGAGAAAATATGAGACAAGGGTATAACCAATTAGATTTAAATTATAAGTTAGATTTAGATGAATTAATGGATCAAATGGAAAAGGATCATAAATTTAATTAGCCACATAATTATTAAATATATTTAAAGTTAATTTAGTAAATTCTTCAAAACATTTTGAAACAGATTATTTATATTAATAAGATAAATTTTAAAATAGTAGTTATTAAATTAATAATTAGTGAATAATCTTGACTTATAAATATAAACTTTATACAGGAGAAATAAATAGCTTATAATGCTTGTACCCATGGATAAACTTTAAGAGATATCCATATTCCTTTTTCCCAATATATATCTTTCTCTAATAATTCTCTAACATCTTTTTCATTCTTAGCATTAAAAATACCAAATAAATATCTTGTACATTTAGTAGGTCCTAAAGTAACTAAAATATTTTGTTCTTTTAATTTTAAAAGCCTATTCAAATGATCATTTCGGAATTTTTCACGTTTAGTAATTGCATCTTCACAATATTTACCCCATACTATAAATTTTTCCATAATTAAGATAACTAATTGATTAAATTCATAATTAATAATTGCATACAATACACACTAATTGCTATGTTATTTAAGTAGATCTTTTTATTACTTAATTATGCTTACTGGTAGTGATCTACTTGCTAAAGTTAAAGAGCTTGGTGATGTTAGCAAGTCAGATCTTGTTCGCGCTTGTGGTTATGTTTCCACAAAAAAGAATGGTAGCGAACGATTAAATTTCACCGCTTTTTATGAGGCGCTGCTTGAAGCAAAAGGAGTTAATCTTGGAGATTCTGGAGTTGCCGGAATTGGCAAAGGTGGAAGAAAATTAAGTTATGTAGCGACTGTTCAAGGAAATGGAAATCTTTTAATTGGTAAAGCTTATACAGCTCTTCTTGATTTAAAAGCAGGAGATGAATTTGAAATAAAACTTGGAAGAAAGCAAATAAGACTTTTGCCTGCGGGAGAATCAGAAGATTAAATAAATAGAATTAAATAATCAAAGATATAGAAAATATAAATTTAATATATAAATATTAATAATATTCCCTTGAATTAATTGCGTTTTAATTATCAATCAGAATTATTTTTATTATTTAACTAATCCAATACTTTATCTGCCGCTGAACGTAACTCAGAGCAAAACTTACCTACTTCATTAACTATCTGAGAATATTTACTATCAGTAATTCTTTTAACAAAAGCGCTACCGATTATTACGCCATCAGCACCCCATTTCCTAACCTTAATAACATGATCAGGCGATGAGATACCAAAACCAACTGCTAAAGGATTAGAGCTTATCTCCTTTATTTGTCCAATAAGATTTTCAACGCGAGATTCAAGATTACTCCTTTCACCAGTGACCCCAGTAACGCTAACAAGATAACTAAAGCCTCTTGTCCTGCTAGATATCATTTTCATCCTTTCTAATGGCGTTGTTGGAGCTATTAACAATATTAAATCTAAATTAAAATCATTGGCTATTTGTGAAAATTGTGTCGTTTCTTCTAAAGGCAAATCTGGAATTATTATGCCAGCAGCACCAACAGATGAAGCGATTTCACAAAATCTTTTAAAACCAAAGCTTAGCAATGGGTTAAAGTATGTAAAAAGTATTACAGGTGTATTTAGTTTACCTTTTAAAGTTTTTAATAAATCAAGAACTTGTGATAGCGAAGTTCCAGACTTAAGAGCTCTTGAAGCAGATAATTGAATAATTGGTCCATCTGCAAGAGGATCACTATAAGGGATACCTAATTCAATAAAATCGGCTCCTTTTTCTTGTAACTTCAGCAAGATTTTGTAAGTAATTTCTAAAGTGGGATCACCAGCCATCAAAAAGGGCATTAAGGCAAATTTACCTTTTTTTCTTAATTCATTAAACCTTTGATTTATTAATGACAAATCTATCTTATGTAAATGTATTAATAATTATTTTGGCACAAATTAATAAATATAAGTTTATTAATTAAAAATTTATTATTTTTCATCTAATTCTTCAAGTAATTTTTTTTGTTCATGATTGGGAAGGGATTCAAAATTCTTTTCTAATTTCTCAGAAAATTTCTTTTCATATAATTGTCTATAACGTTTTCTTTGTTCCATAAAAGTCATATTTCCATTTATAACTCTGAATAAATAACTAGAAACCCAAAGGAGCACAATTGTTATCAATATTAAATTAGAAATAGAAGTCGAACTTAACCCACTTAAACCAATTTGAGAAGAAAATTCATAACTAAAAAAACCTATTATTGCTAAAAGCACTCCTAACTGTAAAACTTTTAACTTAGTCAAAAAACTTACCCCTTATTTTCTCCATTCAATCTAAGATTTAAAAAGGGAGAAAACAAAATAAGTCCTGGGAAAAAAAGAAAAACCAAACCATAAATTCCTAATCTTTCAAATTTGCCCATTACATTCCATCTATTATTCATCCAATAGAATAAAGATAACGGAACTATAGCTAAATATATAGTTAATATTACTATGTATGCCCCTAGAGTTAAAAAAGGATTATTCAATAAATTTTCCATAAAGAAAATAATTTTATAAATAATAAATCAAATATAACTATTTAATTTTAACATTGTTTTAAATTTCAAAAAAATGATGGGAGTGGAGGGACTTGAACCCTCACGAGCTAAATCGCTCGACGGATTTTAAGTCCGGCGCGTCTACCAATTCCGCCACACTCCCAAGAGGAATTTGCGCTCTTTAAGCGTAGCTAATAGTGACTAAATTAACCATCAAAAATTCGAATATTTAAACTTTTCACAAATAACGTAAATTTAATAAAGGAAAATATTTAAGAATTAACTCACAACTTTAATTTCCAGTTTAGTGTTTCTAAAGAGTGAAATGACTTAATCTTTCCTTGAACTTTTCCATTATCTTTTATTTCAATAAAGTCTTTGATTGTATGTGGTTCATAAATAAAAGTAATTTTTTCATTATTAGGCGGAATATTATGATACTTCGGTCCATTTAAGCTCGCAAATTTTTCAAATTTATCAAGTGCATTCTCCTCTTCAAAAATCTTTAAATAGCTTGATATAGCTACTGGTGCATTAAATATTCCAGCACAGCCACAAAAAGCTTTCCATTGTCTTAGGTGAGGGGCTGAGTCAGTACCCAAGAAAAAACATTCTTCTCCACTTGTAGCAGCTTTTATTAGAGAGACTCTATTAGATTCTCTTTTAGCGACTGGCAAGCAATAAAAATCACTATTTAATCCCTCAAAAAACATTGCATTTCTATTTATATGTAAATGATGTGGAGTGATAGTTGCTCCAATGTTATTTTCTCTAACAAAATCAACGGCATAAGAGGTAGTAATATGTTCCAAAACTATTTTTAATTTAGGAAAATATTTAATTATTGATGATAACTCTTTATCAATGAAAACTTGTTCTCTATCAAAAATATCAACATTTGGGTCATTTACTTCGCCATGTATTAACAAAGGCATTTTTATTTTTTCCATCAATTCAAATACTTTATAAATATTATTAATATTCTTTACTCCATAACTAGAATTTGTAGTCGTATTAGCTGGATATAATTTTGCTGCGAAAAAGATATTATTTTTATATCCCTTTTCAAGATCATTTAATGAAATATTATCAGTTAGATAAATTGTCATTAGAGGATGAAACTTAGCTTTTTTAGGTAATGCAGCATATATTGAATTTCTGTATAAAATTGCTTGATCAATAGTAGTAATTGGGATCTTTGTATTAGGCATTATTATTGCTCTACAAAAAAGATCTGATGAAAATTTAATGATATTTTTTAATATTATTCCTTCCCTTAAATGCAAGTGCCAATCATCAGGTTTTATAATAGTGAGCTGTTTCAAGATTTTTAGTCTTTAGATAATTTTAACAGTAAATTTTTTTTAACAATAATATTTACATGTTTATAGATAGATTATATTTTTATTATGAGGAAATCTTTATATATAATTTTAAATTAGTTTGAAATATGAGTGAATTTATATTACCTTTGATTGAAATTTTTATAGGAATTATATTACTTTTCGCTGGAGGTGAATTTTTTATACAGGGATCAGTCGCATTATCATTACTACTTGGCATACCTCAAATTGTGATTGGATTAACGGTAGTTGCCTTAGGGACAAGTTCACCTGAATTGTTAGTCAGTTTGAATTCTGTCTTAAAAGGAAGTGATGGTCTTGCCGTTAGTAATGTTATCGGAAGTAATATATTTAATATTCTTGTAGTTCTAGGCATCAGTTCATTAATTAGACCATTAAAAGTAAAAAGCAGAATAGTAAGACGCGATGTTCCACTTTTAATTGCTATTTCTTGTGCCGTTTGGGCGATGTCATCAACAGGATTATTAACTTGGCAAGCAGGAATTTTTCTTATTTTTTGTTTAATCTTAAATACAATTTGGGAAATAAATACAATAACTGAAAAGGATGAGGATATAAAAACAGCAGAACCAGAAATTAATGATTCATTATCAAAAAAGAATAAATTCAATATATTTGGAAAGTTATTAATAGGAATTTTATTACTTGGTTTTGGTTCAAATATTTTAGTAAATGGTTCTAGATCGTTAGCAATTTTGATAGGAATAAATGAGACTATAATTGGTCTTACTATTGTAGCGACAGGAACATCTCTGCCTGAATTAGTAACTTCAATAGTTGCTGCCATTAAAGGCAAGACAGATCTTGCTATTGGTAACGTTATTGGGAGTAACCTTTTAAATCAACTCCTAATTCTTGGAAGCTGTACACTTTTCTCGGGATTTGAAGGGTTAACTATTAATAGTGATTTAATTAGAACTGATCTTCCAATTATGGTACTCACAACTTTTGCATGTATGCCAATATTTTGGACAAAAGGGAAAATTACAAGAGCAGAGGGATTTATTCTTTTAAATATTTATAGTTTCTATATTTTAGATAAAATAATAATCTTAAGTAATGTTCAATTGCTTAAAGAATTTAGGATATTTGTAATAATTTATTCCACTTTATTGTTTTTTATTTTGTTTGCAAAAAATAAATTTAAAATAATTGGCTATGAATCTAGTACATAGTTACATATTCCTCAGATATTGTAGGATGCAAAGCCATAGTTGAATCAAATTGCTTTTTTGTAACTCCCATACTTAATGAAATAGAAGCCATTTGTATGATCTCAGAAGAGGATTCACCAAACATATGGCATCCTATAACTTTGTCATTCGATTTATTGACTACTAATTTAAGCAAGCATTTTGAATTTATATTTTTAAAGGTATTTGACATTGGTTTAAATTTACATTTAAAGATTTCAATGTTTTTTTCGCCAAATATATTATTTGCTTCTTTTTCAGTTAAACCTACAGTTGCAATCTCTGGATTAGAAAAAACTGCTTTAGGGATATATTCATAATTTATTGATCTATTTAAATTGCCATAAAATTTATCAGCAAAAACTCTTCCCTGCTCTACAGCGACTGGAGTTAAATTTGGTTTATCTATAACATCACCAATAGCAAATATATTTGATTTATTAGTTTGGTTAATTTCATTTACTTCTATAAATTTTCCATTCATTTTTAATTCAATTTTTTGGATATTTATCAAATCTAGATTAGGCTCTCTTCCAATAGCATATAGAAAACTTTCCGCATCACATTTTTTCCCAGATTTTAAAATAAAATCAAAGAATTTTTTTTCATTTTTTTCAATTCTTAAAAGCTCATCATTAAAAATCAATCTTATACCTGAAGATGTCATCGTCTCTTTTAAGGAAAAAGATAAATCTAAATCGAAACCATTTAGTAGGTTATTACTTCTCAATAACTGTGTAACATGTATTCCTAAGTTATTAAAGATACAAGCAAATTCACATGCTATGTATCCGCCTCCAATAATTAAGATTGATTCTGGTAATTTTTCTAATTCAAATATTTCGTTACTCGACCAAGAACATTCTGATCCTGGAATATTTAATTTTTTTGGCTTACCTCCAACAGAAATTAGAAATTTTTCAGCACTAATAGTATCTAATACAGTTTTTTTATCAAGATCAATAATATCTAAATGATCTTTATTTTTAAATCTACCCCACCCTTTTATTTTTGTAATTTTCAATTTTTCTAATGCATTATGATGTAACTCACTCAGTCTATTAACCTCATCCTTAATATTTTTTAAGAGAACTTTTGAGTCAAAAGTAAGTTTCTCATGAGATAAACCATATCCTTTTGAATTTAATATATTTTCCCTTGACTTTGCCGCATATACCATTAATTTCTTTGGGACACATCCTCTTATGACACATGTTCCTCCTATCTTATCCCCCTCTACGATACAAACTTTAGCTCCATGTTTTGCAGCTCTTTTAGCAGCAGCTAAACCTCCTGAGCCAGCTCCAATTACAATTAAATCAAATTTTTTATTCAATGTTTTTTTTACTATCATATCTTAAAAGAAACTAAAAATGTTATGCCAAATATTCTTTCCTGGGAAGATTTATCAGATTTACAATCAAATGATATAGATAGAATCAATGGAATTACAAATTCATACTCCAATTTAAGATTATTTGGTCATAAAGAATCAGACGCAAAATTAATTTTCTACAGAGATAGACATGCCTGGTGTCCATATTGTCAAAAAATTTGGCTTTGGTTAGAGCTAAAACAAATTCCATATAAAATTGAAAAAATTAATATGTTTTGCTATGGGAAAAAAGAACCTTGGTTTTTAGATAAAGTAAGATCAGGTAAATTACCTGCTATTGAATTAGATGGCAAAATAATAACTGAAAGTGATGAAATAATTTATTTTTTAGAGAAAGAATATGGTTTTTTAGGTACATCAATAAATTCAATTGAATTTCAAGAAACCAGAAGGATTGAGAGAGATATTTTCAGAAGTTGGTGTGAATGGCTTTGTCGAAGAAACTCAATATTTTTTTCAATTGATAATAGAAAGATAAATTTAAAAAAAAGTCTTCAAAAATTAGAAAATTTATTAGAACAATCAGCGACTGGATTAATTGATCCTTTTTATGATTCAGTTGGAATTATTAGACCAGGAACAGGAGATGTAATTTTTATTCCTTATTTAGAAAGGATAAATGCCTCACTTTGTTATTACAAAGGTTTTGATTTAAGGATTGAGTTCCCTTTAATAAATAAATGGTTTTCTCTTCTAGAGAAAGATAAAGCTTATCTTGGAACACAAGGAGATTTTCATACTCATTCTCATGATTTACCTCCCCAAATGGGAGGATGTTTTAAGGAAGTAAATGAGAAGCAGATTTATTTTTCAAAATCAATAGATAGTGGTGAGGGATTAGGTAATTTAGAGTTAAATAGTGAAATTGATAATGAGTACTATTCAAAATTTGCCTTGATGAGAGTAATCAAGCATAAAGAAAAAATAATAAATATCAATCCTTCTGATAATGGAGAATTTGATATTGCATTGAGGTCAGCTCTTACCTATATGCTAAATAATGAAATAAATATTCCCGATAATTGCTGCGGTAAAGGATTGAGGTATTTAAGGGATCGTATCTCAGTGCCAAGAGATATGCCTCTACTCTCAGCAAGGAATCTTAGACAATCGCTAGAAAAAATTGCATCATTTGACGAGTCTAATGAAACATATGCAATACCTTTAGATCATAGATATGATCAAAATCCTAAAGATTTCAATTAACTATATTATTAGAACTTATAAATTCTTTCTCGAATCAATTTGTAAAAGATCTCTAACTTTTTGAACCTGACTAGCGACTCCAGGATCGGTAGATAACTTCTTTTCAACTTGTTCAATTGCATACATTACTGTTGTATGATCTTTTCCGCCAAAAGCGTCACCAATCCTAGGTAGGCTTAGATCGGTGCCATGTCTCATAAGATACATGCCAATTTGTCTTGCTTGACTAACAGGCTTTCTCCTACTTGAACTCGTTAATTCATCCGACGAGACATCAAAAAACTCTGAAACTTTATCTATTACCTGTTTAGGAGTGACCACGACCCCTACGCTATTTGGATCAAGCATAGGTGCTATTGATTGAACTGTCATAGGTAGACCAGTTATTGAAGCAAAAGCCACCGCTCTAGTAAATGCACCTTCCAGTTCTCTTATATTTGAAGTAAATCTTCCAGCAATAAACTGTATTAAATCTCTAGGAAGATTCATTTTTTCATGTTCTGCTTTTTTCTGTAAAATAGCTACTCTAGTTTCAATATCAGGTGGTTGTATATCAGCTATAAGTCCCATTGAGAATCTGGAAACTAATCTTTCCTGTAATTTAGGAATTTGACTAGGAGGCCTATCACTTGCAATTACTATTTGCTTGCCTGCCTCATATAAGGCATTAAAGGTATTAAAAAATTCTTCCTGAGTATATTCTTTACCTTCTAAAAATTGAATATCATCAATTAACAGTAAATCTGCCGATCTATATTTATTTTTAAATGCATGCATTCCATCCTTTCTTATAGATTGGATTAAATCACTACTGAATGTTTCGGTAGAAACATATAGTACTTTTGCTTCCGGATTAATTTCGACACGATAATGACCAATAGCTTGCATCAGATGAGTCTTACCAAGACCTACCCCGCCGCAAATAAATAGTGGATTAAATTCTCTCCCAGGTGATTCGGCAACTGCCAATGCAGCTGCATGAGCCATTCTGCTATTTGGGCCCACAACAAATCTATTGAAAACATATCTTAAATTTAAGCAGGGCGATATTTTTGATTTATTATTACTTGATTTTTGTTGATTAATTGAATTTATGGGTTGAGTACCAATATTATTTACACTTGAGCTAATTCCTGCATTGATAATATTTTCAGATTTAAAAATTACTTTTACAGTTTCTCCGCATACTTTTTCAGCGGCTTTTTCAATAGTCTCACAATAATTTTTTCTTAACCAATCACTCGAAAATGTATTAGGAGCAATCAAAGTAAGTAATCCATTCTCAAAACAACTAAATTTCGCAGGCCTTATCCAAGTCTCATAAGAAGGTTTACTTAAATTTCTTTGCAATGATTTTTGAACTTCTGCCCAAATAAAATTTTTAGTTTGCACAATATTTATCCTATAGATTTTTAATCTAGTGGCTTTTTTGAAATTGGCTATTATCTCATTACAAGTTGATGCGATTTTCTAAGATTTTTAACATTAATGTGATTGGATTACAAATACATGTATATTTTTGTCCTTTTTATAAATATATAATATTTATAACTTTTTAAAGTATGTGTGAGTGAAACTTTATTGATAATCATGGCCAAGTGGCCTAGATTTGGAAGTTGCAAAACTAGATTATCTAAAGATATTGGTAAAAGCAATGCTTTAAGAATTCAAAACAAAATGTTGAATCATACCTTGTCAGTATCAAATTATTTAAAGGAGCAAAAAATAACCGAAATTAGCATGGCTATTACTGGAATAGGTTTGAATAGTAGTAAAAGATGGTGTAAAGATCTTGGCATAAATAATTTCTACTTTCAAGGGAAAGGTTGCCTTGGAGAGAAAATGAAAAGACAAATATTCAAATCTCGAAGAAATTTAAGAAATAATAAGAAAAATATAATTTTTATAGGTACAGATTTACCAAATTTATCTCATATGGATATTGTGAGAACCATTTCTAAGTTAAAGAAAAAAGATGTTATTATAGGACCTTCAAATGATGGTGGATATTGGCTAATAGGCTTTTCTCAGAGATTTCTTTCAAAGAATAGTTATTTACCTTTTATAAATATTAAATGGAGCAGCAATGATGTTTTAAGAAAAACCATTAATAATTTAAGTCAACAAAAAATAAAAATCGATTTTCTAAGCACTAAAATAGATATTGATACATTACATGATATTGATCAAAGAGGATAAATTAACTAAAAAACTTTCAATCATTATACCGACTTTAAATGAATCAAAAAACTTACCATTACTACTATCAGATTTATCAGAAATTAATAATAAATCAGAGATTCTGATTATTGACTCCACTAGTTTAGATAAGACAAAAGATATTGCTTTAATTAATGGTACAAGATTTTATAAAATAGGTAAGAAAAATAGAGGTTTGCAATTAAATTATGGGGCCAAAAAAGCAAAGGGAAAATGGCTTCTTTTCATTCATGCAGACTCAAGATTAAAATTCAACTGGTCGAAAAAAATTATGAATATTATAAAAAGAGATTCAAATTTTATTTATTATTTTGATTTTCAAGTAAAGAACAAATCATTCACCTATAGATTTCTTGAATTCTTTGTTAAGTTAAGATGTCTTTTATTTAAAACTCCCTATGGAGACCAAGGCCTTTTAATTAGCAAAGAAAATTTTCAAAAACAGGGCGGATATAAAACCATACCTCTTATGGAAGACTTTGATTTTATTAGCAGAATAAATAAAAAGAATTTAAGATCTTTAAAAACTCCAATCTTAACAAGTAGTAGAAAATGGGATGAAATAAATTTTGTACGGCAATCTTTAAAAAATTGGTATTTAAGAAGATTATTTCTATCAGGCTGCTCAATAGATCGGATTTATAAAAAATACTATAAAATTCGCAAATAATTAATTTGCATACCAAAAAGCACATTTTGTACCTTTGGGTTCTAATGTCCAACCTTGATTCTTATAAAACTTTATGACTCCTGCGTCAGCAAACAGAGTAACTTTTGAAATTCCTGTTGCTTTTAATTTATTCAATAAATATTTCATTAGTACTTTACCCAAACCAAGACCTTGATACACAGGATTAATAGCTACATCCCAAATAGTTGCTTCTAAGATGCCATCACCGGTACATCTTGCGAACCCAACCAGTCTTGGGAATTTATCATCATGTCGCCAAACCCCAACAACAAGGACACTGAACTCAAGAGCTCTTTTAACTCTCCTAATAGGCCTCCTGCTCCATCCTACAGTTTGCAGTAATTGATCAAGTTCAATTAAATCAAGTTCTCTAAATTTACTGCATACATAAATCCCATCATCATTTTTAACTTTAAAGTCAAATGAATCTAAACCATATGTTTCTAAAAGGATATCTTTATCTAAAACATTAGATTTTTTAATTGATGATCTATTATTTCTTAAAATCATTAGAAATCAGCAAATCCCTTTTCTTGAAGTTCTGAGAGTTGAAAATATAAACCTTTTTTTTCTCTTAGTTCTTCATGTGTACCTTGTTCCACAAGAGAACCTCCTTTTAGAACTAAAATTTTATCTGATTTTTCGATAGTTGCTAATCTATGTGCGATTACCAAAGCCGTTCTATTTTCTAAGATATTTTTAAGATCTTTTTGAAGAGTAGCTTCTGTTGTAGGGTCCATAAAAGCAGTCGCTTCATCCATTATTAAGATGCTTGGGTTTCTTATTGCTACTCTAGCTACAGATAATAATTGTCTCTCTCCAGAAGAGAGATTCCCTCCTCTTTCTCTTAGGGGAGTTTGCAGTCCATTTGGTAATTTTTTTAGTAACTCATTTAATCCAAGTCTCTTACAAAGAATTTCTAAATCTTTATCTTTAATATCAGAACTTAATTTTAGATTTTGAGCAACATTGCCACTAAATATAAAAGTATCTTGAAGAACAACTCCTAACATATTTCTCAAATCTATTAAAGGAATATTTTTGATATTAATATCATCTATAAAAATTTCTCCTTTTTGTGGTTCATATAATCTACAAAGCAACCTTATTAAAGTAGTTTTACCTGAACCTGTTGGACCAACGAAAGCGATGCGCTCTCCAGGATTTACCTTAAAAGATAAATCTTTGATTACATAATCGTTTTCTTTATAAAAAAAAGATACATTTTTAAATTCAATCTTACCCTTAACATCAAAATTTTTAACTAAATATTTTTTTGACAGTGAATCCTTAATTTCAATTTCTTCATCTAATAATTCATTAATTCTTTCAATAGCAGTAAGTCCCCCTTGAATCTGAGTAAATCTCTCCGCTAACTGCCTTAATGGTTCAAATAATCTTTGAGAATAAAGTATAAAAGTAGTTAAAGTTCCTAATCCAATATTTCCTGATGTTACTAAATAACCTCCAATGGCCAAGACAAAAGATACTGCGGCAAGAGATATCCATTCAATAAATGCAGAAATACTGCTGTCATAGAAGATGGTCCCATCCACAGCTTTTCTATAAGATTCTCCAGTTTTACTAAATTTATTACTATTAATTTCTTCTCGTCTAAACATTTGTACGACCTCAAGACCCTGTAAATTTTCTTGAAAATCAGAGTTAAGCTGTGACAACTCCTCTCTGACTTGATAATTAGCTCGCCTATAGCGTTTTTGAAGCCAAATAATAAAATAAGATACAGGTATTTGAGTTAAGAGAAGGATTATAGCTAAACCTTTATCAATCGATAGCATTGTCAATGAAATAACAATTAAACTAACAAAATCTGCAATTACTCCTACTGCTCCACTACCAAAAACCTCTGACAAAGCATCAACATCATTAGTTAATCTAGTTAGCAACTTGCCCACTGGCATTTTGTCGTGATATCTCAGAGATAATGAAATCGAATGGGCAAATAATTCTCTTCTTATTCTTGCAGTTAATTTCTGTCCTACCGCCTGTATATTGTAAGTCTGATAACCTTGCAAGATCAGCCTTAAAAGGACAGAAATTAAAAGGCAAATTATTATTAAATTTATTGATTGCCCAACAAAAGTTTTACTTAACCAAACATTTGAACTTTCATTTTTCAAAATTGTAATAGCTTGACCAACAAGAAGGGGCTGGATCGCTCCAGCAAAAGCGACTGGAAGAAGAATAATAACAATTAGATATAAAGTCCTTTTATCATTGGTTAAATATCTACCTAATCTCTTTATCCTTTTTAAATCCTTTAAAAACATTTAATTAATTTTGGCTTAATTACATGATTCTATTGATAAAATCACATCTCGGAGGGGTGTATTATCTAGCCTTAAAGATAGAGGATTAGCAATTAACCTAGCAGTTGAATAATAGATATCATCGATTTTAATTAATCCATTTTCTTTTAAAGTTTTACCAGTAGCAACTAAATCAACTATCGCTTCAGCCATTCCAGTAATAGGGCCTAACTCTACAGAGCCTGTTAAATGAACTATTTCCACAGGCATGTTAAGTTTTTCAAAGTAAGAACGCGCAGTTTTAACAAACTTGCTCGCTACATTGCAATTAGCTGGTAAATCAGTTGGTTTGGAATAACCACTATTATTCTTAACAGCTAAGGACATATGACATCCGCCAAATTTTAAATCTAATAATTTAGCAACTTTAGAATCAGATTCTTGTAGAACATCGTATCCCACTATTCCAAGATCGGCTTGTCCATAACTTACATATACAGGGACATCTCCATTTCTAACCAACAAAGCTTTTGCTTTCCGACATTTTGAATAAATAGTTAGAGATCTATTATCTATTAATAAAGCTTCCGAAAAATCCAACCCAGCTTTTTTAAATATAGAAATTGAATCTTTTAACAGAGCTCCTTTTGCTAAAGCTATAGTAATCATAAACCCCTTTATTTTTCTTCTAAGATTTTCTAATTCTAAGTTAATAATGACAATAAATAAAGAAAAAGGAATATTTGGGATACCCGTTCTTGAAGATAATATTATTTGGATTTGGGAAGAAAATTCATCCGCTATTGTAATAGATCCAGGTATTTCTGAACCAGTTATTAATTGGATAGAGAAAAGAAATCTTAGATTAGAATATATATTGCAAACACATCATCATAATGACCATATTGGAGGAACTCAAGAATTATTGAAAAAATGGCCAAATGTAAAAATTATAGCCTCAAAAAAAGACAAAAAAAGGATCCCTCTTCAAAACATCTCGATATGTGATGGAGATCGGATCAAAATATTAAATAAAGAGTTCAAAATTATTGAACTTAAGGGACATACAAGTACACATATATCTTTTTACTCTAAAGATTTTGACAATCCAATTTTATTTGTTGGAGACACATTATTTTCAGGAGGTTGTGGAAGAATCTTTGAAGGTACCAATCAAGAAATGTACAATTCACTAAAAAGAATATTATCCTTGCCAATAAATACGATCATTTATTGTGCTCATGAATATACAAAATCAAATCTTTTATGGGCACTAGATATTTACCCAAATGACAAATTAATTAAGAAAAAACTTGAAGAAACTAAAAAGAAAATCTTGGCAAAGAATTTAACTATCCCAACAACTTTAAAAGAAGAAATGAATATTAATCTTTTTTTAAGAGCAAAAAGTCTAAATGAATTTAGTTATTTAAGAGCTAAAAAAGACTCTTGGGTATAGATTATTAGAACAAGTTAAAAATTAATGTCTTCTCAAATTCCTATAAAAACTGATGCAGCACCAGATCCAGTTGGACCATATAATCAAGCTATTAAAGCTGGAAACTTTGTTTATTGTTCTGGTCAAATTGCGATCAATCCTAATAGTAATAAGATAGATCGTTTAGGAGATATTAAGGGAGAGACAACTCAAGTATTAAATAACTTAAAAGCAGTTTTAATCGCTAGTGGAGCGAGTCTTAAAGACGTTATTAAAACAACTATATTTCTTACAGACTTGAATAATTTTCAAATAGTAAATGAAATCTATTCTGAGTTTTTCCAAAACGAACCTTCTCCTGCTAGAGCTTGTGTGGAAGTATCTTCTTTACCTAAGGGTGTATTAATTGAAATTGATTGTGTAGCATACATTCATTAACCTCAAAATTTATGTAGAAAGTTATTATTTGTGCCAATTTTGCACCATAGTTGTTTAGATTAATACCTAACCGAGGCTTTATCTATGACAACAGCAAATTTAAATATAGATGAATTAGAAGCTGGTTATCCATTATTTTGTAAAGCGCTTAGATTATTAATTTTAAAGGGTCGAACAATTAAAGAAATTCAAAGAACTGTATGTTGGGGGCATCTTGAAACACTTAATAGATGTTTACCAGGTAGATATAAGGCTCCATCATATTTAATGGCTTTAATTAAAAGAGATATTGAAAAACCTGATAAGTATTAATTTATTCACTATAAAATCAAATTTGTAAATTTCTCATTAATTTTTACTGAAAATTCTCTTTCTTTTATTGTAATTTCTTCTAAATTTGGAAATATTGTTATACTCACAAACTTAGAACCAAAACTAATGTTTGGATAAATTTTATTTTCTTTACATAAGGAATCAATTTCTTTCATAAATTTACTGGACTGTTGGTAATTATCAAATTCAAATCTCCTCTCTAATCTTAAAGGTGATTTTCTTTCTTCCCACATTTATTTTTCATTAATAAAGTTTTATTTTAAATCTAAAAGAGATTTTGAACAAACTGAAAAAGGATAAAGTTTGCTTAACTAAGCTTTAAGAATCCCAAAAATCAATAATTCCTCCAATTGTTAGATCGGTTATTGTATCTGGATTATTTGGACAAGCAAATCTTGCAGCTGTTCCAGTTGTCGTAAACACATAATTCCCTTCTCTTGCACCAACAGGATCAACTGCAACTAATTTTTTCCCTTTACTATTTTGCAAGATTCTCAAATGCATATGTCCCAAGCCTTCGACTCTTTGAGTACATACTAGTTTTCCTAAAACTCTCATTATTTCCAAAATAACTATCTCCTCTACTTTTGAATATTATCTGGATCCCAGTGATCGATAATTCCAACAATTGTTAAATCACTTGGATATGATTTACTTCCAGCAGCTTCTCTTGCAGCAGAGCTTCCTACGCAAATGACCCAATCGCCTGGTTTGCATCCAACCGAATCTACGGCAACTTTATTACTAGAACCATCTAAAACAACTTGTAAATGTTTATGTTCAAAACCAGGGATTCTATTTGTTGAGACAAGTGGTTTTATCACTTTGCAAATAAGCATAATTAATGAGCCTCCTTTGTTTTTTTATCTAAAGACATGCTAATTATTTGAGCAGAATCAGTTTTGTCTCTATCTCTTATTGTGAGACAGGTATGTAACAAACCTTGTTCCACTAAATCTTTATATCTAATTGATATTGCATTATTAACCCTATCACAATCTTTAATCGCTCTTTCTTTCGCTCCAGGAACTTTTCCTGAATAATCAAACCTAATTACTACAGGAATTGGTAAATCCTCTGAGACATTTAAACCTGAAAAGATTTTTATCCCTACGTCTAAATCAGGAGCGCCTTCTTCGACAGTGTCCAAGTGAGAGAAATAAGTAAGGTTTCTTAAATGAACCTCTTTGAAACCTATACCTACACCTATGAATCTCTCTGCATGTCCAATATCTTCATATGATCCTTTGTGAAATGTCTTAACGTAATCAATTTGAGAAATATTATTTTTAATTATTTTATAAATAAACTTTTCCATTCCTGTAAGTTGATTCTCTGATGGATATTTAGAAATGAGATTACAAATTTCTCTCTCTGAAGACTCTTCGGATTTATTTATTGTTGAATTATAAATATCTAAAGTTGAAATTGTATGTTCTAAACTAATCTCTCCTTCTTTTGAATTTAAATGAATTTTTAGAGCATCTGTATCTGTATCTAGGCCAATAAGCATTAAATCCACAGATGCTCCACAACAAAAGCTATTTTCAACAGACTCTTTGAATGCCAATAATTTATTAAGTCCTTCTTGAGCTGCCAATTCATCATTACTCCCGTGCGCAGCACAACCCTGATGAAGAGGATCAACAGAGCTAAAGTGATAAGTAACTATTTTTAAATATCTCGTATCTTTACTAGCAAGATTGGGTAAACCTTCTCTGTATCTTTTATGCTCTGTTTTAATCCATCTATTTACAGTATTCTCAACATCAAAAAGGGCTCCAGCATGCGATCTTCTTCTTACAGAACTAAATGGAATTCTCATTACATAAGCAACAGTATGAGCAAGTCTTCCATCAGAGCAAGGTGTTATATCTAAAAGATGAAAACCACAATCGATGAGAAACTTTTCAAATTCTTTGGCCTCAGTGCTACTTGATGAACCACATAAGGGATCATTTTTGAAAAAATCATCACTAAATTTTTCATGCTGTTTAAAAACACACCATGCATATAAACCCCTCATATCAAGAGGTTTAACCCAGGATTTATCTAAGATATGGGTGGGTAAATCTATTCCTAAATTTTTTTGAGATATTTCTTGGGCATTTTCAAGAAAATCTTCATTATGTTGTATGTAAGCAATTTCCTTTAATGTAGAAACGATATTATCAAAGCTTCTTTTTGTCTTTTTCTCATATTCATAAAGTTTATTATTTTGAATAGTATTACTTAGAGGATGTTTCTCATTGGATATATTTATTAATTTATTTCTATCGGGAACAGTTTTAATATTTTGAGAGAATGATTTCAATGGTGCCGTAGGTCCCAAAGTGAAGTTCTTGGCTTTAGCCAATCCTCTTAAAACCATTTTTTAGTTATCCTCTTGCTCCACCAGAGAAGGTTACAAGCTGCCCTTCTCTAGTATTACCACTTGATCCAGTAATGAGAAAATCAGGCTCTTTCATCTTGTCGTTTCTTTTTATTTCCATTGGAGGCATTGCACTTGTAAAACCTGCTCTAGATGGATTTCTCCTTCTTGATGAAGCCCCTTCAGTTCCTGTAACGCGATCTCCTCTATCCCAGTCATCACCAGTAATATTAAGACCAGCAGATTGTCCTTCACCTGTAATACGAGAAAGCGCTCTCTCTTTTGATATATCTACATCTTCAATATCTTGCCTTGGTTTCAAAGAATTTAATTTATTTTTATCGAATCTGAATTGTTCAGTTCCTGTAACTTTATCTATTGCCATATCAAAGGGACCTGTAATGTTTGATCCACTTTCATATTGATTGCCTGTTACTGAATCACGTGATTTTTCAGAATACCTATCTCTAGAGGGGGAATTAACAGAGAAATCATCCCATGTATTATGTTTTACTTTTTCATTATTTGCATAAGATTGAGTTAAATTTTGATTAGAGCAATTGGAATTTAACTGATCTCCTCCTACATAAGGCGTTCCTGTAGGATTTAAACAAGCTCCTTTAGTCGCTCCAGTCATTTGCCCCCCAATTCCAGGCTGTTTTCCAGTAAGGCGCGCATTCGAACTATTTCCTAAATAAATTTTACCTTTTCCTCTTAACTCATTTTTTGCATTTGAATCACAATTATTTTCTAGTTGTTCTACACCTGCATATGGAGTACCAGTAACATTTTTACAAGTTCCAGGCTCATCACCAGTGACGTTAGTGGATCTTCCGGTCATAGTTCCACTAATATAATTATTATTTTGAGAAATACTTATACCTACCTTTCTAGGTTCTGGTGAAGGCTTTGAACCGCAGAAACTCTCAAATTGCTGTGATCCAATATATTCATCTCCAGTAATATTTTTACAACTACCGCTTTCATTACCTGTCATTCGTTCAGATCTGCCAACTCCAGTTCCAGTAACTACATTTCCACTGAGAGTATTGTAAGAACCAACTTTCTCATAAGATTTGCCATCTGGTAATGGATCTGCACCAAGATACTGATCACCTGTTAGCTGATGACCAGATCCACTCTCATCTCCAGTAACAAGAGCTGATCTTCCTGGCAATGAACCAGAGACATTCTGACCATCTAAAGTTTTACTATGTCTTATTTTTGATGGAGTTTTACTTACACCTCCACAATAATCTTGTGATAAGTTTGCGGAAGTATATTCTGTACCAGTAAGGTTTTTGCATGTCCCAGGCTCATTTCCAGTGACTAAACTTGATCTGCCAACTTCATTTCCAGTAACTTTATTTCCAGAAGTAGTTGAACTTACATTTATTTTTGAAGGCTGAGCATAATTTAATTCTGAATTACAAAATTCATTAATAACTTCCGTTCCTAAATATTGAGTTCCGGTAATATCTCTACAAGTGCTTGACTCGTTTCCTGTAGTTTTTGAGGATCTATTAGCTTGAGTACCTGTAACAGTTTGACCTGAATTTGTTCCACTTTCGCCAACTTTCCAATGAGCATCTGCTTTTTGCTTGGCACCATTTCTATTTGGACCACAAGGTCTACATTTACCATTACCTTTAATAGATGAAGCTCCAGTTTTACTTCTCAATTCACGCACTCTTAATGAAATTTCTCTACTAGAAAGGTCAGGATCACCTCTTCTTGCTAATGAAGCAGCACTTGGATTTTGCTTAATAGCTGATTTACCATGCTTAGACTGTGCCTCTCTTCTGGCTAAAACAATATCTCTGCTTGTATTAGCAATTACTTTTTTCTTTGGTCCTATTCTTCTTTTTTGATTAACCTTTTGTACAGATAAAGAGGTTTCAACTTTTAAAGGATTCTCAACTTTATTATCAACTACATTTACAGAAGTTTCATTTTTCCTATTTAAAACAGATTCTGACCTTGTTCTATCAGAGGAATTCATTGCTGGTTTACCATGAGTTGATAAAGCCTTCCTTCGTTGAAGAACAAGTTCTCTACTTGTAAGAGTGGAATTTTTTTGAGGAATATGACGTTTTTTTACAGGATTATTTTTTATTGAAACTACAGAAGACTTTTTTACGCCAACAGCAGGACTTAACCTCGCATCTGATGCAGAGCGAACCCTATCCTGTTTAGTACTTGAATTAGCTAGTGACTTTTTCCCTCCATCACTCATAGCAATTCTTCGTTCTAAGGCAATTTGTCTACTTGTTTTTTTTGTCATAGTCTTCAAATAAAAAAATTCTTAAAAATCTTTCTCCAAAAAATTAATGTTAATTATTTGGAGAAAGTTATTTAGGTGCTCTAATTAGCGACCTTGGAAAACGACAAACGCTGTACCTTGGCTTTGTGTATAAGCGTCATAACCGATTATTCTTACATGATGATCAGGATATGCTCGGTGGCATGCTTCTAATTCACTGACGATAAGGTTAAGATCTTTTTCACCAAAAAACGGTAATTTCCAATATGACCAATAAGTTTGCATTGACCCACTTGGATGGACATGTTCAATAACAGGACTCCAACCTTGAGCAATTATGTATGCTATTTGATCGTATATTTCATCCTGGGTCATCGGTGGTAAGAAACCGAATGTTTCCAGGGTTGCTACCGTTGCGTAGTCGCCGACTGTGCTCTGGAAAGGCATAATAAAAAATTTGTAAAATGTTTTGAAATTTAAGCTTTAAATCAGAGGGTAAATAAAACCCTCTGATTCTAAAAGCTAGTTTTGAACGTCAAGCTTATCGACAGTATCGAATTCAAACTTGATTTCTTTCCATGTTTCTAAAGCAATAGCTAATTCTGGGCTATGCTTCGCAGCTTCCATAAGAATGTCTCTACTTTCTTTTTCGATTTCCCTACCAGCATTACGAGCTTTTACGCAAGCTTCAAGGGCAACTCTATTAGCAGCAGCTCCAGCAGCTGAACCCCATGGGTGTCCATGTGTTCCTCCACCAAACTGAAGACAAGAGTCATCTCCAAAAATTGCAAGAAGAGCAGGCATATGCCAAACATGAATACCACCCGATGCGACCGCAAATACTCCAGGCATTGATCCCCAATCTTGATCAAAGAAATTACCTCTTGATCTATCTTCAGGAACGAATGATTCTCTTAAATTATCAATAAATCCAAGAGTTGTTTGACGATCACCTTCAAGTTTTCCAACAACAGTTCCAGTATGTAACTGGTCACCACCTGAAAGGCGAAGACACTTAGCTAATACACGGAAGTGAATACCATGTTTTGGATGCCTATCAATAACAGCATGCATAGCTCTATGTATATGGAGAAGCATTCCATTATTACGACACCAGTTTGCAAGACCGGTATTTGCTGTAAAACCACCTGTTATGTAGTCATGCATGATGATGGGCATATCAAGCTCTTTAGCAAACTCAGCACGTTGGTACATCTCCTCAGGAGTTGTAGCTGTACAGTTTAAATAATGACCTTTGACTTCGCCTGTCTCTTGTTGAGCAAGTTTTACTGCCTCAGCAACAAATTCAAAACGCTCTCTCCATCTTTGGAATGGCTGAGAATTAATGTTTTCATCATCTTTAGTAAGATCAAGTCCACCTCTCAAACATTCGTAGACAACACGACCATAGTTTTTACCAGACAAACCTAGTTTAGGTTTAATCGTACAACCAAGTAGCGGTCTACCATATTTATTAAGACGATCTCTTTCTACTTGTATCCCGTTTGGAGGTCCACCACATGTCTTGATGAAAGCCATAGGAAAACGTATATCTTCCAAACGTAAATGCCTTAACGCTTTAAATCCAAATACATTACCAACAAGTGAAGTTAGTACGTTTGTAATAGAACCTTCTTCAAAAAGGTCTAAAGGATAAGCTATGAATGCGTAGAAAGATTCCTGATCTCCAGGAACATCTTCGATTCTGTAACAACGACCTTTATAAAATTCTAGGTCTGTTAGTAACTCAGACCAAACTGTGGACCAAGTACCAGTTGATGATTCAGCTGCAACCGCTGCTGCAACTTCCTCTCTGGGAACACCTTCTTGACCAGTGCATTTAAAGCACGCTAATAGGTCAGTGTCTAGGGGCACATATTCAGGAGTCCAGTAGGTGTCTCTGTACTCCTTAACCCCAGCGTCATACTTCTTACTCATAGATACTCCTTAGGTTTTTATAGGGAAATTATTTAAAAGCCTTTTGCTTTTAATTATCTAAAATTAGTCCTTTTGGCCAAGGAAATTTCCATTACCTAAAGCAGGTTCAACTTCTCTATGAGGACGAGCAATAATGTGAGCAGCCACTAAGCCATCACCAACTCTTTCACAAGCATCAGCACCAGCTCTAACTGCTGCGTTAACTGCTCCAGTTTCTCCTCTAACTAAAACGGTTACATAACCGCCTCCAACAAATTCACGACCAATAAGGCGAACTTCTGCTGCCTTTGTCATTGCGTCTGCTGCTTCGATTGCAGGTACAAGTCCGCGTGTCTCGATCATGCCGAGAGCGATACCCATTGTTTCTGTAGCCATTGCCTACTAATTACTAAATGTGGAATGTTCATATCGAACAATGCTCTATGGAGGCCTGAAAAGTCAAGCATTTTTACCTAAAATTCGATTAATGTTTTTACTATGATATATAAGCTAAACTTATCACCCTTGGTATAATTGATAATTTTCTCATTGCGATATTCGGTCAGAGCATCAAAACATACAGTTGTGTTAATAAAAAATTTACATTAATTTAATTCCGTACGAGACAGGCCCTGTCTGCTCAGGTGTGGAATGTTCAACCTTTCCTGTCTCTGTATCAAGCTTTAAGTTAAAATAAGTTATATTTATTTTTAAAATTTGAGTAGAACAAAATTAATTATTGCTAGCGGCAATCAAAATAAGGTTTCTGAAATTACAGAAATGCTCAATGTTTTAAATTTAGAAGTAAGAAAACAGCCTGATTCCCTTAATGTTGAAGAGACAGGCAAAACATATAGAGAGAATGCATTATTAAAAGCAAGAGCAGCTTCTATAAGAACAAGCTCATGGGCTTTAGCAGATGATTCAGGATTAGAAGTAGATTTTTTAGAGGGTAAACCAGGCATCTTTTCAGCAAGATATGCAAAAAACAACTCTGAAAAACTAAAAAAGTTATTAAATGAACTTGGAGATACACCATATAGAAGTGCAAGATTTATTAGTTGCATGGTCCTATGCGATCCAAATGGCGATTTAGTAAAAGAAACTACTGGAATTTGCTGGGGAGAAATTCTTAAGAAACCAAAATATCCGAACGGAGAATTTGAATCAATTTTTTGGGTTAAAGAAGCTAATAGAGTTTATGGAGAATTGAATTATTCTCAATTATCAAAATTAGGGAGTAGAGGAAAAGCGGCAAGAGAACTTGCTCCTTTTTTAAAAGAAGAATTAGGTTTAAGTTAAATATTAATAATTAGATATTTGTTCTATAGCATTAATTGAAGCTGCTGCTGCCTCTTCAACATCGCCTTCTTTACCAGCTAAAGTTAATCTTCCAAAGGCTCCAACAGCTTTAACATCAACAACAGTTATATTTGAGGCCTTTTCTGCTTCATTAGCGGCTTTTAAAACATAACCTGCAGGCTCAGTTTCAAGAATAAACATACTCATACCTGATTGAATCATTGAACCACTTCTATTTTGTCTGTTAATTAGAACTGAATGATCAGGGGTTATCGCTCTAATAATTTCGGTCCAACTTGTTGTAGGTTTGGTTCTTTTTCTTACTTCGCTCCCAATAGCATCAAGAACAACATCTCCAGAATGTAAAACAGTACTTTGGTCCTTATGGTAAAGGGCAAATGAACCAAATTCTCTTTCCACAATCATCTGTCCTAGACGGACATTACTAGCTTTTAAAGCTATATCAGTAACCCTATGTATTGCCATCCCAGGAGAAACTTCCATCCATAGGCATGAATCTCCAGGAATTGGCAAAAAACCTCTACTTACTGTTCCCATATATGCTGCCAACTGCGGCTGCAAAGAATCAAGGAAAACATACGTTCTTAATTCAATCTGTTCAACTTGACTAGCTTGCCTAGAAACTAACGACTTTTCTGAGTCGGTAGTTATAAATCCACCAGCGTTCGCCTGAGATTGAATCTCAGAACCTGTAACTACAGCACGTTTATTCTTTCGGTCTACCCTATTTAAGCTAGATGTTGGTTCCATTCATGAGACTATAACTTATTATCGATCCGTTTTTCTATTAAATTTACTTGCATAGTTTCCATTAACCGATAACTTCAATTTAAATAGGCATCAAAATCATGGCATCCTCTCAAGAGAAATCAATCAGTTCTTCAATAGGAACAGATGAGTTAAGCTCAGAAAAAACACTAGGATTAGTTAGTTTAAGTTTGATGCAGAAATTGTCTCAAAAAGATCCTTCATTTAGCTGGTTAATAGATGAAAATTCTGAGAGTAAAAACCTAAATAATCTTAGAAATAGACTTGAATTAACAGAATTAGCAATTAAAACAGGTGCTCCATTAAGTACTTCAGAAGTTTCTATTTTAATGTGTGCTAAACCAGGGAAATCTAAGGTAGAAAGAGGAGGTTTATTAGCTACAAAAATCTCAAGAAATGTTTGGAAAATTACTAAACTTAACGATGAAAATAATTATTGGAGAAATTAAAATGACAATCTTTTTAGATTAAAAAATTTATTCATTTGCATTTTTAAACATTCATATAAGTTTTATAAATCCATTCAATTTGTAAGAGAACTTAATCAATTACTTTCTTTAAATTAAAAATTTATGCATGCTTTAGAAATAAGCTCTTAAAACTTATTGAATGAATAAAGTAGAATTTTATAAAGAAACTGGTCCAAGAGAGGTTTTTTGTGGATTGACCTCAATAGTTTGGTTACATAGAAGAATGCCTGATGCTTTTTTTCTTGTAGTTGGTTCAAGAACATGTGCTCATTTAATCCAAAGTGCTGCGGGAGTAATGATTTTTGCTGAACCAAGATTTGGAACAGCCATATTAGAAGAAAAAGATTTAGCTGGTCTTGCAGATGCGCATGAAGAGCTTGATAAGGTTGTTAACGATCTGATAGCTAGAAGACCAGAGATAAAAACTCTTTTTCTCGTAGGTTCCTGTCCTAGCGAAGTAATTAAGCTTGATTTAGCGACAGTTGCAGAGAAATTAAATAAAAGATTTTTAGGTCGAGTGCAATTTTTAAACTACTCAGGTAGTGGAATAGAAACTACATTTACTCAAGGTGAAGATGGAGCACTTAAGGCTTTAATTCCATTAATGGAGTCTACAGATGAAGAAAAATTATTAATAGTTGGGACTATCGCCAATAATGTAGAAGATAGATTTAAGAAGATTTTTAAAAATATAGGGATAAACAATGTTGAAAGTTTTCCACCAAGGCAATCAACTGATTTACCAAAAATTGGGACTAATACAAAAGTTTTATTCACTCAACCTTATTTAAGTGATACTTTAAGAGATTTACAACATAGAGGTTGCGAGATATTATATGCTCCTTTCCCACTCGGCATTGAGGGAAGTACTAAATGGTTATTAGCAGCTGCTGAAGCATTTAAAATTCCAGATCTCAAAGTTCACGAGGTAATTGCTCCCCTAGCTAATAGAGCAAGGCAAGCAATGGAATCACATAAAAAGATATTAAAAGGTAAGAATTTATTCCTTTTACCGGAATCGCAACTTGAAATATCCTTAGCAAGGTTTTTACACAATGAGTGCGAAATGAATCTAATTGAAGTTGGCACTCCCTACTTAAACAAAGAATTAATGGAAGAAGAACTAAAGCTATTACCTGAAAATACAAAAATAGTAGAGGGTCAACATGTAGAGAATCAATTAGATCGTGTAAGAAAATCGCAGCCTGATTTAGTTGTCTGCGGGATGGGATTAGCTAATCCCCTGGAGGCAGAGGGCATTCATACAAAATGGTCCATTGAAATGGTATTCAGTCCAATTCATGGTATTGATCAGGCTGCAGATTTAGCAGGCTTATTTTCTAGGCCCTTAAAGAGAAATCAAATACTTACAACAAAAACTTTAGCTACTCACAAATAACAAAATTATGGAATTAACTCTTTGGACATATGAAGGACCACCTCATGTTGGCGCTATGCGTATCGCATCTTCAATGAAAGATTTACACTACATACTACATGCTCCGCAAGGAGATACTTATGCCGACCTACTTTTTACTATGATAGAAAGAAGAGGTAAAAGACCTCCAGTTACTTACACAACTTTTCAGGCAAGAGACTTAGGTGGTGATACTGCAGAATTAGTTAAAAGAAATATTTCAGAGTCTGTGGAGCGATTTAAACCAAAAGCACTACTGGTAGGTGAAAGTTGTACGGCAGAATTAATACAAGATCAACCAGGAGCCCTTGCAAAAGGGATGGGATTTGATATTCCAATTGTCAACTTAGAATTACCCGCCTATAGCAAAAAAGAGAATTGGGGTGCTTCAGAAACTTTTTATCAATTAATTAGAACTTTACTTAAAGAGGCTGCTAATGAAAAAAGCAAAATAAATCCACAGAGGTGGAAGGAACTGGGTCGAAGACCAAAAGTGAATTTATTGGGACCAACCCTTCTTGGATTTAGATGTAGAGATGATGTAATAGAAATTCAAAGAATCCTCTCGGAGCAAGGTATAGATACAAATGTAGTTTCTCCTCTTAATTCAAGTCCAGATGATATCAAAAGATTAATTGACGCAGACTTAAATATCTGTTTGTATCTTGAAATCGCAGAAGCTTCATGTGAGTGGCTTAAACGAAATTTTGGAATGGAATATACCACTACTATCCCAATAGGAATTGAGAATACAATTAATTTCATTAATGAAGTACATAATAAATTAGATCTTCCACTAACAAATAAAGAAGAGTTAGAAAACAAATCAAAACTTCCATGGTATTCAAAGTCTGTTGATTCTAATTATTTAACAGGCAAAAGGGTTTTTATTTTTGGAGATGGAACTCATGCAATTGCAGCAGCGAAAATAGCCAAGGAGGAGCTTGGTTTTGAGGTCGTAGGATTAGGGACTTATAGCAGAGAGATGGCAAGAAAAGTCAGAGGAATCGCGAAAGATTTAGGTTTAGAAGCACTCATAACAAATAATTACCTTGAAGTTGAAGATGCAATAAAAAAGACATCTCCTGAACTAGTTTTAGGAACCCAAATGGAAAGACATAGCGCCAAAAGACTTGGTATACCATGCGCAGTTATAAGTACTCCTATGCATGTCCAAGATGTTCCAGCAAGATATAGCCCTCAAATGGGATGGGAAGGTGCAAATGTAATTTTTGATGACTGGGTACATCCATTAATGATGGGATTAGAAGAACATTTAATTGATATGTTCAAACATGATTTTGAATTTGTTGATGGACATCAGAGTCATTTGGGACACACAGCAGTAAACTCGCAAAATCATGAAGATAAACATAAAACAGAAAATATCGAGACAGGTGTTAATGAAATAATTTGGACGGACTCGGGAAAAGCAGAATTAACGAAAGTTCCGTTTTTTGTCCGAGGTAAAGTAAAAACAAATACTGAAAAATATGCTTTATCAAAAGGGCTTGCAGAGATTAGCGATGAAACGCTCTATGACGCAAAAGCATTTTTCAGCTGAGAACTACATAAAGTATAAATCTAAAACATGAGTATTTACACTTAAAGTATAAAGAATTACTTCAGAATGCTCTTTTGCCGTCTCGAGTTTGCTTATTTATTGTTAATAAATAAATATTTATTGATAAATATATCCAAGGTGGCATTTTCCCTGCAAGAATAAATATAAATGTGATTATTTAAGCTTTAATGACAAGTACAATAAATAAACCCCTTGATGGAGAAGGAAGTGTTCAAGTCAAGCAAGATCCAAAAGTTAAAATAGAAGAAGGAGCCCTTGTCATAGCTGTTTATGGGAAAGGAGGAATTGGAAAATCTACAACATCTTCAAATCTTTCTGCCGCCTTCTCAAAATTAGGTAAGAAAGTTTTACAAATTGGTTGCGATCCAAAACACGATAGTACTTTCACTTTGACACATTCGATGGTGCCTACCGTTATAGATATTTTAGAAGAAGTAGATTTTCATAGTGAAGAGCTTAGGCCAGATGATTTTATGTTTGAAGGCTTTAACGGGGTGATGTGTGTTGAAAGTGGAGGGCCTCCAGCAGGGACAGGATGCGGAGGATATGTAACCGGCCAAACAGTAAAGCTTTTAAAAGAACATCACCTTCTAGAAGATACAGATGTAGTTATTTTTGATGTTTTAGGTGATGTTGTTTGTGGTGGATTCGCTGCACCCCTTCAACATGCGAACTATTGTTTAATAGTAACTGCAAATGATTTTGACTCAATTTTTGCAATGAATCGAATAGTTTCAGCAATTAAGGCAAAGGCAAAAAACTATAAAGTTAGATTAGGAGGAGTTGTTGCCAATAGATCCAAAGACACAGATCAAATAGATAAATTCAATAAAGAAGCAGGTTTAAAAATAATGGCTCATTTCAAAGATGTTGATGCAATTAGAAGATCAAGACTAAAAAAATGTACTATTTTTGAAATGGAACAAACTGAAGATGTTATTGAAGTTCAAAATGAATATTTATCTCTTGCGAGAAATATGTTAGAGAATGTAGAGCCTCTAGATGGCAATCCGTTAAAAGATAGAGATCTCTTTGACTTGTTAGGATTCGATTAAGTTCAATTCTTAATATTATTTAAACCAATCAATTTCATAGATAAATCCCAAGTCTTCTTTGAAAGTTCTTTATCAATTATTCTTTTTGAAAGTTTCTGAGAAAATACTTTCCCAACTAATTTTTGTCTATTTCCCCAACTCCAATGAACTCCTGATTGAAATAGATCACTATCTGTTGCGACTGAAGCAACTCTTTGACCAGCTAATTTTTCGGTAACGTATCCTCTCGTAATATATTTCTGAAATAGCGGAAATAGTAATCTAAATATCCAAGGAGTATTTCTAAACAATTTACTATTAGCAACACAACCTGGATAGAGTGAATTACATATAATTTTTTCAGGAGGATATCTTTTTGCTAATTCTTGAACAGTTATCATATTGCATAATTTACTATCTTTATAAGCTTTCCCAGGTTTAAATTTTTTTCCATTTGCCATACTGATAGGAGAGAGGAAACCTTTTTCAAAACCAGCTAAATCTCCTAAATCAGCAGGTGCTGGAATGGGAATTTTCCCTCCTAATTCAATGAAATTTGCGGTAACAGTTCCCAGAATGGTGATTCTGGGAGTAAATGAAATATTCTTTCCGTTCAAATTAATATCTTTATCAGAGTTAATTAAATCATTAATTAAAAGATTAATTAATAAAAAGTGACCAAAATGATTAACAGCCATTGAATTTTCAAAACCCTGAACAGATCTTTCTGGTCTCCTTAATCGTGGTTTATAGACTGCCGCATTGCAAATAAGTACTTTCAATACATCTTTAAATTTTGTAGAAATTTCTTGGGCACCTTCCCTTACTTTATTTAAATCTGACAAATCAATTTCAATAAAACTAATTTTGTTTAAATCATCTCGACTTAAAAAGATAGAGGCTGCATCGAGAGCTCTTTTATTAGAACGGTTGATTGCAACGACCTTCCAACCAGAACTTATTAAGGGTTTAAGGGTGTTTAATCCCACTCCAGAGGTAGTTCCCGTAATAAGAACAAT
>CACOMD010000010.1 GCA_902628235.1 uncultured Prochlorococcus sp. | reverse complement strand
AAAAGCTTAAATAGAGAATTAATAAGAAATAAAGTAAGTTTCAGTTTAAGAAGTTCAGCATCTTCATTAATTCCATTAATACTTAAAAAAGACAATTCTGTTTCATGGCCAGATTTTGATCCTAAGGAATCTAAAAGAATTTTTAGAGAGCAAGGATATTGTGAAGGTAATATTTTTAATTTACCGCTCACTTATAGATCTAATGTTCCTACAGATAAATTAATAGCTTTTTATTGGCAGCAAAGTGTAAAAGCAGAAATGAAAGATTGTTTTTCTATCAGTATTAATGGAGTAGAATCCACAACAATTTATAAAAATTTAAGTGAAGGGATATATCCTTCAGTGATTCTTGATTGGACTGGTGCATATTCAGACCCAGAGGCTTATCTATCCCCTTTACTAAGTTGTGAATCATTTATTGAAAATCATTGTTTAAAAGGTGAGTCTGTTTTTAGTGGAAGTTTCTGGTCCTCAGAAAAAGTACAGAAATTATTTGAAGAAAGTGAAAATCTTGAAGGATTTGAAAGATTAAATAAACTTCTTACAATAGAAAAAATAGCATCGGAATCATTACCTTATATACCTATTTGGACTTCTTCACAGAAAGCTTGGACTCAAAATTATATTTCAAAACCAATTTTTAATGGTGCAGGAATTATCAATATGAGTGAATTGGTTAAAAATGAAAAGTAATCTAAAAAACGTATTCAATTACACACTTATAAAGATTTCATTAATCCCTATAAATTTATGGATCATATCCTCTTTAATATTTATACTTTTGAGGATTGCACCTGGAGATCCTATTGATGCAATTTTAGGATCTGGAGCAGACCAGGAAGCAAGAGAATTAATGAGAATTAAGCTTGGATTAAATCAATCGATACAAATTCAATACATAAACTATCTTAAAAATCTAATAAATTTGAATTTGGGTGATTCTCTCAGTAATCAAGAACCTGTATTACAAATAATTCTCAATGCACTTCCTGCCACTATTGAGCTAGGTTTATTTTCAATTTTAATAGCTATATTTATTGGGTTCCCTTTAGGTTATTTAGGCTTAAAGAATAAAAATAAGAAATTTGATTATTTTTCAAGAATAATAGGGATAAGTTCATATGCGATACCTCCATTTTGGGGCGCTATGATGATGCAATTAATATTCTCTGTTATTTTAAGAATCCTCCCTATTGGAGGAAGATTTCCAATCGCTGAAAATCCTAATACTATTACAGGATTTTTTATTTTGGATAGTATTTTGAAAAATGATTTTAATGCACTTCTAGGTGCTGCATATCATTTAGCTCTTCCCTCACTAACTTTAGGATTACTTTTGAGTGGTATTTTTAGTCGATCTTTAAGATTAAATCTTGAGAAATCTTATAAAAGCGATTACATAGATGCAGCTATTTGTAGAGGGATAGATGACAAAAATATTCTATTAAATTACGCATTACCAAATGCATTAATACCCATTTTTACCATTACTGGATTTGCAATAGCTTCTTTAGCTGGTGGGGCATTGCTTATTGAAGTTACTTTCTCATGGCCAGGATTAGCATTAAAGTTGCAAGAAGCAATCTTAAAAAGAGACTATAATCTTGTACAAGGGATAGTAATTGTAACTTCAATATTAATTATTTCAATTAATCTATTAATAGATATTTTGAATGCATTTTTCGATCCTCGAATAAAATATTAATTGCTAATGATTACATTCAATTCTTTTTCTCCAAGAATATGGAAATTAAGATCATCTATATTCTGCTTTTGAACAAGTTTTAGACCTTCTTTTTTTTCAAAATCATTTAGAAATTGTATAATTATTTTCAATGCAAGATGTTGAAATTTATAAGGATTTATGCCAATAAAATTTTCTTTAATTTTAAAAACATCATTTTTATTATTTTGACTTAAATTTTTATTCATTACTCTTATAGGTGAGAAATGACTCGCACCTTCAACTATAAGAAATCTATTTAATTTATTTGATTCATTTGCTAAAAATAATTTAAATTGTTCACTTATTAAAGGGGTTATCAAGTCAAAAGTTCCACCAATAAATAATATTGGGACATCGATACCTGAATTGGCTTTATTTGACCAAATTAAACTTCCGAAGCTATTAAAACCAACAATGGCTTTTAATTCTTTAGATTTATTAAAGTCTGGAATAGGTATCTCTGATAATTGGCATTGAAGTAGTTTTGATAAATTAGTCAAAGCAAAATCATTTAAAGCATTTTCACACCTTGATATAAATTCATTATCAGGTGGATTACCTTCATACAACATAGAAATTAAAGCCCCAAGAGAATGTCCCATTAAAATGTATGAATTACTACTTTTAAAACCAAGCTGACCTTGCTTATATGAATTGACTACAGAATCTAAGTCTTTTATGCGGTATAGAAAAATATCAGCACCTCCTGGAAGTGCTTCTTCGCCCTTAATTGATGCATTTAATGCAACTGAATCACTACCTTTATGCTCTATAAATATTACTGGCCAACCTTTTTTACTTAAACCTGATCCTAACCACCTGAAGTTATCTATATCACCCCCTAAACCAGGCATAAAAATTATTAAATCTTTTTTACGGTATATTTCTGGTATCCAAATTTTTAAAGATAATGGTTCTTGCCGGTGAGGTACTTTTAAGCTTGTTCGATAAGATTTAAAATTTAAGTCACTTTTATCATTTAATATTAAGCTTATATTTTCCTCACTCTTATTTAAAAATTTTAATTTTTTAGTATAGTTTTGCTGCTCTTCAAAAGCTTTTTTCCAAGATGATGTAATATTTATTAAATTATCTACATCAAGGTCAATTTCCTTTACCGATATAGTTTTTAAGATATCAATAGTAGATACTTCTTCTTTTTGTTCTAATAATTCTTCAATAGTATTAAATACTTTAATGCCATTAATATCATCAGGTACTATAAAAGTATTACTTAATTCAGAAAGAACTTTTTTCCCAATCCAACTTCTTAAAATTTGTTTTGAAAAACCATCTTGTTTAATTATTGGGAATTTTAAATATTTTGATAATTCTAATATTTTTTCTAAACCATTATTCCTAAACCAATTTATTATTTCGGTAGAATCTTTATTAAGTTTATCTAATTCTGATAATTCATCTATTGAAATTGGGATAGACATTTCTTCAAACCTAATATTTATCTTTTCAGCAGCTTTTGAAGTAAAATTTGCTGAATAGAAATTTAAAAAACTTAAAAGTATAAAAATGAATTTCAATTGTGGTTAATCCTTATAGTTTAAAAACTGCAAAGATTTGGTGGATGCAGTTTCCTAGCCAATTAAAGTTAATTACTAAAATAAGATTTTTTGCTTCATTTGGTGCTGGAGGTGTAATTTATTTAACCTCACTTATCTTTAATAAGATAGGTCTTTCAGCAACTGAAATTGGACTTGGTTTTACTTTATCAGCAATTATTGGGACAATTACAAGATTTATTACAGGAAATTATCTAAATAAGAATAAAGATATTGAAAAACCATTAAAAATTTCATCAATATTAGGTATTGTTGCAAGTCTTTGTTTAATAATATCGCGAGATTCTTTGTCATATATATTTGGGCAATCACTGATAGGTGCAGCTGCTGGTGTATATTGGCCTACTGTAGAATTTGCAGTTCCATATTTATGTATTCCAATAAATACAAAAAAAGCCTACGCATTAGTAAGAAGCTCAGAGGCATTAGGAACTTTTCTTGGAGTTTTTATTGGAAGTTTACTTAATTACTTAATTTATTTTAAGACAAATTTTATTAATGATATTTTATGTCTTGTCATAATAATCCTTTTAATTTCCAGAAAGAAAGAAATAATCAAAAAAAACTTCAATGATTTTGAAATCAAACATTCAAAAGAAATATCTATTACTAAAAACAATTGGCATAAAAATACAATTATTATATTTACTTCAATTATCCTATTAACAACCTGTTTAGCTTTAAATCAAGTAATACTTCCCTTGGATTTTGTTAAACGAGGTTTATTTAAAGATTCACTTAGTGAAACTATCACTAGTTACATAATTTCGGCACAATTAATTTTATTGTTTATCCTGCAATGGCCAATCGGAAATTGGCTCTCTAAAAAAGAAAGATTTTTCGGAATAAAATTTAGCTTAATAAATTTTGGTATTAGTGCCTTTTTCTTATTCATATCAAACTATTTTCAAACAATTGGTATATATCTAATGCTAATAGCGATTATTTTCTCTAGCATTGGAGCTTCATCTTTTCTTCCAACTTCTTCAGATATTGTTTTTAAAATTGCTCCAATTAATAAAAAAGGCTTAGCGACTGCTCTTCTTTCTCAATGTTTTGCTTTAGGTTATTTGCTTGGTCCATTATTTTCAGGAAAAATATTAGATTATTATGGAGATACTACTAGATTATGGTTTTTAATTTCCATAACATGCTTCATTTTAACGATTGCACTATTTAATAAAAAATACAAGATAAATAATTCATCCTAAATTAATTTCAATTATTCTTCTCTCTCTAAGGAATAGAAAAAAAGGCGCTGAGAATGCAAATGCAATTAAGAAAGTGCCCACATAAACAATCCACATGTTTTTAATATTAAGTTTTCTTGATTCATTCACAATCCATATAAATACAGCACTAGCACCAATTAATAAATCCCTAGATATAGATTCTGCCGCTGGATTTGCATTTGCCAATTGAATAAATTGATTAATATCAAAACTTGATCCATACTCCATCGCAAAATTGAAATTCGATATCATAGGAAGAATAGCTCCTAAAATTGATAAAAATAGGTATAGATAGCTAAGAATATATTTATTATTTTTTAATAAACTGAATGAATTCATAACTGAATAAGAATTAACTTAAAAATAGTATTTATTATTTTAATGATAGAAAACAAAAATAATTTATTTAGTAAAAATAAATACATCAAAGGAAATTTAAAATTTGCAGTTATCGGTCATATAGAATGGATGAATTTTCTTAAGGTTGATTTATTACCAAAACCAGGGATTATAACTCACGCAAAAACGTCATTAGAACTTCCTGCCGGAGGAGGTGCATTAATAGCTAAAACACTTTATGAACTCTCAAATAATGAAATTCATTTCTTCACTTCATTAGGTAAAGATTATTATGGGGAAAAAAGTTATGAATTCTTTGAAAAAATCGGAATAAATCTTCATGTAGCGTGGAGATCAGAAGCTACTAGAAAAGGATTTAGTTTAATTGATAATAATGGAGAAAGATCAATAACTGTAATTGGTAAAAGATTATCTCCTTCTTATATTGATGATTTGGATTGGAATATTCTATGTGAGATGGATGGCATATTTATAACTGCTGGAGATAATATTTTGTTCAAAAAAGCTAGGAAAGCAAATATTCTCTGCACAACTCCAAGAGTTGGTATTGATTTAATTAATAAATCAAACGTAAATTTAGACGCTTTAATTGGAAGTAACTTAGATCCAGATGAATCTTTTTTATTATCGGAATTAAACAAAAAGCCTAGGTATATAATTAAAACAGAAGGTGAAAAAGGTGGTATATATATACCAGGAGGAAGATTTAAAGCAATTAATAATACTCAAATGATTGATTCATATGGTTGCGGTGACTCATTTGCGGCAGGAGTGCTTTATGGTTTAGCTGAAAATTGGCCTATTGAAAAAGCACTAAAATTAGGTACAGTATTAGGAAGAAATTGCATTGAACATTTTGGACCATATCCCAATATGAAAAAAATAATTGATTAAATCTGCTTATAAGAAATCAAAATGAAAAATTATAAAGAATTTAATAAAGTTGTAGATATTTATATATTTACAGTTATATTTTTAACAATTTTATTTTATAAATCTGTAAGAGTTCTTTTAGGAATTTTTTCTTATGGAGTTTTAAAAAAAGAAATTTTAACGGAAGAAAGTAAGATTGGTTTTGATATAAAAATAAAAATGAAATAATATGATCAAGTTTTTTCTTACTTTCATAGGATTAATATCTCTTTATTTTATTTTTAAAAATAAAATTTTTGCAAATAAAAAAATAGACAACATTAAAAACTTTAAAAACAAATTTACTAATACAGAAGCAAAAATAGAAAAGATTTTTTTAAGAAATAATGAGAGACTTATTAAAGATCCAGATATTGATTTAATAATTGGTTTGTACGAAAAAGAGAGTGATTTAAAATTAAAAACAAATATCCACAGAGCAAGGCTTGCTAAATTTAAAAAGTCTAAATTGAATGGAGAATTTATTTATCAGGATTTAAAAGGTAAAATTTACAAAATTATAAATAAGAAAAAAGAATATATTTAAAAACTAACCACATTCCAAACTATCTCTAGTAGCAACTCCTGTTGTTGGGTTGACTCCGTCAGCAATTTTGCATAGATTTCTTTGATCTTCACTATCTAAAATTGCAAATGTAAAGTCTGCTCCATCAATTTGAGCACCTGCAAAACTACTACCAGAAGCAATCATATTAACTAAAACAGCATTTCTTAAATCAGTCTTTTGAAAATTAACCCTATCAGATAAAGTATCAGTTAAATCAATCCCATTTAGATTCGAACCTTTTAAATCTGATAAAGTTAAAGTTGTTCCATGTAAATCAACATCACTGAAATCAGCATCTCTAGCAACCGCTCCAGCTATTGAAGACAAATGTAAATCTTCTCCATGAAAATCAAATCCTGTGATATTGGAGCGAACATAACTTGGAACCTCATCACCCTCGCCTTTAACTGCAACATTAGCTCCTGCAAAAGCTGGTGCTGAAATTAACAAAATTGAACATACAAAACTAATGATATATTTAAAAAATAGGAAAAATTTCATTTCACCAAAATTTAATATTTGCTTTATATTAAAACAGTTAAGCAATTATTTGCGAGCAAATTTATAATAAAACACAGTTTTAAAATTTTGATATTAAAGTGTCGAGGTTTTAAAAATAAACAAATTGTTTTTATATTTAAAATATAAAAATTACTTATTGATATATTATATTCGTTATCAAGTTAGATTAAATAATTATGAGATTTAAATTTAAAATATTAATTAGTATGATGGTAGTATTTTTTTCATTTAAGATCCTCGAAATTAAAGCTCACAATAATAGTAATGGAGGGTGTAATGATCATTGTTTAAATATTAATAATAGAAAATCCAATGAAAGTAAAATTAAAATTTTAAAAAATAATAAAAAATTAATTAGAGAAAAAAATTCTTGTGTAAATAATTCTTTATGCAGGGGGTAATAATTTTTTTTGATTTCTTATTAAGGGATTTGTATATACAAAGTTTTCTTTTTGGTCTCTATCTGTGTTGATAATTGAGGATAAAATTATAAAAATCAAAGGAAATGAAAATGAAAACACTAGTAATAAAGCTATTAATTGCTTGATTTGAATTATTGGTTTCTTAATTAAGTCTTCACCACATAAACCACATACCAATTTCCCATAATTCTCTAAAGGAAATTGATATTTAGGATTGCAATAGGGACAATAATATTTATTCATAAACTATACATTGAATAAAAATTCCATAACATCCCCCTCACAAACAATATATTCTTTCCCCTCACTTCTTACAAGCCCCTTATTTTTTGCATTTACTATTGATCCAGAATTTATTAAATTTTCATATGAAATTGTTTGAGCTCTTATAAATCCCCTTTCAAAATCAGTATGAATTATTCCTGCTGCTTGGGGAGCAGTCATACCACTTTTTATCGTCCATGCCTTCGTCTCTTTTTCACCAGTTGTAAAATATGTTTTTAATCCCAATAGTTTATAAGTCGCTTTAATCAGTGAAGATAATCCACCTTCTTTAACACCAAGATCATTAAGATAATCCATCTTTTCTTCAATATCTAGATCTACTAACTCTGATTCAACTTGAGCAGAAATCTTTACACATTCAGCTTTCTCTTCACTTGCAAATTTAATTACCTTTTCAGAGTAATCATTACCTTTCTCTAAATCACTCTCACTTAGATTTGTGGCATAGATAATCGGTTTGGCAGTTAAAAAACCTAATTGTTTAATTATGAATATTTCTTCATAACTTAAATCAATTGATCTAACTGGAATTCCTCTCTCAAGACTTAATTCAATTTTTTCAAGTATAAAGTCCTCATCGGCGGCATCCTTATTTGTCTTTATTTGCTTTTTTATCCTTTCTCGCCTTTTTTGTAGCTGACTTAAATCCGCTAAGTTAAGTTCTAAGTTTATTATTTCTATGTCGTCTAGGGGATTAACTTTACCGGATACATGAATAACTTCATTATCCTCAAAACATCTAACTACATGGACAATTGCGTCAACTTCTCTAATATTTGAAAGAAATTTATTTCCAAGCCCCTCTCCCTTACTAGCACCTTTTACTAATCCTGCGATATCAACAAATTCAATTTTTGTTGGAATAATGTTATTACTTGAACTTAATTTACCAAGAGCTTCTAACCTTTCATCAGGGACTGAAACTATTCCTTTATTAGGTTCAATTGTACAAAAAGGGAAATTAGCAGCTTGAGCTTTTGAATTCTCAACAAGTGCATTAAATAAAGTTGATTTACCAACATTTGGTAATCCTACAATTCCTGCTTTCAACATATAAATAAATTTCCTTAGAAATTAATCAAAGAGTATTTATAAGTAATATAATAAAGACTATCTAATCTCTATTTCAAAAAGTAATATTTTGTTGATTAGTATTCAAAGAATTTTTATTTCAGAATAAATCTTAAAAAAACATGCTTGAGCTAATAAAAAAAAATCTTAATTTCAAATCAGGAATTTTAATTATTATACTTGCTAGTTTTTTTATCTTTTTATCAAATAATATAAAAAAAAATAAACCTAAAGATTTTTCTAATTATGTAGTTGATGTAAAAAAAGGATTACTCTCGGAAAGTATCAATAGTAGTGGAGAAATAAAAGCAATAAAAACGGTAAAGATCAGTCCTCGTAAACCTGGATTTATTCAAACCCTTATTGTTGAAGAAGGGGATCAAGTTACGAAAGACCAGCTTTTAGGAACTCTTGATGATAAAGAATTTAAATTTAAATTAAAAGAATTAAAGCTTAGGAATGATAAGCAAAAATCTGATTTTAATAGAAGAGAATACCTATATAATGAAGGTGCTATCAGTAAAGAAAATTTCGAAGACTTCAAGACTAAATACAATACATCAAGGGCAAAGCTTAATGATGCTTTATCTGAAGAAAGCTTTTATCTCATAAAATCTCCTTTTTCAGGAACTATTACTGCTAAATATGCAGAGATTGGATCTTATGTTGCACCTATTGCAAATATGAGTTCCAATACATCAGCAAAGAATTTTATTTTTGAATTATCAGATGGGATTGAAATAATTGCAAAGGTACCTGAAAGTGATATAGGCCGGATAAAAATTGGACAGGAAGCCTCAGTAAGAATTGAATCATACCCTTCTAAAAAGTTTCAAGCCAAAATCATAAAGATTGCTCCAAGAGCAATTAAGGACAATAATGTTACTTCTTTCGAAGTAACTTTAAGGTTTAAAGAAATTTCTGATTATATAAAAATTGGGATGACAGCGGATTTAGAATTTAAAGTAGAAAACGATATCGAAAAAATATTAGTACCAACAGTTTCTATAGTCACTGAAAAGGGTAAAAAAGGCATATTAAAATTAGATAAAAATAATTTTCCAAAATTTGAAGAGGTTGAATTTGGAATAAGCAGTGGGAGTCAAACGTCAGTAATTAATGGGTTAAAACCAGGAGAAAAAATATTCATTGATATTCCCCCTTGGTCTAAGAGAAAATAACTCTATGTCTGAAAATAATTTATCAAAGCCGGTATTATTGTTAGTAGATGGACATTCACTTGCTTTTAGGAGCTTTTATGCTTTTAGCAAAAGTAGAGATGGAGGTTTAACAACAAAAGAAGGATTTCCAACCAGTGTGACATATGGTTTTCTTAAAAGTCTTCTTGATAATTGTAAGAACATAAGTCCAAAGGGAATTTGTATTGCCTTTGATACAGAGCATCCAACTTTTCGTCATAAATTGGATCCAAACTATAAGGCCAATAGAGATGTCGCTCCGGATATTTTTTTTCAAGATATTGAACAATTAGAACTTATTTTAAGAGAAAGTCTTAACTTACCTATTTTTAAATCTCCAGGTTACGAAGCTGATGATCTTTTAGGCACAATTGCAAATGATGCTTCATCGAAAGGTTGGTGTGTAAATATTCTTTCTGGAGATCGAGATTTATTTCAATTAGTTGATGATAAGAAAGATATTTATGTGCTTTATATGGGAGGAGGTCCATATGCTAAAAGTGGTAATCCAACCTTAATTAGAGAAAGTGGAGTTAAAGAAAAATTAGGTGTTTCACCAGAGAGAGTAGTAGATCTTAAAGCTTTAACAGGGGACAGCTCTGATAATATTCCTGGGATAAAAGGAGTTGGTCCAAAAACAGCCATCAATCTACTAAAAGAGAACAATACACTTGATGGAATCTATAATGCTTTGGATGAGGTTCTGCAAAATAACGATAAAAAATATAAGGGATTTATAAAAGGCTCGATTATTGAAAAACTTAAAAATGATAAGCTTAATGCATTTCTTTCTAGAGATTTAGCAAAAATAAATACTAAAGTTCCATTGATATTAAATGATGATTATGAATTAAAAAATATAAATCAAAAATCTCTTTCTGAATCACTTCAGAAACTAGAATTATCAACTTTACATAGACAAATTGATATTTTTAATTCTACTTTTAGTAAAGGAGGTTTTAATAAAAATAGTGTTGATAAAAGTCAGGCAGAACAATCAAAAGTCTCAATTAAAAATAATTCACAAAGTGTAAGCGAACTTCCAAAAATCAATGTAAACGTAATCAATACTGTTGATTTACTAGATAAATTATCTAAAAAATTAGATATTAATGATGATATTGTTGCTTTAGATACTGAAACAAATAGTTTAAATCCAATTGAGGCAGAACTTGTTGGGATAGGAATTTGTTTAGTAGAAGAAACTGAACAACTCTTCTACATACCTATTGCTCATCAATCAAAAAAAGAAAAGCTAAAACAACTATCAATTGAAGAAGTATTTTCAAAAATAAGACATTGGATTGAAAATCCAACAAAAGAAAAGGCTCTACAAAATTGTAAATTTGATAGACAAATTTTTTATAATCATGGTCTCGATCTTAAAGGAGTCTCTTTTGATACACTCCTTGCAGACTATCTTCTCAATAATCAGGAAAAGCATGGTTTAAGTGAAATTAGTTTTAGAGAATTTGGTTATAGACCGCCATCCTTTAAAGAAACTGTAGGAAAGAATAAAGACTTTTCATTTGTAGGAATAAAAGAAGCAAGTATTTACTGTGGTTATGACGTATTTATAACTTATAAGATCGTCAAAAATTTTAAAGAAAGATTTGCAAACGAAAAAGAAAACTTACATAATTTATTTAACAAGGTTGAATTACCTCTTGAGCCAGTACTCTCCAAAATGGAGATGAATGGAATTTTAATTGATGTACCTTATTTAGTTGAACTTTCAAGAGAATTGAAAAGTACACTGGAGAATATTGAATGTAAAGTTTTTGAACTAGCTAAACAAAATTTTAATTTATCTTCCCCAAAGCAACTCGGTGAAATTTTATTCGAGAAATTAAATCTAGACAAAAAGAAATCAAGAAAAACAAAAACAGGATGGAGCACAGATGCATTAGTGCTTGAGAGATTAGTTGATGAACATAAAATAATTCCTCATTTAATAAAACATAGAACCCTTAGCAAACTTCTAAGTACATATATTGATGCCCTTCCAAACCTAATTAGTGAAAAGACAGGTAGAGTTCATACAAACTTTAATCAAGCTGCTACCGCCACTGGAAGACTTAGCAGTAGTAATCCCAATCTTCAAAATATACCTGTTAGAACTGAATTTAGTAGAAGGATAAGAAAAGCATTCTTACCTGAAAAAGATTGGAAACTATTGTCAGCAGATTACTCACAAATTGAATTAAGAATTCTCGCTCACTTAGCGAATGAAGAAGTACTTATAAATGCATTCAGTAAAAATGAAGATATTCATTCATTAACAGCAAGATTAATTTTTGAGAAAGAAGAAATAAATTTTGATGAGAGAAGAGTTGGTAAAACAATAAATTTTGGTGTTATTTATGGAATGGGGATTAAAAAGTTTGCACGATCTACAGGAGTAAGTACGTCTGAAGCAAAAGAGTTTTTAATCAAATATAAAGAAAGATATTCTAAAATTTTCAAATATCTCGAACTTCAAGAAAGACTTGCTTTATCTAAAGGATATGTAGAGACAATTTTTGGTAGAAAGAGAGAATTTAAATTTGATAAAAATGGTCTTGGAAGATTAAAAGGAAAAGATCCTTATGAAATTGATTTACAATCTGCAAGACGAGCTGGAATGGAAGCTCAGTCATTAAGAGCTGCTGCTAATGCTCCTATTCAAGGTTCAAGTGCAGATATTATTAAAGTAGCAATGATTCAATTAAACAAAAAATTTGTAGAAATGAATATTCAAGCAAAAATGCTTTTGCAAGTACATGATGAATTATTATTTGAAATTGAACCAGATTCCTTGCAAGTGACTTCAAAATTAATAAAAGATACTATGGAGAATTGTGTAAAATTAAAAGTCCCTCTTTTAGTTGATATTGGAATTGGAGACAATTGGATGGAAACAAAATAAATCTTACGTAATATTCTCAAAAATATGATTAAACTATTTAATACTTTAAGCAAAAAGATCGAGGTATTTAAACCAATTGATGATGTTGTAAAAATATATTGTTGTGGAGTAACGGTTTATGATTTGTGTCATCTCGGTCATGCAAGAAGTTATATAGTATGGGACATTTTAAGAAGATTTTTAATTTACAGAAATTATAAAGTAAGGTATGTGCAGAATTTTACTGACATAGACGACAAAATCTTAAAACGAGCAAAAGAGGAGAATAGTTCCATGAAAGAGGTTTCCGAAAAAAATATTACTGAATTTCATAAAGACATGGATGCTTTAGGAATTTTGCGACCTGATAGCATGCCAAGAGCAACTAATCACATATGCAATATCTGTTCTTTTATAACTATTCTTGAAGAGAAAGGATATGCATACTCTATCAACGGAGATGTTTATTATTCTGTTTTTAAAAATAAAGATTACGGCAAATTAAGCAACCAAAATATTCAAGAACAAAATATAAATCAGCAAGGCAGGATGACAAATGATGAAAGTAATAAAAAAGTTAATCCACAAGATTTTGCTCTATGGAAAAAAGCGAAAGATGATGAACCATTTTTTAATTCTCCTTGGGGTAAAGGAAGACCAGGATGGCATATAGAATGCTCAGCGATGGTCAAAGATGAGCTTGGAGATACAATTGATATTCATTTAGGAGGATCTGACTTAATTTTCCCGCATCATGAAAATGAAATTGCTCAATCTGAAGCGGCAAATGGTAAAAAGCTTGCAAATTATTGGCTTCATAATGGGATGGTAAATGTCAATGGACAGAAAATGAGTAAATCCTTGAAGAACTTCAAAACTATAAGAGAACTTATTAAATCTGGAATAAGTCCAATGACTTTGAGATATTTTGTCCTAACTGTCAACTACAGAAAACCATTAGACTTCTCAGAGGAAGCTTTAAAAAGCGCTTCAGAGGCATGGAAAAATATAAATATAGCTCTTTCTTACGAAGATATTGAAAAGTCTAACTTTAACCCTTTTGACAAAAAACTAACGAATAAATCAATTGAGGCAGACTTTGAAGAGGCTCTAAAGTTTGAAATTATTCAGAAAAAACAACAATTTACTGATGCATTAAATAATGACCTTAATACAGCAGGTGCTATTGCTGTAATTTATGAACTAGCAAAACCAATTAAAAACTTCATAAATCAGTTTCAAAGGATTAAAGAAATGGAAATAAACTCCAAAGAGATATTTTCATTAAATAAAAGATTTGAAATGCTGAAAGAACTTACCGAAGTTCTTGGATTAAAAAAAGAAAAACTCATTAAAGAAAGCAGTATTGAAGAAGAAGAAATTAAATTTCTTATAAATGCAAGATTAAAAGCTAAAAAGGAAAAAAATTTTGTTGAAGCTGATAAAATCAGAAGCTGTCTTAAAGAAAAAGGAATTGAACTTATTGATCAATCTCGTGAATTGACAACTTGGATAAGAATTTAAATTTTAAGAAAAAAACCAATTTTTAAAAATTTTTTTTTAAATCACCCCAAAGGTGGGAAAATAATAGAAATATAAAAGGAAATTGAAATACATCTCAATACTTGGTTCAACAGGTTCAATAGGAACCCAAACCCTTGAAATAGTAAAAGAACTTCCCTCTAAATTTAAAGTTGTAGCTCTCTCTGCTGGAAAGAATATAGATTTACTAACAAAACAAGTAAAAATTCATCAACCAGAGGTTATTGCAATTGAAGATGAAAATCTTTTAATAGATTTAAAAAATAATATTTCAAATCTAAGGTTAGACAATCCTCCAATAATATTAAGTGGAACAAACGGGATAAATACTGTTGCGGGTTGGGATAGTGCAGATACTGTAGTTACTGGAATAGTAGGATGCGCTGGTTTAATTCCAACTATGGCCGCAATTAATGCAGGAAAAAATATTGCACTTGCGAATAAAGAGACTTTAATTGCAGCAGGTTCTGTTGTTATTCCAGCCCTGAAGAAAAATAAAAGTAGGCTTTTACCTGCAGATTCAGAACACTCAGCTATTTTTCAATGCGTGCAAGGAATACCCAATTATGAAAATGCAAATTTTTTAACTGGTCAGATCCCAAAGGGTTTAAAAGCAATACATTTAACAGCTTCTGGAGGGGCTTTTAGAGATTGGGCAATCGAGGATTTAAAAAATGTAACTGTTAAAGATGCAACTTCACATCCAAATTGGGATATGGGTAAAAAAATTACTGTAGATTCTGCAACTCTTATGAATAAAGGACTAGAAGTTATTGAGGCGCATTTTCTATTCGGAACATCGTACGAAAATATAGAAATTGTTATTCACCCTCAAAGTATTATCCATTCAATGATTGAATTAAATGATTCTTCATTACTAGCTCAATTAGGATGGCCTGATATGAAATTACCAATTTTATATGCTTTGAGTTGGCCTGAAAGATTTAAAACAAATTGGAAAAGATTAAATTTAACCGAAATTGGTCAACTTACCTTTAGTAAGCCTGATAATTTAAAATATCCTTGTATGAAACTTGCTTACTCAGCTGGAATACAATCAGGTACTATGCCTGCAGTATTAAATGCAGCGAATGAAATATCTGTTGAACAATTTCTAAAAGAAAAAATATCTTTCCAAGAGATTCCCAAATTTATTGAAAAAACTTGTGAAATGCATTTAAAAGATCATAATAAATCACCCAACTTAGAGGATATTTTAAGAGTAGATAACTGGGCAAGAAGTTTTGTTATTGAGGAGATAAGAAAAGGAGCCAAATATATAAAAGTTTAATGACTAAAGAATTTATTCTTTTTCAATGTAGAAATTCATAAAGTATTCAATTATTTTCAGTTTTCATGAAGCATATTACAAGAATATTTTATCCATTTACTAGCAACATCATCTGACCAACAACCATTTGGCGAGTGAAAACCATTATGTCCTCCTTTCTCAGTTATTAGAATTGAAATTCTTTGATTATATTTATTCAATAATTCACTGAGTTCATAGGTTGCTTTATATGGAACCCAAGGATCATCCTTTGCATGTATAAAAAGAGAAAGAGGTAATTTTTCAGAATTTGTTTTTAATTTAATTAACGGAGATGCTTTTAAATAATATTCATCAACTGAATTATATCCCCAACTAGGTGCCGTTAATTGTTCATCAAATTCTCTTATAGTCTTTATTTTTTTTAGTTTATCTTTAATGATTTGTTGAGAAGAAATATCTTTATTAATTAATTCACTATCAAGAACCTGCCTTTTTAGACGTCTTATTAACCATTTTTGATAAAAAAGATTTCTTGGTTTATCAATACATTCACTACATGATAATAAATCTAGAGGACTACTTATACATACAAGACCATCAAACAAATTCTTCTTATGTTCACAATCATAATCAAGGCATGCATTAAGAAAAATAGTACCACCAAGAGATAAGCCAATCCCAAATATGGGAAAATAATTATTTTTTAAACTTAAATCATTAATCTCTCTTTTAAACTTATTTTTCAAGAAATCAACTACAGAAAATATATCTTTCGAACATCTTGCTGAATAATTACTATTAGTTAAATATCTTCCTGAACCAGCTCCTCTCAAATTTAATTTACAGATGACAAATCCATTATTTAAAAGTTTCTTAGATATTCTTTTTAAACCGAATCTTTTGGTTGAACCACCTAATCCATGAGTAACAACTACGAGACCCCTAAATTTATTATTTTCAGGAAATTCTAAAAAACCTAAAAGATAATCTTTCTTAAATTTATCTGATAATAAATTCTCTACCGGGATAAAAACCTTTTCAACTTTATAATTTGTTTTAAAGTCCAAACAAAATGTATCTCTAATAGTTTGAAGATCTCCTCCTATCCAAGGGAACCTTTGCCTAAATTTTTCTTCTTCTAAAATATTGAATTTTTTTAATTTACTTTTTCTACTTTGCACCTACTCCTAATTCCTTTAATTCAGTCATTAATTCACTAAGGACTTGTTTTGCATCTCCAAACACCATTGAAGTATTAGGTAAATCAAACAAATCATTTTTGATACCAGAGTACCCTGCACTCATACCTCTTTTTATTACAAAAACAGTTCTTGCCTCCTGAACATCCAAAACTGGCATTCCATATAAAGGTGAATTTTGATCACTTTTTGCCTGTGGATTAACTACGTCATTCGCTCCAAGAACTAATACAACATCAGTTGCAGGAAAATCTGGATTTATATTATCCATTTCTTTTAACTGTTCATATGGAACATCTGCTTCCGCAAGTAATACATTCATATGTCCTGGCATTCTCCCTGCTACAGGATGGATTGCATATGAAACATCAATCTCATTTTGCTCTAATATCTTTGCTACCTCCCTGAGAGTATGCTGAGCTTGAGCCACAGCTAAACCATAACCAGGAACAATTATTACTTTATTTGCCGCTTCCAATGTAAGAGCACATTCTTCTACACTGCAAGAAGTTATATTTGTATATTCTCCTCCACTATCTAACTTCTTAATTTGAGAAGATAAAGTCCCACCAAATAAAACAGAAACAAGTGATCGATTCATTCCTTTACACATTACCTGAGTGAGTATCAACCCTGCAGCACCAACCATTGCACCAGCGACAATAAGAAGTTGACTCCCAACAACAAAACCTGCGGCGGCGGCTGCAATTCCGGAATAACTATTAAGCAATGAAATTACTACAGGCATATCTGCACCACCAATTGGTAAAGTTACTCCAATTCCTAATATTGTCGAAGAAATAACTAAAAGCCAGATTGTAGAAGTATTGACAGATTGAATTAAATTTAAAAAAGCAACTAGAGAAATAATTGCAATTGATATGTTTATTAAATGCCTTATTTTACTTTGCGTCCATGATGGAGTTTGAAGCCATCCTTGCAATTTTGCCATCGCAATAATTGAACCGGAGAAAGTAATTGAACCTACAAAAATAGAAATCAGAATTGAAATATCTTGGATAAAAGTTTCATTTCTTTGAAAAAATATAACTCCAATTGCAACTAACAGAGATGACATTCCTCCACAACCATTAAATAACGCAACAGTTTCAGGCATTGATGTCATGGGAACTCTTTTTGCAAGAATTGCTCCAAATAAACTACCTACGAATGAACCTAATATTATCCATAACCATGATTGTTGAGTGATCCCCTCACCAGGTTTTCCTAGATAATATGTAAGGAGACCAATTATTGATAGAAACATTGCAAATGCAGCTAACCTATTTGCTTCTTTAGCTGATCTAACTTTTGATAATCCTTTAATTCCTAAAGCCAAAAGTAAAACTGCAATAAGATTAATAAAAGACTGAATTAATGAAACATCCATTTTTTATTTTAATTTTTTTGAGGGTTTACGATTAAACATTGCCAGCATCCTGTCTGTAACGACAAATCCTCCAACAACATTAAATAGAGCAAATCCAAGTGAAATTGATCCTATTATCAATAGAGGTAAATTATTCTTAGCTGTAATTATTAAAGTCAATGCTGCAAGCATAGTTATACCTGATACAGCATTAGCTCCACTCATTAGAGGGGTATGTAACGTGGGAGGGACTTTGCCTATTAGTTCTAGACCTAAAAGACTTCCAAGCAATAAGACCCAAAATGCTTGCGCAAAATCCATTTCTAATTACTGCCTCCGATTTCAAAAACTTTTTCTTGAAGGATAGCTCCTTTATCGCTTATTAAACAACCTAAAACAATTTCATCATTCTTATTAATATTTAAAATCCCATTATTGATAAATGGAGTTATTAATGAAATTAAATTTTTTGAATACAAACTACTTGCATGATAGGGCACTGAAGAAGGAAGTTCAGAAGCTCCAATAAGTTTTACTCCATTTTTTATTACTGTTTGATTTTGCTTAGTGTTAACACAATTACCACCTTGAGCAACTGCTAAGTCTACAACAACTGAACCAGGTCTCATATTTTCCAACATTTTCTCATTAATTAGTATTGGAGCCTTCTTCCCTAGAACTTGCGCTGTACATATAGCCACATCTGCTTCTGATAAATGTTTAGAAAGAATTGCTCTTTGCTCTTCAAGAAATTTTGTTGAAACAGCTTTAGCATATCCGCCTGATTCTGTAGGGTTTTCATCGATCTCTGGTAAATTAATAAATTTTGCACCAAGTGACTCAACTTGCTCTTTCACAGCTGGTCTTATATCAGAAACGAAAACCAAAGCACCAAGTCTTTTTGCCGTAGCTACAGCTTGCAAACCGGCCACTCCTCCACCAAGAACAACTACTTTTGCAGGCTGAACAGTCCCTGCAGCAGTCATAAGCATTGGGAAATATCTATCCAATTCACTTGCCGCTAACAAAACTGATTTATAACCAGCTATATTTGCTTGAGAAGAAAGTACATCTGAGGATTGAGCCCGACTTATTCTAGGTAAGAGCTCTAATGCAATTGCTGATAATTTAAAATCAGACAATAATTTTGCAAGATCTTTATTACCGAAGGGATTTAGCAATCCAATAATTAAACAGCCTTCTTTTAATTTATTTAATTTTTCATAATCTGGACAATGAATACAAAAGATAATATCAACCTCTTTCCAGGGATTAAAATCTTGTTCAGTGAAAATTATCCCTCCATTTTCTTCATAAGAAAAGTCTTTAAACCCTGATAGTTCTCCTGCTGATTTCTCAATATATACATCACATCCAAGGTTTTTTAATTTTTTTACGGTTTCTGGAGTTGCTGAAACTCTTCTTTCTCCAATTGATGTCTCGATTGGTATTAAAATTTTTGTCAATTTAAGATTATTTTAGACACCCTAAGGATATATTGATTTCAATTAAAAGTCTTAGAAATTTTATTAAAGATATATTTTCTTTTTTTTAAAAATTAGCTATCAAGAAAATATACAGAAAATTTAATCTAATGAGTATAAAAGCTATTGAGTGCCCAGATGGCGTTTGTCATAGTCATCATGGAGGTCATGCAGTTCCAAGACAGGCTATGCAAAAGAATCTTCAAAGTCATGGAAGAGAATGGTGCGAAAAATTAGCCGAAAGAATTTATGAAATGTCCGTAGATACATATTCTCAAACCGTTATGCCAAGTCTTCATTCCTCTGGCTGGCAAAGACGACATTTAGACTGGGAATTTAAATTGGCCGAGAATGATTCCGAACCAGATGAAGCACTTGTTGAAGGTATCATTAACGCAACTGAAAGTTTTCTCAGAAGCAGTGAAGTTCACAGATTGTTTATACAAGAATTAGTACAAGGGACTTTTGAGGAGGCTAATGACAAAAAATTAATTTCAAAAGCTATAAAAACTATTATTGATGAAGAAATAATTAACTCATTAAGGGATAGGAAACAAGGTTTATTAAAAAAATTATCTGAAAAACTAATCTCTGAAGAAAAAATCAGCGAAGAATTAGCTTTTAATTCAGCAAAAGAAGGTTTTGATGAAGTTGAGAGATTATTGATGAATCACACAGAAGCAGTTTGAATTCATAATTTCAGAAAACAATATTTTAAGCTTCAAATATTAAAAAAAGCTAAAATTATTGTTTATTAGTACAAAGTTGTACCTTATTTAACATTAAATCATCAAGAAAATATGCTTTCCTATACTAAACAAATAATTTAGTATGGAAAATTTCCACAGAAGGAGAATAGATATTGCAACCTGCTGGGCCTCCAATAGGATTACAGTGATGGATAGCTTGGAAAAATATGAAGATAGTTATGCAATAGCTGAAGAATTTAGAGAATGGATAGTAAACATGGGCCAAGAAAGTAGTAATTTCAGTAATTGTGTTTTAAATTTTCCTAAAAATTTAAATAAATTACTTGATAAAAAGATTAGAGAAGAAAATTAAAACTTTTTCGTAAAAAATAATAATTTATATATTTAATAATTAGAATAAAAAAATAATTTTATAAATATTAATGGATAAGTTAGAGGTTAATTCCACTATTGAAAATCTAGTAATTATAGGATCTGGTCCTGCAGGTTACACAGCAGCTATTTACGCTTCTAGAGCTAATTTACAACCACTACTTGTGACAGGCTTTTCTTCAGGAGGCATTCCAGGAGGTCAATTAATGACTACTACGTTTGTTGAAAACTATCCAGGCTTTCCAGATGGTGTAATGGGTCCAGAATTAATGGATCTAATGAAAGCACAAGCTATTAGGTGGGGAACAAAATTGATTGAAAGTGATGTAAGTTCTATTGATGTAAAGAAAAGACCTTTTGTGATAAAAACACTTGAAGGGGAAATTAAGGCAAATTCAATTATTATTGCTACAGGTGCAAGTGCTAATAGATTAGGAATCAAAAATGAAAAATCTTTTTGGAGCAAAGGTATAAGTGCTTGTGCTATTTGTGATGGAGCAACTCCTCAGTTTAGAGATGCTGAACTGGCAGTGGTAGGTGGAGGAGATTCTGCTTGTGAAGAAGCTGTCTACCTCACCAAATATGGAAGCAAAGTGCATTTGATCGTTAGATCAAATAAATTGAAAGCTAGTGCAGCTATGGCAGATAGAGTTTTGGCAAATTCCAAAATAACAATCCATTGGAATACTTCAGTTACAGAAGCTATTGGAAATGATTGGTTAGAGAAAATAAGAGTAGATAGTCATAATTCAAAAAATAAAGAGATTGAAGTAAAGGGCCTTTTTTATGCTATCGGACATACACCTAATACAAGTTTTCTAGATAATCAAATATCAATTGATGAAAAAGGTTATATAATATGTAAACCAGGAAGGCCTGAAACTTCTTTAGAAGGAATTTTCGCCGCTGGAGATGTAGCTGACTCTGAATGGAGGCAAGGCGTAACTGCTGCTGGTAGCGGCTGCATGGCGGCTTTAGCTGCGGAAAGATGGCTTACTGAAAAAGATTTATCAATAACTATCAAAAGAGAACAACCAGATCCTGAAAAATCAGAATCTTTAATAAAACAAGAGGAAGAAACAAATGAAGAAACATTTGACTTTAATTCTCAATGGCAAAAAGGCAGTTACGCATTAAGAAAGCTTTATCATGAAAGTACAAAACCAATTTTAGTAATCTTTAGTTCACCTAGTTGCGGTCCTTGCCATGTCTTAAAACCTCAATTAAAAAGAGTAATAAATGAACTTGATGGTGAAGTTCAGGGCATTGAAATTGATATTGATAAAGATCAAGACATTGCGAAACAGGCAGGTATAAATGGAACCCCAACTGTTCAACTTTTTAAGGACAAACTCCTAAAAAGAGAATGGAAAGGTGTTAAGCAAAGAAGTGAGTTTAAAGAAGCTATTAAAACTCTAATTAAATAATTTATTAAAATTATTTATTCTTTTTCATATTACCCTGCTTTGAACCCGGAGGTCTTGAATTGCCACCAGCATTTCTTTCTCTATATGTAATCCTACCTCTAGTAAGATCATAAGGACTTATTTCGACTAAGACTTTATCACCTGCGAGGAGCTTTATTCTAAATTTTGTTAATTTTCCTGCAGCTCTACATAAGCATTGATGGCCTTCAGGTTGCTCAAGTGTAACTAAATAAAAGCCATTACCTTGTTCCTTTTCTATTACACCTGAAGTCTCAATCATTAAAAATAACTTATTACTATTTATTATAGTATCAGAAAAAAATTCATAAATTTACTATGAATAATAATAATTAAATCTAAAAGAGATTATTTAATTAGAAAATAATTTTATCTCATTTATTGTTTGTAGTTGGCCGTAATAATAATTTGCTTTAGCAATTTTATCTTTACTATCTAGCTGATCAAAATAAACGAAGCCTAAGGATTCCCAAAGAGACGATTCGCATACTTTATTTAACTCTGAAGTAGCCTCTTCAGCAAGAAGGTTCAATCTCCTTTCGAGGTTTTTTGACTTTGAAAGCATCAATGTTAATAGTATTTTTAGTACAAATATACTATATTTATATTTTAATGCAACTTTAAAATGGTAATCTTTTTTTCTCTTCTAAATCCAGATCGACCTCCATTTCTTTTAATCTCTTTAATATTTGCTCGTAGTATTCTTTCAAATAATTATCAAGAGAAGTCAGATCAGAATTTTTCATCTCTAGCAATTCAAGAGTTTTTGACATATCAGCATTTAATTCTTTTCCGCTACTGGTTACTTCAGCGAATGCGAGCCTCTCTGAAACATTTAAAGAGTCTTCAAAAAAAGAAACTGCAGACTGAGTAGCTTTAAGTATAAAATCAGCTACTCTAAAAATTTTTGCTTTTCTATTACTATATTTTTCACACAACGAAATTATTTCATTTGGATTCCAAGCTTTAGGACCCACAAGTGGAAGTGACAATCTAAATGTATTTGAATTATCAATAGAAGAAACTATAATATTTGCCATATCCTGAGTGTTTATATAAGCGATTTTGGTAGGTGCACCACTCATCCAAACTGCCTGACTATCTAAGATAGGGATTGCAAATTGGCCAATAACTCCTTGCATGAAAGCTGCGCATTTAAATATGGTGTAGTTAAATTCTGATTTTTCTAAAAGTTTTTCTGTACAAAATTTGACATCCATTAAAGGCACATTTCTAAATTCTTCAGTAAGAAGTATTGATAAGAAAATAATTCTCTTTACACCCTTTTGTTCACATTGATTAAAAAGATTTAACTTTCCTTCCCAATCAGTTTCATAAATACTTTTACTATCATCTGGTCTACATGTGGCAGCATCAATAACTGCCTCTATATCCTGAAGTGCATAAGTAATATCATCTTTAATTAGTAAATCTCCTTTCGTTAATTCACAACCCCATTCTTGTAAGAAAGATGCTTTCCTAGGATTTCTAACTATGCATCTAACTTCGTGACCTTCTTGAACAGCCTTTTTAGCTATTTGTCTCCCAAGAGTGCCAGTAGCTCCAACTAAAAGAATCTTCATATTAATGAATTTACTTAACCTTCAGACATTAACTTACTTTAAAGCAATTTCGCGAGAATTAATCACCTTGGTATTTTAAAAGAAGAGCTCCCCCTATTAAACCAATTGGTATTAAAACCCAAAAGACAGCAGCTATGCTAAAAATTTCTTTAGCCATCAATAACAAGATTTGTATATTTTTATTATTGCATTTATTTTATTTAAAGATAGATAATATGTATAACTTTTAAATTAATTAATTAATTTACTAATACATTGAAATTTTATTTGTTAGATGATCTTAAAAATATCTACAAAGAATAAAAGCTGCAACTATTGGATTTGGAATGGATTTAAAATTGCATGGTTTGTAGAAAACGAAAAAGAAAATACACCCTTGCTTTTTTTACATGGTTTTGGAGCAAACAGTAATCATTGGAGGAAAAATATTAAAAATTTTGCAAAAAATGGTTATTCAGTTTATTCTATGGATCTTTTGGGCTTCGGACAATCTGATCAACCAGGTATAAAAGAAATTGGCAAATTAGATAATGGAATATGGTGCGATCAAGTTGCAGATTTTATAACTGATATTATAAGACCAATAAATACAAACAAAATAGTTATAATAGGTAATTCTCTTGGAGGACTAGTAGCATTAACTTCTGCGGTATCCATTCCAGAAGAAATTTCTGGAATAATTGCCTCTCCATTACCTGACCCAATAGATATCAATATTAATTGTTCTAAAGACGGATCAAAATTTAAATCTATTAAATATGAATTAATAAAATTATTTGTAAGTTTACTCCCAATAGAATTTGTATTGTTTGTAATAGATAAATTTAAATTAATTTATTATTTTTTAAATTTCGCTTATGAAAAAAAAGAATTTATCGATAAAGAATTATTTAATTTAATTAGCATCCCTTCTAAAAGGCCATCTGCTGCAAAAGCACTAAGAGCAATGTGCTTAGGGATGGCCACTAGATCAAATAAATTAAAATCATCTTTTTTATTAAAAGTTATTTGTGAAATAAAGACAGTGCCTTTTCTTCTAATATGGGGGGAAAAAGATAAATTTATACCATTAAATTACGGGAAAAGGATTGCAAAACTCTTTCCATGGGTAGAATTAAAAGTAATACCAAATTCAGGTCATTGTGTTCATGATGAGGATCCTAAACTCTTTAATGAGATATCCAACGAATGGATTGAAGAAATAACAATTAAAAAATAATGAAACACACATTGTCAGTCTTAGTTGAAGATGAATCAGGAGCCTTAAGCAGAATCTCCGGATTATTTGCGAGAAGAGGATTTAATATCGATAGTCTGGCTGTAGGGCCTGCTGAAACCAGAGGGATATCAAGATTGACAATGGTAGTAGAAGGAGACGATCAGACTTTACAACAAATGACAAAACAGCTCAATAAATTATTTAACGTTCTTGGAGTCGCAGATCTATCCAACCTTGCCGCAGTAGAAAGAGAATTAATGCTACTTAAGGTATCAAGTAAAGAAGAAACAAGAGGCAAAATCCTTGAACTTGTTCAAGTTTTCAGAGCAAAAGTGGTAGATGTATCCGATATTGCTCTTACCCTTGAAGTAGTGGGAGACCCAGGGAAATTAGTTGCTTTAGAAAAATTACTCGAGCCATATGGGATTTTAGAGATTGCAAGAACGGGTAAAATAGCATTAAAAAGATCATCAGGAGTTAATACTGAAATGCTAAAGATTAATAAATATAGTTTTGATGTTTAATAAAACTCAATTTTTTTTATCAAATCATTTTTATCAATTTTTTCTAAAATATCAGAACCACTTATAACTTTTCCAAAGATAGAGTACCTACCATCAAACTCTGGAAAATTATTTAATGTGAAAAAAAATTCAGTCGATGATGATCTTTTTTTACTTATTCTTACCATAGATAAAGATCCTTTTTTAAATTTGTGACGCAAATTTTTTATCTCTAAAGGATTTATGATGGGAGTTTCATAAATAGGATCATTATTATTTAATTTAATTTCAAGAGGAATTGAGTCAAAATTTTCAAGATCCCTAATATACCTCTGTCCTAGATCATTTACTTTATTTAATCCGTTGTGGATTAACTTATTACTTGAATAATTTATTATTTTGTAAAATTTTTTGTTTATATAAAAATTATTTTTTACTTTAGATATGAAATTAGCCACTGTAACAGGATGTGACTCTGCAAATAATTGGATCTTCATTGTCCCTTTAGAAGTATAAAAAAAGACTATATTTTCTTTTGTATTACATTTAAGATTAAGTTTTTCACAATAATATTGACTATTTTCTTTATTTTTATAACCGCAGCAATTGATCAATAAGAACAGAAAAACATATAAAAAATTACTAGAAAATTTTCTTAATAAATCTATTTTATTCCCTCCAAATTTACACTTAGAAACTTAGCTAACCTTGCTCCCTCTTCCTCTACTTCTAACAGAGGTTTTAAATCTCCTGAGCTACTTAATGGCAATATTTTCTTTCTACCCTTTAAAACCAACCCAATTCTTCTCCTCGGATTAAAGCCTTCGCTAATATCCAGTTTTACTGATTTGATTTCATCGAATCTAACCTTAACATCTATTTCTTTAAATAATCCTTTTCTATTAATAATTACAGTTTTGGAAGCTTTATCAAAACTATTAAAACCCGAGCCAAAATTTATATAAACGATATACCAAAGATATAAATTTAAAAGATTTGCAATAACTCCATATGCCCCCATTATTAGACCTTGAGGTACAAATAATAGAGTTGATGGATTACCTAGAGGCAATAGATCTTTTCCTGTATAACTTGATAATGAAGCGAGAATAAAACCAACTCCTCCAATTGTTAACATTCCTCCAATTAAGTAGTTAGATAATTTCCTGGAGCCGTTAATCTTTTGTTCAATTTTGGATGAGGAGGGAAAATCTGAGTCCATTAACAACATCTATAAAATTACTAATGTTTACAATCTAACAAATTAAGACCGAGTATTAATACTCAATTTTTATAAAAAAAGTTAGGAAAGCTTTACAAGGCGTTTCATATATAAAAATATTTCCCCACTTTACCCATAATCTTTGTTAAAGTCTCAGCGTATCCCGAAGCTAAAAACGTTTTCTCATGACGATCGCCGTTGGAAGCGCACCACAAAGAGGATGGTTTGATGTCCTTGATGACTGGTTAAAGCGCGACCGGTTTGTATTTATTGGTTGGTCCGGATTATTGCTTCTACCATGTGCATTTTTATCAATTGGTGGATGGTTTACCGGAACAACATTTGTAACCTCTTGGTACACACATGGAGTAGCAAGCTCCTACCTTGAAGGTTGTAACTTTTTAACAGCAGCTGTTAGTACCCCTGGAGATGCCATGGGTCACAGTCTTCTATTTTTATGGGGTCCAGAAGCCCAAGGTAGCTTTGTAAGATGGCTACAACTTGGAGGCTTATGGAACTTCGTTGCATTACATGGAGTATTTGGCCTTATTGGCTTTATGCTTCGTCAATTCGAAATTGCAGGACTTGTTGGTATTAGACCTTACAACGCACTAGCTTTTTCAGCTGTAATTGCTGTATTTACAAGTATTTTCCTTATCTATCCCTTAGGACAACATAGCTGGTTCTTTGCACCTTCGTTTGGTGTAGCTGCTATTTTCCGTTACATCTTATTTATCCAAGGTTTCCACAACATTACACTTAATCCTTTTCACATGATGGGTGTAGCTGGAATTCTTGGTGGTGCATTATTATGTGCTATTCACGGTGCAACAGTCCAAAATACACTTTACGAAGATTCAAGTATTTACACAGATGGAAAAGTTCAAAGTACTACTTTTAGAGCTTTTGATCCTACACAAGAAGAAGAAACCTATTCTATGATTACAGCGAATAGATTTTGGAGCCAGATTTTTGGTATCGCTTTTTCTAACAAGCGATTTCTCCACTTCTTAATGTTGTTTGTTCCTGTAATGGGTATGTGGACTTCATCTATTGGTATTGTTGGACTTGCACTTAATTTAAGAGCTTATGATTTTGTAAGCCAAGAAATCCGTGCAGCAGAAGATCCAGAGTTTGAAACTTTCTATACAAAAAATATACTTTTGAACGAAGGTATGAGAGCATGGATGTCATCTGTGGATCAGCCACACGAAAACTTTGTATTCCCTGAGGAGGTTCTTCCACGTGGAAACGCCCTTTAATAATTTACTAAGAGCTCCAAACCAGAGTATTGAAGAAACTGGTTACGCTTGGTATGTGGGTAACGCCAGACTAATTAATTTATCTGGTCGTTTACTTGGAGCTCACATTGCTCACTCTGGTCTTATTGTATTCTGGGCTGGCGCAATGATGTTATTTGAAGTTAATCACTTCACCTTTGATAAACCTATGTGGGAGCAAGGCTTAATATGTATGCCTCATGTAGCGATGTTTGGCTATGGTATTGGTCCTGGTGGAGAAGTTACTGACATAATGCCTTTCTTCCAAGCAGGAGTTGTACACTTAATTGCTTCAGCTGTACTTGGTTTTGGAGGTATTTATCACTCTTTAGCTGGTCCAGAAAAGCTTGAGCAAGATTTCCCATTCTTCTCCACTGACTGGAGAGATAAAAATCAAATGACAAATATCCTTGGATATCATTTGATTGTTCTTGGAGTAGGTGCACTTGCTTGGTCTTTAAACTGGTGTTTCATCGGCGGAGCGTATGATACATGGGCTCCTGGTGGTGGAGAGGTTAGACTTATAAACCCAACCTTAGATCCTCGTATAATTCTTGGATATCTTTTTAGATCCCCGTGGGGAGGTTCTGGTTCCATCATAGGTGTTAACTCTATGGAAGACATTGTTGGTGGACACGTATATGTAGGTGTAACTGCTATTATCGGTGGCATTTTTCATATCTTTACCGAACCATTTGGTTGGGCTAGAAGAGCATTCATTTGGAACGGTGAAGGTTTACTAAGTTACGCTTTGGGCGGAATATGTGTAGCAAGCTTTATTGCTTCAACATTTATTTGGTTCAACAATACTGCTTATCCTTCAGAATTTTACGGTCCTACAAACGCTGAAGCTTCACAAGCTCAGAGTTTCACTTTCCTAGTTAGAGACCAAAGAATAGGAGCTAATGTTGGTTCAACAATGGGTCCTACAGGACTTGGTAAATATCTTATGAGATCACCCACTGGAGAAATTATTTTCGGTGGAGAGACTATGAGATTTTGGGATTTTAGAGGTCCATGGTTAGAGCCACTTAGAGGCCCAAATGGATTAAGTCTTGAAAAAATCCAAAATGATATTCAGCCTTGGCAAGTAAGAAGAGCTGCTGAATACATGACTCACGCTCCTAATGCTTCTATTAACTCTGTTGGTGGAATTATTACTGAGCCTAATGCTGTTAACTTTGTTAACTTAAGACAATGGTTAGCTGCTGCTCAATTCTTCCTAGGATGGTTCACTTTCATAGGACACCTATGGCATGCTGGAAGAGCTAGAGCTGCTGCTGCTGGATTCGAAAAAGGTATCGACAGAAATGACGAACCAGCATTAGAAATGCCTGATTTAGATTAAAACTGTTATTTAATCAAAAAAAACCTCTGCTAAGCAGGGGTTTTTTTATGCCATAATGCCTTCTTCAAGTAGTTCTTTTCTTAGCCAAGGTAAACTTAAACCCATAACATTACTAAAACATCCATCTATCTTTTCGATAAATTTCCCACCTTTGCCTTCTAAGGCAAACCCCCCTGCACAATTTAGAGGTTCAAGAGTATCTATATATTTAGATATTTCTTTATTTTGTAAGTTTGCAAAAAATATTTTTGAACTTATTGTTTTTTTAACCTCCTTTTTTAAAATAATACTTTTACTCTCATTTATCAATTCACAAAATAAAAGTGTATGACCCGTATGCAAAAATCCATAATTTGAAGACATCTCTAACCACCTTTGATAAGCATCCTCTTTATCAATTGGTTTTCCTAAAGCTTTTCCCTTAAACTCAAAAATAGAATCACATCCAAGAATCTCAAAAGAAGTAAGTTGTAACTTTTCTCTTAAATTAATTTCTTTTATTTTATTTTTAATTACTTCAGCTTTTGAAAAAGATAATTTAAGAGCTAAATCTTTTATATTTTTTTCTACTACTAAAGACTCGTCAAAGAAACTAGACAATTGGATAAAATTTATATCTGAATTTTTTAGTAAATTTTTCCTTGATATCGAAGTTGAAGCTAGAATTAACACGATTAACTAAATTTATTTATAGTTTAATATTTAGCCTAATAAATATAAAATCATTTATCAATTCAAATATGGATAATACTGAAAAAATAAAAACGCAAAAGAAATCTATTATGGTTCTTGGAACCTCAAGTGGAGTAGGCAAATCAATCACTGTTACAGCTATTTGCAGAATTTTGAGAGATTTAGGTGAAAACCCTTACCCTTTTAAAGGACAAAATATGAGTAACAATGCTTGGGTAGATTTGGAAGGTGGAGAGATGGCTTTTTCCCAGGCGATACAAGCATTTGCATCTGGTAGGATTCCCTCTTCAGAAATGAATCCTATCTTACTTAAACCTCAAGGGGACTCAACAAGTGAAGTTATTCATCTTGGGAAAAGTGTTGGTGTTACAACAGCAAGAAATTATTATCAAAATTGGTTTCAATCAGGATGGGGAATAATAAAAAAAGGATTGTTTAAAATCATAGACAAGGATGATAATTGCCGTTTAATCATTGAAGGAGCGGGGAGTCCTGTTGAAATGAATTTAATACATAGAGATCTTACCAATTTACGGATTGCTAGATATCTTGAAGCAAACTGCATTTTAGTTGCAGATATTGAGAGAGGTGGAGTCTTTGCTCAAATAATTGGAACATTAGAGCTGTTGAAACCAGAGGAGAGGAAACTTATCAAAGGCATAATTATAAATCGTTTTAGGGGTGATATTTCTTTATTTGACGAAGGTAAAAAATGGATTGAGAAAAAGACTAATATTCCAATATTAGGGATACTTCCATCTTTAAGAGAAAATTTCCCGCCTGAAGATTCTTTAGATCTTTTAGAGAGGAAAGTAACTAATAAGAATCCAGAATTAGAGATTGGAATAATAAAATTTCCATCAATAAGTAATTTTTCAGATTTGGACCCTCTAGATAATGAAGAAGGAATAAAATTAAATTGGATAAGTAATTCTCAAGATTTGCAGGAATTTGACTTAATTATTCTTCCTGGGAGCAAACAAACTATTAAAGATATTACTTTTCTAAGAGATAGCGGTCTTATTAAATGTATCAAGAACTATTCAGAAAGAGATGGAAATATCCTAGGTATTTGCGGAGGGCTACAAATGCTTGGAGAATATTTGGAAGATCCCTTTTCAAAAGAAGGTTTAAATTCTAGTAAAAATAAATCAATTAAAGGTATAGGACTATTACCTCTAAAAACAATTTTCAAGAAAACAAAGATTACAAGAAGATTAAATTGCTATGCAAATTGGCCTTTTGTGACACAGGTTGAGGGATTTGAGATACATAATGGCATTACTGAAATTTTGAAAAAAGAGGGAGAAGAAAAATTAAAAAGTATGTTTAAAGAAAATAAACTTGGTTGGTATATAGATAAAAAAGAGAAAGGATCTATTGCGGGCAGTTATATACATGGATTATTTGAAAACGATAAATGGAGAATTAGCTATCTTAATTTAATAAAAGATAAAAAAGGAATTCAAATATTAGACAAAAAACATAATCAATATAAAATTAAACGTGAGGCAATAATTAATAATCTTGCTAATGAATTTAAAAAACACATCAATATTTTATCTTTACTAAATTGAAGAAAAAAAAATTAAAAATTTATTGGCCAAATCACTCTATTACTTCTGCAGAAGATGGAGATGACTGGTTTTTAAAAGCTCAAATGGCTAACTTAAATATCCCCACTGGATGTTTATTAGGAAACTGTGGCGCATGTGAAATAGATGTTAATGGCGAAACTATTAGGCCTTGTATAAAAAATATTGAATTTAGAAATAATGTTCATCTTAAGATTGAATTTACTTATGATCCTTATTGGTAAGAATATATTTTTTAGAATAAATAATTTTTGATATTTTTCCTTTAATAAAGTTTTAAATAAAAAATTGAAATAAAAAAGACCTCGTAAGAGGTCTTTGATATGTGTATGAGGTTTTTAATGATTCTATATTTAGAAACTAAATGATGTTTTTACCATTAATCCAGTTTCATTATCAGTTCCTTTGGCATGATCTTTGGTGTAAATCAATGGAGTTATTGTCATTCCGTCATTTACAGGATATGAATAGTATGCTTCATACATTAACAATGAATCACTATTCTCAACAATTGGAGTATGAGTACCAGCAGCAAGACCTAAAACACCTTCTCCTAATTCATCCCATTGAATACCTATAAAGTAAGAAGTAGTTTCATCCACATTAGAAGCTGCACCTCCAACATCACCTTTCTCATAACCTACACTTATTGAGGGGAGTCCTGCTTCATCAGGGCTGAAAAAAGCATTGATTGCAGTGAATGTATCATCATTAGTTTCGCTTGTCTCTATTCTTGCTCCTGTTAGAGAAAGACCGAAGGTATCATTTGAATAGGCAACTTGAGCAGCTATAGAATCAAGTCCTTCTTTAGATCCAAGACCAGCTGTTGTATCTCCTTGCCCTTCATACCCAAAAGAGACATTAAAACCATTCCCAAAATCATAAGAGACACCAGCTCCAATAGTTTGATCATCTTCATCTATTGCAGATGAGACAGTACCACAGCTACTCAAAGTATCAGAGGGACCTTCATAAACACATGCTGTGTTAAAAAGGGCACTCCCTTCAACACCATGACTAACAAATGCTGTTGCTTTATCGCCTAAAGGCAAAGTATAAGAAATTCCATCGACAACCAGCGTACTTCCATCATCTTTACTTAAATCAAGTTCTGAAAGAGTACCAGCACCAGCAACTAAAGCCACATCCAGTGAATCTTCACCTGTGAAACTAGTGCTTAAACCAATTTCGTAGCTATAGTCAAAAGACATTGCCTCAGCATTTTTAGTCTCATCAGCTTTTTTTACAACAACAGTTTCATTTGTACCATCGCCATCAACATCACCTGTAACAGTAGTTTCACCACCTGATACTGTTACACTTTTACCATTAACAGCACCAATAGCAAAATCAGCAGAGAATGATGCAACTGTTGTCGTAGAAAAACTTCCAGCTTCAACTTCATTTGAGCGTTCATCCAAACCATCAAAACTAGATTTGATTAATGAGAGCTCAGAATTGAACTCATCAATTAGCCTTTTTTCTATTTCTGTTATTTGTACATAATCTTTAAGACAAGAATTAATAATTGCAGCAGCTTCAAATCTAGAGATAGATCCAGATGGCATTAAATTAGAACAATTGCGAGAAATTAAAACATCTTTTATAGATTGATATGACCAATCACTAGGATAGAGTTCAGAAAAGTTTGAAATATTTTCAACGTTTTCTCCAGAATATCTTGAAATATCTACAAGATTTAATTCTGCGGCTTTTGCAGTATTAGGTAATAAAAAACCCAAAGCAGCAGGAGCAACCAGCAAAGACTGGAATAACTTCATAATTTGCCTCACACAAATAGTATTTACCTAAAAATGATAATCATTTTCGTTTTAATTGTCAAATTTTATACCTAATTATTATTAAATGAACATTATTTGCAATTATTAGTATAAAAAGTTTAATTTTATACCAACCCTTCTTTCATTATCTGGGAGAAGTTGTCCAATATCTTGAATTCCTGCAGCATTAGAATAATATAAATCTACTGAAGCTTGAGAGGAATAAGAATATCTCAATGCAAGAGTAGAGTTAAAATTTGCATCACTTTTGAATGAAGTATTGATTTCTGGAATTAGTTGAAGGTTATCTAATACATTAATATAACTTGAAACTCCAAGCCCACCAAAACTCTTCACTCCACTAAAAAAGTACTTTGGACTTATATTTAAGGCCAACCAATCATTTAATCTAATCGTATTTATTAATTCAGTGAATAAATATCCTTGGTGATTTGAACCTTGATTCCTTCCTAAAGATGTTCTTAATGTCATCCAAAAAAGATCATCCTTTTGTGGACTAAAGATTAATAATTTACCTCCAAATCTATAATTTAAATTATCGCTACTCAAATATTTATTTTGCAAATTAGAGTCTTTATTATTTACTAAATTTACATCATTAAAAGATCCAGTTCTTATTTCTAGCTGAAAAATATTTGATAAAGAATAACCATATAAGGCAAATAAATTTCCTTTATCATCAAGATTAAAACTTATTTGACTAATCCCTCTCTCAGGGAATAATGCGTTATCAACTGATAGTCCACCAAAAAGTAATAAATTATTATTTTTATTTAGAGGAATAAATCTTGTATCAACTCCAAAAGGTTGATAATTATAATTTGCACCTAAATAATATAGTGGTTTATTATCTGAGGGTATTGTTAATAAAGAAGTTGATGGTGTATTTCCATATCCATTAGTAATTTTGGCCTCAAAACCAATAATTGGATTAGCTTTCCAATTAAAACCATAACTGTAAATAGCATTCCTATAAAAATTCAAATTTTCATCAAAACTATTATGACCTGGGCCAAATAAATAGGTGTAAGAACCAATCAGTTGAAGATTAGTTGCAACATCAAAATTTAAACTTGAAGCCAGAAAATAGTTATTTCCATAAAAGTTTTTACCAATATTTTTATTTCCTACTGTCTTAGGAATAAGAGTTATTCCTGGAACAATAGAAAAGTTTGCTTTATTATTTAATTCTTTAGTAATTGGAAGAGAGAATGAATAAATAAATTTCTCATGACGATCATGGCCAGTAGTATTATCAATTTCGTTATAAATACTTTTTTTTGAACCAACCTCGCCGTTAATGCCATATCCACTGCTCAAAACCCAATATTCGAGAAAACTAGCGAAAGAGAGAGAAGTTTTAAGATGATCAAATTTTAAAAGCTTTTTTTTATATCCAAGAGCAACATTTGCCCAATTATTTGGAATTATTTCTCCATCAATTAGTTGATATAGAGGATCATCAGCTTCTGACACATAAATAGAAAATAATGAATTGTTACTTAAACCATAATCAAATTTAAATGCATAATTCTGATTCCCAGTGCCTCCGGCACGTCCTCCACTAAAAGAGGATATCCAATAAGTAGATAAAGCATACTCTCCATCATTCAAAAAATTATTTAATGGGATATGCGGTTGAACTTGAAGAAATCCCTGATTAGTATTTTTGTTAACATGATTTATTTTCTTTTTTTCATTATCTAAAAATATCTTCTCAAAAGTTTTTTCTGGAATTTTCCTTTCAAAATGATTATCAATATTATCAAAAGGTTCCCATATGATATTTTTTAAATTATTTGACTTATTTTCTTCTATTTTCTCCCATTTAATTCTAGAAGATTGAATATTTTCTTTTTTTAATTCCTCTGCAAAAATATGAATATAATTTAATAATTGAGCAAATACAAATATATAAAATACTAATCTCATTTCAAGAATTTATTTGATTAAATATTATCCCTAAATTATTAGGTTGTAAAACTAAACTTATAAATTATGGAACAGAATATACTAAGGCTATAAATGAAAGTGTAGTTATCAAAATAATAGACTATTTATAGCCATAAATCTATGTTGAATGATTCGCTTTGAGTCAATTAACGAAGTTCGCTACTTAATAAATTCGTTATGAATATCGAAAAACAAGGTTTTATTTAATCAATCCCATCCAGCGCTTTTCATTAGTTGAATTGCATTGGAGTTAAAATCTCCAAGTTGTTGAATAGTAACACTATCAGGAGTAAAATTTCCAAAATTTTTGACAATTGGGTTTTGATTAACTTCTTTTAAGGGGTGTTCAAAAGTTGGAGCAGCAATGCCTTTACTTCCCTTTGGTGAAGCTAAAAACTCGAGCAATTTTATAGCCTCTGATTTATTTCTTGAGTATTTTGCAACTCCTCCAGCACTAATATTTACATGAGCTGGATTAGGAGTAAGAACATTTACTCTTTTTGCGTATAATGCATCTCTTCTTCCATTTACGCCTGCAAGCATTCTTGCCACATAATAATGATTAACAATTCCAACTCCACACTTTTTCTTAGCAACAGCTCTTACGATTGCAATATCTCCAGGGAAAAATGGTTGAGAAACATTTGAAATCATTCCATTAAGCCAATCTTTTGTAGCTTTATCTCCTTTATTAACAATTTGGTTTGCAACAAGTGATTGATTATAAGGACTCTTTCTATTTCTTAAACAAACTTTTCCTTTAAGTGAGGGATCTGCCAGATCCGTATAATCCTTAATTTTATTAATATCAACAACTTTTGGATTCGCGACGAGAACTCTTACCCTTCTTGTTAGAGCATACCATTTATTGTCTGGATCTCTTAAGTTCGAAGGTACATCATTTTTTAAACTTGTAGAGTCTATTGGTTGAAGTAAATTTGCTTTTGCTGCGTTAGTAATCCTTGCTGCATCGACCAATAAAATCACATCAGCTTGTGAATTTTGCCCCTCTCGTTTTAACCTTTCTATTAGCGATATACCAGCAGCTTCAATAAGTCTTACTTTTATGCCTGTTTCTTCAGCGAATCTTTTAAATACATTTCTATCCGTATTGTAATGTCTTCCTGAGTATACTTTAACTTCCCTTTGAGTTGAATTAGCGGGTATATTTATATTAAATAAAATCGAAAATGTTAAAGCTGAGTAGAAAAGTTGCTTAAGTTTTTTCACTATAAAATTAAGTATCTAAAGATACTTTATATCCATAAACAGTGTTAGACCTTAAAAAAATTTTTTACTTACATAATAATGTATCATTTTAAACTAATCAAATGAATTATTTAACTTGCTCTTTACTTAATCAAGAAGAAATAAAGATATTAAAAACAAATTTAGATAACAACAATGATTCATGGGAAGACGGAAAGAAAACAGCAGGTAGCTTTGCCTCAAAAGTAAAAAATAATTTGCAGTTAGATAGAAATTCATCTATATCAAAAAAAAATACTGACTTTGTTGTAAAAAAAATATTAACTAATGCTTTAATTAAGAGTTTTGCACTCCCAAAAATTATTCATGGCATCATGTTTACAAAAGCACTAAATGGTATGCAATATGGTAGGCACATTGATAATGCCTTTATGTCATCAGGTAGAGCTGACTTGTCATTTACAATTTTCTTAAATAATAAGAAAGATTATGATGGAGGGAATCTTGTTATTGAGAATATTAATAATGAAAATAAATTTAGATTAGATCAAGGCGAAATAATAATTTATCCAAGTACATATTTACATTCTGTAGAAAAGATAACAAGTGGTGAAAGATTAGTTTGCGTAGGATGGATAGAAAGTTATGTTAAAAGTATTGAAGAAAGAGAATACTTATTTGATATTGATGCGGGAGCAAGAGGGTTACTCTCTAAATATGGAAGATCAAATGAATTAGATTTAATTTTTAAGTCTTATGCAAACCTACTAAGAGTTTTAGGTAATTAAAAGAAACATTTTATACAACTAATAGAATGTTGAATAAATAATAATTAAACTAAAGGCAAATCTATACTAGTTAAAATGTCCCAAAAAAGTTCAATAGCAGTTTTTATTGCTGCCACAAGTGCTTTAACTATATCTACGACAGATAGCAGTGCATTAAAGGCTGGAGAAAATGACCTAGGTGGTTTAAAAGAATGGAATACTGATATGCCTGTTAATGCAGATTTCATTCTCGATGATGAAGCACAAAAAATAGCTGATGAGGCTGCAAAATCAAGCACTTGTATTCCTATTGGAGAAGGAGAAAATTGTTGGTAAGATTAAATTTATAATTTAATTTTCAAGTAAAAAAGGTCTCGAATGAGACCTTTTTATATGTGTGTAGATTTGAACAGATTTTAGTTTTCTATAAAAAAAGTTATTTTTTTAATAAGTGAATCATAAAATTTTCATGATTCACTCTTACTTAAAACCTGAATGTTGTCTGTAAAACAGCTCCGAAGATGTCATCGTTTTTATCAGCTCTAACATCAGTACCACCAAAGACACCAGGAGTTATCTCAATAGAATCATTTGGACGGAATGAGTAGTATGCTTCCCAAAGGAATGGATCTACATCTTCTACACCAGCGGTAACATTGTCTGTACCTTTAATTGGTGAACCGAAAGCAACACCGAATGTATCATCAGCTTGTACAATATCCTGCCAGTTAAAAGCGATAGAATAACCGTTACCTTCCTTATAACCACCAATGTTATCAGCAAAGTCAACTGTGTCATAGCCGAATGATATAGATGGAACAGCTGTCCCTGTCTCATCGGGTCTCCACCAAGCTCTTAAAGCATATCCACTCTTGTCTACACTTTCATCAATTGCGTCAGTGGAGTAGTAGTGGAAAGCATCAAATTTTCCATGCTGAGTAGTATAAGTTGCTGATAAATGGTAGTTTTCT
>CACOMD010000009.1 GCA_902628235.1 uncultured Prochlorococcus sp. | reverse complement strand
TTCATTTTTCCGATCACATACTTACTATTGCAAAAATATCAACAAATGAATCTATTAATTCAATTGAACAACTTATTAATATAAATATCCCTACTGACATAATTGGTGATTTTAAAGTAGAAAATAAAATTGAACTTTCTAATATTCTTCAAGATGTTATTTCCTTATACGAGGCTAATACTTTGCCTATTATATTGCTTTTGAGTTCAACTTTCTTCACAATTAAAAGCTTTAATGATAGTGAATTAGTTGTTTTTTCAGAAAATAATCCTGAGCTTTTATCAAAAAGTCCATTTTTGCCTGATAATACATTGATGCAACATACAAGAGTATCAGGTAATAAAATAAGTTCTTACCATCGTGTTGTTTATATAAATAAAAATGTTCTTGATTCCTGGATAGAGGTTTTGTCGAAGTTAGAAAATCCAATAGGAGGAGTTACTTCTTCTTGTATTCACTTAGTTGAACAAATTACAAGTAAGGAAGGTGGATTAACAATTTTATGTGACATAGAATTTAATTCAACTGTGATTTATTTAGAGAAAAGTAATTGTGAGTTTAATTCTGTAAAATTACCATATGGAGCTTCAATCTATATTTCACAAGATGAGAATATTGGCCAACAATTTTTAGTTAGACTTGACAGTGCAATTAATTCAATTTTAGAAAAATATAATTATAAAAGTCCCAAATCTATTTATCTTACAGGTCAAGGATTTGATAAATTAAATACTAGTAGTATGAATAAATTTGATAAATTTAAAGAATTTCCAATTGAGATTTTTAATAAATATAAATTAAATAAAGATATTGACAAAGAAACAATACAAAATAATATTTCTAATATTATTAAGTTAACTTCAATAGCTCAGATCGCGAATAAATGATTAAATATAACTTTGCTAGAAATTACCAGGATTTAGAGATCTGGGAGAAAGAAAAAAAACAAAAAGAGATAATAAAGGACTCATACCTAGGAAATAAAAATATAATTTTTCAAAATCTTAAGGAGTTCCTAAAAAAAGAAAAGATATTTTATTACCCAGGATTATCCCTAACAGGAATAACTTTACTCATAAATTTAATTGGATTGCCAGCTTATCTAAATACATTAAGATTAGAATCTTTGCACCAACAATTTATTCTTAATTTTTCTGAATTAAAAAATACTAATGAAAATATTGAAACAAAATTAAAAGACTTAGAAAATTATTATCAACTTTATGTTTTAGGATCCCCTGCGTACATATTTTCTTATCTATTACAAAAAACAATTCCTAATGATGTTCAAATTACAGAATTCCTTTTAGACAAAAATGGATTTCAATTAAATGTTCAGGCATATAATATTGAAATCATTAATAAATTCATTGATAATGTTCTGGAATGGCCAATAATTAAATCAGATACAGTAGTTGTAAAAAATATAATTAAGCAGAGCAAAAGTCCGCAGTTTGGAACTGCCCAAGTTAACTCTAAGCCATTTAAGGAACTATTTATTTTTGAAATTTCTGGAAAAAATAATATAATTGGTTTAGAGGATAAAATTTCTATTTTTAAAGATTCTTATAATTATGGACTAATAAATAAAATTCAAAGATATATCAATTTGTCTAATATTACTAAAAATTGAATGATATGAGCAATTCACTTCAAGATTTTATTCAACAGTTAAAAAATATAGATGTTGCTGATCTTTTAGAAAAAGCAAAAACTGTTAAAATTGACGATATAAAGAAAATTAAACTATCTGATATCTTAGAAATAAGAAAAAATAAATTCTTCTATCCAGTCACTGGCCTTTTTTTGGCCTCACTTATTACAAATATATTTACTATCCCTGCTTACAAATCTATGATTTCTATAATTGATAAATCAAATAAATATTCCTTTCAATCTGATAATTTTGAACTATTAGAGGAGAAGTTAAATAAAGGACAAAAAATACTATCAGAATTTAATAAAAACTTTAATCAGGTTTCAGAGATGGTGGTTGACTCAGAATCTCTTATTTATCTAACTCGCATCATTGATGAATCGTCAAAGAGATCTCTTATTAAAATTTCACAATTTAGACCTATAAATGCCCAGGAACTTGAAGCATGCTCTACATTATCTGAAGAAGAAAGAGCGCAGCTATCAGAATCATCTTTTTCAAATAATTTTGATGATTTTTCTGCTCAAGATGAAAATTTTGAAGATGATTTTATAATGGATGATCCAAGCTTGGATATTGATAATAATCAAGGCATTCTTACTAATCAAGAAATTGAAAATGTACTTTTTTCAGAGAATTCATATAACCTCTCTACCATAGATAGACCCCTTTCTAAGTTGAACAATAATTTAAGTGATATATATAAATCAAATTATTTTGAAATAATAGTTGAAGCGGATTATTTAAATATTATTAATTTTATGAAAGCAATTCAAGAATATGATGCATTTGTATTGCCTTATTGTTTTGCTCCAAGGATAGCGAGCAATGAAACAAGCATGGATTTTAATCAGACAAAAAATATCTCTGGACAAGTAAAAGCAAAAATTATTTTAAATATCCCAACAAATTAAATTTATTCTTATTTTCAAATAACGTAAATCCAAATATGGATATAAATTAAAACACTGCTAATGTAAATAAAACAGCTTTCTTAAATAGTGTCAGGGTATTTTAATAAAAATCTTTATATCTTCGTAGTTAGTTTTTCAACTGCTTTTTCAAGTTTAATTCCACTTTATGCTGATCACTTAAAAGAAAATAATTTTGATAAAGAAAACGATAGTAAAACCTCAATTTTTGAACCTATTTCTAGAGGTTTTATTCCAGAGACAGATAACTTAATAAAATTTAAAATAGCTAATAATAAAGAGAACATAAGACTTATTATTTCAAACGTTGGAGAATATTCAACCTTTTTTAAAAAGACTGAAAAGCAGAGAATCAAAATTGAAATTACTACACAATCTAAGAAATCTATTTTAAAAAATGAGCAAAACCTTTCTATCCCTTCAGCTGGGATTCTAAATGCAAAATTAGAAGGAAGTAATAAAAAATATATTTTAGATTTATTATTATCAGAACAAATAGATATAGATAAAGTTGAAATTCAGAAAAATGGAGAAGATATTGAAATAGATATCAAAAAAGTTAAAATTGCTAGAGAGCAATTAACTGAAGATAATATATTTAAAATTGATGAGACTACCTTAAAAGAAATCAAAGTAAATAAACCTAAAGCAGTTGCTCCTCCTCTGGGAGATATAGCTATTGGAACAACTTTAATACCTAACCCTAATTTATTAAATTTAACAGGTCCAAATGTGTCTTTGATTTTTAAACAAACTCAGGCAAAAAAAGCAATTGAATTTTTATTATCAAAAGCAAACTATGGATATGTTTGGGTTCAACAAGATCCATCTTTTGATCCTGATCGTGGAAGTGGAGGCTCTTCTGCTCAATCTATTTCTTCAATTAATCCTTCAGAGACTAATTACAATTCCGCGATTTCTGGTACAAATTCAATTCAATCATCATCTGGAGGAGCAGAAGAAAAAAATGCAGATACTCATAGATATATAACTCTTACTTTAAAAGATGTCTCATTCCAAAATGCATTTAATTCTGTTTTGATGGCAAGCGGATTGCAAGCTAAGCTTGAGAATGGAATAGTTTATGTTGGACCAAATGTAAGAGACTCAGTTTTTAAAAGTAGAATATCGAGAGTATATAGGCTTAATCAAACTACGGCTAATGCAGCAGCATCTTATCTTGCTAATTTAGGTGCCAAAGTTACAAGGACTTCAACATTATCTACTGCAGTTACTCAAGGAGCAACACAGTCACAGACTGTTTCAGGAGGAACTTCTTCTAATACAACAACATCAAGCACAACTACCTCAGTTCAAATCTATGGGTCTGATATTGGTCCTCTACTTGGTCTGATAGCGACCACAGATGACAGGTTGCAAACAGTTACAATGATTGGTTCTCCTCAAGTTATAACAGTTGCTGAAAAATATCTTAAACAATTAGATTTACGACAAAGGCAAGTTGCACTCACTGTAAGAATTTTAGATGTCCAATTAGATGATGGAACTACATTTAGTAATAGTTGGGCGATGAGACAAAACAATAATTTTATTGTTAACGACTCAGGAGCCCTTTTAGGAGCATTTGGTAAACTATTGCCACCAAATGAAACTAGTGATTTCGCAGATCCTTTTACTCAAAGAGTCACAACCACTGATACCTCTAGTGATCCATCAGTCGTTATTGCAGGTGATCAAAGAGTAAGAATTAATCCAGTTGAATTGTATTCAGACCAAACTTTTATAAAGTTTTTAAAGGCTCAAATAGTCTCTAAAAATACAAAGATTCTTGCTAATCCGACGCTCATTTTGAATGAATTTCCTGGTAAATCGGGAGGTGAAACAGTTGCTTTTCAAGATATTTCCGCTGCTTTATCCTCGGGTTCCATAGGTAGATCTTTTGGAAACGAAGGTTTTGTGATAGTTGGTAATCAAGTACCAATTAATTGCACCTCTACTGATGGAGATACTGCTTCCTTCACTTATGGTATCGCAGGATTAACTTTTGGAGCGAGAGTACTGAGAATTGATGACAACGGATTCGTTACCTTTGCAATTTCACCTTCAGTAAGCGCTTCATCATCAGTAAGAACTATTCAGGGATGTGGAGATATAGATCTATTGTCTGTAAGAAGATTAGATAGTGGTTCTATTAGGGTAAGGGATGGTAACACCTTGATATTAACTGGAGTTCTTAATGCTACAGATAAAGAAACAGTTACAAAGTTTCCATTCTTTGGAGACCTACCAATTATTGGTCATTTTTTCAGGAATAGAACATCTGCTAAAGATCAAAGAGAATTAGTTGTTTTAGTTACTCCAAGAATATTAGATGGTTCTGATGATCAATATGCAAAGAGTAACGAATTTATAAACGTATCACCAAATTTGAAAAATTAATAAATAGTAATAATAAATCTTATCTTATTACGCTACATTTTCCATTGTTTTTTGTTGCGACTTCGCCCATCCATCCTCCTGGCCTGCAAAAATCGTATCCCAAAGATACTGAATCTATCTTTACAGTACCAGCAGCACTTTTAGATCTTACATCTTTATTGTACTTTTGGAAGCAATCTGCATACCTTTGATACCTTCCATTGCAATAACCGCTGGTACTAGTATAACCATCTGAAATTAAAATTATTTGGGTAACATCTTGACTTTGCATAGACTTCCATAAACCATTCCAAGGATTTGTACCGCCTCCTGCTCTCAAATTACTAACGAATTGTATCGCTTGTTGCCGGGTTGCGGGATCTAATTCTTTTGGACCACTTGGCCAAAGGTATCTACTGTAATGATTAAATGCTACAACTTGTAATTTAACACCATCACTTAATCCTTTTATGTTTCTTATAACTTCATCCCTCGCTGCAGCCATACAGTTTTTACCTTTTACGTAACACCAACCCATAGATCCTGAAACATCAATAAAGTATGTTTGCTCTTTGGTCGAACTGCAAGTTCCAAAAGTACAACATGGCGGAGTTTTACAATATTGTCCTTGAGAATTAAGGGAGAAAAAAGAACTTCCTATATCTCCAATTAAATCATCATTTTGAATTCTTGTAGAAGCTCCTGATGTTTTAGTTAATGTAGAATAAGTATTTCCAATTTTTATAGTTTCTGCGGAAATCCCTATTTCAGCTGCATTATCAAATGGTGAAGTGCAAATGATTATTCCTTTAACTTGTCTCTGTGTCCAACCTTTAGATTGATTACATGGCATTACATCATCTGGTGCATATCGGATTTTGTCAGAAATTAATGTGGTTGATAATTTAGTAGGAATATAGAAACCTTTTTCATCTAATTGAGGACCATTTCTAAAAAGCTTATAAGAACCCCCTCTACCTTTATAGTTATTGTCCCTTTCTAAGGTATAAATCACTGGACAATCTACCTTTTTCCAATTGACATTTGTCTTACTTTTGTAAGAGTCGTTAGTTAGTGCTTGATCTGGAAGGGTCAATCCCAAAACAAATTCACCAGAGGGTCTGGGATTTAAACATCTTGATGGGATTCCACTCCAATTAGATATTATTTTCTTACTACTTTTAACTTCATCTGCTACAAAATCTAAGGCATTTTCTATTTTTGCTCCAAGCTGTAAATTCTTATCATCAGATTTATTAGAGGTTATTATCATATTCGTCAAAGCATATGCAGCACTCAAAACAACAGCTGATATTGCAGATGCTACTAATAACTCTGCTAAAGTAAAACCTTCATTAGATTTATTTCTTAGTAAGCTATAAAATTTAAGCTTGAAATTTTTCATAAAATTCATCTAATTTTGGCTGCACCAACTATGGGCTTCACTCGTTAAGTCTAAGCTAGTCCAGAGAGTGTCTTGATTGTCTCTAGTAACAATGTAAACTATTTTAGCAATACTGTAATCCATTGTTGTTCTATTACCCAAATCAAGGGGGGATCTACTAACAATTTGTCTTGTAATCTTAATTGGTCTGCCTGTAAAAATTTTATTTCTTTTCTGACCTTGATAATTACTAATATTTGATCCAGGTGTCCAACTAAAATTATCAGAAGTAAAATTTCTAATAGTATTTATAACATCTCCACAATATATACTATTGATATCATATTTTGCTGGTACTAATCCCTTCCCAGGAACATAATGATTTGCCCACAAATCATTCTTCATTGTCTCTATATCTCTATTAATTTCATCATTTATTGCGGCCGTTAAATTTGCTTCATAAAGAGCTGCTTGCCTTTTAGTAATAAAAACCAAAGAATATGAAATTATTACTGAAAGTAAAACGATACTAATGATGCTTTCAGTGAGACCAAATCCATCATTATCTTTTATCAAATTCTTAAATCTATTTCTAAAGATATTAAAGTTCATTTAATTAAAACTTCTTAATGTATCCCAAACTTTAATTGATTGTCCACGATAGTAGGGAACTCCATAATTAAAATCTATTTTGGCAAATCTCTCTACTAAATTTTTGTTGAAATTTCTATTAAACTCCCAATTTACCTTCCCTTGATTATCAAGACAAAAATTCTTCATCCATGCAATAGCTTCAAAATTTCTATCTAAATTAGTTTTGTTTTGTATTAATTCAATCCCATAATAACTTAGCCAAGAATTTCCGTTTGGAACAAGTGTATAAGGATTAGAACCTAATTGAATTAATCCTCCTTGAACGTTTGGATCTACCAGCTTCCCTTCAATAGAAATATTCGATCCAGAAATATTCTGAGTTTTTAAATCTATCCCCCATAAAAGAAAAGTATTATTTTTATTGTCCCAAATTAATGCAACATTATCGTAGTGAGTCGTTGGCGGGATACCAATTTTTCTACCTACTGCAATAATCTCTTTATTCCTCATATAATTATCCCATACATTAGTATTGTCTACCTGAAAAGGTATTAATTTTCCGTTTGGACTTCTAAGTAGTCTTGGTGATTTGTCATAACTTGGACCGTCAGGATTATCTATAAAAGCGTATAACCCTCTTGAAACAACTAAGTTCCTTTGGGTGGATTTTGGCTTTTGATAATAGGGTGCAGAAGACTTGGTTGTGGAGAAAGTTGTTTGGGGGCCATAAATAAATCCACTAAATTTTTCAGAATTACCTCCTGTATTACTAATAATCAAACTATTAAAAGGAATATTTTTATTTTCTCTAAGCATTAAACCTCCATCTGCAGAACATGCTAACTCCTGCCTCCCATTTAGATTGCCTATATTAGGGAGAGAGTTTTGGCCAGGCTGTTCAAACATAATTGTTAAATTCTCTGGTTTACCAGATCCACACTTAGCATTTAATGTTTTATCTCTATGACAAATTAAACCTTCATTAGCAACATGAATAGAACCTCTTACAACTAGTTTTACTCTTGATTTATCAGAAGTTACGATATCAAATACCCCATCCTTTCCATAAACAAAAAGATCGTCTATTGTTACAATTCTTTCTGTTGTTGGAAACGTTTTTATCGATTCAGCAAGTAAATTACATTTTGATTGATTAATTTTAGAATTCTCTGGATAACAAAAAGTTGAACTAATATTAATTCTACCTTTTGAGGACTTGATTGAAGGCTTCTCAGGCAATAGTATTGGTTGAACAAACAAACCGCCCATACCTTTAGAATTATCCGGTAAACCATCTCTACTACTAATTCCAACCATCGAAGTTAGCTTGCTACAATCACCTACTCTGCTAATATTTTTTCTCCAAATGATCGTGCCAACTTTATCACCCTTTATTGAAAAATTTTTAAGATACATAGATTGACCATTTATATTTTCGCCATCTTTTTCTGTTTCACCAGCACTGATTACGCCAAATGCTTGAGGAGTCACAACTCTTGATACTGATATTTCTACTCTTAACTTATTTGATGCGATATCGATATTAGGAGAATTCTTTGGTTGAGCAAATCCCTCTATTAGAAGACCAGTTGTTCCATTTACCTCATTACCTACATAATCAGTAGCTATTAATGAAAAAGTTTGTTGATGATTAGTTTTAGCTGAAGGAATATCAAATCCTACCTTTTCCTTATCTCTATCAAGAAGTTTATTAATTCCTCGAGAATAAAAGTACCAAGGAATATCTCCTGCAACTCTTCCTTTTCCTGCATAAGTGCATTTTGGGGCAATTTGTCTCCCAATGCAACCCTTAACTCCATCACACCATTTGCCACCAGTGTCAGTCCAATACATCCTAGATAAATCAGGAAATATTCCCTGAATGGGAGAACCTGGCCATATTCTCGGATCAGCTCCAACTCCTGGTTGATAACATTCTGTGTTTTTAGCAAGTAAAGAACAACTTTTTGCTAACCAATAATAGAAAAGTACTCCTTCCTTACTATTATTCAATAATGCTTTTACTGTTGATACTCCTGATTCAGCTGCATTCTTAGCTTGCATCTCTAGCAAAGCAATCCTATTTGTATTAACTCTTCTAATAGATACTGCTAATAGTCCAGTAATGCCTATTGCTAAACCAATAGATAATACTAATATTTGTGGTAGTACAAAGCCATATTCTTTTCTTTCCTTTTTTTGTAAGCTATTTATATTTTTTAGGAATTTATTTATAAGCATCTAATATTAATTGAAAATTAAATTAGCAATTAATATTTCTTACATTTCTTCCTTTAACGGTAGACTCAACAACCTTAGCAGCTCCAGTTTGTGAGTTATAACATCCTGCCACCCCAAATCCAGAATTTGAATATTGACCACCTGGCAAAGCCCTAATTAAAAATCTGCTACCACTGTTTTGGGTATAAATTTGAAAATAACCGCTTGGAGAATTCCAGTTTCTAGTACCACTTGTTGTATAGTTTGTAGCCGCATTTGTTTTGCACCACTGAGGGTTGAGTTGCCTACAGCCAGTAATTGCTACGTACTGACCTAAATGTCCAGCATTAGTTGCATTCATACTGTATTCAGTAAAATATGCTTGAGCAGCCTTTATGTAAGATGAAACAAGTGTAGATGCCTCTTTTTGTTTTGCTTTATCTCCAGCATTTTGAAAACTAGGGATCGCAATTGCAGAGAGAATACCTATAATTACCACAACAACTATTAATTCAACCAAAGTAAAGGCAGAATCATTTATATTTTTCCTTTTAGCTAAATATTCTATAAGTCTTTGCTTTATGCCTATCATAATTTTGTTATTAAATAATTCTTATTATAACTAAAATTTATTTAATTTTACAAGTATTTAAAGTTACCTTAATTATGTTTTTGAAAATTTCTTAACCTCTTAATAGGATATGCACCGATTATGATCAAGAATTGTATTTAATCTGCTGCCAACTCTATTGGAATAATAATTATAACTATCATTGTAAATTCCAGTTCTTATTGAACCCGCTGGCATTTGTATTATCAGACACTTTGGATTTTGAGGACCAGTTACTTGATTATGTCTGCCACCAATAATTACAACTATCGAATTAATTGAGTTATTTGTTGATATTTGACCTTTTGGGGTAATATTGAAATTAGTATTAACTTCTTGAAATACAGTAGATTTTAAAGTCGGAATAAGGGAAATAGAATTATTTTTAGCAGATTTATTTATTCCAATACAATCAGCATTAAAACCTTTATCTTCAATACCTGAACCAACATTTTTAACTTTAATATTACAACTTCCTCCCCATCTTCTTGTTTCGCGTCTTACTAAATCAAAATAACTTCTCAATTCTCTTACATAAGAATTTTGATTTTCATTGTAGAGCCATTTTAGTGAAGATGGTATAGATATTGATGCAAGAAAACCTATTATCGCTATTATTACGATTAATTCCACAAGAGAAAAACCTGAATTTTTATAATAAAAATTTTTTATATATTCTTTTTTTTTCACTTTCCCAAGCTTGAATCATATCCATTTGGAATATCCTGAGAATATTTTGTGATTGTTTTAAATTTATTATTCATTTTTTCATTATAAGTTTTCCATAATATCATTGAATCTCTAGCTATCCTTTGTTCTGGGAAACCAGTTTTTCTTTTTTTCTTATCAAATAAATTCTTTACTCCTAAAAAATCATTCAGTTGATTTTTTATTAATTGGCTTTCTTCATGGCTGTAAGAATTTTTATAAAATATATTTTGAAATAAATCATCTAACTCGTTAGCCTCTTTGCAATAAATGTATTCTTTGTATTGACTTTTTATTGAATCAAAGACAATTTTATTTCTACATTGAAGTGGCGAACTGTTCAATTCATTCCCAAAGATTAGTGATAAAGGTGAAAATAGAATTAAAGCTATCAAATATCTATAGGATAATTTTATCATTAAAAATTAATTTTATATATATTTACAATGTTACACAGATTATAAATTTAAATCAAAAATTATCATTGATTTAAGAATTTAATAAATATTTGGTAGTAAAGAAACTATGTATGCTGAGATAGATATAAAAGGAGCAAATGGGATTTTATCTGATTTTTTAATTTTTTTAAAAAGTAAAGCAAATATGCAAAAGATTCCACATGAATATATTGAAATCATAAAAGTTAGAGATAATCCTTTTAAACCTAAAAATGAACCAATAAAAGCAAACAGTTTAGAGTCCCCTCCACCAAATGCATATTTATTGGTTAAAAAATACATTATTAAAACTAAAACTTCCAAACCAATAAAACCTATAATTGCTGCTGAAATCCTTGAAATAATATATGAATAGTTATAGTCTATAAAACTTGCTAAAATTAGAAAAAAAAAGTTAATTAAAATTCCATTTTTAATTATCTTATTAGGGATCTTTAGATTTTCATAATCAATTATCCCAATAATTATCAGAAAACTAGAAAAGACAGATAAGTTGAAAAAATAAATAAAATCTTTATCCAAGTTTAAAAATGGAAAAAAATAAAAGTTATTTATAAAAATTAATCCAAAAAATAATTCAATTAATGGATATTTAAATGGTATTGGAAACTTACAAAAAAAACATCTCCCTTTTAAACAAATCCAGGATATAATTGGTAATTTATGAATCCATTTAATTTCTTTTTTACAATAAATACAAAAACTAGGGGGTTTAATTATTGATATGCCAAGTGGCAACCTAAAAATAACTACATTTGCAAAACTACCAATTGATAGACCTAATAAAAATATAAAAAAGAAATTTAAAAGCAATTTTAAAATTATAAATTATAAAAATTCATCAAGACAAATTTTATTATCCTTAACTTCTAATGAACATTTTGGTTGTACTTTATTTTTATTTGAAAAATTAAACTTGAAATTCTTTTGTTTGATATTTTTTTTCAATTCATTTGAAATATTTTTCCTATCAAAATCTGAGTTCTTTAATTGAGAATCTTTTTCATTATTTTCTTGAATTTCATCGTTTTTATATATTTCATTATTTGGAAGATTATTATCTTTATCAAAATCTGAGTTCTTTAATTGAGAATCTTTTTCATTATTTTCTTGAATTTCATCGTTTTTATATATTTCATTATTTGGAAGATTATTATCTTTATCAAAATCTGAGTTCTTTAATTGAGAATCTTTTTCATTATTTTCTTGAATTTCATCGTTTTTATATATTTCATTATTTGGAAGATTATTATCTTTATCAAAATCTGAGTTCTTTAATTGAGAATCTTTTTCATTACTCTCTTGCATTTTATCATTTTTATATATTTTATTATTTGGAAGATTATTATCTTTATTAAAATCGTCTATCAAATTTTTTCTTAAGGTATTTAGACTTTTTATTGATGCTTCGCATGCCTTATTTAATGGAACTATTGGATATTCCATAGATGAAAGTGAATCAAATGAAATTTTAACTTCTTCGCTACTTAAATTTTTAAAATTACATTTCATTATTTCATTTACACCAGTATCTCTTTGAAGTTTCAGAATACTAATATTATATTTATTTATTGAATCTAAATAATTAATCTGAGATTGTGTTAAATCTCGTTGAGAATTAACAATTTCTCTTTGATTTGTTACACCAGCTTTGAATCTCATTCTAGAAATATCAAGCATTTTTTTACTTTTAAAGATATCTCTAGAGTTTGAGTAAATATTTTGAGTGGCTGTTTCTAAATTATTAAAGTTATCTTCAACATTTTTTATTATTTTTGCCTCCTCTGTTTTGACTTTATATTTTGCTTCAATAGATTTCTTTTTGTAGAATCTGCTTATTTGTTTTGATTTCCCTGCATCAAAAATTTTCCATTCAGAAAAAAGGCCAATAGTATTAGTGTAATTTTTTTCATAATCTGATTCATCAATGGGAGGAACAACTTCAGTTTGCCCTTTTAAATTAGAAAATGAGAATGTATTTATTAGGCTCAAATTTGGTTTTGATTTCCCCAATTCTTCTTTGGCTTTATAATTATTTATAGAAATATCTAAATTATGATTAATAATTGAAGCTCTGTAATTTAATGCGCTTGCTATACTTTCTTCTATATTTAATTGCCAGAGACCAAGTAATTCGCCAGATAAATCAGCTTTTAAATTTAAGTTAGGTTTTAAACCTAATGAGTTAATTAATGTTCTTTTTGCTATTTTATTGTTTCGTATAGATTTACTTAAAAATATTTGATCTCTAGATAGTTGTGTTTCTGCCTCTAAAACTTCTAGATCTGTGGCTACTAGTGCTTTATTTCTTAGCCTTGCATCTTTCAAACTTAAGTATGATAAATTTACTGCATTTTTTGCAATAGAAACCATTTCTTGACTTTTTTGCAAATTAACAAAGTCAATTTTCGATTTAAGTTCTAAGTCTCTTGTTACAATTAAAAAAGAATTCTTTGCCTTATCAAAAGTTTTTCTTGCCGCATTTATTTGTGGATTTCTTGTTGGATTAATAATATCCCACCTTGCACTTGCAGAAATTGATGTTTTCCATTGCTGGCTTTTTTTATATGAGGTGCCATGTATTTTTGGGTTTACATAATGATCAGCAAGTAAATATTCTGGAAGTCCATTTGATTTTAAATCAATTGTTGGACTTCTTAAGCTTATCGCAGCAATTAATCTTGCTTTGGCTTGATCTACTCTTTGTAAAGCGGCTTTATACTCTGCATTATTATCTATTATCATTTGTGTCAATTGATCAATCTTCAAAGATATTTCATTTTGATATTTAATCTCTGAAGGTAAATAATTTTTATTTACTAATAATTCATCTTGATAATTTTTTTCAAATATTCTTTTACTAAATTTATTAAAAAGTTCCTTTTGTGTAAGATTTTTATAATTATCTAGATAATTTTTATTTGCGATATTTCCTTTCGCATTCAGATCAAATGAACTAACTATAAAAGAATATATAAATCCTCCTATTAAAAGTTTTAATTTAATTTTTTTCAAAGCTAATATTTCTTTTTTTAATATTAAACCCATCAAATATAATTGCAATAAGAAATGTAGAGATATTTTTTATGATTTATCAATTTGGCATAAAGTTAATATATTTAAAGCAAAATTATCTTCATTTTATAATTTATATATGAATGAAAAAGCAAAATTAAGTTTTTCTTATGATGATTTAGATAAATGGGGTTTGCTTAATAAGGCTAAATTGGAAAATATGAAAGATAATATTTTATTGAAAGAATCTCAACCTTCAAAAGAACTTATTGTTTCCATTCAAAATGAATGGAGAAAAAAATATAATCTTTTAAATGATTATAAATTTAGAGAATGGCTTAAAAATGCTCAATTAACGGAAGAAAAGCTCAAATTAATTATTTTACGAAATTGGATGTGGCTTAATTGGTGCAGAAATAATTTTAAAAAGGAAATATCCGATTACTTTTTAAAAAGAAAGTCATCTATAGATAAAGTAATATATTCAATAATTTCTGTTAAAGATGAAAATATTGCGAATGAACTTTATTTCAGAATAAAGGAAGATGAAGAACCTTTTTGGATTATTGCTAAGAAATATTCAGCAGGACCTGAGAAATATTCCGATGGAAGAGTGGGGCCAGTTGCATTATCAAATATAACTCCAAAATTAAGGAATTTACTTCTATTAAGTGATATCGGAGAATTATGGCCACCTAAAAAATTGTATGAATGGTGGGTAATTCTTAAATTGGAGAATAAATATTCTTTTGAACTTAATAATGAATTAATAGATAAACTTTCTTTGGAGCTTGGTGAAAAATATTTAAAGAAAATTATAATAAATTTATAACTCTAAATTTGTTAATTAATTTATGAAACAAATGCCAAATAATTTACTCGATTGGGGGCCTCTTTCAGAACTTTCATTAATTAATCAACAAAATATCTTAGAAAAAATAAAATTTGTAAAATTTGAAATGGGAGAAAAAATATGTGATTTTGATGAATTACCTGCTGGATTAATACTTATAAAAAATGGCCGAGTTAGAGAAATTTTTAAAGATAAAACTGGGGAGATTCACACAATAGATACATATAAGAAAAATCAAATAATAGGATTATCACAAATTTTGAGAGGAGATAATAATTTTTCTCTTGTAGTATCTGAAGATACAAAGGGCATTTTTATACCTGCAATAACATTTCTTGAAACTTTAATAAATGAGGATAATTTTTTTGGAAAGTATAAAAATCTTTTTTTAAGTGAGATAATAACTTGTTTAAATTATTCTAAATATAATATCTATCTAGAGACAAAAGAACTTGTCAATCATTTAAAAAGTTTTTGTAAACAAAGAGAGGTCAAACTTATCTATCCCGGAGAATACTTTCTAAATGTAAATGATATTAAATATTTAGTAAGTTCAAATAATATTTTAAATTTCCCATTAGGAACAATAATTGATAAAAATTCAAATCTAAAAATTAAAGGAAAAATTCCAGCTAGATTAGTACCATTTAAAGAAGATGAATTTAATTATATTTTAAACCCTTTACCTTTAAAAAAAAATGATGACTATAACAAAAATAAACTAGATTTAAAAAATGCCCAAATTGAGGCTTTTGAGGATCTTTATGGAAATATTAATCCTAATCAAAAATATCCACATCAAACGGGTAGAGGTTTAATAGGAGAAAGTATTGCTTGTATGAGAATGCTCGCAAGATTTTTTGATTTACCTTTTAACAAAGAATTAATTAATAATATTCTAATTTCAAATAAAGAGAGTTATTCAAAAAATAATTTAGATTTTAAATATTTTGCTAGTTTATTCGAAGTTATTGGAATTAATGCAAATTTGATTACTCCGAAAGATATAAATTATCTTAAAAGAACAAATTTACCATTATTAACTTTATATAAGAACAATTTATCCATAATATGGGAAAAAAATAAAGACAATTGGCTTGTTAGTATTCCTTCAGAAGGACAAAAAATAATAAATACAAAACAAATATTAAATGATTCTGACTTCTTTAATAATGCAAAGTTAAATTTTACAATAACTAACAAAGAAAAAACAAAGAGATTTGGATTTAATTGGTTTTATCCATTTATAAAAGATTATAAATTTACTTTTTTGCAAGTAATATTAGCAAGTTTTTTTGTCCAACTTTTAGGTTTATTTAATCCACTTTTAATCCAACAAATTATCGATGCTGTTATCAATCAAGGTAACTTATCTAGCTTAAATGTTCTTGGAACAGTTTTAGTTGCAATGGCTCTTTCACAAGCATTATTAGCAATTTTAAGAACTTATATATTTTCTGATACGACAAATCGTATAGATATACAATTAGGTGCAAAAGTTATCAATCATTTATTTAAATTACCTTTAAAGTATTTTCACAGAAGACAAGTTGGAGAAGTAAGCGGGAGGATAAATGAATTAGAAAACATAAGACAATTTTTAACCAGCACTGCTCTAACTGCAATATTAGATTCTTTCTTTTCAGTGATTTATGTTGTCGTTATGATTTTATATTCATTAAAATTAACAATTTTATCCTTATTAACAGTACCTTTTATTATTTTAATATCATTTACACTTACTCCAATAATTAGTAATCAATTAAGAAAAAGAGCTGAATCAAGAGCAAAAGTTCAAAGCCATTTAGTCGAAATGATTTCTGGAATTGAAACTGTCAAAAATCAACGAATGGAATTAATGGGAGAATGGAGGTGGAAAAGACTGTATGGAAAAGAAATTGGCTCTGCATTTGAGAATACTGTTACTACTTCATCAGTTTCTTATATTAGTCAGCTTTTAGCTCAGATTTCTGGTCTTATTGTTATTTGGGCTGGATCAATATTAGTTATGCAAGGTAAATTAACTATTGGACAACTAATTGCATTTAGAATTTTATCAGGATATGTAAATACTCCTTTGTTGAGGTTATCTACTATTTGGCATAATTTTCAGGAGACTTGTCTTTCAATTGAACGTTTATCAGATATTATTAATACAAATAAAGAGGAAGAAAATCATAATAAAATTAATAAACCACCTATTCCTTTAATAAATGGACATATTGAATACAAATCAGTTTCATATAAATTTGATGAAAAGGATCCTCATATATTATCAAACATCTCAATAGAAATAAAACCAAAAAGTTTTGTTGGTATTGTCGGTGAGAGTGGTTCTGGAAAGAGTACTTTATTAAAATTGTTGCCTAGAATATTTGAAAATAATTATGGAAAAGTTCTTATAGACGGATTTGATATAAGTAAGGTAAATCTTTATTCTTTAAGATCGCAAATTGGAATTGTTTCCCAGGATAATATACTCTTCAACGATTCAATAAAAAATAATATTTCTTTAACAAAACCAGAATCAAGTTTTGAAGAAATTTTAAAAGCAGCAAAATTATCTGAATCTCATGAATTCATAAATAAATTATCTAATGGTTATGCAACTTTTGTTGGAGAGAAAGGTGCTAATTTATCTGGAGGTCAAAGGCAAAGAATTGCGATCGCTAGAACTCTATTAATGAGACCAAGAATTTTAATTCTTGATGAAGCCACAAGTTCGCTTGATATAAAAACAGAATCAAAAATATTATCGAATATTTTTTCAGAATTTAAAGATTCAACAATAATTTTTATAACGCATAGATTATTTAATTTAATAAATGCAGATAATATTTTTGTATTGAATGATGGATTATTAGTTGAGAAAGGAAATCATAAAAACTTAATTAAGAGTGAAGGGTATTATAAGAATTTATATAATCAGCAATTTCAAAATCCTTTATGAATTTTAAAAATGAATAAAGAAATCAAAACTGAAGAATATTTTCTTTATAAAGCATCGCCAACCTGGCCGAGAATATTAATGTTAACTATAATTGCAAGTTTTGGCTTTGGTTTTATTTTCGCATGCATTTCAAGAATTGATGAAGTAGTTGTAGCAAAAGGAGAATTACAAGCTATTGGGGCACAAAAACCTATTAAGTCTCCTCTCTCTGGAGTCATAGATAATGTTCTAATTAAAGAGGGACAAAGAGTAAAGGAAAATGGTCTATTAATTACTTTTAATACAAAATCACTTAAAGCTAAGCGAGAAAGTTTTGTTGCTAAGTTAAATGAAAAAAAAGCAACTTTAAATACAGAAAAGGATATCCTCAAAGAGCTTGAAATACTTTCAAAAATTGGAGGTATTCAGAGACTTCAATATCTACAACAAGAAAAAAGAATTACAGAATTAAAGTTTGAAATAAAACAATTAGAGGCAAATATTAGGGAACTAGAATTTGATGAAGATAAGACAAATCTAAAATCTCCTGTTGATGGAGTAGTATTTGATCTTAAAGCAATAACATCTGGTTATGCTACTACTCTTGGTGAAACTCTTTTAAATATAGTTCCTGATGGTGAAGTTGAGGGTAAAATATTTTTAACTAATAGAGATATTGGATTTGTTAAACCAAAAATGAAGGCTGAGATAAGAATAGATGCATATCCTTTTACACAATATGGTTCTCTCAAAGGTAATCTTTCCTTTATTGGCAATGAAGTTTTACCCGCTGATCAAAATAATCCTTTCCCAAGATTTCCAGCATATATAAAATTATCGGATCAAGAATTAAAAAAAGGAGATGAGATTTTTAAATTAAGGTCAGGTCAAAGTATAACCGTAAATCTAATAGTTAGAAATAAACCTATAATAAGCCTTTTAAGTGATCCAATCAGTGAAGCTTTGGATAATTTAAGAGGTTTAAAAAATTAATATTATACAAATTCCTTATTAATCTTATCTATTGATAAATAATTACTTTTATTTGATATAACTGCAATTAAATCATCACCACTATCGACAATACCTGAACTATTTTTATCAATATAAATACCAAGACCATTAATATTATTTTGACTAGTAAGAGAAGTTAAATATGTATTACCATTTTTAAGAGTTAGTTTATCTTCAGTAAAATCAAAATCTTTAATGTTTGCGAAGCTATTAGAAGAATTTGTATAAAAGGAGCTATGTGTTGAACCTAAAATAAAAATATCTGCTCCCGTTCCTCCTTCAAGTGTATCAATAGCAAAGCTAACATCTCCATGAAAAGAACCATAAAGTGAATCATTACCACTTCCACCAAAAAGGAAATCACCTCCACCCCTTGCATAAAGAAAATCATCACCACTCAAACCATAAATATAATTACTATATTCATTACCAGTAATTGAATCTCCAAAATTAGATCCAATAGCATTTTCTATAATACATTTACCAGTTGAATTATAGGCAATTGTATATCCTTGTAATTCTCCATTTATAGTACTCACGAAACCTCCTCCACCAAATTCATTCTTAAGAGTTGCATTTCTAAGGTCAATAGTTACAGCTTTTGATGCATTACTAGCATCAATTTGATCAATACCTGAGGCATCCCAAATACACTCAATTCCTTTTAAAGAATCACTTAAAAGATAAGAATTATCTTTTCTATTAGTATATGGATTCGCCCCATAAAGATACTGCAAATGTGCGATATCAAATGCTCCTAAACATGTAGGACAACCACATGTGGCAGGATGCGTAGCTGCATTTTGCATCCCAGGCGTATAAGGCCCAGCATTTGTAAAATTGTAAGTCATTACTGTAAAAGGGCCTGAATTTAAATTATTATCGCCAAGCATTGAAGATATACCATTAGTTACACCTGGAAAGGTACCGCCACTCATAGCATGATGAGGATGAGCTAAACCCATTGAATGTCCCAACTCATGCATGGCTACAGCATATAACCAACTCCCAGGTCCATAGACATTAGGCAAGGAATTTAGATGAGGCTTAAACCAGTCACTCACCATTGTTGTTAATCCAGAGTCTTTACTTCCGTCAGGAAAGTTAGCTCTTCCTACTAATCCAGCCATCCCCCAGAAACTCATATCAACAGAGCCAAATAAGATATTTCTCTTATCCACATCATATGAATCTGATTCTCTAAATGTTACTTTGCAAACATCTGAGAATGATTTGATAATTGAAAGATAAGATGATCTTTCAATATCACTTAATGGTTGAAAATATCCCTGAGGTAAGGAATTTCCATAATCATAAAGTTTTATTGTTTCATCGCTAGCTAAGTAAAATTCTAGATCTGTCCAACCTCCATTATCTGGATCAACGTTTCCCCATTTAAAACCTGTATAAAGTCCATTTATATATGGATTAGTTAAAGAAAATGTATCCCATGTATTTGTACTATTTAATGAATTATTACCTTTAAAAAAAGTCCTTCCATGATCAAATAAATCTTTAGTTTCTAAATTTACAATTTTTTCATGAATAAATCCTTTATTATCAACAGAACTTATTCTTAAAGAGTAAGATTCTTTCCATTCATAATTTGGCATATGATTAATAAATAATTTATTTCCAGAAAGATAAAATAAATCATTATCTACATCACCTTCTCCATTAATTAATTTATATGTATGAGAGTCATTTAAGTTAGAATCAATTGAAGATAAAGAGCCAATAAATGAATTTGCAGAAATATTCTCATTGAATGATGATGAGGAGATTTTTATATCTATAGGAGCTTCATTAAATGTATTCGTATCAGACTGGTAACTAAATATTTGACTTGATAAATTCTCGTAATAAATTCCATCAATAAAATTATTATCTAAATTGGAGTAAGCATTTTCTGTTCTATCAATTTGAAAATCTACTATTGGAGCAGAGCTAAATCCGTAATTATAAATTTTGGGTTTATATGATCTAGCAAGCTCTAAATCATTTCTGCTATTCTGATTTTGGATAAAGGAATTATCAAATTTTAATTTAAAATTTGACTTATCAGAAAAATTATATCTATTTTTTATTTCAGAATCTTTTTTAAGATCTTCCAGTTCTAAAGCCTTTTTATTTAAGATCTCATCATCTTCATTATTCATTTCAATAAAAGAAGGCTTTTTTTAATTTTACATTGATAATTTTTAATGTGCAATTTTAATCAAAACAACTTGTTTTGGAATCAACTTTTACATAACTGCTTCTATCACATTTGTATTTATTATCTATTGGATTATTACCAGTATTTTTTAAAATTTTATTTTCGACTTTGTTTAAATTATTTTTACAAATGTTAGGTTTTTTTGAATCTAAAAATTTTAAAAGTTTAGAAGTTTTATCATCACCAAGTTTCAAAGATTTATCAAAATCTAAACAAGCCAACTCAAAGTTTCCTTGATTCAAATGAAGAATACCTCTATTTCTGTAAGCAAGGGAATTATCATTTGAATTATTAAGGAAAATATTCAAGTCGCTTAATGCTTCTTCATAGTTAAGAATTTTTATATTATGAATTCCTCTATCTAAATATATAATATTTTCACTTTTATCTAACTCTAAAATTTTATCATAATCCTTTGAAAGTTGAATATTTAAGTTCTTATCTTTTAATATCTTTATTCTATTAATATAGAATAATTTATTATTTGGATTTAATTTAATAGCTCTTGTAAAATCTTTTAAAGAATCATCTATATTGCCTTTTTGATACTCAATTAATCCTCTTAAATTATATGAATTGGAATTATATGGATTTAAATCTATAGATCTATTTATTTCTACTAATGCTCCACTCAAATCATCATTATTAAATCTTGCATCAGCCATATTAAAATAAGCTTTAGAAGCTAAATTATTTCTTTTATAAAATCTTTTGTTATTATTAATAATTTTTGTTGGAATTTTTATTTCACAAATATTCCTTATCATTCCTGGGATAATATTCTCTTTTATGGCTGATAAATTTGAAAATCCTTTAGATTCATCATTAAAGTAGGAATCTTGAATTTTGGGATTTTCACAATTTCCTGAAATTTGTGCCACTATTAAATCCTTTGTTGGATCTTTAATTCTTATAAGGAAATTATCTTGTTCATCATGAGCTTTACATATATCTAAATTAGATTGCTCAAAATTAAAGAAATCATTAGAGCAGTTTAATTCTGCATTCCTATTAGTAAAATCTGGGAGTTTTAATTCTGAATCAATCACCAAGTCTTGATTTTGTAAATAGTTGCAATTTTCTTTAACTGTCTTTCTAATAATTCCTTTGAAAACTGATTTATCACTTGAATCAATAGTACCTTGAACTAATCCTTCCAAACAATTAATTGAATATTCACTCACTATTTTTGAGTCATTATCTTTTATCTTTATTTCAGTGATATTATCAACTTTCTTTTTGCAAATAATAAGCTGATTTTCTAAATCACTTTTACATTCAAATCCTTCAAAAACATTATTTTTATCTTTTACATTGTTCAAGTTAGCTATTAATGTTTTTTTTGATGAGCTAAATTTTTGAAATTTAGTTAATCTAGATTGATTGGAAAAAACTTCTGGGATAAAGCCAAGAAGAACTATTGGAATTAAATTTCGTAATTTCATTTTTAAGATAAATTTCAAAAAAATCGATGATTGACTAATATTCTCATTGTTTTCATATTTATATTAAACAAACACTCATGAAAAAGATAGTTTTTGTTAATAAGAGAAGAAATAGAGAATAATTATAATTATTTTTAATAAAATAATTTGCTATTTTTTTTAATTCAAGTTTTAATCATTACTTGGTTTCTTTAATATAAAAACAATTTTAAAATCTCATTAAATTGTTTAAGAATAAGATAAATTAATCTAACACAAGTATATTTATAAAACATTAAAAACAAGAAAAATATATTAAAGTACTATAAAAAATTGAATAAAGAATTATTATTACTAATTTTTGATTATATTTAAATTCTGTTATGAAATTCATAAAGGGAAGATTTAATAAATCTGAGAAATTTCTTAAATCAAAAAAAGTACTTAAATCAAGCCAATCAATCCTTTGGTCATACTTTTTTCTTTTTTGGTACTTAATTAAACCATCAAGAATAATATCAGAATTAAATCTTAATTTATTTTTAAGAATAGTTTTATACTTATACGAGATTTTACCTTTATTAAGCTACTTCATACTATTAATAAATACAGGTATTCAATTAAAAATTAGCAGAGATAAATTTTTAAATAAAAAAATTTTATTATTTCTCTACATCTTAAATATTTTTTCACTACCTATCATTTTAAGGTATTCTTATTTAATTTTATTTTAGTTGAGAAATAAATTAAATTTTAATTACTGTTTTCTTAATCTATAGAAATGATAAATCACTGATAAAAATGTTTTCAGGATATTACATGAATAAATTAAGAGTTTTATTTAATAATGAAAAAATTATTTTAAATATTAAAAAAAGTCGACTATTAATGAATGGAATGCTAATAATAGTAATAATCCTTGTACAATTTGGAACTAGAATATTGCGAATTTTTCTTAAGTTTACAACAAGTATAAAAAATAAAAATTAAGCAAATCTTGTCAAAATAAAATGTACCCTTTTAAAATTCACGATAAAAGAAGTTTAAAATTTGAGGAAAACAATGGATTTACTATCGTAGAGTTTTTAATAGTTGTTGCGATTATTGGTTTATTAATAACTTTCATGAATCCCCTTTCTAATTTTGTTACTCAAAAAGCGAGAGAAAGAGAAGGTTCTTTACTTATTCGTTCACTTTTAGAAGCTTCAGCATTGTTTTTTAGTGAGTATGGGAAAAATCCTAGTGATTATAAAGATTTATCTAAATATATTTCTGTAAGAGCATGCAAGACATTAAATCCAGATATGTGCAAAAAGATGAAAAGCGTAACACCTCAAAGCTCTAATAAATGGAACAGTATTGATGGAAATTATTTAATAATTATGGATACTGATTTAAGCTACTATTCAAAGTTTTATGCTATTCCTCATAAGAGATCCTCTCAAAAGAAAGCTATATTTGGATGTGTAAATACAAAGACAAATAAAAGAAAAATTAATATTCATAATAATAATTTACATCTATTAAAGTTTCATAGTTTTTGTTAAACATTTTTAATTAAATTTAGATGAAATTCACAAGTTATTTTGTTTTTATATTCTTACTTTTAATTCAAAGTTGTAGTCAAAATTCATATAAACCAAATCAATTGAATGCAATAAGTTGTGATCTTTTTTCTACTAAGCAAGAATATATATTTAATTCTAAAGGTAACCTTTTTTATTATGAATCCGGAAAAAAAATTAAACCATTGATTAAAAAGATAATAAGTGAATCAGGTAATAATAATCATGTTAAAGTATTTTCCTCCGAACTTAAAAAAGATATATTAACAATAAAAATTAAAACATATTTTGAAAATATAAGTAATCAAGAATTACATGAAACAATAGATAAGATTCACTTAAAAAAGAGGATCTTAATTTCTATTCATAAGCATGGAAATAATTCTTTCCAATCGAAAGGAAAATGTAAGTTTGTTCCTAATAAATCAATAAAAGAGGTTTCGAAATGGTCATAACAAGTTCATTGTTTCGTAATAAAGTGTTTTTACTATTATAAAATTTTAGACATTCATTATACCTTCTAAGCTTATTTCTTTTTTATTAAATCAATTTAAGAATTTAACTGAATACAACATATGTTAAAAATATATTAAATTTACAATTTAAAAAAATTATTAAATATTTTTAAATCTAAGTTATCAAAATCTACATAAATATGTTCTATTGATATTTTACTTATAATTAAATTTTCCTAAATCAAGAGTAAAACACACTTCCAAAAAGATATTTACATACAACCATATATTACTTATTCAATTAGGATCTTTAATAATTATTTTAAAAAACTTTGAAAGAAAGATCTCACGATGATAGTGCAATTCATGTTTGTAAATATGTGCTAAATTATATTCGTAATCGTCAAAGAATACTAGAAGTCCAAGATTTGTTTCAAAATCGTATGGCCCTTTTAGAAGAATATAGAGAATGGATATCAGATGGGATAGACCAAGACTATATACTTTATTTGATTTCAAAAAATCAAATATCAGATATAAACTAATTTTTCTTTAAATTAAAAGAAACAAAACTTTATATCGAATTTTAAAGAGATTTTATTTTTAACACCAATAAATTTTAATTTGATCACCATTTAAACTTAAAGATCTCCAAAACTTTTCATCCTTTCTAGAAAGATTATCAAATCTTCTTACATATACACATCCATTAATATCTTTTAGTTTTTTTACTCCCCAAAAAGTCAAAAGATCCTCCTCGTCATAGAAATAATTATCTCCAAGCCATTCTGAAATATTTAAATTATTATACTTTTTATACAGTTTAAACTTTACTTTTTCTTGTTCCAAAAGGTTATTGTAAATATGAGAGCCAATTACTAATTGAGCAGGGATATTCATTTATTTTACTCCTTTGTTTTTCTCAACTAAATAAAGTATTTATATACCAATAGCTCTCAAAAAAGAGGTTTTTAACCAATAAAAGATATGATTTATATGATCTTTGATTTCTACTAGTATAAATTTACCTTCTTTTGTTAATGAATCTCTATCCCATTCTTTTTTCTGTGATGTTTCCGTATTATATAACCATTCTAGATCACTCTCATTAGTACACCTAAATATATAATTATTATTATTTTTTAAAATAGGTAAATCTTTAATGGCATTTTTTATAGCTTCATCAGATCTTTCAGCATATTCACATATCTCAAGAATATTATTTTTATCATCTTTATAGGCTATTGTAAAATGTTTCAAAATTTTTTACTTATATTCAATATTATAGTCCAAAAATAATAAAAGATAAAGAGAATATTAAGAATAGATTGTTAATTATGGATTAACTTTGACTTACATCTACATTAGAGAAGTATATATATTAAATATTTAAAAATTTGAAATTCAAATAATAAAATTTTTACAGCTCTTAATTAATTGTATAAAAAACAAAGGCCGCACTCAAATAGCAAAGATATTTCATCTAAAGAAAAATTAAATCTTTCTCAAGATGAAATACTTGAATTAGCTGTTAAAGTTATTGTTCATCCTAGTTATGGTTGGATAACTACAGCACTTATTCTTTATGGTTGCAGACCTCTTGAAACATTTTCTTTAATACCAGCATCTAATGGGACAGCCTCAGTAATTAATTTTAATGAAAATCCTTTAAAGAAAATTAGAAGAAAAGTTTTAGCTAATCCTCTTGATTTTGTAGAAAAATTAAATATATGTGATCAAGTATCTCAGCCAGTTTTTTATGAAAATTCTTATGATTATAATTCTGTTGAGTTAAGTAATATTATTACTAATTGGAATTGTTGGTTTAAGACTATTAATTGTGATTTAGAATTGGAGTCTTTAAGATGGTATTGGGCCGAAAGAACAATAAATAATGGTCTTAGTATTGAATCTGCTGCAAAATATATGGGCTTAACTTATGACCAATTTATAAAAATATATAAGGAATTTTAAATATATAATTTTTGTACCTCTAAAAATTATATTATTTTTAGCTTTATGAGTTAGAAATATATATATTCCATTTATTTATTAGTAATATTAGTTATATATCAGTAAACAAACTTATTTAATGCAATAACAAATATAATTTTAAATTTTCTTTATCTTAGTTGTGAACAGAATCTTTATAACTATTAAGATTATAAATTCTTTCAAGATCTAGTTTTGTATTATCTTTTATTATATTCTTATTTTTATTACTCTTACTAGCAATGTAACTTGTTGAATATATAAATAAAAGTGAAAATAATAATATATTTGCTAAGCAGTAGAATACGGCTAAAGACATTTAATTTTATTAATAATTGAATATCTTCCCATATAGCGAAGTACTAAAATAAAAAAAAGCTACAACTTGATAGCACTTAATATCACATAAATAAAAAAAAATGTTATAAAACAAAATAAATTGATTACCTACTGGAAATATCCTATTTATTAAAACTTGAATTGATTGGAAAGAATTTTAATTTTATAAGAATTTTTATTTTATGGCTATATTTTCCCTTGGTAGAAATAGAAAGTTATTTGAAAACACCTTTTCTTTTGAGCTAATATTTTGCCATTATAATTTTTAAATTCTATTTTATTTAAGACTTAATTTATATATTTCTAAAGTTAATTTAAATCTTTAATCATCATTGATTTATGCCTGATTCTGGATTACTAATAATTATTTAATAAACCAAAGTTAACATTTTCTTGAAAAGTACCAAAAAGATCATTTCCAAGTATTGCTGCAAGAATTAGAAATAGCGCAACAATTCCAAAGAGAACACTCACATCTTTAATGTTGTAAGGAGGCTTAAAAAGTGGTTTTTTTTTACTCATGAAATTATTTTGTTATCAAATTATCTTAAATGATCTAAATAATGTTGTCTTTTGTTCTTAGCAATTATTCGAAATTTGGCTTAAATCTCTTCTAAATCAAATTGATTATTTAACTCAGGTTACATTTTGTTCGATTATATGATGTATTTTTTTTTAATATACTTTTTGAATGTAAAATTCATTAGATCATAATTTTGTTTTATGTTTTCTAGAGGAAAAAAAAGCACAGCTAAAAAATCTGTAGTAATCGAAGAGAAACCTCTTTATGTCCAGTTTCTTCCCTTCTCAAATATGATGAATGAGAGAGCTCAGCTTCAAAACGCTTTAGCCTTCACTTTTATAATGGGGTTTTCAATTTTTGGAATTGCTCTTTGGAGACTTTCAGCTTTAACTTAATTAATTTGAAATAATAGATTGTATTTGTGATTCCTTATTATCAACTAAAGTAATTAACCATTTGGCAGCTAAGGCTCTTGAGATTTGCCTATTTATTAAAAACCTACATATGTGTATATGTAGGTTTTTTTCATTTTGACAATTAAATTTTTTTTCAAATTCTAATATTGATTCTTCATTATTCCTTTTTTTTAATTCATCAATTAATGCTTCATGAGAAGCATCATTAAATAATCTGCCTAAATTTAAAGAGATCGTCATTAAAAAATTGAAGCTTACCTAGATTTAGCTAAAAAATTTGAAATTAAAAACTATTTTATTATGAATTAATGTAGAAACTTAATAATTACTCTTTAGGTTTTGATAGTGGGAGAAGACATTTATCTGAATCGCACCCTGCTGGTCCTGCCTCCGTTAATTCACCCGTATCATATTTATTTAGAGCATCAAAGAAGTCATCATTAACTCTCCTCTCTCCAACTTTATTTTGTAAGGAGATATACTCCTCTTTATTAATTGGCTCAAAAGGAAGTCTTGGGAATGTGGCATTGGCATCAAATCTTGCTAGTAGTGCAGCTGAAATGTACCCTTTATCCTCATCAATGGCTTGATGGATAGCTTTTGCTAAGTCTTCAATTTCGTTCTCTCTAAATTCAATCGTTGCAGAAGTATTGTGTTCTGTATAAAAACTTTGAACCTGCATATAAAAATCGAACTGTGCTAATGCTGAGAAATTATTTATGTCTATTTGATCAGCTCCTTCTATATTTGCCCAACTTACCTCAGTTGGAATCTCAACAAGCCATTCAGTACATCTTGGATCAAATGGATTATCTAATAGTTTTCCATTCTCATCAATATCACCTTGAGCTGGAACAACGGAATAACCATAGTCCATACATGCAAGTGCTATAGGATCATTTTTCCTAAAGGTTATTCTTCTAATGAATCGCTGAGCTTTTGGGGGATGCCAACCAGGAGCAGCTCCTGTTAAAAGACTTTTTGTACCTGCTGGTTGTACGGTTGTACATCTATTTGGTCTCCTGAGTTTGTGTTTATCGCAATATTCCCATACGGTCTCTTTAACAATCGTTCTCCATGAATCTAGGTATTTAGCTTCTCGTTTTTTAAACTGAATCCCCTCTTCTGTTTCTGGTCTACCGTCTTCCCACCATTTCAACCATGGTGTCCCAAAAGCATGGACTAAGAAGTCAAATAATCCAGTAAAGCTTACACCCACAATGGGATCAAATTCTCTACTCTTTCTATATCTTTCAACTTTAAATTCATGATTAAGTAAACATGCTACAGATAGAGCTGCAGCTTTAAATGCTTTTTTCTGCTCCTCAAAATTATTAGGATCAATTTGATTTAGGTGTACTTCTGCCAAGTTACAATGGAAATCATTCCCGAGTATTTCACCGCATGGGTTTAAACCATATCTAGTCATTCTATGATCTAGTTCTTCTTCTGAGTAAGGTCCGTAATTCATATTTATCCATCTTCTCGCTTCTTCTTTTCCTTGTTCTGAATATATTCCAATAAATTCTTTGCGCAGTTCCTCATTAATTAATATGTCGGCGTTAGATCTAGCAATAGCTTCTGGGGCAAATTGAATGGCACCTTCTCCTGAACTAAATTGTTTACCAACAGCATCTAATATCGTTTGATAAGAAGGTTTAGAGTGATATACCCTAGTGTGGTTAGCCATCTTTAAAGCTGCTTTTTCAGGGTCTATTATCCAAGAACCACTTTCGTCTTGACTCCATAAATTTTCTTTAGCTGAAGCTGCTTCTAAATCATCTGAAGCAAATTGTCGCATCCCTGCACTTCTTCTTATATTTCCTGCAACTATAGTTACTGCTGCTTCATCTATAAGTAAACAACATTCAACAGTAGTTAATTTCCTTCCAACTGCTTTATTTAATAATGCTGATACTCTTGAGTAAAGTTCATTTAACTTCACAGGGTTAGCCATTCCTCCAAATCCCTTTAGAGATTCTCCCGCAGGTCTTATATCTTCTAAATTAATGTGAATATTAATTTCTTCGTCAAAATTTTTATTACTTGATGCTTCAAGAAGATATTTATAGCTATCTACCCAGCCTCTTCTACTATCTCCCACTTTTATAAATATATTATTATCTTTAATTTCAATAGTTGATTTCTCTTGCCTTTTATCTTTAGGTGTTATTCCAACTTCACTAATTGACTTTACATTAAGTTTATTGCGTATAACGGGGAGTTTTTCTATAAAACGAGGTTCAATTATTGCACCTGTTCCACAGCCCATCATCGCTAAATCCATCATTAAGGCAAATGCCTCCCAATCAATTAAATTTGTCGAAGTACAGTTATAGGCTCCTGAAAAATTATCATTCTTTATTATCCAAGGAGTACCACCTATCCACAACCATCTCCCAGACGGTTGAGCTTTTTGATTCTTTTGCATCTCCTTCATTAAGGTTAATTCTTCGTTACTTAAATCTCCTAATTTTTTTAGACCAGATAAGTTTCTTTCCCCTACTTCGCTCCAATTTTCTCTTTTACCGTTAGCTTTTTTTCTGCTATAGGATCTGAAGAAAACAGGATATGCAGCTGGCGCTGTTGATGGAAATTCATCTTTCTTAAGATCGTTAGAGTTGCTCTCAGAAGAAGCTTTATTGGATGCAATTGTCACAGTTAATTCTTAATTTGTAAATGGTCCGTATGGGAAGACTAACTCTACCTGTGGTGTCTGCAACCATTCTTATCACTATTTAACGCTTTGTGTAAAATATGATTATTCAAATATTTAAAAATGGATAGAGAACCAGAGCCTGAATTAATGAATAAAAAGAGTCAGGTAAAGGCTTATTGCGCAGCAGATTTCTCTTTAGGTGAAAATAATTTAATTAAATTTATAAGTAATTATTTAGAAATAAATAATATTAATTTATCAAGAACTGATTTAATTGTAGATTTAGGTTGTGGCCCTGGGAATATTTCTGAAAAGTTATCTGAAAGATGGCCAGATGTAAATGTTTTGGGCGTTGATGGATCTCAGGAAATGATTAGAGAGGCAGAATCGAGATTATTTAAAAATAAAATTTTGAATAAATATAGAAATTTAAATTATCTATGTTCAGATATTCGAAAAATTAGTTCACACGAAATTTTTTCTAAAAACAAAATTACTTTATTAGTCAGTAATAGCTTGATACATCATATTGACCATATAGATAATTTCTTTGAATTTATAATTAATCTCTCAAATAAAGAAACAATAAACTTTCATAAAGATTTGAGAAGGCCAAAAGATCAAGAAACCGCTTTAAAGTTAAAAGAAAAATGCTCCCAAAAATTCAGTAGTATTCTTACAAATGATTATTATGCCTCTCTAAAAGCCTCTTACAGCAAGAATGAAGTTCAGGAAAAAATATTAGAATTAAATCTTAACTCAATGAATGTCATCGAAGAAACCGCGGAGTATTTAATCGTATATGGTAAGGTTTAAATTATAAATAATATCTCAGTTGTATTAAGCTATTTTGATGACTACAAATGAAAAAAATTTAAACTTAGATAATATTTACCAAGAAGTAAATAAAAGGAGAAATTTTGCAATAATTTCGCATCCTGATGCTGGCAAAACAACTCTTACAGAAAAACTACTCTTATACGGTGGCGCGATACAACAAGCAGGAGCTGTTAAAGCCAGAGGTAATCAAAGAAAGGCTACTTCTGATTGGATGGAAATTGAAAAGCAAAGAGGTATCTCAATAACTTCAACAGTATTACAATTCGAATATGAAGAGTCAGTTGTTAATTTATTAGATACTCCTGGGCATCAAGATTTTTCTGAAGATACTTACAGAACTTTAGCTGCTGCAGATAATGCAGTTATGCTTGAGGATGCTGCAAAAGGTTTGGAACCTCAAACAAGAAAGTTATTTGAGGTTTGTAAGCTGAGAAAGATACCAATATTTACATTTATAAATAAGATGGATCGACCGGGTAGAGACCCTTTATCTCTTTTAGATGAGATTGAATCTGAACTTAAGTTAACAACACTTCCTATTAATTGGCCTATTGGTAGTGGTGATCAATTTAGAGGTGTAGTAGATAGAATTAATGAAGAGGTTATATTGTTTGATAAAGCTAAAAGAGGGGCACAATCTCAAGAAAAGAGGATAAGTTTAAATGATAAAAATCTTACAAATTACATAGAAGAAGAATTATTAAACAATACTCTTGAAGAGCTTGAGTTGCTAGATGAAGCTGGTGCAAAATATGAAAAAGATAAGGTTTTTAGAGGAGATTTGACACCAGTATTCTTTGGCTCTGCTATGACTAACTTTGGGGTGAGACCATTTCTTGATAGTTTTTTAAATTTAGCTAAGAAACCTTCTTCAAGAAGCAGTAACCAAGGAGATATTGAACCTACGAAAAATAAATTTAGTGGATTCGTTTTTAAACTTCAAGCAAATATGGATCCCAAACATAGAGATAGAGTCGCTTTTATAAGGGTATGTAGTGGAAGATTTGAAAAAGATATGTCAGTAAAGCATTCAAGAACTGGAAAAGTTATTAGATTATCTCGTCCACAAAAAATATTTGGACAAGATAGAGAAGTTGTTGATGATGCCTATGCGGGAGATGTAATTGGTTTAAATAATCCTGGAATGTTTTCGATTGGCGATACTTTGTATACTGGTTCTCATTTAGAATATGAGGGAATACCATGCTTCAGCCCTGAGATATTTAGTTGGTTAAGAAACCCAAATCCATCAGCTTTTAAAAACTTTAGAAAAGGTGTAAATGAGTTGAGAGAGGAAGGCGCTGTTCAAATTCTTTATGATGTAGATGAAAGTAAAAGAGATCCAATTCTTGCAGCCGTAGGTCAATTACAACTAGATGTAGTTAAACATAGGTTAAAGAATGAATATGGTGTGGATTCAAGCTTAGAAACAATGGCATTTCAATTGGCAAGATGGGTTACTGATGGCTGGACAGTTTTGGATGATGTAGGAAGAATTTTTAATTGTAAAATTGTTAAGGACTGTTGGAATAGGCCGGTTATTCTTTTTAAAAATGAATGGAATCTTAATCAGATAATCGAAGACCATCCAAAATTAAATTTGAGTAAAGTTGCACCAGTTGTAAGTGGTGTACAACCAATTGATTTATAAATTACCAAATGGATACTAAAATTAGTTAGGCTAATAAAAACTAAAAAAGAATTTTGGACCTCAATCAAAATAGTAACAAACCAGAAAAAACACCTTATGAAATCTTAGGTGTTAAAAAAGGTGCGAGTTTTGAGGATATTCAAAGGGCGAGAGATGAAAAAGTTAAGGAAGCTGGCGATGATTTAATAGCTAAAGCAAAAATAGAATCATCATATGATCAATTGCTTATGGGTAGTTTAAAAGCGAGACAGTCTGGAAGCATAAGTTTTGAGGCACAAAATGCATCATTAAAAGAAAATCAAAATATTAAAACTATTAATAGTCAGTTCCCCCTTTTATCAAAAATACAAAATTTAACTAAAAACAGTTCGAATAATTCTCAAAAATTTAGTATGTCAAATATTTCTTCAGGATCATATGATCAATTATCATCCAAAATAGCGATTGGATTGTTATTTATCATTATTCTTTTTTTAAGTCCAGATTCTTATAATAGGCTTCTTCTATCAATATCAACTTTAATTCTAATCTATTCTCAAATTAGATCTGGAAAAAAATTTTTTGGTTCATTCGGATGGAGTGTTGCCTTCCTCTCTTTGGGACTTATTTTTGGTGGTTTAATAGAAACAAATTCACTTATACAAGAAGTATCTAGTAGCTCCATCTCCGTTGAAAAGATTCAAAGCCTCCCTGCAATACTTATTTTATGGTTAGGCATCATTCTTCTTTAAATTTACTATCAATCATAGCTTTAATTTCATCATAGTTTATTACATATTTATTTTTGCAGAATTCACAAATTAGTTCTGCCTTCTTATCCTCTTCAAGAATATCTTTAAGTTCTTTTTTTCCTAACATCTTCATCGCGCCAAGACTTCTTTCTCTTGAACATCTACATTTAAATTCAACTTCTTGGGAGCGGGCTTTTTCACTTATTGAAAAATCATCAATATCCGGAAAAATCTTTTTTATTAGTGATAATAAATTATTAGTGCCATGAAGTTCCTCACTAAATGATTTTATATCTCTGCATCTTTCCTCTAGTAAAGAAATAAGAAGAGGATCCGTTTCTTTTTTTGGGAGAACTTGTGCTAATAATCCACCACTACAAATTACATCACTCTTTTGAAATTTTTCTCCTATGAAGACGACTGAAGGGGTTTGCTCTGAATGCAGCAAATACGAAGCTAAGTCCTCTGCAATTGTCCCATTTATCAACTCCACTGTGCTTGTAAAAGGATCTCCCGAGCCATTATCTCTTATAACATTAAGATAGCCTGTGCCAACTGCTTCTTTGAAATTAAAAATATATTTACCATCTTTTTTTCTGGTAAGATCTAATTCTAAATGAGGGTTACCTACGTAACCTCTTACTTTTCCGTCTCTCCCAGCATCTACTAACAAACCTTTTAAAGGTCCATCTGATCTGATTCTAAAAGTAACTCTGCCGTGCATTATTTTCATAGAGCTTGCCAATAATAATGCCGCACTAAAAGATCTTCCAAGAATTGCTGTAGTAAGAAAAGATAATTTATGTCTTTTTTTTGCTTCTTTTAAGGATTCTGTAACCGTTACAGCAATTAATCTAATACCTCCATTAGCAGCAGTAGCTCTTACAATTTTATCCTTCAATATTTAACCTCCTAGTATTTTAAGTTTACCCGCAGTCAGTAAAAATTTCCTCGATCTTAACTCTTGGAATAATTCAGGTTCATGAGTAACAACAATAACAGAATTTTCTGAGCTAAGTCTTTGTATTAATTCTTTAACATCATTTTTCATTGACCAATCAAGTCCTGCCGTTGGTTCATCCAGAAGAATTATATTTGGATCCCTTAGTAATTGAACAGCAACTGCTAATCGTCTTTGTTGTCCTCCACTTAAATTTTCTGGAGGGGCTTTTAAATTAATTTTAGATAGCCCAACTTTGTTTAATATGTTTTTTATTTTGATTTCTTTCATTGATTTGTATCCAAATTTTAATTCCTTACCTATTGTTGCTCCGAGAAAAAATCTTTCTGGAAATTGAAAGACCAAACCACAAAGCCATCTTCTCTTTCTTGAATTGATTATTTTATTTTTCCAAAGAATTCGGCCTCTTTGAGGATCTGTTAAACCACTAATAATTTCTAAAAGAGTTGTTTTACCTGAACCACTCTCTCCACAAATTAATATAATCTCATGCTCATTAATTTTCAGATTAATATTATCAAGAACTTTTTTTCTACCTGTTTGTGGTTGATAAGTAATATTTTCAAGTTCAAGCATTATTAGGAGAAATTTATAATTTTGTTTCTTTGAATAACAATCATATAATAGTAAATAATACAAAAAAGTATATTAAAAATGAATGTTAGCTTTAGAGAGGTCGATCCTTTTAATTGTTGGATTTGGATAAAGTTTTTTGAAGTTCCTAATCAGCCCGAAAAAAATTATCTTGATGGTCTTTTTGATAGTTGGTATGTATTAGGAAGATTAGGTGGTTTTAATTCAGAAAATCTTCAAACTCATGAAGAAGGCGCAGAACTGAGTTGGATGTCATATGATAACGAATTATCTAAATCTTCAATGCCTTCATTAATGCATAATCTGGGGCAGTTGGAATATCAAAACTTATGGTCAAGATGTTGGGTCGATTTTGGGACGGCTGATCCAATCTCTTTTGATATTCTTATTAATGCTTTACATCAAGTTTCAGTTGATTATGTAAAAATTGAAGAATTAATAATTGGAGGAGAAAATAGTGATTGGTTAGTAGAAGATCATCCTGATTCTATTTTTAGTAATTAAGAAATTTAATTATGAAGAATTTAGTGAGACTAATAATCGAGAACAAAAGAATCAAAAATTTAGAAAATAATAAATTGAAACTTACCAGAGATGAATCTCATTATCTTAATAAAGTTATGAGAATAAAAATAGGAGAAGAAGTACTAATAACAAATGGAGAGGGATATTTATGGTCAGGTATTAAAAATAAAAATAATTTAATAGAGATTCCTAACATAAATAAACCAATCTTAGTGCAAGATAAAAAACAAGTATTTTTGGGAATTGCAATTGCCATCCCTAAGAATGGTTTCGATGAGATTTTAAAAATGTGTACAGAAATTGGTATCGATTTTATACAACCTCTTTATTCTGAACACCAAATAAAAAGGATCTCAAATCAAGATTCAAAAATGGATAGATGGAATACAATTATTAATGAGGCAGTCGAGCAATGTGAAAGATTATGGAAACCAAAGATATTAAATATTTTAGATATTTATGAGTGGATAATTGATATAAAAGTAAAAGATATTATTTCAATATCTTTAACTAGAGATGAAAATTGTATAAGTTTAAATAAATGGTTAAAAATGCAAAATTTACCTTTTCAAGAATCTACTATCATATGGAACGTAATAGGTCCTGAAGGAGGTTGGTCAAAAAGAGAAATTTGTTTTTTTAAAGAAAATAAAATTCAATTTATTAAATTATCTGAGAGTATTTTGAGGACAACTACTGCTTCTATAACTGCTTCATCAATACTTTCACAATGGAGAAGTTTTGATATCGAATCAACACATTAAATATAAACATGGAATTATTTTTAAACTCTTTTATTATTGGATTCATTACTAACTTTTTACTGATTTTTGTATTTAGGCGATATCCAATAATGACAAAAAGTGGTTGGGTAAGTGCAGGAATTTTAGGTACATTACTTTGGGGTTCTTTGAGTTGGAAGGGTTGGATAAGTGTAGTTTTATATCTAGTTTTGGGATCTTTAGTTACTAAAATTGGATTCAAATATAAAAATAAATTAGGCATTGCAGAAAAGAGAGGAGGACGCAGAGGTCCTGAAAATGTTTTGGGATCGGCTTCTACGGGTTTGTTTTTAGCATTGATGATTAAATTAAATCTAGCAAATCTAATATTATTAAAAGTAGGTTTTGCAGCAAGTTTTACTGCTAAGTTAGCAGATACTTTTGGGAGCGAAATTGGAAAAAGATATGGTAAAAATACTTTCCTAATAACCACATTTAAAAAAGTTAGACAAGGTACTGAAGGTGCAATTAGTTTAGAAGGAACAATTGCGAGTTTATTTGGTGCGCTTCTTATGTCATTTGTAATGTTCATTTTAGGATTCATTACAATAGAAAAAGGATTTTTTATTGTTTGTTTTTCAGGTTTTGCCGCTACAATTTTTGAAAGTTTTATTGGTGCAACATTTCAAGATAAATCTAATTTAAGTAATGAAGCTGTTAATGCAATTCAAACAAGTTTTTCAGCAACGTTGGCAATATTATTGTATAAATTTATTTTTTAAAAATCACATAATTTCTTAATTCCCACGCCATTTCTGAAGAGCTTCCCAACTTCTTAATCTTTGATATAAATATAAATGACCTTTTGAGTTTAAATGAATTCCGTCATTTGAGAGCCAATTAATACTTCTGCTATCGGAATTCATTTCTTTAAAAGTAGGTAGGAAAGGAACGTTCTGATTTATACAAACTTCTTCTATCCTTTTTTCATATGCATCGCAATGTTCATTTGCATACCATAAGCATCCTCCAAATGGCATTTTTCGTTCATCTACGGGTGACAATCCCATAACAAATAATTCTGCTTTTGATCGCATTTCATTAATTAATCTCTCAAATCCATATTCGAATCCATCTATATCAATTTGAGGCCTGCCATTTATTTGACCAATTCTAGCGGTATCATTTATTCCAACACTTAACAAAATCCCTTTTGGTTTATTTCTTCTGGTTTCTCCTCTAGAGGACCATTCTTTCTCCCAGCGATAAGCAACTTTTTCAATGCCATCACCTCTGACTCCTAATTGATAAATTATTGGACTATTTTTTTGATTTAACCAATCTTGTTTAAGCCTTTCACACCATCCTCCTTCTTCATCACCCCAACCGTAAACTGAACTATCTCCTATCACTATTAACTGTTTTGGTAATTTATCCACTATTTATTGAAGTTGGTATTCGAGCTAAATTAATTTAGATTTAATTTTATCATTTAATAATTCTCCGATAATCGCAATTGAGCTATAAGAAAATATGATTATAAAGACTTCATTCCAAGCAAAGGAACTAAGTGATTCTTTTAGTTGCCACCCAAGTCCTATACTGCCAACTACACTGACAATGGCTGTTTCTCTAAAAATGATATCAGACCTATAAGCACAATAAGATAAGTAACTTTTTGACTGTTTTATGAATAATCCAATTAACCAACTAGATCGACTTGAAATCCCGATAGACTTAAATGCTAGATAATTATTCCTATCAATTTCGGATAAATTATCATTCAATAATTTAAAAGTAATTCCAGCATTATACAAACCTAAAGTTATTGCAGCTAAGGATAATGTGGGTTCATTAAACATCAATAAAATTAAAATTATTATTGTTGGAGGTATTACGCGAAAAATAAATGCAAAAAACCTTAAAGTAAATATGAAATATTTGTTTTGTGAGATTAAAAAAAGAAATGGGGGAAGACTTATTGCAATACCGGATGCAATAATACTCAAAAATAATGTATCAACTATTGATTTTAAAAAGTCTTTAGGTAAATTAAAAAAGTTCAAAAATATATTTTTACTGAATAATAAATTTGAAAGATAATAATTATTTATTAGTAAG
>CACOMD010000008.1 GCA_902628235.1 uncultured Prochlorococcus sp. | reverse complement strand
TAAAATCACTCAAGTTGTTTGTGAGACGGGTTTAATATTAAATTCAAGATTGGTAATTGATGCTAGTGGACATAAAAGTAAGTTTATTAAAAGACCTTATTCTAAGAAAGTAGCTCAACAAGCTGCTTATGGAGTAGTAGGTAAGTTTTCTTCACCACCAGTTCATAAGGACCAATTTGTCTTAATGGACTATCGTTCAGATCATCTTAGTAAGAGAGAATTATCTGAATCACCTTCATTTTTATATGCTATGGACCTTGGAAATGATGTTTTTTTTGTTGAAGAGACTTCGTTAGCAAGTTTCCCTGCTCTATCATTTGATTATCTAAAAAATAGGTTAATCAATAGATTAAAAAAGAAAGGAATTACTATTGAAGAAATTATTCATGAAGAGAATTGTCTTTTTCCTATGAATCTACCTTTACCTTTGAGAACTCAGCCAATATTGGCTTTCGGAGGAGCCGCAAGTATGGTCCATCCCGCTTCTGGATACATGGTAGGGTCTCTTTTAAGGAGAGCACCAATGCTTGCTAAACAATTAAATGTATATTTGAAGGATCCTTCTTTAACTTCAGTACAATTAGCTCAAAAAGGATGGAAAATATTATGGTCAAATGAACTCATTCAAAGACATAAGCTTTATCAATATGGCCTGAAAAGACTAATGAGCTTTGATGAAAAAATGCTAAGAAGCTTCTTTTTGAATTTTTTCCAGTTATCTACAAAAGAATGGGCAGGTTTTTTGACAAATACTCTTCCTTTACCGAAGCTAATTTATGTAATGACAAAAATGTTTGTTAAGTCTCCATTAAATATAAAACTAGGAATGTTAAAAATTAACTAATATTTTTACACCAATCTGAAAGATTAATTTTTGGGAAGATTTTATCTTCCTTCTCAATATTCTCTAAAAAAGTAAAATCTATTGATTCATTTTTATTTAAACTTCCAATTAATTTCCAAAATCTTGAAAGATGTCTCTCAATTCGCTCTTTTGCTAATTCAGTGGTAGTTCCTGCACGTAATATAAAACTCCAATCAGATGATTCTGAAAGAAGAAGTTCTCTGGCAGCTTGCATTAAAATTCTTTTTGATAATTCATCCTCAATATTTCTAGAATTAACTTCAATAAAAGTTGACCCTGCTTTTGTAATCTCTGGAACCACCCAGGCATTTGTATCATTTATCCAGTAATTATGAAAACCGCCCTGACCCCAACTAGATGGTGAAGGCTCACATACTTGGATTTGAGGAGAAAAGGACAAAATCTCCCTAAGGTGAGTTAATTTAATTGAATGTTTTTTTGAATTTTTGAAAATGTTTTTTAAGAATATTGGCCCTTCATACCACCAATGACCAAATAATTCTGCATCAAAAGGGGCAATCAGTATTGGATTGAATTTGTAATCTAAACTTAATTTCTTTAGTTGTTCAGATCTTCTAGAAAGATAAATTTCTGAATGTTCTTCAGCTTTTTTCTCAGCTAAATTTGCTTTATAAAAATCCTTTTCACCTAATGGTATTGAATTACTGGTAATCCTATAAAATTTCAATCCAAGAGGTCTAATACTTGTAATGCCGTTTTCTTTTAATTTAGTAAGGGGTAAATCCCATCCTAAATCTTTATGATATTCCCTATATAGAGGATCTCCTGGAAATCCATCTTTCGCTGACCATACAGGTAAAGTGGATTGGCTATCTCTTCCAAAAAATGCAACACCATTTTTGGAACAAATTGGAGCATATACCCCATATCTTGGCCTAGGCTTGGAATTTAAAATCCCATGCCCATCTAAAACAGCATATCTAATACCACATTCGGATAGGATTTCATCAAGATTTTCATAATACGCACATTCTGGTAACCATATACCTAAAGGTTTAACATTAAATGTGCTTTGGTGATGTCTAATAGCAGTTTTGATTTGGCCTACTACAGTTTCTGGATTTTCTCTAAGTATTGGAAGATAACCATGAGTTGCAGCACAAGTAATAATATCTAAACAGTCTCTATCTAATAAATATTTAAATCTATTTAATATTTTACCTGAATATTTTTCCCAATAAATTAATTGATCTTTCAAGTTTTTTAAAAGAAATTGAGATGCATTTTTTTGTTCTTCTGACAATTCCTCTAATAACTTGATTCTTGTATTTATCCATTCAGGAAATTTTCTTTGCAGCTCTGAACTTTGAAATAGAGAGATTAAAGTTGGAGATAAGCTAATAGTTAATTTTGCATTATTAGGTTCTAACTTTATGGATTCTTCCAGAACCCTAATTAAAGGAATATAACATTCTAATACTGCTTGAAAAAACCAATCCTCTTCTAAAGAATTCTTTTCGTTTTTTCTTACATATGGAAGATGCGCATGAAGAATAAACGCTAAATTACCGTGATATTTATTGTTAGTGAGATTATCCTTCATATAAAAATATCAAAAAGATTATTAAAGGCTCTGAACTTGACTCAGTAGCATTATTTAATTAATTTTTATAGGATACTTTAGTTATGCGAAGAAATGATTTTTAATAAAAATAAATTAACTAATTTTGTTTATTAATAAATTGTTATTTCATTCTTATCTGCTTTCTAAGCAGAATATAGTAATTTTTTTTTAATTCTATTATTATATCTGTAGAGATATTACACTAATGCCCAAAGATCCTGGGAGAATATTGATCTTTGATACTACTCTTAGAGATGGGGAACAATCTCCAGGGGCTAGTTTAAATCTGGAAGAAAAACTTGCCATCGCTCATCAACTAGCAAGATTAGGGGTAGATGTTATTGAAGCAGGTTTTCCTTTCGCAAGCCCAGGTGATTTTAAGGCGGTTAATAAAATAGCTGAGGTTGTAACGGGAGAAAATGGCCCTACTATTTGTGGATTAGCAAGGGCTGCAAGAAATGATATCAAAGCTTGCTTTGAAGCTTTAAGCCCTGCTCCAAAAAAAAGGATTCATACATTCATAGCAACTAGTGATATTCACTTAGAGCATAAATTAAAAAAATCTAGAAAAGATGTTCTTTCGATTGTTCCTGAAATGGTTAATTATGCTAAATCACTCGTAGATGATGTTGAATTCTCTTGTGAAGATGCCTCAAGAAGTGATCCTGAATTTCTTTACGAAGTAATTCAGGCGGCAATCTCTGCAGGAGCTAATACTATTAATATTCCTGATACCGTTGGATTTTCAACTCCAAGTGAATTTGGAAGATTAATTTCTGATATCAACAATAATGTCCCAAATATTGATGAAGCAATCATATCTGTTCATGGTCATAATGATTTAGGTCTTGCCGTAGCAAATTTTTTGGAGGCTGTAAGAAATGGGGCAAGACAACTAGAATGTACAGTCAATGGTATAGGAGAGAGAGCCGGTAATGCATCTTTGGAAGAATTAGTAATGGCCTTACATGTTAGAAAAAGATTTTATAATAAGTTTTTAAATAGAAGAGAAGATTGTCCTACGCCCTTAACTGCCATACGAACAGAGGAAATTACTAAAACGTCAAGGTTAGTTTCTAATTTGACTGGAATGAATGTTCAACCTAATAAGGCTATTGTTGGTGCAAATGCTTTTGCGCATGAATCAGGAATTCATCAAGATGGTGTTTTAAAGAATCGATTGACGTATGAAATTATTGATGCCAAAACTGTTGGATTGAATAATAATAAGATTTCCCTAGGTAAGCTTAGTGGTAGGAGTGCTGTTAGAGCAAGATTAGAAGAAATGGGGTACGATCTAAGCAGAGAAGATCTTAATGATGCTTTTGCAAGATTCAAAGATTTAGCTGATAGGAAAAGAGAAATAACTGATAGAGATTTAGAGGCAATAGTCAGTGAACAAGTACAATTACCAGAATCTAAATTTCAACTCAAACTTGTCCAGGTAAGTTGTGGTAATGAATCTAAACCTACAGCGACTATTACTTTATTTGATACTGAAGAACTTGTTGAAAATACAGTTGTTGCACTAGGAACAGGACCAGTAGATGCTGTTTGTAAAGCTCTAAATAAACTTGCAAAGGTTCCTAATGAACTTATAGAGTTTTCTGTTAAATCAGTAACTGAGGGGATAGATGCTCTTGGAGAAGTAACGATAAGAATTCGCAATAATGGAAGAATATATTCTGGCCACTCCGCTGATACAGATGTAGTGGTCGCAGCTGCTAATGCGTATGTTAATGCTCTTAATAGACTTATTTTCTCCGAGAAAAAGAATTCTATTCATCCTCAATATGATGATCCTAGTAAATCTGAAAATACAGTGTTAACCAATTCAGGAGAGTAAAATTTTATTTTAAATATTTAAGTATTCTTTGATTTGAACAAGTGATATTGTAGATTTATTTAAACTGAAGAAATTTAATGAGAGATCGAATAATCGGATATTGGACACTCTCTTGGATTGGTTTAATTGCCAATATAGTTGCTTTACCTGTCATTGCTTTAGTAATAAGTTATGGTCCTCCTTTAAAGGTCGCAAATATGACTTTGGCAATAAGTTTAGGTTGGCCTGCTGCGATAGTTGGGATTGTCTCATCTTCAGCTTTATTAGCTGAGAGAAAATGGGGTGTAACCCTTGCATTAATTTCCCTATCAATGGTTATTACAGGAGCGTTGCCTTACTCAATAGTAAGATTGATAAATTTACAAGATTATTCGGGACTTGGAGGTTTAACTTTAATAACTTCTATTTTCAGTGTCTTGGCCTTGTTGTATTGGTGTCTACCAAATCATAGGAAAAGTATTAGATTATAATTAATTAAGTAAAACTGTTATTTTTTGCTGTAGGGTATTGGATCCTTCTATGCCTTACTCTTTTCCATACATTTAAAAATGATATTTTTATTAGGTAAATTTCTCCTCTAGAAAAATTACTATCTAAAAGCTGGCCATCTTGTATCCTAGAATTTATTATTTTTGAAATAATTTTCAAAGCTTCTTTATCTGAAGCATTTATATCCATTGCTCTAAGGGCTGCTTCACATCCATCAGCCAGCATTAGGATAGCTGTTTCTTTTGATTGAGGGATAGGTCCTTTATATTTGAAATTATTTTCTGAAATATTTTTATCTTTTTCTTTGGCTTTAAATAAAAAATATCCCATTTTTAATGTGCCTTGATGTTCAGGAATAAAGTTGGCAACGGGTTTAGGAAGCCTGTATTTTCTTGCAATCTGTATTCCTTTATCCACATGGTCTTGTAAGATTTTTGCACTTTCAAATGGATTATCAAGTTCATCATGTGGATTAGAACTACCATTTTGATTCTCAATAAACCAATTTGGAGCATGTAATTTCCCAATATCATGATATAAAGCTCCAGTTCTCACAAGATCAACATTACCACCAATCGTTCTTGTAGCTTCTTCTGCTAGCCCACAAAGCAGTAAAGTGTGTTCAAATGTTCCAGGAGCTTCTATTGAGAGTTTTCTTAAGAGTGGTTTTTCTTGATCTGCAAGCTCCAGTAATCTGGCTTTTGTGACTAACCCAAATATTGATTCTAGGATTGGCATGCAAATTATAGCCAATAGCATTAGTGCTGCTAATAAAAAAGTATCTGAAACAATATTTCCCTGTTTTGAAACTATATTTTGGATATTGAAATTGTATAAATTATTATTATCAATTCCTAAGAAAAAATATTGACCGATAAATGCTCCTAGTGGCACTAATATTGATACTTGTAAGAGTTGTGCTCTACTCCTAATTTTTCCGCTTAGAATAGCAACTATACATGATGAAACAAAAGTTGTAAGTAATAAATATTCATTCATTCCATTTGGAGAATTTGGCCAATTAATTAAAGCAATTGAAACCCAAGATAATGCGATAGTTGTACCCATTCCCTGAGAAATTATCAACGTAGGAGGAACAATTATTGATAAGGGACTAATTGTTTTAAGATTAATTTTTAGAATAAGTACAGTAAGTAAGAGACCAATTAATAAAAAAATCTGTCTTGAATTTATAGTAGGCTCTTCTTTCTTAGAAATATAAACAAGAACTCCGCAACATATAAAGACTTCAAAGAAGTTAATAATCACCGAGATTATGAAATCAATGTTCTGTATCGGCTTAGTAACATATTCATATGAAGTAATGATAGAAATGATTACACAAATTAAAAGTATTAAAAACCTATCAATTTTCTTGATATTTGTTAGTTTCTGCGTAGGGGCTTGACTTTTAATCCACAAATTAATTGTTTTTTTAATTAGCCTTGTAAGGTTTTGCACAGAATATAAGTAAATCTTTTTCTTTGTTTTAAGATTATAAACATGTTAAGTAAAAAAAGGAGAAATTTTTCTAATGTCAATAAAATTAGATGGCAAAGAGCTTTCTTATGAAATTCAAGAAAGATTAAAAAAGACTATTTCTGATAGTATTTTAAGTGCAAAAAGGCCTCCAAGTCTTGCTGTTATAAGAGTAGGAGATGATCCAGCAAGTGGTGTATATGTCGCTAATAAAGAGAGGGCATGTGCGAAAGTTGGAATAAATAGCTTGATTTATCATTTAAAAGAAAATGTATCTAATCAGAAAGTAGAACAATTAATACATCAATTAAACGCAGATAATGATGTAGATGGGATATTACTTCAATTACCTTTACCTAAAGAGTTAAATGCTCAAAAATTAATCAGTCAAATCAATCCTTTAAAAGATGCTGACGGACTTCATGAAACGAATATAGGCAAATTGATAAAATGCGAACCAGGTTTAAGATCATGCACTCCTGCAGGAATAATAAATCTTTTAAATTCTAAAAATATAAAAATTGAAGGGAAGAATGTTGTTGTTGTAGGTAGGAGTCTACTTGTGGGGAAACCAATATCTAATATGATGCTTAATTTAAACGGAACAGTAACAATCACTCATTCCAAAACAAAAAACTTAAAAGATATTTGCTTAGAAGCAGATATTTTAGTAGTAGCAGCTGGGAAGCCTAAATTTATTGATTCAAGTTTTGTAAAGAAAGGTGCTGTAATAATTGATGTTGGCATTCATAGATTAAAAAGTTCTAATAATAATATGACTCAACTGTGTGGAGATGTAATAATGGAGGATGTGATTTCTAAAGTATTTGCCTATACTCCAGTTCCTGGTGGGGTTGGCCCGATGACAGTTACGATGTTATTAGTGAACACTATTTTTAGTTGGCAAAAACGTTGCGGACTTATTTCAACTTTGGATGATCTTTTACCATGAAACAAACTTATAGTTTTAAAATTTAATTTTTAGATAATGGCCCAAATTATTTCCCAAAATTTTGATTTTGAAAAATATCTAAAAGAAACTAAAAAGGTTGTTGAAGAAGCTCTTGATTCTTCATTATCTCCTGAAAGACCAGAAATTCTCAGAGAATCTATGAGATACTCATTGTTGGCAGGAGGGAAAAGGATACGACCAATTTTATGCTTGGCATCTTGTTCTTTGGCAGGAGGTGATCCTGAACTAGCTGTTCCAACAGCGGTTGCTATTGAAATGATTCACACAATGTCATTAATACATGATGATTTACCAGCTATGGACAATGATGATTTAAGGAGAGGAAGACCTACTAATCATAAGGTTTATGGAGATGCTGTCGCTATCCTTGCTGGAGATGCTCTTTTAACAAGAGCTTTTGAAATGGTTTCCTTAAGAAGTCCAGATGTTGATTCTAAAAGATTATTAAATGTTGTTGGCGAATTATCCTTAGTAGCAGGTGCTCCTGGACTTGTGGGTGGTCAGGTTGTTGATCTTGAATGTGAAGGTAAAAAGGTAGACTTGGAAACTCTTGAGTATATTCATTTGCACAAAACAGGAGCATTACTAAAAGCATGTGTAAGAACAGGTGCAATGATTGCAGGTGCTGATGAAAAATTACTTACAGCCTTAACTAGTTATGCTGAGGGCATAGGACTGGCTTTTCAAATAATTGATGATATCCTTGACGTCACTGCAAGTAGTGAGACCTTGGGTAAAACTGCTGGTAAAGATCTTCTTGCAGATAAAACTACTTATCCAAAATTACTTGGTCTAGAGGAATCAAAGAAAAGAGCACTTAACTTGGTTAAAAAGGCAAAAGAAGCTATTATCCCATGGGGAGAAGATGCTAAGTACTTGCTGTCTCTTGCGGATTTCATTACAAATCGAGATAGATAAATGATTAGTTAAGATGACAGAATTATTTGAATTAATAAATAATAAACTACTTTTTTGGAGCTTGATTTCTTGTATATCTGCACAAGTTTTAAAGATAGTGTTTAACTTTTTTTCTGAAGGTAAACTTAGAATCGGCATCATTTTTGAAACAGGAGGAATGCCTTCCAGTCATTCTGCTTTAATTACTTCTCTAACATCTGGACTTGGAATGGATTTAGGTTTTGATGATCCAATATTTGCTCTTGCTGTAGGTATCTCATTAATAGTTATGTATGATGCGAGTGGCGTAAGAAGATCTGCTGGATTGAATGCTAAAGAGATCAATAAATTATCAAAAAGTCTTGATGAGAAATCTACTCTAAATTTAAAAGAAACATTAGGTCATTCAAAATTAGAAGTTATTGTAGGTAGTATTTTAGGACCTTTGATTTCTTTACCCGGGATAGTATTTTTCGGATCCCCCTCAAGTATCTTTAATTATATTTTTAATTAGAATTACCTCCCTTGATGATTATTTAGAATATTTTTTAAAGCTTCTTTATTACTAGGTAAATGCAAATGTATCCAACTTGCATGCAAATTATCATTTGACCATCCTTCTTTTTTATATCTTGTTCCCCATGATTTAATTTCCCAGGGAGAGGAAAATAGGGGACTTAAAGTTTTATCTTTAATTTGAGTTTCTATTTGCCAATAATGAAATTCGTGACCTCTTATTTGTTGATTTTTTTTTATTATTATGGAATCTTTTTCACCTTTTATATATCTATATCCTACTGATAAACTTCCTTTCTTTGCTTTAAAGGGAAGTATCCCTGCCATTTTATGAGATTGGCCATTCTCATCTTCGATAGAATCGCCTAGTAACATCATGCCGCCGCACTCTGCGTATATAAACTTTTTTTTATAAAATTCTCTCAAAGATTTTAAACTCCTTTTTGAGTTACTGATATGTTGAGCATATCTTTCGGGAAATCCTCCAGGAATTATTAATGAATGAGCTTCTTTAGGAATCTCTTGATCATCATATATATTCCATGAAAGGAGGGGTATTCCAATCTTATTTAAATATTCCTTTGTTTCTGGATATTGGAAATGAAAAATCTTATCGCCTGCAATTGCTATTGGTTTAATATTAGTAAAAGGTTTTAAATAAAAAGCTCTATTTGTATTATATTTTTTTGTTATTGGTTTAAGTAGATTACAAAAAATAGAAAAATCTAAATGTTTTTCTGCAAATTCAGAAAAATAATTTACATTGATTTTTGATTTTAATTCTAAAGGAGAAATTAAGCCGAGATTATTTCTACTCAAACTAATATTTTCATCAAATGGTAGAAATCCAATAATTTTAATAGGTTGGTTTTTAAAAACTTCTTTGATTAAATCTTTATGTCTATCAGAATTTACATTATTAAAAACTATTCCTGTTATATTTATTCTATTATCTAATTCTTGAAAACCTTTTAGAAGTGCAAGTAATGAACCTACTTGGCCTTTTGCATTTACAATAAAAACTATTGGAAGAGATAAAATTCTTGCTACATGTGAAGTACTTGAATAATTTGTTGAACCTAATCCATCATATAAACCCATTGCTCCTTCAACTAAGGCTAGATCAAATTTATTGGATTGTTCATAAAAAGAATTTCTAACCCATTCTTCTCCACTTAGAAATATATCTAAATTACGACACATTGGATGACCAATTGAACTTAATTGTTCTTGATCAAGATAATCTGGCCCAACTTTAAATGTTTGTAATTTCAGGCCTTTTTTATAAGCCCAGCATGAGATTAGTAATGATAAAGTTGTTTTTCCTGTATCTGATGAAGGTGCAGATATAATACAAGACATATTTTTTATTGGTACTTAATACTTTTATATATCAATGAGGCTGTTTTTATAGCTTCTTCAAATAAAGGACTTGTACTGCCTCTGCTGCTAGCTAACAATTTACTCACATCCGCTTCTGATGATAAAAATGAACTTGGGACAACTTCCTCAATAAGGTGCATATCGGCCATCCCTCCAGCTTCTAATCTCATGCATTCTGCTGATTCTGAACCGAGAATAATACATGTATTTTTTTTTGGATCAATGCTTATCTGGGAAATCAATCTTAAGCCAATAACTTGACCTGAATGGATACTTGGATTGCCAACCGGTAATGGATTAATAGAAGTTGATACTTGTTCTCCATTCTTCCTCTTAAATCTAATAATTAATGAATCACATTTATGAGATGTTGTAAGGAAGATCCAACCTAATTTTGAGCTAATCCAAGATATTAAGAATAAAGCCTGAATAATATGATCGCCCTCAATATCTACATCAACTTGTGAAATGTGATCAAGTAAAGTTCTTCGAGAAGGTGGATCAAATATCATAGCGAGTGATTCTCTCCAACTTTTAAGTCGCAGCCAATTTAAATCATTAATAGATTTCTTATGATTCAAAGCATTGTCAAGGATATCAATACATCTTTTTGATGAACCATTAGCCGTATCGATGATTAATCTTTTTCCACTCTTAGTAAAATAGTCAAATATTTTTGGCGAGTCATCTAGGCTACTATTCCACCAAAGCCAAGCGGGGAGATCATGGATGGCTAATTCATCGACAATATCTAAACCTCTATTTAGTATAGAATTTGCACCACCTCTAACGACAACAAGATCTCCACAAATAGTCTGATCCTTATTTTCTTCATTAAGTGGGCAATAAGCTGATACGAAAGTTTTAATATCAGAATTATCAGAAAATGTTGGAGCGAGAGTTATTAATCTTCTTGGATTAAGAGTACTAATTGATGCTTCAAAAAATTGCCCGCGAAGATCTTCTGAGGAATTATCTAGTATATCGACTTTAATTAAATCAAATAAATCTTTACTGTGTAGGGATGTTGCCAATGGTAATCCATTCTTTAATATTAAATTCTTAGCTGCATTTATGATTTCTTCGCTTAAGTTTCCAGTTATAGGTCCATTTATTAAATTATTTTTAACTAATCTTTGCTCAAGCCAAGAAGGTTGCCAAACAATTAAAGAAAAAGTATTTGCACCTGCATTATCTTCTCCTTCCGAAATCCATAATTTATTTAAATAATTAGATATTTCTTCAGAAGGAAGTTCTAAAGGAGTTTGTAGAGTAAGTTGAGGTTTCATCTTAGATTTTAGGGTCTGCGCCAAAAGATATTATCTTTTGATAACAATTGATCAGATTCAGAGGGGCCCCAAGTTTTTGATTCGTATTTATAAATAGGGAGTTTCCAAGGAGCGTTTTCCATTAATTCAATAAGAGGGGTATATAATTTCCAAGCCGCTTCAACTTCGTCACTTCTCGTAAATAAAGTTGGATCACCTAACATTGCATCTGCTAATAATCTTACGTAACCTTCATCTGATGGTTCACCAAAAGATTCATCATAAGAAAATTCCATTTCAACTGGTCTTGATCTCATTCCGGAACCTGGAGATTTTACTTCAAATTTAAAAGTTGCCCCTTCATTTGGTTGAATTCTTATAATTAATTGATTTGGAGCTGGATTTATAATTGTTGAATCAAATAAATGTACAGGTACATCTTTAAAAGTTAAAACAATTTCACCTAATCTTTTCGGTAGCCTTTTACCTGTTCTTAAATAAATAGGGACACCTTGCCATCTCCAGTTATCTATGAATACTTTGGCAGCGATATATGTTTCTGTTGTGCTATTAGGATCAACACCTGGCTCTTCTCGGTATCCTCTTAAAGGATTAGCATCATTACCTCCTTCTTGATATTGCCCTCTAATACAACATCGCCAAGGCTCTTCTTCATCTGCAAGTTTGGTTGCCTGGAGTACTTTGGCTTTTTCATCCCTTATGGCTTCAGGATCAAATCTTCCAGGGGGTTCCATAGAAATAACTGCAAGCATTTGTGTTAAATGATTTTGAAGCATATCTCTGAGAGCTCCAGATGTTTCATAATAACCAGCTCTATCTTCAACCCCTACAGTTTCTGAGGATGTTATTTGAATATTTGAAATATAATTTCTATTCCAAATTGGTTCAAATATTGTATTAGCAAATCTTAGGACAAGAATATTTTGAACAGTTTCTTTACCTAAGTAATGGTCAATTCTATAAATTTGACTTTCATTAGCACAACTTTGTACTATTCTGTTTAGCTTTCTAGCACTAGAATAATCTCTCCCAAAAGGTTTTTCTATTACAACTCTACTTTTTGTTGGATCTTCCAATAAGCCAGCTTTTTTTAAAGCTTTGCAACCACTTCCATAAAAATTTGGTGATACAGAGAGGTAAAATGTTTTATTACCGTGAGTAGCTTGTAACTTATCAATATTAATTAATCTTTTAGCAAGTCTCTGAACATGTAATTCTTGTTGAAGATCAACAGGTTCATAAAATAAATATTTCAGAAATTGGTTCCATTCATCTTCATTATTAGAAATTTTTTTCTCAAGTTTTATGCTCATTTTATCTTTAAATTCTTGATCATTCCAAGGCCTTCTCGCACATCCAACTATTGCAAATTCACTTGGAATTCTTCTTTGAAGATAAAGTTCAAATAAAGCAGGTATAAGTTTCCGATGAGTAAGATCTCCACTCGCTCCGAATATTACTAAACATTGGGGTGGAATAACTCTTTCTTGGCGTAAACCAAGTCTTAATGGATTACTTATGGAAGATTGCATATTTACTTTGATCTTACATATATAAAATCATAGATTTTTTTTACTAATGCTATGTAATGTGTCTAAATCAAAAAGTAGAGAATTTAGGGTTAATATGTTTCAACATGCCATCTTCCTGCTTTTCTAAGCTGTGGTCTTAATTCTGACCAATTAAGCCCTTTCTCCTGGGCAGCTTTTGTCATAGCTTCATCGATCCCAGGTTCCATGCCTTTTAACCCACAAAGATAAATATGAGTTTTTTCATCTTCGATCATATTAAAAAGTTCATTAGCTGACTCGGTGACTCTATCTTGGATATACATTCTTCCGCCTTTAGCATTTTGTTGCTCACGACTTATGGCTTTTGTATATTTAAAATTATTTGGATATTTTGCTAAATATCTTTGTAAATCTTCTTCGTATAGTAAATTAGCTGATTTAGGAGCTCCCATAAAAAGCCAAGCTTTTCCTCTAAAATTCCAATTATTTTTTTCTCTTTCAGAAGGTTCAAACATTCTTCTCAAATAAGCTCTCATAGGGGCTATTCCTGTACCAGTAGCGAGCATTACAATATTTGCTTCTTCATCCTCGGGAAGGAGCATCTCTTTGCCAACTGGTCCCGTAATCTTAACTTTATCACCAGGTTTTATATCACATAGGTATGTTGAACAAACTCCATTAATAGTTTGCCCATCTTTTTCGTATTGAAGTTGCCTAACGCAAAGTGATACTGTATTACCCTCAAAATTATCACCATGTCTTGTACTCGCAATCGAATACAATCTTAATTTATGAGGCTTACCATTAGCATCTTCCCCTTCAGCCATAATTCCAATACTTTGTCCCTCAACATAATTTAAAAATGGATCCCCTCCAGATAAATCAAATGTAATGTGATTTACTCTTCCAATAGCTCCCTCTTTTAGAAGACTATAGTTTTCTTTAACAGTTCCAGTGAAAGGTGTCTTTGGCCTATAGGTATTTACGGGAACATCTGCGTGTTTCATTTTATTTAAAGTCTTTTGATCAATTTTAGTATTTTCTTTACTCTTTGGAGGGACTGTTTCTATTTCTGAACTTAAGGAGGAAGAAGCATTCGATTTGGTTTTGACTTCATTAATTTTATTTTCAATCTTTTTAGCTTCACTAGCTCTATTTTCAATCTTTTTAACTTCACTAGGTTTATTATCAACCTTTTTAACTTCATTAACTTTATTTTCAATCTTATTAACTGCAGGTTTTTCTGCTACTTTTACTTTTGGCTTTGCGATTGGTTTCGCTTTAGCAGGATTATTGGCTTTTTCAAAATTATTTCTTCTCTTATTAAAGTAGCTATTAATAAACCAAAAAATTCCAATTATTATTGGTATGTGAGCTAGTCCACCTGCAATAACTCTTGCTTCCGAGTAAGCCATTTTGTAAATTACTTTTATAAGACGATATCAAGTTGTACACAAAAATGTATTTAATTTACATAAATGGTTACGTTTTGAGATCGTAATAAATTAATAAAATTAGTTTTTTTTAACAAAATATATTAATTTTATGAGTATAGTTACCTAATAATAATTTTCTTATAAAAGAGATTTGTTAATGAAGCTTTCTGAAGAATCTATAAATCAAGATCAAATTAATGATTTTAAGACAATAGAGCAAACGATGGAAAAGTTATCTGACGGAGCTAGAAGGCTTGCCGCTCAATTAACTACTACTGCTTCTTTTAACTCACTTTGGTCAGTATTAACAGATTATGATCGTTTAAATCTTTTTATACCTAATCTTTTATCAAGCAAGAAAATTTTTAGAAATAAGACTAATTTTCATGTAAGACAAGTTGGTTCACAAGATTTTTTAGGTTTAAAATTTTCAGCAGAAGTATTATTGGATTTGTACGAAGAAAAAGATAATGGCTTAATAAAATTTAATCTTATAAAGGGCGATTTTAGAAAATTTGAAGGTTATTGGAAAATTCAATCAATCGCTAATTCAGGCAAAAACTCTCTAATCTACGATTTAACTGTAAAAGGATGTCAGTGGATGCCTATAGGAATGATAGAAAAAAGATTAAAAAGAGACCTCAGCGAAAATTTAATAGCCGTTGAAAGACAAGCTAAGCTTGTTATCTAGTTTTTCTAAATAAAATAGCCCCAAGGGGATTCGAACCCCTGTCGCCTCCGTGAAAGGGAGGTGTCCTAGGCCTCTAGACGATGGGGCCAAGGTCATTAAAATATTACCTAATAAAAAATTAAGAGTAAAGCTAGCCTTTCGTCAAGTCTTGTTGAGCTTTATTTTGACCTTGCCACACAGGTACTGTGAAATGGAAACATGAACCCTTGTTAAGTTCTGATACCACCCATATTCTGCCTCCATGGACTTCCACAATTCTTCTACATACTGAAAGTCCAATACCAAATCCTGAAGTTCCTTCAGAAGTTTGTGGCAGCCTTACTTTATCTAGAAATATTCTTTCTTGCTCATTTTTTGGAATTCCTGGACCTTTGTCACAAATTGTGACCTCAACCCATTGATTTGTTTTATGGATCATTGTAATTTTTATTGATCCAGAGTCTTCAGAGAACTTTAACGCATTTTCAATTAAATTTAAAAAAACTTGTCTCATTCTCCTTTGGTCAGCATAAACACTTGGTAGATCAGATGGGATATCTGTATCAATTACAATTTTTCTTAATCTCCAGAACTTTTCTAATTCGAGAATTGCTTCAGCGGAAATATTACCTAGATCTATTTTTTGAGGATTGAAAAGAGCTTCCCATCTTGTCGTCCCTACCTCTAAAAGATCTTGAGATAAAAGTTCAATTTCTTCAAGTCTTCTTTTTATTACTTCTTGTAATTTCTTTAAATTAATTTGACCAAGCTTTTGACTTTGGACCGCTAATGTTGCGGCTGTAAGCGGTGTTCGAAGTTCATGCGCAACCATTCTAAGTAATCTCTCCTGAGACTCTATCCTTTTTGTCAAAGTTTCATTCTCTTGGCGTAAAACAAGTAATTCATCTTCTAATAGGATTTCTTTTTGTGTCCTAATACTGTCTAATTTGGATGCTTGAATATTTATTCCAAGATTTTTGATTAAACCTTCTTGTTTCCACCTTGGAAGCCATGTTTGAAGTTGTGTAAAAATGTTACTTCCAGCAAAAATTTGTTTTGGATTAGGAGAAATTTTTATTAATGCGGGTATGGCAACTAATCTATGTAACTCTAAAAGTTCGGGCTGTTCAGTTGGATCTGAAATTTGTAAGGATATCTTAAATTCGCAATTATCGCTTTCTAAATAATCAACTAAAGACCTTAAATCCCCTCTAGAGAGATGGCTTCTAGCTGCAACTAGGATTAATTTTAGCTCTTTTTTATCATTCAAGAGTATTTCAGGAGGTGTTGAAAAGCTGTCAATGCTTATAAACACCTTAAGATATTTATACTAATTTTACAGATAAGCTATGAAATAGATAGAGCTTATTTGTAAATGGTAGCCATTAATTCAAATAATAAATTGGAATTTGGATCATTTGATTCCCCAGAGGTGACAATAAATAGCAATCTCAGAAGGTGGTTCAAAAGAAATATTGGTTTATGGAATTCACAGAGAATATATTTTTTAAAAGAAAAGAACAAAAATTACAATATTTGCATGAATTTAAAAATTGAAAGTCTTGAAAGCAAAAAAGCATGGGAATCTCATTATAAATTTACCTGGAACCCTTCCACTAAATATTCTTTTTTTGAAGATAATCCTGAATTTAAAGAAAAAGGTGTAATGAAAGCATATCTGCAAGGTCATCAACTAATTAGAGAAAATTTTTATTTAAGTGATAAAAAAGGGATTTCAAATATAAAACAAGTTGATGAACACGAAATGATTTTTGAATCAAATTATGATGATTGGTATATTCTCGAACATACTAGACTTGTTGATATGGATAATTTAAGATATAGAGTTATATATTCTTGGAATAAAAATAATCTAAAAATAGTTGAAAGTCATCATGAAACAAGAATAATGTCATGATTGAAAAATTTAAATAAATTTAAAAAATTTAAATGTTATCTTTATAATAAAAAAAACACATGAAATCTGGTTTGAATTCTTTGAAATTATTTAAAATATTATTTTTCCCGATTTGTTTGTCTACATTTTTCTTGGATGTAAATTTATTTAATCAAGAAATTTATGCCAATAAGAAACTTAAACCTGCGATGGAAGAAGACCTTTACTTATACAAGGGAATGGGAGCCTCCTACCTTTGTATAGCTTCTAAAGCTGGTATAGATTTTCCCAAGGCTATTGGAGTTGCAACAGCTACTTACGTGCAGGTTTTAGAAGGTAAACATGGAGGTCTAATAAAAGAATTGGGAGATATTAAATTAGAGAGAGAAAAGTTATTCGCAGGAGCTGAATTTCAGATTGTTGAAACAGCATTAAATTATTGTCCTGATAGTATTCCTGAAGATGTAACAAAAAAAGTTAATAAGATATTAACTGAAAACCAACCTGCAAAAAAAAATAAGAAGAAAAGTAGGTAAAACCTACCTAAACATCGAGCTAACAGAACTTTCTTCATGAATTCTCCAAATAGCTTCACCTAGCATGTTAGCGACTGATAAAACTTTTAATTGAGAGAAATATTCCTTTTGGGATACTGGAATGCTGTTGGTTACAATTACTTGTTCAAATAAATTTTTAACACTGAGTCTTTCATGCGAGGGAGGTGAGAAAACTGCATGAGAAGCACATGCAAAAACTTTTTCTGCCCCCTCTTTTTTTAATAAATTTGCACCAGAACATATAGTTCCTCCCGTATCAATCATGTCATCTATTAAAATTGCTGTTTTACCTTTTACTTCACCAATTACAGTTAAACTTTCGGAAATATTATGTGCTGATCTCCTTTTATCAATAATTGCTAAAGGTGCATCTTTCATAAGTTTTGCGAAGGCTCTAGCTCTGGCAACTCCTCCAACATCCGGAGAAACTACAACTACTTCACTTAAATTTAAAGACTCTAAATAATCAATTAAAACTGGCGAACCATAAATGTGATCACAAGGTATATCAAAGTAACCTTGTATCTGGGCAGAATGTAAGTCCATTGCTAATACCCTATCTACTCCAGATTTCTCTAATAAATTAGCGGTTAATTTTGCTGTAATCGATTCTCTACCAGATGTCTTTCTATCTGCCCTTGCATATCCGAAATAGGGTATAACTGCTGTTATTTGCCTCGCTGAGGCTCTTTTACAGGCATCAACCATAATCATAAGTTCCATTAAACTATCATTTACTGGAGCACATGTTGGTTGTATAAGGAATACATCACAACCTCTTATAGATTGTTGAATTTGAACATAAAGTTCACCATCAGCAAATCTTTTAGAAATTAGAGGCACATTTTTTATTCCTAAATAAGTAGCAATTTCATTTGCTAAGTTAGGATTTGAGGTGCCACTTACTAGTCTAAGACGACTATTATTTAAATTAAAGTTTGGCTGATCGCTTTGCACTGCCGTGATAAAACTTGTCACGAAATTTGCAATTTAAAGTACACATTAGTATCGTAGTCTTTATTATGAGTTTGTCACAAGATATTTATAACTAAAGTTAAAAACTTCATAACTAATTAAATATGTTTTTATTTTTATCAATATTTTTAAAGTATTTAAAAATTTAGTAAAACAATTTTTATAAAGATGATCACAAAATTTGTTTACTTTAATTCTTTTAGATAATTTTAATAAAGGGGTATTTAAAAAATAAATTTATTGTTCTCTAAACTATTCATTTAATATGTATGCTTTTAAATTTTGATCCATTAAAAAAATATTTTGGAATTCTAGTGCATCCATCAAGTCTTCCAGGTGGAAGTTATTGCGGTACTTTTGGCAATTCTATAAAAGATTGGATTGAAATCTTATCGATTTATAAGATTAATACATGGCAATTTTTACCTCTTTCCCCTACTGATTCAATGGGGTCTCCATATAGTTCTCCATCAAGTTTTGCTCTTAATCCCTGGTTCTTAGATGTTGATGAATTAATAAAGAGCAATTACATAAAAGAGTCCTATCAAGCAAAAAATTATCAATTAGAAGCTGAAAATGCAAATTTTTTTCAATTTAAGGTCGCTGATGAATTATCAAGAATTATTGGAAATCTTTTGATTGATTCATGGGAATTACAGTCTTTTGATAGAAAAGATCAATTTTATGAATGGTGTGAAAATAATTCTTGGGTTAATGATTTTTCTGTGTTTATGACTCTTAAAGAGGAATTCGAATTTTCTGCATGGTGGAATTGGCCAGAAGAATTTAAATATAAAAATAAGTTAGCAATTGAAAATTGGGAACGAAACAATGCAAGGCAGATTCTTAAAGGGAAATTAATGCAATGGCATTTAAATAGGCAATGGTTAAAATTAAAAGAATTTGCAGGAAAAAAGGGAATTAGATTGATTGGTGATTTACCCTTTTATGTTTCTAAAGATAGCGTGGATGTTTGGAGTAATAAGTCTTTATTTTCGATATCTCCGAATGGAGAATTGTCCTTTCAAAGTGGAGTACCTCCTGATTATTTTTCTTCAACTGGGCAACTTTGGGGTACACCAGTATATACATGGGAAAAACATAGGGAAACAGATTTTGAATGGTGGAAAAAAAGATTCAAAAGACAGTTTGAATTGGTGGATATTTTAAGGTTAGATCATTTTCGTGCATTGGCAGGCTACTGGAGGATAGATGGAAAAGCTAAAGATGCAATTAAGGGTAATTGGATTAATTCTCCAGGTAAAGAGCTGCTAACTTCTTTAAAGGATTTTTTAAATGTTGAAAATTTACCTATCATTGCCGAAGATTTAGGGATAATAAATCAAGATGTTATTGATTTAAGGAGACAATTTGGCTTGCCTGGAATGAAAATATTGCAATTTGCATTTGATGGAAATGAAGATAATCCATATTTACCCAAAAATATAAATGGAAATAATTGGGTGGTTTATACAGGAACTCATGATAACTCTACCACTGTATCTTGGTGGAATGACTTAGATAAAACAATCAAAGAAACTCTACAAAAAGAATTCTCTTTCACCAATGATCCCTCTTGGGAATTGATAGAATTAGGAATGAAAACAAAGGCTAATCTATTTATTGCACCTATTCAAGATGTTTTATGCTTGGACGATTCTAGTAGAATTAATAAGCCTGGGACTACAAAAAATAATTGGAAATGGAAAATCAATACATCTCTTTCCGAAATTAAACCATTCTTGAAAAAGTATAGTGATCTTGGAGAAAAGTACAAAAGATTTTGATTATGATATTTAACTACTTTTCTTTTCTATATATTTAAATTCAATTATTCTATTGTTCAAGTAATAACTATTAAGCACAAATATTGAAATTATTATTATAAATAAATAGATAAAACTACCATGCCAAGAATTAAAAATATCAATCTTCATAAATGTAAAATTTCTTTTTATTCTTTTATTAGTTGGAATATATTCTTTTTGAATTAATTTAATAAGTTTTAATTTCTCTAGAGAAAGACATTCTTCTAATTTTAGGAGTATTGATCTTATAAAAGGATATGGTGGTATTAATTCTTTTACATTATTCTCTATTCCAAAAATTGTAGATATGGGTATTTTTGATAGGAATGATAAATCTTCAATAGATAAATTTTTTTTACCTCTACTTTCCTTGATAATATTACCGATATTTATATAAGGGTCCAAAGCACAATCATTGTTCTTTTTAAGATTCAATTTCCCAAACTTTTTAAAATTAAATAAATTCACTATGATATTCTCACAATTAAGAGCTTTTATTAATTTGTTTATAAATCACTTATGAAGAGTTTTATTTAATTATTATTTTAATTAGTTATGAAATTTGAATCATATTATTTAAATAAAATAAATATTTAATTAAACTGGTGTGATTATTTTCTTTACTGCATTTTTAGCAATTTTTACTGGACTAAATGTCTCTTTAAGGAGAGAGAATAATTTTTCTGCATCTTTCAATTCAATCTTATCATTTTTTATTAAGCTTAGTAAAAGATTTTTCCTTACTTCTGAGCCCTTTTCGCTAACAAATAATTTGAGACTTGCGTTTGCTACTGGAATTAAATCAGCATTAATATCTACAGAATCTTTAAAAAGAATATTTAAAAGACTCTCTACCTTATCTATTTGAATTCTTCCATTCTTATCAAAAATTACTTCAAGTAATATATCAACAATTTCATCTGAATTATCTGTTAAAAGTTTCCTAGCAATGTATGGATATGCAATTCTCACAATTTTAAATTCTGGGTCTAGTCTCAGAGCTAAGCCTTCCTGGCTCACAACTGCTCTAATTATTAATGCAAATCTGCTTGGAACTCGAAAGGGGTAAGAATACATTAATTTAGAGAATTTATCTGTAATCTCTTTAAAATTAAAATTGCCTACCTCTTTACCAAGAGAATCTCCTAATACTTCTTTGAGAGGATTAACTAGTAACTCAAGATCTTGATCTTCACTTAAAAAACCTAATTTCTGGAAGTCTTTTGCTAGTAAAAGAAACTCATTATTAAAAAGATGGACAATAGCTTTAATGAGGGTTAATCTATCAAAATCAGAAATACTATCCATCATTCCAAAATCGACATAAGCTATATTTCCATTTTTTTCATCCCCACCTCTAAGAGCAAACATATTACCAGGATGAGGATCTGCGTGAAAATATCCATGTTCAAAAAGTTGTTGAAGGCCGCTTATTACTCCTGTTCTAATAAATGAAGAAGGTATTAATCTATTCTGTTCTATTTCATTACGGTCCTTTAATTTAACCCCTTCTATCCAAGACGTAGTGATTACTTTTTTTGAAGAAAGAGATTTTTCTACTTTTGGAATAATGACTTGAGGATTATTTCTAAATAATTTGGCAAACCTTTGAGCATTTATTGCTTCTTGCTCATAATTAATTTCTTCGAATAAAGCCTTACCAAATTCATCGATTATTTCTCCAATCCCGACTCCTATATTTAAAGGCAAAAAAGGAGCTAAAAAGTTTGCAAGTAATTTTAAAATAACAACATCTCTCTTTATTATAAATTCTAAATTTGGTCTTTGAACCTTTACTGCAACATAATAATTATTATTTATCTTAGCTTTATAAACTTGCCCAAGACTTGCTGAAGCTATTGGCTTATTAGGAAATTCATCAAATAAAATGTTTACTGAAGAACCTAGTTCTTTTTCTACTATTTTTAAAGCGATTTTATGCTCAAATGGTGGTAAATTATCTTGTAAATTTGTTAACTCCGTAAGCCAATCTTGTCTAACTAAATCTGGTCTTGTAGATAATGCCTGTCCAAGCTTTATATAACAAGGTCCCAAATCTGTTATTACGTTAAAAAGGTATTTGGAAAGGTCTTTTTGAACTTTTTTATTTTTACTTGCACCTTGAAATAATAATCTTAATACAAAGAAAAGGATAGTTAGAAGTATATAAATAACTCTAGGGAATAAAATCCATGGTCTTAATAAAAGCCAAATGAGATTTTTATTGGGAGTATATTGCATTTCTGAATCATTCATTTGATTAATGATAGCGAAAAGAGCAAATAATCTTTACATCAATTCTATAAGAGTCAAAATTACTTTATGAGTATTTCATCTTTTCTAAGAAAAAAGTTTTCTAGATCTCTTTTTTTTCCCTCTCATAATAGAGGCAAAGCTCTCCCACAAAAATTAGTTCAATTGCTTAATGAGAAACCAGGTACTTGGGATATTCCTGAATTACCGGAGCTTGGATCTTTACTTTCTGATTTTGGTTTAATAAAAGATTCTCAAGATTATTTCGCAAAAAGATTTGCTGTTAATAATTGTTGGTTTGGTGTAAATGGTGCATCAGGACTATTGCAATCGTCAATTTTATCAATGGCTAATCCAGGAGAATATATTCTACTACCAAGGAATATTCATATTTCTGTTATCAAAATTTGTATTGTTGCCAATATAATCCCAATATTTTTTGATCTCGAGTTTTCAGAAATTACTGGTCAATATTTGCCAATAAAAAAAGAATGGCTTAAAAAAATATTAAATAACAATTTGCTGAACAATATAAAAATTGCGGGAATTGTTTTAGTTAATCCCCATTATCAAGGTTATTCTTGTGACATACAAGCTTTAGTAGAACTTTGTCATCGATTTGAAATCCCTGTTCTTGTGGATGAAGCACATGGCTCTTACTTTTTATTTTGCGATGATTCTGATTTGCCAAATTCAGCTGTTAATGCGAAAGCAGATTTGGTAGTTCATTCTTTACATAAATCACTAAATGGATTAACACAGACTGCTATGTTATGGCATCAAGGAGACATCATTGATAAAAGTAATATAACTAGAAAGATTAACTTACTTCAAACTACAAGTCCAAATTCCTTACTAATAGCTTCTTGCGAAGAGTCTGTTAAAGATTGGTTGGAAAAAGATAGTCTTGAAAAATACAAAAAAAGGATAAGTGAAGCAAGAAATATTTATAACGAACTTATTTCAAAAGATGTACCACTTATAAAAACAGATGATCCATTAAAAATTGTTTTAAATACTGGTTCTCATGGAATTGATGGTTTTACTGCAGATGAGTTTTTTTATAAAAAAGGAGTTATTTCTGAATTACCAGAAATGATGACTGTAACTTTTTGTTTGGGATTTGTGGAACAAACAAATTTTATTAATATGTTTGAGAAATTATGGAAAAGTTTACTTTCATCAATAATTGAAAGAAAGGAACTGAAACCAATAAAACCTCCTTTTAGTTTAATTCAAATTCCAGAAATACCTCCTTCAGAATCTTTTCTAAGAGATTCTCAGAAAGTAAGCCTTAAGGAATCAATTAATAAGATTTCTGCTGATATTATTTGTCCCTACCCTCCAGGAATACCACTAGCTATCCCCGGTGAAAGAATTGAAAAGGAGAGGGTTGATTGGTTGATTAAACAAGGATTAATGGGAGAAAACCTGTTAGATTTTTATATAAACGTACTAAATACTTAAAATATATTTTATGAGATTTAAAAGTGGTTTAATTATTGGTGTCTTTGGTCTAGTAGTTGTAGTCCTTGGTGATTTTTATTTTGCTATTGGCATTACCGTCCTCACTTATTTGGCTTTATTAGAGTTATTTCGAATGGCTGAATTTACTGGTATTAAGCCTGCCACAAAAACCACTTTGTTTTCATGCTTTATTCTCATTATCTCGACTTATCTTGAATTAAAAGGAATAATTGGAGAAGAGATCTCAAATGCAATTTTGCCAATTTCTTCAATTGGTATATGCACATGGTTATTACTTCAGCCAAAGCCAGGTAAAATTTCTGATATTGCGACTTCTATCTTTGGTTTGTTTTATTTAGGTTTTTTACCAAGTTATTGGATAAGATTACGAGAACTAGATTCTATTTTTATAAGTTCAAACTATGCAGGGAATGGATTTTCTGACTTAGGTTATATCTCTGGATTTAATATAACTTTAATTTCATGTTTGATTATTGTTTCTAGCGATATTGGTTCTTATCTTTTCGGTAAAATGTTTGGAAAAAAATCTCTTTCACCAATATCTCCTAGTAAAACAGTTGAGGGATTAATAGGAGGTATATTTTGCTCTATATCAACAGGAATTATATTTACTTATTTATATAAATGGAATAATTTTTTAATTATAGGAATTGTTTTTGGAATAATAATTTCTTTGATGGCTTTAGTGGGAGATTTAATTGAATCTATGATGAAAAGGGACGCTAAATTAAAAGACTCAGGTAATATATTGCCAGGGCATGGTGGAATACTTGATAGAATAGATAGCTATATTTTTACGCCCTCATTAATATATTATTTTATTATTGCTCTTGATTTCTTAAGGGGCATAACTAATTAAATATTATTTTCGAAGTTAATTCAATTTTTATGTAATTGTCACAAATAAATAAATTTTTTATAATGATATTCTTATCATTTAATATTAATAATTTGTCTTGATTAATAATATCTACTAATGAAAGACTACTTTTACCTTTTCGTAAAGTATAGTTGCTTTTCTTATAAGACAACCCAGTGAATTCCACAAAGTAGATTGATTTAATATTAATTTCGATACTTTGAAAACTTATTAAAATAAATGATTCTATTAAGGTTTTTAAATTTTTCCATTTCTTATTAAATAAGGTTTTATTAATATTATCTTTTGTTAATCTCATATATATTGCAGCGAATGAATTTTCTATGAAAAATTCTTTATTATTTAATGGGAATCTTTAAACTAAATCTCTAATATTAATGTTTATAAAACTTATATTAATTTTATTAAAAATTATACTTTCTGCTTTTATATATAATTCATCTATTATTCCGTTAAAATTTCATTTTTGTTTACTATTTGAATATTTCTAATTATTATCTTCTCGCAAATTATTTTTAATGTAGTTTCAACTACTAATCTAATCAATTTAGGAATCATATTCTCTACTTGAGTAAAAAATCTAGTATCATTTTTTCGGTTAGTTGTGGTAGATCTAAGTGTGGTAGATGTCCGCAATTCTTAAGCTTTACTAAATTTAAATTATTTATATTTTGGAATTTATTTAATTCATTAATACCTAATATTTTATCATTTTCTCCACAAATGGTTTTAATTTCGATATTTTTTAAGTTTTCATAAGTTCCTCCGATACCTCCACTTTTTGCAAAGCAAGCTAAAGAGTTTCTCCATCCTTTACAACCTAAATGTATAGAAGCTATTTGTTCTTCAGCAACCCCAACGCTTTCATTAGGTGAAGCAAAAGCTTGGCGACAAAGATTTTTCCTGACTATCGGTAAACCAAGGAACGCTGCGCCCATTTGGTTAAAGGGCCTAGGTATTTTTTTTGGTTTTGCAAATAAACCTGCTGGGGATAAAAGTACCATTTTATCTATATCCTCCTTTATCTTTTTTGTTAAAGAAAAAGCAACTGAACCACCCATTGATGCTCCAACAATATTAATCTTTTGAGAAATTTTTAAATTGTGTATTATGTCAGTTAAGTTTATAATTATATTTTCTGAATTATAATTAATTCTTGATATTCTAGGTGAGAATCCAAATCCTAATAAATCTGGGATAATTAATTTAAATTTATTTTTTAATAAAGGATATATTCTTCTGAACTCTAAAAAACAACTATCAAATCCATGCAGACACAATAAAGGAGGACCTTCTCCTCCAATTACTACAGGAAACTTTGATAAACCCCATTTTTTTTCTAATTGTATCCAATGTAAATCTTCAGCTATGTTTTTCCCTAGAGGATCAATTATGGAATTCTTTAATTTCATTAAATAGCTAAAGTTAGAGCTATCTAGATCTTTCTTCTTATTTATATTCAAAATAATTTAAATTGTTATCTTCTGTGATTCAAATTTTGAAATAACTTGGATAATATCTTCTTTTGAAAATTTAAAAGGAAGGAAATGTATCTCAGATTCCTTTCTACATGTGAAAGAAGCAATCTTTAGAAGATTATCATTTTCAAAAACATTAATACCAAGATCTAATATCGTGGTTGGTAAATTTAAGGTCTTCATGAATTTAACTAATTGATTTATAGATTGATTAGCTAATTTATTATTATTTTTACTTTCTTCTAATCTTAATTGAATTAAAATCCCAACTCCCACAATCTCTCCATGTAGTGGTCTCTTAGTAGAATCTATTTGAGTTATTGCATTATGAACAGCATGTGCTGCGGCTGTTCTACATTTCTCTCCACCAATGCCTCCAATAAGGCCAGCTGTCAAGCAGTTTGCTTCCACTATATTACTCCAAGCTAAATTATCTTCTGATGGATTATTATAAGCATCTTCGCCTTGAATAAATAATTGATCTCTTAGGACTCTTGAAATTTGAATAGCCTGTTGAATAATGCCATTTTTATTTGAGGAACTTGTAATAGATGATTCATACCATTTTGCTAATGAATCAGCTATTCCGCTAGATAATGTTTTTTTAGGAGCTGAATTTATAAAAATATGATCACAAACTAATATTTTTGGACAAGATTTAAGTTTTATATCTTTTACAAATTTTCCATCGTTAGTATAAATATTTCCTAAGGCTGTCCAGCCTGCACATGTTGAAGCACTTAATGGAACCGTAATGCATGGCAATGAGAGATATTCTGCTATTAGCTTGCCTGCATCTAAAACTTTTCCACCACCTGCAGCAATTATTGAATCGCATTCTTGTTCAATTGCAAGATTATAAATTCTTGTTAAATCCTCTTCGCAGCAATCAAACTCTAGTTCAGAGTTATAAACTTTTAAATTTAATTGGCTTAAATCACTAGATATTTTTGCCCTTAAAGATCTTGTTATAGAACTTCTTCCTAATAAAAGAGGAGATTTAGAAATCTTTGCGATTTCAGGTAAAGATTCTTTCCAAGCACTTTTACCTCTAAAAACTTTATCAGGAGAGATTATCTGCATTTAGCGATTTTCTAATTAAAAATTAGCTCCGGCTAGCTCTTGAGGTGACTCCTCAGGTGAAATTTTTACAGTAACTTTTTTGTTTTCATCAACGTCAACTAATGCTACATCTCCGTCTTTAATTCGACCCGAGAGGACTTCCTCGGCAAGACTATCTTCTAGTAATCTCATGACAGCCCTCCTAAGAGGTCTTGCTCCGTAGGATGGGTTATATCCTTCTTCTACAAGTCTTTCTTTAAATGCATCAGTTACATTTAGTTTTATACCTTTTTCATTAATTCTAGAGAAAACTTCTTTTAGCATTATTTCTGCTATGTCTTTTACTTCATCTTTTGTTAATTGTCTGAAAACAATTATTTCATCAAGTCTATTTAAAAATTCAGGTCTAAAATATTGTTTTAGCTCTTCGTTAACTAAAGATTTAATACGGTTGTATTGACTATCCTCAACAGATTCTCCTGAAAATTCAAAACCAAGACCACCGCCACCTTTTTCAATCACTTTAGAACCAATATTAGAAGTCATAATCAATAATGTATTCTTGAAGTCAACTGTTCTTCCTTTTGAGTCAGTAAGTCTACCTTCTTCTAGTAGTTGTAAAAGTAAATTAAATACGTCAGGATGAGCTTTCTCAACTTCATCAAATAAAACTACTGTATATGGTCTCCTTCTAACAGCTTCCGTGAGTTGTCCCCCCTCGTTAAAACCTACATAACCTGGGGGAGATCCTATTAATTTACTTACAGTGTGTCTTTCCATAAACTCAGACATATCGAGTCTTATCATTGCTTCTTCACTTCCAAAGAAGTAAGAGGCAAGTGCTTTGGTTAATTCTGTCTTACCAACTCCAGTAGGTCCAGAAAAAATAAAACTTGCTATTGGCCTATTAGGATTCTTCAAACCAACTCTCGCGCGTCTAATTGCTCTTGATACTGCTTTCACTGCTTCATCTTGACCGATTAATCTTTTGTGAAGTGTATCTTCCATATTAAGAAGCTTGACTGACTCTGTTTCAGTAAGTTTTTGAACAGGAACGCCTGTCCAAGAAGCAACTATGTGAGCAACGTCTTCTTCGCTTACAACAGGACTCTGATCAATATTAGGTGAATTTTTTTCAGAATTATCTTCGTTAGTATTTTCGTTTTGATTTTCTTTTTTATTTTCTAATAATTCCTTTATCTTGGTAGATAATTCAATTTCCTTTTCCCTTAATTGACCAGCCTGATCAAAGTTTTGTTCTCTAACAGATTCCTCTTTTTGTTTTTGGATCTCTCTTAATTCTTTATCAATTTGCTTAGCTTCAGGGGGGAGTTTTGAATTTATTAATCTAACTCTACTGCCAGCTTCGTCTATAAGGTCAATTGCTTTGTCTGGTAAAAATCGGTCAGATATATATCTATCACCTAGATGAGCTGCAGCATTAAGAGCTTCATCAGTAATTTTTAATCTGTGGTGTTGTTCATATCTTTCCCTCAAACCTTTGAGGATCTCAATTGTATCATCAATAGATGGCTCTCCTACCATTACTGGTTGAAATCTTCTCTCAAGTGCTGCATCACGTTCAATATGCTTTCTGTATTCGTCAAGAGTAGTTGCTCCAATACATTGAAGTTCTCCTCTGGCTAAGGCAGGTTTCAGAATGTTAGCAGCATCTATAGCTCCTTCTGCAGCACCAGCGCCAATAAGTGTATGCACTTCATCAATAACTAAAATTACATTGCCTGCAGATTTTATTTCTTCCATTATTTTTTTCAATCTTTCTTCAAATTCACCTCTATATTTAGTCCCTGCAACTAGAAGTCCTATATCTAAGGTAAGAACTCGCTTGTCTTCCAAAATATCAGGAATTTCACCTTGTTGAATTCTCTGAGCTAATCCTTCTGCAATTGCTGTTTTCCCAACGCCAGGTTCACCTATTAATACAGGATTATTTTTAGTTCTTCTACCGAGTATCTGAACAACCCTATCTATCTCAGCATGTCTACCAACGACTGGGTCAAGTTTTGATTCACTAGCTAGTTTTGTTAAATTTGTTCCAAATTCATCTAACGTTGCTGTTTTAACATTGCCTTTGCTAGAACCAGCTCCAGATCCAACTTCAGCAGTTTCTCCGAGCATTCTTATAACTTGAGTTCTTACTTTTGTTAAATCTATACCTAAATTTTCAAGAACTCTTGCTGCTACCCCTTCACCTTCTCTTATTAATCCAAGAAGTAAATGTTCTGTACCGATATAATTATGTCCTAATTGACGAGCTTCTTCTAAAGAAAGTTCAAGAACTCTCTTTGCTCTTGGTGTAAACGGAATTTCAACTGCTACAAAACCTGATCCTCTTCCAATGATTTTTTCAACTTCAATTCTAGAATCTTTTAAATTTACCCCTAAAGATTTCAAAACTTTAGCAGCTACCCCTGTTCCTTCCCCAATAAGTCCTAATAGTATTTGTTCTGTTCCAACAAAGTTATGGCCAAGTCTTCTTGCTTCTTCTTGAGCAAGCATAATGACTTTGATAGCTTTTTCGGTGAATCTTTCAAACATTACATGTTGAGTTCCTACTAATAACCTACCAGTATTGAGCCTATTTTGTGTTCAGAATGAGCTTTTGTGAATACCTAATGTATTTTTTGCTTTGACCAAATACTACATTATCAGCGGGATTGGCTTGATTCACTAGTGTTTAAAGGATTCTGGTTATCCGCACAATAAATAAATTTAATTATTTATTTAACATTTTTTTTCTTTAATAAGAGCATCAGAGCCATCTTTATAATAATTCTTTCTTATGTCGATTGTTTTGAACCCATAATTCTTATAGAAGCTTAAAGCTTGTTTATTTTTTATTGAAACCTCTAAAAAAATTCTCTTAATATTTTCATTTTTGCATTCTTTCATAATCTGATTAATTAATTTTTTACCTAATCCTCTTTTTTGGTACGAGGGATGAATTGATAAATATCTTATTTCTGCTTCATCGTATATTTTATGAATAACACATACACCTATTATTGAGTTATTAAGAAATATTCCCATTGCGTTAATGTAATCCTTCTCAAGTTCTTTTTCCCATTGATTTTGATTCCAATGTTTTATCGATTTTAAGTCTAGTTCGTAACAACTTTTTGAATTTTTAGAATCTATTTTTCTTATATTTATCATTATTTTTGATGCCTACAATAAAAAAGTTTTTCTTAATTGATAAACTTGTAATGTATTGCAGAAAAAAGGATTAAAAATGAAAGAAAAAAACTCATTTATTAATAATAAAATTGATTTTGAAAGTCCTAATAAAAATATTGTACCTTTAAGTACCACAATTAATAATGATAAATTATTTATTGGAGGATGTTCAGTAGAGCAGTTAATAGAAAATTACGGTTCACCATTATATATTTTAGATGAATTAACTTTGAGAAATTCCTGTAAAGCGTATAAAAATGCACTTACTAAATATTATCCTGGTAATTCTCTTCCTATCTATGCATCTAAAGCTAATAGTTCCTTATTTATGAGTAATTTGATATCTTCTGAGGGATTTGGCCTAGATGCTGTTTCCGAAGGTGAATTATTAACAGCACTTAAGGGTGGTGTCTCCTGCGAAAAAATTGTTTTTCATGGTAATAATAAATCTGATAAGGAATTAGAGTTTGCGGTAAAAAATAAAATTAAAGTCGTTGTAGATAATAATTATGACTTGGAGAGGATGATAAGTTTTTCTGAATCTTTAGATAGAAAAATCAACATAATGATTAGATTCACACCTGGAATAGAATGTCACACTCATGAATATATTCGAACTGGATCTTTTGATAGCAAATTTGGATTTGGCCTAGAAAATTTAAGTTATGTGTTTGAAGAAATTAATAAAGTCAATAACCTTGAGTTAGTTGGTTTACATGCTCATATAGGGTCCCAAATATTTGAATTAGAACCACATCGAGATCTGGGAGAAATATTAGTCAATTTTGCAATTGATGCTCAAAAATATGGTCATCAAATACAGGAATTAAATGTTGGAGGAGGTTTAGGAATTAAATATACAACTGAAGATGATCCCCCTTCAATAGAGGACTGGGTTAAAACAGTATCTGAATCAGTCTTAAAAGCATGTAATACAAATAATTTTAAATTACCACTACTTATGTGTGAACCTGGTAGATCAATAGTTTCAACTGCAGGAGTAACTATATATAAAATAGGCTCATTTAAAGAGATTCCAGGATTGAAAACATATATATCTGTTGATGGGGGAATGAGTGACAATCCAAGACCAATTACTTATCAGTCAAATTATTCCGCTTGTTTAGTAAATAATCCTCTTAATAAAAACCAAAAAAATAAATATACAGTAGCTGGAAAGCATTGCGAGTCTGGAGATGTTTTATTTAAAGAAATTGAAATTGGAAACTGTAAAACTGGCGATTTATTATGTGTTTTTGGAACTGGTGCTTATAATCTTTCAATGAGTTCAAACTACAATAGGATCCCGAGGCCTGCAGCATTATTAGTTTCAAATGGTAGTGCTGAATTAATTCAAAAAAGAGAAACATCTGAAGATCTACTAAAATTTGATGTTCTGCCAGATCGCTTTATTAAACAATCTTAGGTAAGTTTAAAATAAGTATTTAAATTTAATGTGAGATTTTGGGGTTTTTAAATTTAAAACTTTTACTCGATGTTTTTTTTGCAGCTGGTTTCGGTATGCTGCTTTTCTCGCGAGTTAAAGAGCAAAGGACTTTATGGCTTCTTAGGGGATATTTATTTTTGGTATCTTTAGCTTGGTTTGTCCAGAGATTTGCCTCTCTACCCTTAACTTCAAAATTAATCGATGCTTTGGTAATCGCATGTTCTTTATCTCTTGCAATTTTGTGGCAAGGAGAACTAAGGAGATTAATGGAATTATTAGGTACAGGAAGATTAGCTGTCCTTTTAGGTAATCCTCAGAAGGAATTTAGGGCAAATTCAAATGCAGTGAATCAGCTTGTAGATGCAGCCGGAAAACTTTCTCAAAATAGGAGAGGAGCTCTTATGGTTGTTGATATTGGGAGTGATTTAAGACCAGAAGATTTTTTATATTCAGGTATAAAGATAGATGCACAGCTTTCTACAGATCTTTTGATAAATTTATTCGCTACAGATACGCCTTTGCACGATGGTGCGATTTTAGTCAAAGGTAATAAAATTATTTCTGCAGGAGTAATACTCCCTTTATCTCGTCAAGGGATAAGTAGATATGGAACGAGACATTTAGCTGCTTTGGGAATTACTGAACGATTTGATAGATGCATTTGTATTGTCGTCTCAGAAGAAACAGGAACATTATCACTTGCTAATCAAGGAAAGCTTGAAAGACCAATCACAAGTAGTAGATTGCAAGAGTTATTGAGTGATTTTATTGGAGGACTAAATAACCAAACCATTTCAAAATCATCTACAAATAGAAATGTTTCAATGCCAAAAAAGGAGACAATTGATATCATTCCCAGTATTGGTGTAGATAAATCTGTTAACAATTCTGATTAAAATCAAACACTTCATATCGATTATGAAATTAAAAAATTCAACAAGTAAAATTAAAGATTTATCCTCAGAAATAGATAAACTTAGAGTCCCTAATCATATAGCTGTAATTATGGATGGTAATGGTCGATGGGGAGTAAATAAAGGTTTTACAAGATCATATGGCCATAATAAGGGTGTATCAGTTCTAAAAAACATAATTAGATTATCCAAAAAGATTGGTATCAAAGTTTTAACTGTTTATGCTTTTTCAACTGAGAATTGGACAAGACCACCTGAAGAGGTTAATTTTCTTTTAAATTTATTCGAAAAAGTTTTAGATCAAGAGATTAATGAATTAAACAGAGAGTTAATAAGAATCAAATTTATTGGTGATTTATCTTCTTTCTCTGAAGATTTAAGAAAAAAATTTGTTAATGCTGAAAATATTACTCATCATAATGATGAGTTTACTTTAAATATCTGTACAAATTATGGAGGAAGGCAGGAATTGGTAAAAGTTGCAAAAGAATTAGCTAGGAAGTCAATCTCAGGAGAAATTAAACCCGACCAAATCAATGAAGAAATGTTCGAATCACTTTTACTTACAAGTGATTTTCAGGATCCTGACTTGTTAATAAGAACTAGTGGAGAAAAGCGCATAAGTAACTTTTTACTTTGGCAGCTTGCTTATTCTGAAATTTACATAACTGATGTTTTATGGCCTGAATTTGATGAGAATGAATTCTTAAAAGCCATTATTGACTACCAATCAAGAAATAGGAGATTTGGTGGAATTAAATCAGTCTCAAATCAATCATTAAAAAGTTCTTTCTCTTTTGGGTAATTCAAAATGATTAAATTGAATCAAGATTCATCATTAGATGTAAAATATGACTGGAATAGAAAAGAGATTCTTGAAATTTTAAATCTACCTCTAATAGATTTAATGTGGCATGCTCAGATAGTTCATCGCAAGTTTAATAATTATAGAGTTCAGTTATCTACACTTCTTAGTGTAAAGACAGGAGGATGTACAGAAAATTGTTCATATTGTAGTCAATCTATTTATAGTAATAGCCAAATAAAAAGTAATCCTATCCAAGAAGTAGAATCTGTTTTAAAGAAAGCAGAAATAGCTAAGAATCAAGGAGCAGAAAGATTTTGTATGGGCTGGGCTTGGAGAGAGATAAGAGATGGAAGTGCTTTTAATTCAATGATAGAAATGGTTAAAGGTGTCAGGAATTTAGGAATGGAGGCATGTGTTACCGCAGGAATGCTGAATGATGCGCAAGCTTTAAAGTTGGCAGAGGCTGGTTTAACTGCCTACAATCATAATCTTGATACAAGTCCTGAATATTATCAAAATATAATTACTACAAGAACTTATCAAGATAGATTAGATACACTTAAAAGGGTAAGAAGTGCAGGAATTAATATTTGTTGCGGCGGAATAATCGGATTAGGTGAGTCTAATAAAGATAGAGCTTCATTACTTCAAGTCCTCTCTAATATGAATCCACATCCTGAGAGTGTTCCAATAAATGCGTTAGTGGCTATTGAGGGCACTAAGTTAGAAAACTCTAAAGAGGTTGATTCGATAGAAATGATTAGAATGGTTGCTACAGCAAGGATACTTATGCCTAGAAGTAAAGTTCGATTAAGTGCAGGTAGAGAAAATCTCTCTAAAGAGGCACAAATTTTATGTTTTCAATGTGGTGCAAATTCTATTTTTTATGGTGATGAATTGCTTACAACCTCAAATCCTGCTTGTGAAACAGATAGAAAACTTCTAGAAGAAGTAGGAGTCTCTTTTAATAAAAATTTTGTTTTAGATAAACATGCACTTTCCTCTAAATGAAAGTAACCTATAAAATTGTCTCGTTTTATTGTTTTAGTCAAATTGCAGAAAATGAACTATTTAAATTGAAGGACAAACTAGAAAAATTTGAAGATAAAGGTATCTCTGGTTTAATAATTCTGGCAAAAGAAGGAATTAATGGAACAATTTGTGGTAAGGGAAGAATAGTGAGTATTTTTCACAGAGAAATAAAAATTTTTCTAAAAGATCAAGACTTAAATGAAAAGATTAGTTTTTCTGAGAAGAAAATTTTTAAAAAATTTAAAATTAAAATTAAATCTGAAATTGTTACTATGGGTATAAGTAGTATTAGTCCAGAAAAAAAATCAGGCATTTATGTTGATTCTGAAAAATGGAATAATTTACTTGCTGACGAAAATACTATTGTCATTGATACGAGAAATCATTACGAAGTTTCTCTAGGTAGTTTTGATAATGCTATTAATCCAAATTTAAAAAACTTTAGAGAATTTCCTGATTGGCTTGATAAAAATCTAAAAAAAATTACTAATGATAACGAAAATATTAATATTGCAATGTTTTGTACAGGAGGGATAAGATGTGAAAAAGCAACATCATTACTAATAGAGAAAGGTTATCAAAACACTTATCATCTAAAGGGAGGCATCCTTAAATATTTAGAGGATATTCCATCAAAAAGAAATCAATATAAAGGTGAATGTTACGTATTTGATGAAAGAGTATCTGTGGATAATAATTTAAAAAAGGGTTCTTATTCAATTTGTCATGCATGTGGAATGCCATTATCAGCAGAAGATAAGAAAAAACTTCATTATATTGAAGGTGTTCAATGTCATTTATGTATAGAAAAATTTACTGATGCTGATAGGGCCAGGTTTGCTGAAAGACAAAAGCAAATTGAAGATAAAATAGAAAAATCAACTTATAATTAAGAAAGATTCTTAATATGAATATAAATCAAATACAAAGATTTGCTGACTCACAAAATTTAACTATAAAAATTCAAGTCAGAGAGTTTTTAGGATTGAAAATTTTTAGAATTATTGTTGCTCAGATAAATAATAATTCTGTAAAGATTTGGGGAGAAATTAAAGGCTGGACAATACCCACTAGAAATGGACTTCAACTGGATACGCTAAGAATTTTAAATGATTCTCCAAAATTTGTTTCTGAATTAATTTGGGCTACTACAATGGCATGGGCTTTAGAAAAAACTACATGTAAATTTGCAAGATTGTTAGCTATTTATGATTCTGAAGGATATAGTAAAAAACTTGTCAGATATTTTAGATTTATTGGTTTTACTTTTATTAAAGAAGTAGGAGCCTCTCCTTCAGATCTTATTTTAAGATTAATATGGGGTGGTGCTGGTACTTTAATGAAAGGTGATTGTTCGAAAATACTTAAAAAGTTAGAAAAAAAATTACTGAAAGAAAATTTTATTTATCCTGCGTGATAACTACTCCTTATTAATGGACCACATGAAACTTTATTAAAACCTAACTGCTTTGAGAATTTTTCAATATATTCAAATTCTTCTGGATCCCAATATTTTTTGACGGGTAAATGATTTAACGAAGGTCTTAAATACTGACCGATTGTAATTTGATCACAGTTTATTTGTTTTAGATCTATTATTGTTTTTTTTATTTCTTCTAAATTTTCTCCTAAGCCGAGCATAATGCCAGACTTTGTTTCAATATTTGGGTAAATATTTTTCGCCATATTAAGCAAACCTAGTGAACTTTTGTAATTTGCTCCTCTTCTCACTTCTCTTTGAAGTCTTTCTACTGTCTCAAGATTATGGTTAAAGCATATTGGTTTTTTATCAAGAATTATTTTTAATCGCTGTTTTTGAAGTTCTTCTCTCTCCTTCAAATTTTTTCCGCCGCCCCATAAATCTGGTGTTAAAACTTCAATTTTAATTAAGGGATCTATTTTTCTTATCTCGTCAATTGTAGAGGTAAATAAAATTGCACCATGATCTCGTAAATCATCTCTTGCTACCGAAGTGAGGACAACATATTTTAAATTTAAATACTTTACAGCTTTTGCAACTTTTATACTTTCTAATTGGTCGAGCTCTGTAGGTTTCCCTTTATTTACTTGACAAAATGCACAAGCCCTTGAGCAGATTGAACCACCTAATAAAAAAGTAGCAGTTCCTGAGGCATAGCATTCCGCTCTATTAGGACATCTTCCCTCTTCGCAAATAGTATGTATGTTAGCTTCTTTGATAAGTTTTTGAATTCTTTCGAATTCAGAAGCTCTACTAATAGGAAACTTTATCCAAGGCGGAAGTCTTAAAAAATTATCAGCTTTAGTAAAATTAAAGGATGTCATACCTAAAGAATATCTCTTCTTCCTTCAAGCGCACGAGCAAGTGTCACTTCATCAACATACTCTAACTCACTACCCATTGGAAGGCCGTAAGCAATTCTTGTGACCTTAGTAAAGGGAGTTAATAATTTAGCAATATAAAGACTTGTTGTGTCACCCTCTACACTTGGAGTTAGTGCCAATATTATTTCCTCAACGTCATTTTTACTAACTCTTTCAACTAAACTTTTTATTTCAAGTAGCTCTGGCCCAATTGAATCCATTGGGGATATTAATCCACCAATTACATGATAAATTCCTTTATATTCTCTTGCTCTTTCTAGTGCTAGCAAATCTCTTGCCTCTGCTACAACGCAAATTACTTTTTGACTCCTATTGGGATTTTTACATATTTCGCATTCCTGTTCAGAAGTAAGATTAAAACATTTTTTGCAATGCCCCACATTATGATGAGCCTCTAAAAGTGCTTTAGAGAAGTCCTTTATTGTCTGCTCAGGTTGTTTTAAGATATAAAGTGCTAATCTTTGTGCCGTTCTTGGACCTATTCCTGGGAATTTCTCAAAGTGCGCTATTAATTTTGCCAGAGGTTTAGTAAAAGTTATCAAAATTGAATATTTTCTAACAATAATCTAGGCATATAATTCAAAATTAGCTCTATTTGTTTGCTTTTAATGTCTTATGATTGTTAAGGTTATAAAATTCCTACTAGAAAATGAAAAAAAATCTCTTTAAAAATTTTTTAATTTTATCCATATGCTTTCTTTTGAGTGCTTGCGGTGGTGGATTAAGTGCCGGCTTAGAAGCTTATCAAAGTCCTGATGGAAGGTATGGATTTTTTTACCCAACAGGATGGACTAGAGTAAAAGTTGATGGTGGCCCAGAAATTATTTATCACGATTTAATCAATAGTAATGAGACTTTAAGCTTGGTAGTCTCTGATGTAAATAAAGATGTTGAGTTAGATCAACTTGGGACACCATCGGAGGTGGGTCAAACTTTAATTGATAAAGTAATAGCGCCTGCAGGATCAGGTAGGTCTGTAAAATTATTAAATGCTAATCAAAGAGAAGATGAAAAACATGTATTTTATGATTTAGAGTACGAACTTAATCTAAACGAGCAAGATAGACATGAACTTGCGACAGTTGTTATTGATAGGGGAAGTTTATATACTTTCGCAGTTGGTACAAACCAGGAGAGGTGGAATAAAGTTGATAAAATGTTTAAAAATGTAATTGAATCTTTTAACTTTTTAATATAAAAAGTTATTAAATTCCAACTTGAACATTCCATAAATCTGCATATATTCCTCCTTGTTCTAATAATTGTTGATGCTTACCTTTCTCAATTATTTTTCCTTTATCCATAACAATAATATTATCAGCATTTTTAATTGTACTTAATCTGTGAGCAATAACTATTGTAGTCTTTTCTAAAGTTAATTTAGCTAGGGATTTTTGAATTAAAACTTCAGTTTCATTATCAACAGATGCTGTTGCTTCATCAAGAATCAAAATTGGAGCATTTTTTAAAATAGCTCTTGCTAAAGCAATTCTTTGTCTTTGACCTCCAGAAAGAATTTTTCCTCTTTCACCTACTATCGTTTTATATCCCCTTGGTAATTTTGCTATAAAATCATGAGCCTCTGCAATCTTTGCTGCTTTTTTAATTTCTTCTACGCTTGAGGTATGTGATCCATAAGAAATATTCTCTAAAACAGTTCCATCAAATAAATAGGTTTCTTGACTAACTAAAGAAAAACATTTTCTTAATTCTTTTAGATTGATTTCTTGAATGGGCAAACCATCAATAGATATTGTTCCTTTATTTCTATCATAATCATAAATTCTTAGAAGTAATTTTAT
>CACOMD010000007.1 GCA_902628235.1 uncultured Prochlorococcus sp. | reverse complement strand
TATTTATTAATTCGGCTATGAAAAAAATTACCAACTACTTATACGAAAAGACTGGAATGTATATAGATTGGGATCAACTTAATCAACTTCCAGAAATAAATACATTTATAGATATTGGAGTTGGAAAAAATGGAACTCCAACTTTTTATGAAAGATTCTCTCACTCAAAACTTATTCTTATTGATCCTTTAATGGAAGCAAAAATATATGCAGAAAATAATTTATCTGATAGACAATATGAGTTCTTTCAATGTGGTGTAGGGGACAAAGAATCGGAAGAGTTTATTAAAATAGAGAAAAATTTAGGGAGATCTTCTCTGTTAAATGTCAAAGAAATAAATTATGAGGGAGATCCTATTTCTAGAAGAAAAATTAAAATTGTAACAGTTGATAAATTAATTAATTCAAAAAATAATTTAGGTACAGTAGGAATAAAAATTGATACAGAAGGTTATGAATTAAATGTTGTAAAAGGAGCAAAAGAAACATTAAAAATAGCAAAATTTGTTGTCGCTGAAGTAAGGCATAATCATGAATCTTTTGAAGGCCAATACAAACTTCATGAATTCATTAACTTCATGCATGAAAATAGTTTTATTTTAACGAGGATAATGACAGCCAAACCTTTAATAGCTGACTTATGTTTTCAACCCAAGATTGATATTTTTTAAATTATAGGATTTCTATTTGTTCATCAATATTATAATTTCTATTAGATTTCTTCCCAAGAATTAAATACATAAGATTAGGTGGTACTCCGGTAGCAGGTCTTTTTGATGTAAGATTTTCTTCAGTAAATATTTCTCCAGTTTTAATAAATTTTGATGCAACAATGGATTTCCTTGCAATATTTATATTTATTTCTTCAGATTTTGTAGGCTGTTTAATTTTTGAACCTAAAGCTATAGTTACGTTTCTTATACTTTTTATTAGATTTTTAAATTCATCGGGCTCCAAGCTTGCTTTATGATCTGGTCCAGGTAGATTTCTGTCTAAAGTTATATGTTTTTCTATAACACTAGATCCCAAAGCTACCGCTGCCGTACTTACTTCGATACCAAGAGTATGATCAGAGTAGCCAACATTGACACCAAAGGAAGATCTCAAGGTTTTAATTACATTCAAATTTACATCCTCTAGAGGAGTTGGATAGGCAGTATTGCAATGAAGAATAGTTATCTTTTCCTTGTTTAAGTTTTTAGAAGTAAGGGTATTTATTGCAGTTTCAATTTCCCCTAAGCACGACATACCTGTAGATATTATTATTGGTTGGTTTAATAAGGCTATTTTTTCTAATAACTTAATATTATTAATTTCACCTGAGGGTATTTTCCACCTTCTCAGACCTAATCTAGATAAAAAATCTACACTTTGAACTGTAAATGCAGTAGAAAGGAATTCAATATCAAATTTTTCTGCATATTTTTTTAAAATAAAATGATCAGCTTCAGTTAATTCTAACTTCTTTAGTAAATTTGATTGATCTTTTAACTCAGGAGAATTTTGTTCTTGATATTCTGCTAATGGAGCATAATTAGTTGATAAATCTTCTGAATTAAAAGTCTGAAACTTCACAACATCAGCACCTGCTTCAGAAGCTATCTCTATTAATTTTTTTGCTTTATTTATGTCTCCATTATGATTTACACCAATCTCAGCTATTATTAAAACCATTTTCAAATCTATCTCCAACTTTTAATAAAGTATCACAAATCCATTCATTAATTAAAATATAAGTATCACTAGTTTTAACAATAATCCCATTATTATCTTTTTTAAGAATTGTTCCTGGCTTATCTATATATTCTGGAGCGGAATTAAGAAAAGTAGATTTCTTTATTAATACTTTTTTATTATTAATTTGAGTTTGTGCTAATGGTCCTGGATATGCCAAAGCTCTAATAAAGTTATAAATATTTAGTGAAGAATCATTCCAATTAATAAGTTCATCTCCTACTCTCCTTCTAGAACAATATATAGGAAATTCCTTTATAGTTTTTTGAGGTTTTGGGATGAAATCTTCGTCTTGGATCAAATCTATGGAAGTGTTAATAATCCTTGGACATATTTCATAAGCTTTTTGCAATAATTTATTATAATCATCATCTTTTTCAATGTTGATAAGTTGCTTATCAATTATTCCACCAGTATCTACTTCATTATCTACAAAATGACTTGTAATGCCCAAATATTTTTGATTATTGATCAAAGCCCAATTAATTACATTTCTTCCCTTAAAATCAGGTAAATCTCCCGCATGACAATTTATAATTCCAAGTCTATGTGAGGTTATAGTTTTTTCTTTAAAAATTTGATCATATGAAACCGAAATTCCTAAATCATAAATTCTTTTATTCATTTCAAAAAAATTATTTATTTTTTCTATTTTCAAATAATTAATTTTATTATTTTCACAGAAATTTTTTATTTGTTTATCTCCATTTGGGAACCTTACGAATACATCCTTTAAAATACAATCTTCTCTTTTTAAAAGAATCTCTAATGTATTTAGAGCCCACTTACTATCACCATAAAATGCAACATTTAATTTTTTCATATTAATTTTTATAATATTCAAAGAAATGTTTTTGTACAGAAAACTCTTCTAGTGATAATTTTTCTAAAATTTTTACTATTTTTTCTGATGATTTACCTATTCCATAAGGATTGATAATATCTTTACAATTTAGACTAAAGGCTTTTTTAATAGAAGATAAAATTTCTTTTGAATCAACTTTTACGTCAATAATTGAATCACATGTAGTTCTTCCTTTTTGCCTATCGCCAATATTTACAGTAGGCTTTTTAAAAGTTGGCACCTCAAATAAACCACTTGAAGAATTACCTACAACGCAATCAACAACATTTATAGTATTGTAATAGAGGAATTGACCTAAAGATTCATATAATTTTGCATTCTTATTATTTTTTTCAAATATTTCTAATTGCTTATTTAATTCCCTGCCACCATCATCGGCATTTGATTTGGTCATAATAATACCTACATTAGGTCCTAAATTCTCTAAAGCAGTAAGTATAGTCTTCAAATCACAAATATTCTTTTCTATGTTTAAAGTCACAGGATGATAAGTGAATAAAATATTTTTATCCTTGAATTTATAATTAATTTTCTTCTCAAGATTATTTTTTGAAACAAATTTTGTATCTAAAATATTATCTATTGTTGGACTACCAACGTTAAATATAAACTTTGGATTTTCACCAAGTTGACGTACTCTTTCAAAAGCATTTTTATTAGTTACGAAATGAATGTGTGACATTTTTGTTATTGAATGCCTTATTGATTCATCGTATGCACCTTCAGTTGTATCTCCTCCCGAAATATGAGCAATTGGTATTTTCATAATTAGTGCAACTTGTGCTGCAGCCAATAATTCAAATCTATCTCCCATTAACATAATCAAATCTGGTTTTAGATCAGCAAAGGCATCAGAGAATGAGATGCAAGCCATCCCAATGCTTTTTGCTACAGCAGTAGTTGTATCAGAGGATAATAAGCATTCCACCCGCTTATCAATTTTAAAACCATCCTGTATAATTTTATTCTCAGTTAATCCAAATTCAGGAGATAAATGCATACATGTTGCTACAACCTGTAATGATAATTTTGAAGAAGATTTAATTTCCTGCATTACTTTATAAAGATGACCATAATCCATTCTTCCACCTGTTATGACAGATATTTTCATAAAGATTTCAACCCAATATTTCTAAATAAATTATAGTTTTAAAAAATTTTCTTATAAAGAAATTTATATTAACTTTGTTATCATTTAAATTCTTAAAACAAATCAATTTTTTCAATTTATATACATTTTCTTTAATAAATTACCAAGTAATAACAATCCGGAGATTCCACTTCTCTCTGGATGGAATTGAAATCCAACAACACTATTTTTCTCACACAATGCCAAAGGTCTAATTCCTTTATAAGATGTTCGTAAATAAAAATCTAAATTATGGCAATTTCTTACTCCATAATTATGAACAAAATAAAATTTCTTATCTAAAAATAAATTTGTGCTAAAGAATTTAGATTTACCAAATGATTCCACCAAAACATTCCATCCAACATGTGGTAATTTTATATCTAATTCTGTTTTATCAGAATTTATTTTATTTTTTATCTCTATATGATCCTTTAAATGAATAACTTCACTATCAAAAAAACCAAGACCTTCTGTATTAGAAAATTCTGAACTTCTCTTAAAGAATAATTGCATACCAAGACATATTCCAATAATTGGTTTTTTTTCTTTGAACCTTCTTATCAAAATTTCCTTTAAATTCCTCTTTTGAAGCTCCTCCATACCGCAAGGGAAAGATCCTACACCTGGTAGGATTACAACTTTAGCCGAATAAACTATTTCTGGATCATAAGTTAAGTTAACAATTGCCCCTATATTTTCTAATGCATTTATAAGACTTAATTGATTACCCATTCCATAATCTACAACTACTACTTCTATACCTTTTAAAAATTTATCATCTATGGATAAATTATTAGTAATCGATTCTTCAAGATTAATACCTTTTGAAGAAGTGATATTTATTAAATCTTTAATTTTTAAGTCATTTTTATGTAAAGCAGTGCCAATCGATATTCCAGAAATTTTTTCCGAATTTAAAAAAGTTTCAACTTCTTTGATTTGACCAAAGCCTCCCCCAAAAATCAAAGGAACCTGAACTTTAAAATCAATTAAATTTAGCAAATCTAAATCTGGGCCTTTTTTTGTACCATCATTGTCAACTGAAGTTAAAAAGATCTCTCCAATCCCCATCTTTTGAGTTTTTTTTATCCATTCAATTACATCAATGCCAGTTTTTTGTCTTCCAGACTCGATCATAACTTCATATCCTGATTTACAGCTTTTTGATTTTCTTGCCTGAATTGAAAGAACTATGCATTGTTCCCCAAAGCGTAATGCTAACGAAGAAATTAAATCTGGATCTTTTACCGCATAACTATTAATTGCAATTTTATCAGCACCAGCTCTTAACAACAAATTACAATCCTCTACTGACTTTACAGCTCCACCAGCAGTTATGGGCACAAAGATATTTTTACATGTTTTTCTCAAGATATCATCTAAACTATTTCTCCCATACAGACTTGCGACTGCATCAGAATAAAAAATTTCATCAATACCATCTTGGTAATACTTTAATGCAGCCTTATAAGGTTCTCCAATAACCCTAAGACCTTCAAATCTTATGCCTTTAATTAGTTTTGATCCTTTAATATCTAACCTAGCTATTATCCTTTTTTTAAGTTGCATAATTTTTCTTTTACTTATTCCCTTCCCATAAAAGAGCACTTTGTTCATTAAGATTTGAATTTCTTATTTTATTTCTTAATTCCCAACCATTGGTTGTCGTCCATTTCCAAATATGAGGCGACCTAAATCTATCAGATAAATCAAGATAATATTGATGATCAAAGATAGGTTTCTCAAAGTATTTACTTGCAACTGGGTAGGAATCAGGATGAATAGTTAAATATTCAAAAATTTCATCTGCCCATCTATTTGGGAATTCTCCTTCATATTTATTTATCAAGGATATGGCCTCTTCTCTTGTAATATCACCAGAACGTACTTCTTGAGCTGCATCATATGTAGCCCTTCCAATACCAAATTTTATATAAGTCGTATGAAAATGAAAATCATCAATCTTATCATCAATAGAAGTATAGGTTTGGTAAGTGCCACAAGTTCGTTCTGGAGAAGATTGAAATCCACCTTTTTCTACCGCATAATAATAAGCTGATTGGGGGTGCCATTTTTCAAAATAACCCAAATAATGAACTTTTATTTTTTTATCATGGATTTTTTGATTATCTAAAGGTAAGTATGAATTCAAATCGGCCTTTTTAATAGAAAGATCTTTTAATTCTTCAAGAGAAGCACCGCCTAAAAATATCTCTGAATCGTTTTCTTTCACAAAAAATTCTTGATTTAATTCAGATTTATTCATATTGGACTTTTTATTGCCATATTCTGCTTCGTTTTCTCCATAAAATATAAGTTGAATATTGTACAAATCAGCTATTTTTGGAGGGAAATTTTTTTGTCCTATCATAAAAGGCTGAAAAGGATGAAATAATTTTTCAATAGCTAATCTTGTAAGCAATTTATGAATTAAACCATTTGGAGTAAAAAGAATATTATCAAAACCTGCATCAATCCAAGCCTTATGATTCTTCCATCCCCAATCAGTATAAATATGAGGTGCCCAGGTACAGGTAAGAGGATTCATCCCATATTTATATTTCAATAAATGGGCCTGCATAAAACTATCTTTCCCTCCGCTACCTGGAATCAAACAATCATATGATCCATCATTCTTACGATGTTTATTACAAATTTCTCTCAGTTCACTTTCTCTTTCTTCCCAGTTCACATCTTCTTTTATTATTTTTACTTGGCATGCATCACATAATCCATTATCATCAAAACTTATAACTTCCTTTTTATTCTTGCCATCATTGGAAAGCTCAACTGCACTGGAAGGCCTTTGATTACTTATAACGCACCTCTTACAAAATTTAACTTCTTTAGGAAGCCCATATAATGGTTCTCCAATGATTTCAGGAGAAAAAATAGATTTATCAACTTTTTGAGGATAATAATATTTAAAATCCATTAAATAAGTTATGCTGTTTTGGCAATATAAAATTATAGTAATTTAGCAATATTAAATATTGAGCTAAAATAAAAATGTAATAACTTTTAATGAGAATAAATTTAAATTGATTTAATATTAATTTATATTTTTTTCTCAGATTTAGCCAAGAGATTTAATTTAAATGTTTTTACTTAAATAAGTAATTGAAAGATTTAATCTCTATTTTAATAATTTTTTATTCTTTATATTTTGAAAATAGATTCTTACATTTTTATATAATTTTAAATATCTTTAAAATAAATTTTTTTTAAAATATTATTATGAAAATTTTATTTTTTGTTTCTAATATCGGATCATATTTACATGCAGAACAAATTATCAAAATAATTTTAGATAAAAACAAAAAGAATAATTGCATTTTATTATTATCAGGTTCTTGTATAAACAGAAAACCTGTTCGCCGAAATCTGAAAGTTTTGACAAAAGAAAAATTTTCGCAATATGAAATAGAAGAAATTATTTCTAGAAATAATTTTGATAATGTTTTTATTGGTTTAACAAGTTTCTCTGAAACTCAAGAAAATTATCTCTGCGAGTTGTGTAAAAGAAAAAGTATACCAACTTGGACATTGCAAGACTATCCACAATATTATGGCAGTTTTACTAAAAAAACATATCCAAATTTCTTTTTAGTTCTTGATGAGGATAGCCTTGAAGACATTAAGACTGAATTGCCCTACGCAAATGTATTAAAGATTTTATCTCCAAAAAACACTTTATTTAATCTGAGCAATAAATTAGAAAAAAAAATTGTACTAAAAGAAAGTTTGAGAAACGATAGTAAAATCACTTTAGCTTCTCAACCCTTTCTACCAGGAGTTAAATTTAATATCTTCAATTTCTTAAAATTACTTGATCAAACTAATCTTCAATGTGAAGTATGTCTTCATCCTGAACAATTTAATAACTCTGATATTATTAAAGATCTAAGTAAATTCAAATGTGTTAATAAGACAAATAATAATTATGATGATAATATCGCATCTTTCTATACAGCAAAGTATCTAGTAACTTCATTTTCAACAATTGCGATAGACTTGGATCGAGGGATGGGAAAACTTAATACAAGATGCGAGAAAATATACTATCTTTTTGAAGGAGATTTAATAAAAAAAACATTTCAGAATATAGGCTCTTCCCTCTCTTATCCTTATAAAACAAATAATATAAAAAGTTATTTATATGAAGACATTAAAAGTATGATTAATAATTTATGTATAAATTCTGAAAAAGAATCTTTTGGAGGCAAAATAGTTTATAGTTATTTTTCTGAAGAAAAGCTGAATAAAGATAAACATATTTTAAAAGAACAATTAAATTCTTTTTTTAAAGAAATATATTCATATCTGATCTAATTTGTTGCTGTTTTTAATAATCATAATAGATTTAGCAATATTCCAATCATCTATTGTATCAATATCAATACTATGAATTTCAGGCATAATAAAATATAAAGCTGATTTACTTATAAACTTTCTTTCCTTTTCTAGGATGTCAAATTTTGTATAATACAAAGCACCATTAGGCATTAAATATGTAAGTTCGTCTTTATGTTCAAATTTCGTTAAATGGTTTTTAAATTCATAACAAAAATTTAATTTGTTTTTAATATCCACAACAGAGACACATTGTGATGGTTTTTTTTCGCGAATTAATTCCATAAATTGATTTATATAAGTTGTAGTTCTTAAAGGAGAGGTTGGCTGTAAGAGCAAAATTTCATCAGATTCAATATATTTCTTAAAATCCAATACAACGTCAACACTACTTGTATCATCCCTACTTAATTGAGCCGATCTTAAGGAGGGTATTTTAGCTCCATATTTGATTGAAATTTCTGCAATTTCCTCAGAGTCTGTCGAAACATATATTTCTCTTATAAATTTCGAATTTTTTGCAGCCTCAATTGTCCAGGATATTAAAGGTTTACCACAAAAGTTTCTTATATTTTTTTTTGGTAGTCTCTTAGAGCCTCCTCTTGCAGTAATTAAGGCATCAATCATTTAAATAGATAAAAATTTGAATTAGTAAAATAAAAAATCAAGATTTTAAAAATTAATTAAGTTTTTAAATTAATATAATCATAGTTATATCTAAAGTAAATAAGAATAGAAATCAAACATAATCCCCCTGGCCATAACATTGCTTCATATGATATGCCATAAGCTATCAAGCAAAGTAAACCACTTAAAATAACGTATTCTCTTTTTTTAAAAAAGAATAATATTAAATCTATTAGAAGCATAAAGTAAAGAATTAAACCTACAAAGCCTGTTCTAAATAAAACATCAAAAAAGCTACTGTGTAATGATCCAATCTTTTCATCAAAAGCCCAAACACCTAAATATGAAGATCCATTTATTGGATGTTTTAAAGCAAAATTAAATGCATAGCTCCATCTTTCTAATCTGGCAGCCTCTGATCCACCAATAGAATTTAATATTGAAAATAATCTCTGAAAATTATTTATTATAATTCCGAAAAATTTTATAATAGGATAGGCTAAAATACCCAAAGGAATAAAAAAGGAAAGGGTTTTTATTGTTTTTAAATTAAATCTTCTAGTAAAAAAAATTAATTTTATTTTTTTTTCTCTAAACATATTTATTAATAAGAGAAAAAAATAGGATACAATTCCCACAGATAAAGACAATATTGAGTTTCTTGAAAAAGTAAGAATAATTCCTAGTATTGATACAAATGGAATAAATATCTTAAACATTATATTTTTTATATTTTTGAAATCAAAAAGTGAAACAATAAATGCAAAACAATAAATAAATCCAGTACTATGTTGACTAAGACGAGCTTTATATTCTGTAGAATTAACTTCATCCAGAATCAGCAAATCAAAACCAAAAAAAACAGCACGCACTAATGAGATTAATAAATTAATAATAGAAGCAAAAAAAATAGCGTTGAATAAAGTTGACTTTTTTATATTTAAATCCTTAAAAAGAGAGAGAAAAAATATTGAATTAAAGAAAATAAAACTAATAAATTGTCTTATCGGAATAATTCCATTTGCATAACTTAAATTAAGACAATAATATATAAACCCAAGTATCCCAATTATAAAAAAATAAAATAAATTTAATCTTAAAACATTTGAATTAGGTATTTTGATTGAAAGTAAGTCTTTTTTAAAAAAAGGTATAAATATAAAAAATAGATTTATTGCATAGTATGAAATGGTAATAGATACCAAGGAAGAAGTTATAAGAAAGGTATTTATAAAATTATATTTATTAATTTTCAAATTAAATTAAAGGTAATATATTAATTATATTTTCAATTGAAATATATTCAAGTTTCGACAAAAATTTTAATTAAGTTTTTTAAGACAATTATTATGTATGAAAAATAATATCTTTGATATCTTGATATTTTGACTACTAACCTAATTCTTCTTTTATCTTTTTTGATGAGTTGATCAAGTGCTTTTAAAACAATTGGGATTGGTGTTTTTCTTAATCTTTTTAAAATAATTCTCTTACTAAATAAAACTTCCAATCAAGAAATTAATTAAGAAACAATATTTGAATAATACTTTAATGGATTTTCAATATATTATTCAAAACTTATTTGGGAAGCAAAATGAATAAACGCTTCAACAAGATTTTTTAATAGACAGCATTTTTCAAGCAAATATGATTACCTTCTAGAAGCTTAAACATAAGATTCTTATCTCCAACATTACCAACTATTAAAGATACCTTTAATAACTTTCTTATAAATCCTTTTTCGCATGCTCTAATTATCCAGTATTATTAGCAAATGTCCGCTTCCCAATAAATAATTTCACTATATGCTTTCTAATATATCATGCCCAACCAGTAACTAATACTCTCATTAATTACTACTGCCTAATAACCAAATATTGATTCCATTTTCAGAAGCCTTCTTATGATCAGTAATATTTCTTGTATCAAACAACCACGAGGGTTTCCTCATTAACGAAGATAACTTTTCCCAATCTAAATTTTTAAACATATCCCATTCAGTAAGGACTATTATTGCATCGGAGTTTTCCGCCGCCTCTTCAATTGTATTTGCTTTAGACCAAGACCCTTCACTTACAATTTGATTAATAGGAATTTTTTCTTTTTGTATTAGATCTTCTTCAATTTTTCTATAACTGACTTTAGGATCATATATAACTAATTCAGCACCCTCTTCTAATAAGTTATTACAAATTTGAATTGCAGATGATTCCCTTGTATCGTTTGTATTAGCTTTAAAAGAAAAGCCCAAAATAGAAAGTTTCTTACCGCTTACAGTTCCAAAAAGTTTGTTAACAATAATTTTTGAAATTCTATGCCTCGTCCAATTATTAATAAGGACGACTTGATTCCAATAATCAGCTACTTCCTTTAAACCATAAAAATTACTTAAATAAACTATGTTTAGTATGTCTTTCTTAAAACAACTCCCTCCAAATCCTGGCCCTGCCTTTAGAAACTTATTACCAATTCTACTATCTGCTCCAATAGCTTTCTCTACTTCATTAATATTTGCACCAGTGCTCTCACATAAAGCTGCAACTGCATTCATCGAACTTATTCTTTGAGCTAAAAAAGCATTAGCAATTAATTTAGATAGTTCAGAGCTCCATAAATTCATGGTAATTATCTTTTCCCTATCAACCCATCTACCATAAATATTTTTAAGACTTTCTATAGCAAACTTATCAATTCCTCCTATTAGAACTCTATCTGGATTTTCCAAGTCATCTATAGCTGTCCCTTCAGCCAAAAATTCAGGATTAGATAAAACTGAAAATTTCTTGTCAAAAGTATTATCCTTATCAAGACATGAATTAATCAGAATTTCTTTAATTGTAGAAGCTGTCCTTACAGGTAGAGTACTTTTCTCAACTACTATCGTATGACCTTTTGCAAATTTAGCAATTTGTCGAGCAGAAGCTTCCACCCATTTTAAATCACTAGCAAATCCCGCACCAATTCCCTTTGACTTTATTGGAGTATTAACTGATAAAAAAACCATATCAGCTGATTCAATTGATTTTTTTACCTCAGTTGTAAAAAATAAATTACGATTTCTACACTTTTTGATAACTTCATCCAATCCAGGTTCAAATATTGGTAATTCAGCCAAATCTGCAGAATTCCATGCGTTTATTCTATTTTCATTAATATCTACAACATTAATCAGAATATCTGGACATTTTTTTGCGATGACTGCCATAGTTGGTCCCCCAACGTATCCTGCGCCGATGCAGCAGATATTTTTGATTTTCTTAAATTCCGTCAATTTAAAATACTTTGGAAGTAATTTATTGTTAATAATAGTCCATCTTTAAGATTTACCTCAGGTTTCCAATTTAACTCCCTTAATGCTAAATCTATTTTTGGTTTTCTTTTTTTAGGATCGTCTGGGGGAAGAGGCTGTAAAATAATTTTTAAATTAAGATCAATATTTTGTATGATTAGTTCTGCTAGTTGATTAATAGAATATTCTTTTGGATAGCCAAGATTAATTGGATTGTGAAAGTCGCTATCCATTAAGTTCATAAGTCCTCTAACTAGATCATCAACATAACAAAAAGATCTTGTTTGAGTTCCATCTCCATAAACTGTTAGTGGATTTCCTTTTAGAGCTTGAATAATAAAATTAGAAACGACCCTTCCATCATTTACTGACATGTTTGGTCCATATGTATTAAAAATTCTAGCAATTCTAATTTTTGTACCGTACATTCTTTTAAATTCTGTTGAGAGTGTTTCAGCTATTCTTTTGCCCTCTATATAACATGATCTTCTACCTGTAGTATTTACTGAACCCTTATATAATTCATCCTGGGGGTGCACTTCAGGGTTACCATATACTTCGCTAGTACTTGCTAATAAAAAGTCAGCGTCATTTTTCTTTGCAAGATTCAACATATTAAAAGTTCCCATGAAATTGGTTTCCATTGTCTTAATTGGATTAGATTGATAATGAATAGGAGAAGCAGGACAAGCTAAATGCCAAATTCTATCAACTTCAATAATTATTGGGACAGAAACATCATGATTAATTAATTGAAAATTTTCTTGATTCAATAATTTAATAATATTATTTTTTTGTCCAGTTTCAAAATTATCCAAACATATTACTTTTTCTCCATAAGATAGTAATTTATATATTAAATTAGAACCAAGAAAACCAGCCCCACCTGTTACTAAGTTTATTAATTTCAAAACTATCATAAACAACTATTTTATAACTATAGATTATTAAACAATTAATTGCCAAATGCTTTTTTAATAAGATTGTATACTATAAATAAATTTGAATATTTATGAAAAATAAGAGGAAAATTGTATTTATCGTAGACGTAAAAGATCGTGACTTAGAAGGTTTAAAAAGGATAGGAATGTATTTAAAAGATTTAAATTATAAAAGCATTTATTTACCTGGAAATATCGAATCAAAAAATGTTTTACGAAGGAAGCCTGATGCAATAGTTATACCTAAGGCAAATTTTAATAGGCCTCTCCTAGCTAAATGTAAATTAAATGGAATTAAAATTATTGTTATTGAAACAGAAGGCAATCCTCAAGATAAAAGCTATAAAATAAGAATTCCTATAGAGCCAAATTTATATTTATTCTGGAATAAGTCTTATGCTGATAGATATGATAATTTTTTATTATGCAAAAAGGAAATTATAGGTTTTCATAGGGGAGATATTTTGTGGGATGTTAAAGCAAATAAATTATCTGAAAATTCTAAAAAAACATTTAAGGAAAGAAATCTTACTATTGCAACTGCCGCTCAAGACTCAAATTTCAACAAGGATCAACAAAAACTAAAATCAAGAAAAAGGGAAAGAGCCTTAATAGAAACTGCAGACTACTTTCAATTAGTTAAATCTTATACAGAACAAAGAGATATTATCAAAGATTTTTTAATTAAAGAATCAAAGCAAAAAGAGGGTTTTAAAATAATCCTTAAACCGCACCCTAGGGAGAACTGTATTTATTGGGAGAATTTAATCAAAAATCTCAATTCAAAAAGAATAAATATTATGCTTAATGAAACTATTGATTCTTTATTAAAAGAATCTGATATTCATTTAGCTTTTTCCGCTTGTACAACAACAATTGAAGCTCTTATGCTTGGTATCAGGACTTTAGAATTAGAATCATCACTGACTAATTCCCTTTACGATGATGCCCATACATCTATGGCAGATAAAAAAATAAAAAACACTGATGATCTTTTTAAAGTAATTAGAGAAGAATATAATTTTTTTAAATATAAGAGAAAATTAATAAATAAAAGGAACAAAAAACTTGACTCATATATTACAAAATATTTTTATAAATTTGATGGGAAAAGATGTAAATCATATGCTTTATCAATTAATAATTTTTTAAAATCTGAAACACAAAATATATATAACATTAAAAGTTTATATCTTTATTTGATAGCTTATTTCCATTACATTATTACGACTCTAAAAATTTATATTTTAGAATTTTTATCATATTTTTTCCCTTCATTTGAAAACAAAAAATCTCTTATATATGGTAAGAATACAAATAGGCCCTCCTCCAACAATTCAAAAGAAAAAATAGATACCTATAAATATTCAATAGATCCTTTTGAGATTTAGTAAATTAAATAAAAATTACTTTAATTTATAAAGAACTTCCTTTAATGTCAAAATGTTATTATTAAATTTAATTAACCAATAAAAATGAAATCAGACAACATTCTAGGAATTATTGGAACAGGATCTATAGGAAAAAGACATATCAGAGGAATTAAAAAAAATGCTGAAAAATACAATATTAGTAAAATAATCTTTTATGACAAAAACCAAGAAAGGCTTAATGATGTTAGTAATCAATTTAAGGATTCATTAGTTTCTGCTTCCTCCTTAGATGAAATATATAGGAATTCTGATTATATTTTTATTTGTACGCCAACGAGTATTCATGAAGAGCCTTTCCAAAGAAGTCTTGAAAGTAATGCGAAAAAAATATATCTAGAAAAACCATTATCTTCTGATTTAAAAGGATGGAGAAAATACTACGAAATGTCGAAAAAAGGCACTTTAGGTAAACAAATTACAGTTGGATATTTTTTAAGATTTCATCCAGTTATTCAAGAAATCAAAAAGATAATTAATGAAAAAAAATATGGGGAAATTCTTTATGCAAGAGCAGTTGATGGATTTTATTTACCATATTGGCATCCTTATGAAGATTATAGATCTTTTTATATGAGTTCAAGAGCACTTGGAGGAGGAGCACTTCTTGATACAAGTCATGAAATTGACTATATTAGTTGGCTTTTTGGAGAGATCAAAGAAGTATATGGTAATGTTCAACATGTTTCAAATTTAGATATTCACGCGGATGATCTTACAAGGATATCGGCACAAACAAAAAAAGGAATAAATCTTGATATTCATTTAGATCTTCTTCAATTCGAAGAAGAAAGGTCAATTCAAATAATTTTTGAAAAATCAGTAATTAAGGCTTCATTAATTGATGGAAATATTTCAATAATAACCTCAAATGATCATGATAATATCAGCTACAAATTAGAAGTGAATTTTGATGAACTATATTATTTGGCATATGATGAATTTTTTAAAGATGAAAGTGAGAGAAGATCTTCCTCAACCTTGCATGAAGCTTTTAAAATATTAGAAGTAATAGAAGCTGTAAGATTATCATCAAGTGTAGGGTCGAAAGTTACATTACCATTATGGACAATAAATTAATTCATTTTTATTAATTAGAAATTTTCAATTGGATAAAAATAAACATAAAACCTTATGCCTAATTCCAGCTAGATCTGGCTCAAAAAGATTGCTAAATAAAAATAGATTAAACTTTCATGGCAAACTTTTATACGAATGGTCTATTTCAGCGGCATTAAAATCAAATTTAATTAATACTATCTGTTTAAGTACTGATGACTCAGAAATAATCAATAAAGAAAGGAATAATAATAAGATTAAACTTCACATAAGAAATAATAATCTAGCCAAAGATGATTCTTCCATTGAGGATTTGTGCGACAAAATATTAGAAGAATTCAAAGAAGAATCAATATTCTTTTCTCATGTCTTACTATTACAACCTACAAGTCCATTAAGAGAATTTAATCTAATAGATAATTGTATTAATTTATGTTATTCAGAGTTAAAGACAACAGGTTTGATAGAAATTGACAGTATTAAAATTTGTACAGGTAAAATAGTTGATAATATCTGGGTACCAGATAATCCACCAGATCTTCAAAGTCAGTTTGTTAAAAAAACATTTATTCCATCAGGTAGAATATTTATTTATAAAATAAACAGTAAGAATAAAATTCTAAGATCAAACTATTATGCTTTAGAATCAAATAATAAGTTCCAGAATAATATTGATTATCCAGAAGATTTTAGAAAAGCGGAAAAACTATTTTTAGATTTTAGAAATCAATTTGAGTATCTCTTAAATTAAAAATTATTAATTAATAAATGGATTAACAAAATCAAAACGCTTTCTTTGTTCGGTTATCTTTAATTTTAGTTGCTCAAATTTTAATTCCTTATGCAAAAATTCATTTGCTACTGAATCAGTAAAATCGTTTTTAATATGATAAGCAATTTGTTTTTTTTTATCTTGTTTTACCATTTTAAAATCTTTTATAGAATCATTTTTTATACAATTAATAACTGCTTTCTGGGCAACATATACTGACTTCATCGTAAAATCAAAAAGATTATTACACCCATCCAAATTTGGTAAGGCATGAAAAAGAATGTCCCCGCTATCTAACCCTGATGAAAGCATATGAATTGTGGCACCATTTAAATGAAAATTATCTTCATAACATGCCCAAAAATTACATGAATTGCCTCGATAATAAGGACTTACCCCTAAATGAATATTCATTGCTTTCTTCTTTATAAGAAATTCGATTAACCAACCTTTTATAAAACTTGAACCAAAAACCAAAAAAATATCTGAAGACAAAGCTTCCCCTAATATATTGGTATCTAAATCATTGAGGCCACCCATATTTACTGGTAATATTTTCGATTTATTACTGATAAAATTTGGACTACCGAAATATTTATTTTCAGAATTTCTTACCTTATTAAAGTATTCATCCATTATTTTTGACTTTTTATAAAAATCACCTGATTTCCCTTGAAATAAACTAGTTGTCTCGATTATTGCGAAGCATTTTTCAGAAACTTTTTCCAATTTAGAAATTAAAGAAATATGTCTCGGATGATTACTCGTAAAAATAGTTATTTTCATATCAATTTAAATTTTTTAATTAAATTTGAATGATCTTCTCTTGGTACCTCAAGATTACTTCTTTTAAAATCTTTTGAAATTGAAGATCTAAACCCTAATTTTATCCCCAATTCATGTAAAATTGAAATTGTGCTTTTGTTATATTTCCCACAAGGATGGGACATAGATATTGGTTTTTTATTAGTGACTGAATATACAAAATTATAATTTTCTCTATATTCTTGTAACTGACTTGAATAACTCATCTCATCAATACAAGTTGGATGTGAAGTAGAATGAAGTCCAACAATATGACCATAATCAGATATATCTTTCAAATTATCCATAGACATAAATAATTTGTCTTTGTTATCAGACTTGCAATAATTTTTTTCTTCTAATAATTTGTCCATAATTTGGCAATACTTTGCATGACCTAAAACTTTATCTCTAACAAATCTAAATTTTCTATCATTTTCTGTATAAAATGGAAAATTATTAAGATAATTTTCTGGATAACTTTCTTTATAAATTTTAAAATCCTTTTTATTAGTTTTCATAAAAATCTTGAAAAATTCTAAGTAAAAATTTTCTATATTATCAAAATAATTATTTCTAAAATCCCTATAAAACTCTAATGATTCAGGATTTGTTTTAAAAGCATTTGTATAAACAAAAAAAAATGCGGAAACTCCCATCTTTTTTAAAATTGGCAATGCAACATCATATTGACATTTTAAAGAATCATCTAAAGTAATACATACTTCATTTGTTAATGAACCTTTTTGATGTTTGATTAAAAATTGATCAGCATTTACTAAATTATATTTTTCTGAGACATAACCCAATAGTTTTTTAAAGAGATTAGCATCTATTGATCCCTGTCCTTTTTTATGATTTATGTCATCATGAAAATGATGCAACATTAAACCCCAACTTTGATTAAGTAGATAATCTTCCATACATCATTTTTTATAATACTCTAAATTTAATTATTATAAATTAATAGTTAAAGTATTAGATTGATTACTTATAATAATTAAAATTTATTTAATTTCAATTCTCTGATCTGAAATTGATATTAAATCTTTGTTATGTGTAACGCATATAACTATACTTTTTTTTGAGATTTTCGTCAGTTGGCTTAAAATTAATTTTGTGTTTTTTGAATCTAATTCACTGGTTGGTTCATCTAATAAAAAAATGGGTTTGTTCGAAGATAATACTTTTGCTAGTGATAATCTTTGTCTTTGTCCTCCGCTAAAAGTCTTGGGATAAAGAATTCTTTCCTCATATGATTTATCTAAAAATTGATCTAAGCAATCAAAGACACCAAATGCTTTTGCATATTTAATCCATAATTTCTTTTGAGAAGAAGATAAAGCGCCTTCAAAAGATTGGTTTTGAATATAGTAACTAACAAAATTAAAGTATTCTTTTTTATTTTTAATAATTTTGCCATTTACAAATAATTGAATCGTTCCAGAAGAAGGATTTATTAATCCAGAAATAACATCTAATAATGAAGATTTACCTATACCTGATAGTCCTATAATTGAAATAAGAGATGGTTTATTAATATTAAAATTTGTAATTTTCTTTATTCGATTTTTTGACAAGAATATTTCTAAATTTTTTGATCTAATTTCAATATCTACTGGAGATTCAATCCTATTCCTTGAATAATTAAAATTATAGTTATCTACCTCTTTCTTTTTATAGTTATAAATTTCAAACAATTCTAAACGTGTTCCTTGCATGGTTGATAAAGCTTGTCCAATAGAGGATGAGCAAGGAATCGCTCTTTGAACTAAATAACCTATAGAAACGACATTTGAAAAAAGGGAATTGAATTCTAGAGAACCTAAAGATTTATCATTAATGATAAAAAATAATAAAGGACCACTTATGATAATATATTCAATAAAAAATCTAGGAAGACCCGAAAGAAAAGAACTAGATGTATTAGAGTCCCTAAATTTATAATCCAATTCTAGAATTTCTGAAACTTGAGAATTCTCAAGTCCTTCTATTCTATCGCCAAAAAGATTATTTTTAATAGTTGAAAGATAAGAAATTGCAGCTCCATAATATTTGATATTTATCTTATTAAAATACCTCAAGAATGGACCTATTACATATTGGGGCAAAATCAATAAAAGTCCCGTGAATAATAGAGCAATGAAAGAATAAGAAAAACTAAATTTAGATACTAAACCTATAAAAAAGGCTATTAAGATGCATAAAGATGATAATCCTAAATTTATATTTAAAAGAAGTTTTATTATTATCTCGATATTGTGAGAATACATCCTAATAAGATCTAGTTTTGTACCATATTTAAATTGAAAAATATCTTGTCTATAGTGAGAATTAACAACCATTTTTGTTAGGTCATTTCCAAATCCCGCTGCAAATTTATAGTTTATTCTTGAATGAAGAACTTTTAGAGTTACTACTAATGATGCAAACCCAATCAAAACAAGAGGCGTTTTTATAGAAATATCGCTGCTGAATAAATCACTAATTGCTGATAATCTTCTAAAAAATGCAAGCTCAGCAATCGATAACATTAATGTAAATAAAATACATAAATAAAAATAAATTTTATTCTTTTTAGATATAAATTCAAATAAAAACTTTATTGCTGCAAAATATCTAATATACTTTCCAAGTGAACTAAAATTCATAATTAAAAATATTGCAAAAAACTAATTTAGGAAGTTATGATTTATCACTAAAATAAACCTATTAATGAATAATATATAAAATATTGATTATTATTTGTATAATTTAAGAATTATAAATAAAAAATATCTTAATTATTTAATAAAGACTGCGGATAATTATAAATTATATTAGAAAATTTTAATCTAAATAAAAATCAAATATAATTCAATATAAATATTTGTCAAATATTCATGAAAAATAGAAATATTCCTATTGCTGGTCCTTGGGTTACAGAAAGAGAAATAAACTATACAAAAGAAGCTGCAGCAAATGGCTGGTATGAGAACTCTTCTTATTGGAATAACAAATTTGAGAAAGCATTCTCAAAATATATAGGTTCAGAATATTCAATATCACTGCCCCATTGCACATCTGGTATTCATTTGTCACTTGAGGCATTGGGTATTAATCAAGGAGATGAGGTTATTATTCCTGATATCACATGGATTGCTACTGCAGCCCCACTTAAATATGTTGGCGCTCAACCTGTATTTGCTGATGTAAATCTTGATACATGGTGTATATGCCATAATTCAATTAAGAAACTAATTACTCCCAAAACAAAAGCGATAATTCCAGTTGATCTTTATGGATCAATGCCAAATTTTGATGAAATAAATAAGATTGCTAAAAAGTATAATCTAAAAATAATAGAGGATGCAGCTGAAGGATTTGGTTCTGAAATAAATAAAAAAATGGCAGGTAAATTTGGTCATACAGGAGTTTTCAGCTTTCATGGCTCTAAAACTATTACTACTGGTGAAGGTGGAATGTTAGTTACTGATGACGAAAAAATATATGAAAGAATTCTTTTCCTTCGTGATCACGGTCGAATCCCAGGAGATACTTTATTCGAGAACTCTGAGATTGCTTTTAAATATAAAATGAGTCCTTTGCAAGCTGCTTTTGGTTTAGGTCAAATTGAAAGAGCTAAAGAACTCGTTGAAAAAAAAATTCAAATATATAATTGGTACAAAAAAAGGTTAGGTAATAATGAATTGTTAACTTTAAATCATGAATCTCCTCATGTGAAAAATAGTTTTTGGATGACTACAATAATTTTTTCCAATAGGTTAAATCTTAATAAAAAAGAATTAATTTACAAATTGTCAGAAGAAGGAATAAATACTAGGCCTTTTTTTAATCCACTTTCGAGTTTAGCTGCATATGCAAATTGTAAGGAAGCAAAAAAGGCATCTCTTAGAAATTCAAATGCACTTTCCTTATGTTCAAGAGGTTTAAATTTACCTTCGGCTTTATGCTTGGAGGAAGAAGATATTGATTATGTATGTCAAAGATTATTAAAGATATTAGGTCAATATACATTTAAAGAATCTTAAATTAGATAATAATTTTTAACTTATTTTGCGAAAATATGGAATTGATGTATAAAAATTATAATTTCTATATTCATTTTTTATTTCATCAGCAATATTCCATGGCATAATTAAAATTTTATTTGGCATTTGATTAAAAAGATCCTCTGGAGAAATTATTGGTATGTGACTTCCAGGCAAGAATTTATTTTGTTTACTTAAAGATTTATCTGCTATGGATTTGATCAAATCACTTCTAATCCCAGCAAAATTAAGTAGAGTATTGCCCTTTGCTGCAGCACCATAAGCATGTACTTCTGAACCTTTATTTTTATTGTGAATAAGAAATTCAATTAATGAATTTTTTATTTTTTCAGCATTAGTTTGTAACTTTTTATAGGTATCAATAGATTCTAATTTACCTTCAGATTCTTCCCTTAAAACCTTACTAATATTTTTATCACTTGTATTACATACTGACTTATTTTTCATCAACCAAACTCTTAAGCTTCCCCCATGAGTTCTCAGCTCTTCTGTCCCAACTATTTTTAATCCTGCAAATAAAGCAATTCTTTTAATAGTTCTTAAGCTAAAATAACTAAAATGTTCGTGATAAATAGTATCAAATTGATTTAATTTTAAAAGTTTAAGCAAATGTGGGAATTCTATAGAAATCAATCCATTATCACTCACTAAAGAAGCTAATCCTTTAACAAAGTCATTTACATTTGGGACATGAGCGATAACATTATTTGCAATGATTAAATCAGCTCCATTTAAACCAACATAATTTTGCTTTAATTCATCAACTAAATACTCACCAAAAAATTTATTTAATGTATTTATACCTTTTGATCTTGCAATTTGAGAGGTCTCAAATGTCGGTTCAATTCCAAGGCATTTTATTCCTTTTTCCTTAACATATTGGAGAAGATAACCATCATTTGATGCAATTTCCACCACAAAACTTTTTTTATTAATTATTTTTTTTTCGATACATTGATTTACATAATTTTTAGCATGCATGCACCAACTTTTTGATGTACTTGAAAAATAAGCATAGTCTGCTTTAAATAATTCTTCAGGCTTAGCATATTCAGGTATTTGCATTAGCCAACACTTTTTACATATATAAACTTTTAATGGATAAGTTATTTCAGGTTTAAGCAGATCTTCTTTGCTCAAGTATGCGTTACTAGCAGGCTGAGAACCAAGATTAATAACTTCATTATCTAATTTTTCTCTGCAATGCCTACATTGAAATTTCATAATTAACTAAAGTTTTGGTAAAGACTGGTCTCTCTTACTTATTTCTGTAACCTTGAGAGGCCAATTAATTTTTAATTTATCATCATTCCATATGATACCTTTTTCGAAATCTGGTTCCCAATTATTAGAATGAATATAAAGTAATGAACTATTTTTTTCCAATACTTGAAAGCCATGAGCAAAACCCTCTGGGATAAAGAATGCATTACCTTTCTTAGGAGATAATTCTATTGAATGCCATAATCCATAAGTCTCTGAATCCTCTCTTAAATCTACAGCCACATCCCATATTCTTCCATTTATACACCTTACTAATTTTGCTTCTGCATATGCTCCATCTTGATAATGCAGACCTCTTATTGAACCGATTTTATTCGATGAGCTTATGTTTATTTGTCTAACTTTACGATGAGACCATAAATCGAAAAAAGTTTTTTCCTTTAGTTTAAAACAGCCAAGAAATGATCCTCTCTCATCATTAAAATAATCTGATACTATTTCATAAAGATCCTTAATAGGAGTTTTTTCTAACCGATGAATCATTTTTTTGTTTAAACTCAGTATTTTAGCTCATCGAAAGAAATAATATTACTTCCAAAGTTTCCATTTAGCTTTTCCACTTCTCCATAATTCATCTAATTTATTTCTATCTCTTAAAGTATCCATTGGATGCCAAAATCCACTATATTTAGCACTTAACTGATTTCTTTGAGCTAAATCAGGTAGAACCTCTTGCTCCCAACTGCTTTCATCATTATTGATTTGATCAAGGACAGATGGCTCAACCACAAAAAAACCTCCATTAATCCATGAATTATCTCCAGTAGGTTTTTCTTTAAATCTAATAACTGAGTCTCCATCAAGATCCAAGGCTCCAAATCTAGCAGGAGGCTGAACAGCAGTTAGAGTAACTTTTTTTTGATTTAATTTATGTAATTCAACTAATTTTTTTAAATTGACGTCGCCAACACCATCTCCGTAATTAAAGAAAAATGCTTCATTAGAATTCAAATATTTTCTAACCATTTTCAATCTTCCAGCAGTATTTGTATTTTCTCCAGTATTAATTAAGGTAATTTTCCATTCATCCTTTCCTCTTTCATGAACGTCATAAGATTCTTTTTTACTTCCTATATGAAATGTAACATCACTATCATGCAAAAAGTAATTTGAAAAATACTCTTTTATAAGATAGCCCTTATAACCACAACAAATTATAAATTCTTTGACTCCATAAAAACTATATATTTTGAGGATATGCCAGAGAATAGGTCTATTCCAAATTTCAACCATCGGTTTAGGCTTTAAGTGAGTTTCTTCACTAAGTCTTGTGCCTAGTCCTCCGGCTAATATTACAGCTTTCATAGAATTTTTTTTGAATTATATAATACGTTTTTTCCCTTGGTTTGACATAATTTTTATAATTATCATATAAAAATAAATCGATAGCATAAATATATTTCAACTCAAGAAGATAATTTAAATTTTCTTTTAAAGAAAATTAAAATTCTTATTAATAATTTAAAAAGATGAAAAATTATTTTTAAAGGTAAAAATATAAAATTAATTAACAGATTGGAGCATATATCCAATATTAATAAAATTAAATTATTTGCTGAATACAACGAGATCATATCAAAATAGCACAAACATTTAAAGTAACCTCTAATTAATCTAATTTTGATTGGGAACAAATTTACATCTCTGTGAATTAATCTTCTCTTATGATCATTTAAAATATTTTCTATACTCCATAAAATATAGTAATCTCTATAAGCAGAACCTTTTCTTCCAGGACTTGTAATTTTGCACTCTCTATCAATAAGATTTAATTTTAAAATCTCATCAATATAACCTAATTTCTCATTATGCAAAAGCATTAGGATCGCTAATCGTGATTCCTCCTCATTAAAACCATATATCGGTAACCCTATCTCCGAATTTTGATACATTTGAGTGTTTATAAGATTCTCATATAAACTAATATTGTTAGAAACTTTGCTTTTCAGCAAGTAATATTTTAAAAAATCATCTGTTGAATATATCCCCGTTCCTTTTGAAATTAGATTATTTTTTTTAAACTCTTGATTCTCATTAAATGTCTCACCATTCATAAGTTGATCTGCACAGTTACCAAAAACGAAAGGTAGATCTCTAGTTTCTTGTGTAATTTTTACCATTTTTTCTATTGTATATTTTGTTAATAAAACATCTGAAGTTAATATATAAAAGAAATCACCTTTTATATTTCTAAAGCATTTTCGATGATTAGCTAGGCCACCCAAATTCATATAGTTCCGCTCATATTCTAAATTTTGATATTTATCGCAAAATATCTTTATGTAGTTTTTTATTTTATTTGAATAAGAATTATCATAAATAGTTATTATGATGTTTTTATAAGATTGACTTAAAACTGAATCTAAGCACAATTTAAACATTTCTAATCTTTCAAAAGTAGGAATTATTATATGGACTTTTGGCAGCATTACTAAACTTTTAATTCTTAAAAATCTTACTTTACAAATTTAAGCAATTTGTTGGTTTTTTGTCTACTTAAACGATGTTCCTTAAAATTTTTTGATAGAATCTAAAATTTAAATTGTTAGTTGATTTAATTTTTTTTAGAAAAATTTTTCTTATCTTCAAACTTCAAAATATCTTTTTTGCAACATTCATAAGCTGAAATATTTTGATTGAATTCTCTATACCAATTAATAGTATTTTTAATAGCTTCATAAAAATTAAAAATTGGCTGCCAACCAAGTAAATCCATAGATTTATTACTATCTAATGTGAGTAACTTTGATTCATAAGTTTTTTTCATATCTTCAGAAACTTTGATTGAGCAAGGCCAAAACTCGCAACATTTATTTACTAACTCCAAAACGGTCTTATTATTCTCAGGATTAGGTCCGAAATTAAAGCCAGAAGTTAACTCTTCCTTTTTTTTCAAATCTTTTTCATTTTTATATAATTCTTCTGCAAGCAAAATATATCCATTTAATGTATCCAATACATGTTGCCAAGGTCTTACAGATTGAGGATTTCTAATTTCTAATATTTGCTTAGTACTAGCTGCTTTTACAAAATCTGGAACAATTCTATTATCTGACCAATCTCCACCACCAATGACATTACCAGATCTTACAGTTGCGATTAATAGCCTTTCAGTTTGGTGATCCGAATTACCTACAAAACTAAATCTCCAGCTTGAGACTAAGATTTCTGTGGCCGCTTTGCTTGAACTGTAAGGATCCTTCCCACCCAATTTATCTGATTCTTTATATCCTTGTAAAGTCTCTTTATTTTCATAAACCTTATCCGATGTTACGATTATAATCGCGCATTTATTTGATAAGCTTTTAAGAGATTCAAGAATATTCAAAGTTCCTATTACATTTGTTTCCCAGGTATCTATTGGTTTTTTGTAACTTGTTTGAACCAAAGATTGTGCAGCCAAATGAAAAACTATATGTGGTTTTACTTCATCAATACAATTTCTAATATCTTGTAAGTTTCTAATATCACCCTCATAATTTTTTACTATTTTTTTTTCTTCCATAGTTTTTGTATAAAAGAAATTATCATGAGTTATCTTAAGAGAAAATCCATATATTTCAGCGCCTTTCATGCTAAGCCAGATAGAAAGCCATGTTCCCTTAAATCCTGTATTACCTGTTATAAGTATTCTTTTACCTTTCCAAAACGAACAATTTAGTAATTTATTATTTCCTTTCATAAATCTTTTTAGAATTTATCTCTTTTACATTATATAGCGCCATCTAAATCTTATAGTTTAAAAAATTTTCGTTTATTGCTATAAATTTAAGATTTTAATAAAAAAGTTTTTTAATCGTATACTATAAATCACATAAAGTAATATTAAATAAATGAGAAAAATCAAGAAATCTATATTAGTAATTTTTCTTTTTTTTAAAGAAAGAAGATGGGATTTACCTTTACCTCCAAAAAAATTATCCAGATTAATCTCTCCAAATTTTTGGATTACTTTTCTATATCTCTACCAAAGAAGAAAGCTTGAAACAATAACATTTAATTCAAACATAAAAGAATTTTGGATAAAAAATAATCATACTCAACCTGATACTTATTCAGATTGGTTAAAGACAGCTTTCACCAAACAATATCAAGTATTTATTTCAGAGAAAATTTTTAACTTAGTAATTGATACAAATCCTCAAAATATTCTTGAGGCGGGTTCAGGGAGTGGTCATACAGCAGCATGTTTTTTATCTTATTGCGATAACAAATTGTCAAATGAAATAAATTATACAGGGGTAGATCTCTCCAATGCTAGGGTTGATTGTTCAAAGAAATTTGTGGCTAAATTCATAAAAGGATTAAATTTCAAATGTAAGGCAAGCTTTAATGTTGGTGATTTAACTAAATTAAACTATGATGACCTATATTTTGACTTTACTTTGATCCCAAGCGTTCTTGAGAGAATAGATAATAATGAAATAAATAAAGCCATTTCAGACATTTGCAGAGTAACGAAAAACTATATTTTCATATCAGATTTTTTTGATCAATATCCGCATGGTTACCCTAGAACTGCAAAACAATTAGAGAAAATTTTTTCTAAGCATGGATTCAAATTAATTATCGAAGATTATGTTTTTACAAAAATTCCTAGAAATTATTGTGAGATACATTTATTATTCAAAAGATTCAATTAAAATCTAATTTTAAATATTTGATTAAATATAGATTCTTTTTTAAAAATCTTCTCGCAATTATATTTATCTTTAAAAAGATTTTGCTTATTTATGTATTTCCAGTAAGGGTAAACAAGTTTAAAAAGTATAAAAGTTGTTATTAAAGGAAGAATAAAAGTTGCAAAATAATTTCCAAAAATAAATCTTAATATTTTAAAAATGGCATATGTAAGATTTGTTCTACTATTATTTGAAAAAATTTCACCATCTTTAAATCCTCCAAGTAAGCCTAAATAGTATTCTTGATCTCCAATTACCCCCGTAAATTGGATATAAAAATTCTGAATTATAAGACAAATTATAAAACATAATCAAAGCGAAGAAGTTAACCAAAATGTTTCATTCTGCTTGTAGTGTTTATAATGATTTTGAATATAATTATTAAAATTCATTTTATACTAATTTCAATTAAACTATTTCTAATTTATCACTTTCTATTAATATAAAACTTTTTACTTTTAATATAATTCTAATAAAATGATTTTTATTATTTATTTTAAATCTATTTAATCTTATTTAATAATGAGTACTTTTTTATGGCTTTTATCTAATATCTATTTAGATTATATTGATGTCATTTTTTAATATTTACTCCAAATATTTTTTCTCTTATATTTGGTAAAAATTAATTCGAATTTTTCTAAAAAATTATTAGCGATAATATAAAAAAATCGCAGTTGCTGTATCAAAAACATTACTATAAATTTTATCTTGCTTGTAATTAGTAAATTTATTATTGATAAATCAAATAATATAAAGTACTATGGGAATTAAGGCAGTTATGAAAGAAATCTTAAGATTCATTGATATGACTGACGTTCTAAGGTTCGGGGCCATAGCTCAGCTGGTAGAGCACCTGCATGGCATGCAGGGGGTCAGCGGTTCGAGTCCGCTTGGCTCCACTTATTTTTTCTATTCATATCAATGCTTTTCGAGGACGGTTTCGTAAAGACATAAATTTTGTACGTACTTGTCCAAGCTTGTTTAGTCAATTCTGCACCCTAAAATGCACTTAAGGATATTCTTAAGTTGCTACAAAATGAAACCTTTGAATTGGGTCGAACTTACAAGACAACAAATCAAAGCTAGACATGGTTTTGGTTGGTCAATACAAGGAATTGAAAAGCAAAATAAAGTACTAACAAAAATTGTTTATAGATTTTCTACTGGTGAAAGAAGAACAGTTTTAACTGATATTGAATAGTACACTAGCAACTCAAAAAAGATTCAAGATTTAATAATTGAATTTGAAAATTTGATGGAAGAAAGGCATGTTGATTAAAAAAAAGCATCTGAATTAATTAGTAAAAATAAAGTTTTTACAGGAAAGAAAAAAATTAATTGGGAATCATTAGCAGATGAATTTATTAATGAAGAAAGAGGCAATAGAAGAGAGACAATTAAGGGAGATTTGAAGTTAAGAATTAAGAGAACTTTACAAGTTTAAATACAAAACTATTACCAAGAAATACAGAACAATTATTTAAAAATTATGCTGATTTATTTTTTAATAGGACGATGCCAAAAGGTGGAGTTGGGAGAAAAAGAAATATGGGAGATTTAAGTGCATTTCTAAATTGGGGTGTTTTAGAGAAAAAATATTTAGGTATTGAATGGTTGCCTCTAACTTCAAAACAATATGCAAAATATATCTGATCAGTTCCAAAAGGTAAGAAGAAAAAGACAACAAGAGAGCATTATTATTGTTATTTCAAAGGATATAGTAACTTCCCTCCTTGAAAAGTTGACAAATTAACTAATAATAATAAGTAGTATATGAGTAAATAAAATTAGATATCTGAATAAAAAATTTTTATTTTCATTAATAATTATCATTTTTTTATTGATAATGATTTCTATATTTTCATTATCAAAAGGGTCAGTTTATATTTCAATTGAAGATATTTGGTTAGCAATTTTTAGAAGAGGTGAAGAAATTAATCAAACAATAATATGGGATCTTCGATTACCTAGATTAATATCCTCTTTATTGGTTGGTTCTGCTTTAGGAATGTCTGGAGCGCTTCTACAAGGCATGTTAAAAAATGGGTTAGCGAGTCCTTATTTACTGGGTATATCTGCAGGATCAGGTCTTGTGATAGTTGCATTTATAACTTTTGGTTTAGCTCAAATTTTTATTCCTATAGCAGCTTGGTTAGGTGCAATATTCACAACATTAATAGTTTTTACTCTCTCTAAAAGTGGAAATAAAATTTCTATAGAAAGATTAATTTTAGGAGGAGTTGCAATTAGTAGTTTATTTGGAGCAATTCAAGCAACTTTATTATTGCAAGCAGAAGATGGAAGAATACAATCAGCGCTAACTTGGCTAATAGGAAGCCTTAATTCAAGAGGTTGGAATGAGATAAGAATTACTTGGATACCAATATTATTTTCAATAATGTTAAGTTTACTTTTAGCTCGCCAATTAAACCTATTATCTCTTGGAGATGAATTATCAATGAGTCTAGGAAATTCTCTTTTTAGATCTAGATGTCTAATTGGTGCTATCGCTACATTGCTTGCTGCGAGTGCAGTGGCAATTGGAGGATTAATAGGATTTATTGGACTAATAGTTCCTCATTTTTCAAGATTATTAATAGGCAGTGATTATAAATTTATTCTTCCATTATCAGCTTTAATAGGAGGTCTTACTTTAAGTACAGCAGATTTAATTGCAAGATCAGGTCCAATTGAAATGCCAGTTGGAATAGTAACTTCTCTGATAGGTGCGCCAATTTTTATAATTATTCTTTATAAAAGGTCAACAAAAAAAATAGGTATGTATTGATGGAATTGATATTTAAAAGTTTTTCTACTGGTTATACAAAATCAAAAGTAGTAAAAAATGTAAGCTTTAAATTAAATGTTAGAGAGTGGATTGGAATAATAGGATCAAATGGATCAGGAAAATCCACACTTTTAAAAGGGACTTTGAAATTCATTCCAACTCTTTCTGGAGATATTACATTAGATGGGAAATCAATAAAAGATCATTCTAGAAATTCTCTATCTAAAAAAATTGCATATCTCCCTCAGCAACTAAATAATAATTTGAATATTTCAGTAGAAGAACTTGTTGCTCTAGGAAGATCTCCTTATAAAAAATTCTGGGATTTAGATTTAAATAATAAGGATTTCAACATTGTTAAAAAAGCAATTGAAATTGTAGAAATTGAAAAATTAAGGAATAAATTTCTGAATCAGTTATCTGGAGGACAAATTCAAAGAGCATACTTAGCGATGTCAATTGCTCAAAATCCAAATATACTTTTGCTTGATGAACCAACAACTTTTTTAGATATCAAATATCAAATTAAATTCCTTGAATCTCTTAAGCAACTTATAAAAAATAATGGCATTTCAATAATAACTGTTTTACATGATATAAATTTGGCTGCTAGATTTTGTGATCGTATAGCAATTTTAAAAAATGGTAAATTAATCGATATCAATACTCCAAAAAAAGTACTTACTGAATTTAACTTTAAAAAAGCATTTGATATTGATTCTCATATTTTGAATACACCAGTAGGATTACAATTATTTCCTGTCAGCAAAAAATAATATTTAATTTATTGATTTTATTAAGAACAAAAGTAAATGTAATAAATTATACATTTTAATATTTCTGATTTTATAAAAAATTTCTCTTAGGAAGTCTTAGTAAATTTTGAGACATCAATAGATAACGAATTTACAAATACAAAAAGTAAGAATAACAATAATTAAATATCATCTATATAAATTGTGTGAGGACACTTTGAATATTTTTAAAAAGTTGTTGATAAGTTCAACAATAATATCTTTTGCTTCTCCTGTTATATCTCAGGTAAATGCAAATCAAAAGTTAGCGCCAAGTAAACATAAAAAAATTCTTGAGAGAGAAATTCTTCTTGCTGAAAATCAATTAAAAGAAGAAAATAATACTTTAAAAATCACAGTTACTGGTTCTAGAACTCCAAGACCTGTTGATACTTTCCCTGGAAGTATTGAGGTTATTAATATGGGGGATTTAGAAAATTCTACAGGAATTACTTTAAGAGAGTTAACAGATTCGATTCAAGGAGTAACAACTAGGGCTAATAAAACTAGTGGTTTAAGAGGTACTCCGAATAAAGGAGATAATTTAAATATTAGAGGTATGGATAGAGATAGAATTCTATACCAAGTTGATGGCATAAGATTACATTCGTATAACTACGGAAGCATTGACTCTACAAGTTCAAGAACATCTAATGATAATTCTTCTTTCTATTACACAATGAATCCTGGTTCTTATATTAATTTTGATACTTTAAAGTCTGTTGAAATTATTAAAGGTCCTGCTTCCGCTTTATATGGATCAGATGCCGTTGGAGGATTAATTTCTTTCCAATCTTTAGAGGCTGATGACTTATTAGGAGATGATAAGGATTTTAAAGTAGAAATTCCAGCAAACTATAATTCATCAAATAATGGATTTAATGGCTCTACAAAAATCGCAACAAAACTATCAGAAAATACATCAGCACTATTTATTTTTACAACAGAAAACTCTGATGAAACTGATGTAAAAACACAAGCTAAGTATTTAGATGAGGCCGATAATTCTGGAAATAATTATTTTGTTAATATTACTCAAAAAATTGGAGATTATGGGAAAGCAAATATAATTTATGAAAATATTGATAGAAATTCAGAAATAACTTCAAAGGTAGATAATTTAACCTTGATGAAAGATATCAATACAAAAACAAATGCCGAAGAAACATTTCAATCTATATTTACTGATACTAAAACTTCAAGAGAGAGAATCAGTTTGAATTATGAATATGATAATAATACAAAGAATAATCTAATAGATTCGATAAAAATTAAAGCTTATAATCAATATTCAAGAGTCGATGATGATTCAAAAATCAACTGGACTTATTATTTCCCAAATCAAATGGGATTTAATCAACAAGGACAAATGGTAGTGGTAGCACCTACATTTACTAATGTTTACCAAGATACAAATAATTATTATATGAAAGCTGATTTATATGGTGGAGACATACAGGGTCAAAGCAATATTGAACTTTCTGGAACCAATCATTTATTAACATATGGAGTAGATTATTCCAAAACAGATACAACCAGATTAAGAAATAAAGATAGAAATTATACAAGTACTAATATTGGAGGAGGGAATGTGCTAACTCCTGTGGTCATAAATAAAAAGGATACTCCTGATAGCGATATCACAAGGACAGGTGTTTATATACAAGATGAATTTTCATCAGGAAAAGTTGATTTCATTGCCGGTTTAAGATACGACAATTACGAATTAGACGCAAAAGCAGATTCTACTTATTTAAATTCAGGTAATCAGCAAACAATACCTGGCAACCAACCGGTTGTTCCCCTAACAGAAGATTTTGCAGTAGATTTAAGTGAATCAAATTGGAGCCCAAAATTAGCTGCAACTTATAATTTAAATGAAAATATATCTTTCTATGGAAGTTACTCTAAAGGCTTTAGAGCCCCTGCTTATTATGAGGTAAATAGCAGTTTTTATAATTACACTTCTTATTACATTACGAAATCAAATCCTAATTTAAAACCTGAGACAAGTGACAGCTATGAGATCGGAATTAAAAAAACGAGTAATAATTCAAAATTTAAAATAGCAGCTTTTTATAACAGATTTAATAATTTTATTGAACAATTAAAAATTGTCAGTGACGATGGCGGTAGACCTACTAGAGATACTTATCAATCAGTTAATATTAATTCTGTTGAAACACAAGGTATAGAGTTTTCATCTGACTATTTCTTTAATGAAGATAAAACAGGAATTAATATTTCAAGCGCCATTACTTATCAAGAGGGTAATAATTTGACAGATAATATTCCACTTACTACAATAAATCCCTTTGAGGCCAAAATTGCACTAGGTTATAGATCTAATAATGAGAAATGGAATGCTAGTTTAATAAATACATTTGTTGGTAAACCAAGAACCAAAGATAATGAGACTAATTTTGTCCCTGATGAATATTCAGTAACAGATTTTATAACTACATATACACCAAATGAAAGTTATGCATTTTCATTAGGAATTTACAATTTATTTGATACCACTTACTATAACTATCAAGATGTAAAAGATAGATCAGCGTCAGTAGCTAACATAACAAGATATTCTCAGCCTGGAACATATTTTAAAGCAGGATTTAAAATAAGATTTTAAATTTTGAATTTTAATAATTTTCTCCTAAAAAAGTTATTACTTATTTTTCTTTTTAGTTTTTCTTTTCCACTAAGTTTAAGTTCAAATGAGAATTTAAATACTAAAAATAAATATAAAATTGTAGCTTTAACATCTCTTTCAGCAGATTTGGTTAATAGTATTGAATCAGAATCTCTTGTAGGAATTCCAGGTTCCTCGCTATTAAAGTTAAATCCTTCCTATAAGGATATTCCAATAATTTCATCAGGCAGAATGCCTCCAAATTTAGAAAAGATTATAAGCTTAAAACCAGATCTTATAATTGGGGCTACTGGTTTTCATGATAAGGCTCTATCTAAACTTAATGAACTAGGATTTAAAACTTTATCTACAAAAATAAAAAATCTAAAAGATCTTGAAAATCTCAATAAGGAAATTAATTTGTTCTTATCAAAAAAAAATATAGAGCAATTAAGTAATAAAATTAGTAACTGTTATTCATCCTCATCAAAAATATCTAAAGATAAAAATGTAATCGCTCTTGTAAGTACTAAACCAATACTTTCTCCAAATTCAAAAAGTTGGTCTGGCAATCTTATAAAAAGATTTGGATTAAAAAACTTAACTTCTGAGCTTCAATCAAAAAGTGAATTTAGAGGATATGTCAATCTAAGTCAAGAGTGGTTATTAAAAGCAAAGCCAAATAATTTAATAGTTGTAAAAACTCCTGGAAGTAATATCTCACAATATGAATCATTAGCTATTTGGAAGAAAATCCCAGCTGTAAAGAAAAAAAATATATTTTCCTTTGAATATTATGGTTTGATTAATCCTGGAAGCTTAGATTCTATCAATAAAGCTTGTAAAAAACTGTCATCAATTTAATTTAAGATCATAAATAATATTTAATTCAGATTGTTTAGTAAGCGGATAAAATTTTGATTCTTTAGCTGCTTTAATTCCAGCCTTATCTAAAATTATATAACCAGTGGATTGGGTGACTAAAACATCCTTTACTGAGCCATCTTTTTGTATCGATACTTTTAATTTTAAAATACCTTCATAACCTCTTTGAATTGCAAGTTTTGGGTATTTAGGTTTTATGCAATTTAGGCAAGTTATTTTATCTATACCTTTACCTAAAATACTCCCTCTTTCAATATCTTCATCTTTTTTACCCTTTACAATCCCTCTATATTTATTTTCTAAATCAATTTTATTTCTGAGACTTTCTTGATTTATAATTTTCTTTTCTGCAATTTCTGCTTCAGATTTTTCGATAGTTTCTTCCTTAAGTTCCTTTATTAATTTTTCTTCTTTGAAATCTGAATTATTTTCAATATTTTTAGATTGAGTTTCATCTAATGAATCTCCTATATTAAAAGAAGTATCTATATCAATAAATTCAATTGGTATAAATTTATCTCCTAATAAATTATCATTTTTTAAATCTAAAACTGTAAATAAAAGAATGTGTGAGAAAAGAGAAATTATTAATCCAATAGATAATTCCCAATTTTTAAATATAATTAATTTTTCATGATTTTTTATCATAAATATCTTTTTTTAATTGTAATTCAACTATTTACAACTATTATAAATTAGATAATAAATTTGTATTGATCAATCTATTTATTGCTGGGGGACTTGTTATGTGGCCCCTTTTATTCTTCTCGATAATTTCTTTTGCCTGCATAATTGAAAGATTTATTTTTTGGCAAAGAGTAGTTTCATTAAATAGAAATAATTTAAATTTAATAGCAGAAAAATTTTCTAATTTAGAAAATTTAAAGCAGAGTAAAAATAAAAATGATATATATAATCCTTATAAAAAACTCTTATTAAAGGTAAAGGAATTCAATTTAAATAATCAAAAAAATCTTTCTATTGCTCTTTCAATTTCATTACAATCTATTCAATATGAATTTGATAAATTTAATAATTTTTTTTCAACAACAATTGCTATATCTCCTTTACTAGGACTATTAGGAACAGTTTTTGGGTTAATAAATTCATTCTCATTTATTGATATAGGAAACATTGGAGTAAATGCTGAAGAAGTGACTGGAGGGATTAGCGAGGCTCTTATCTCTACGGCAGCGGGACTAATTATTGCTATTTTTACTCTTATATTTTCTAATTACTTTAAGGCTATTAGAAATAAACAATTAAGAATAATGAATGAGTTTTGTGGCAAATTTGAGACTATCTATTCTACAAAAAAATTCTAAAGCATTATGTATTTCAGAGAAAATAATAAATCAGAAAATCAAATTAATATTCTTCCCATGATAGATATAATTTTTGCAATATTATCTTTTTTTATAATTTCTAGTCTTTTTCTTACTAAAATTGATACTATTGAAGTTAATCTTCCAAAATCTTCTACTTCTGTAAGAGAGAAAAATAAACCTCAAATAATAACAGTAGATAATAATGAAAAAATTTACTTTAAATCGAATGAAATTTCTTTAAAAAATATATCTGCATTAATTCGAAAAAATATAGAAAATCTTGAAGAACCTCTAGTTATTTTGAGAGCTGATACTTCAGTCAAATATGGATTAATTGTAAATTTACTTGATGAATTAAGAAAGATAGAGAATTTAAAGATAGGAATCTCAACAGAAAAAAAATAATACTAATTATTGAACCTGCGACCTAGTACTCCCAAAGCACCAGCTCTAACTCTTTACTTTCGCTTCTAAGCCAACTAACTTCATAAGAACTTTTGCATTACTTGCAACTGCAGAATATTGTTTTTCCTGCATTGCTCTATGCATTGCAGTCTCTAAAGTACATAATAATTTTGCTGTCATTTCAGGGCGATTTAAGTCCCCTTCCTCAATATCATCTTTCAGCAAAAGATAAGCATTAGAAGTGATCTGCCTTGCTCTTCTTCTTGAGATTCCATATTTTGCGGCAACAAGGGAAGTAATAGATGAATAGGCTTGTCCTTCAGCAACTAATTCAGCAGCATGCGCAATTCTTAATTCAGTTTCTTGTTTAGTAGCTCTTTTGGACATACCTTCAATATATACTCTATTTCTATGATTTGATTAAATAAGAACCATTGTAATTACTGATATTCTCTAATAATTGAGCTTACTATTTTTTCCTTTTTTTGTTTCAAAATATTGTTAATAAAATAGGTTAAAGCTAGATATGCTTATTGATCTCCTTACTCATGTTTGCCTGGACAAAACTGCACTTATTTCTGCACTCGGCTTTATTAAAAAACTGTCATAAATAAAGTAATTGCTTTTGATTGCAGTTCTTTTGACTACTACATGGCATGCAGGGGGTCAGCGGTTCGAATCCGCTTGGCTCCATCAGTATTTTTCTTTATTCAATAATATTCTCATCTTTAAAGGTTTAGTAATTATTTTAATCATTATCATTTTTAATATATTTATCAGATGCAATTAAATCACTTAAATTATCTATTTCACCCCAAATATCCTTATAAGCTAAGGCTTTGATATTACAAATATTTTTATTTATTAGATTCCTAAGAAGACCTGTCATGTCAATACTATCTCTTTTTGATTCAGAAAAATCTTCATACATATCCTCAATAAGTTTCCAACTATAAGGAGTGAATGATAATAGGCCCATAAATTGTCCCTCAATACCTTCTAATGTTTTTGATTTATTACCAATATCTAGAAGAAATTTATTTCTATCTAATCGGAAAGTTTCTGCATCAATAAGAGGTTTTTCAAACCTTAAACTCCATAACTTTAACCAATTTGGGTCATATGTAATGGAGAGGTCTGAATTATCTTCTATAAGTAATTGAATTGCTGATGATAAATAAAATATATCGGAGTAGGACACAATACATTTATCTTTTATTAACCATTCTCTTGCACAAAAAAGGGAGGAAACCATATTGGTTCTTTCCCAATTCTTATTTTCAAATGTTTTTAATCCTTTTAATTTTAAAAACTCTTTTTTATATCCAGTAACAATAGAAATTTGATTTACTCCGGCTTTATGCATAGCTTCTATTTGCCAATCAAGCAATGCTTTATTCTTAAATTTTATGAGACATTTTGGATGGTTCTTTGTATATTCATTTATTCGACTGCCTCTGCCTGCGGCTAATATTATTCCTCTCATTACTTAATAAATAAATTAATTATAAACATATTTTTCAACCAAATATTTTCCTGAGATTTTTAATGTCAAATTCACTAAATATTTTTTCTCTTTCTGGATGCCACATCCATCCTTCCCAATTTAAATTATGGTTTCTTATTGCCTCTATTTCACCATCAAAACTTTTTGCTAAAATAGAAAAATTCTTTGGACAAGAATCAATCGAGTAATTATGGTAACTATTAACTTCTAATATTTTCCCACCAAAATCAATCTTATGATAAGTATCTACATGTCCTTCTACTTTTTTTAAACTGCAATTGGCCCAATAAGCGATCATTTGCATCCCTCTACAAATACCTAATAATGGTTTTTTGTATTCATATGCATAATCAAGAAGATATTTTTCTGTATTATCTCTGGATTTAAATTCCCCAATATTGTTACCACCAGAAAGTAATATTCCATCTGGATTTATTACTCTTAACCAATCTTCAAAATAATTAATATATTTAATTTTTGATGTAATAAAAAAAATATTAGGAATAGTTATAGGTAAATAGCCACCTTGTAATAAAAAATTTGTAAGTCTTTGATCTATACAATCTCTAATTTCGGTGCGATGAGAAATAAAGTCAATTCTTTGAGAAACTATAATTATTTTCATTCTAAAATTACTATTTTTCTGCAAGCACAATCTAGGATTATTTTATTAGAGTTGGATATTTTTTTAAATAATACCTCACCAACTCCTATTACCGAAGGTAGAGACATTTCTCCTGCTCTGATAGCCATATGAGAATTAGCTCCACCCCATGCGGTTACTAAACCTGCTATTGGATATGAAAATAACCAATCATAACCAGGATCAGCGTTAGGGATGCATACAATTTTCCCATTTAATCTTTCTTTTTCAATATTTTTTCTTATTTCACCACTTACTCTTTTTTGAGTAATAAAATTAGGTTCAGTTGAGGGCCATTCAAAAGCCCATACATCTTCAGGAGATGTGATTAATGGTGGTAAAGAAGTCCTCTGAGTTTCTGAATACCTTAATTTTCCTCGCTCTATACTTTTACCTAATATATCTTTTGGATCAGAAGCTCCTACTTGCAGTTCCTGAAAAACTGAATAGTCCAAATATGAAAGTTCTTCTTTACTAAAACCAAGATTATTTCCTAGATCGGTAATAAGTGATAAAACATCAGAGAGATTTTTAGAGAATTGAAATTTAGCTAATTCTCTTAATTCAATGCCAAATTGCATGAAATCAAATATTCCAAAAGGATCTGACTCGAGATCATGAATCTTTAATAAGCTTGCTATTTCTCTCATTTGATCTAGGGAACATGAAAAAATTTGATTTGTAAATTCTTTTCCAGAATTAATTTCCCAGTCAAAGTAGTAATCAGGTGCCTCATCATATCTAGGGGATAAAATATCATAAGTACCTGGTCTTAAATGGCCATACTTAGATAAAAAACTTGATCTATTCAAAGTCGACTTGTCTCTAGATAAATCACTGCTAATGGTAGAGATACTTGATAAAAATGAATCATAATCATTCTCAGAGAGGACTTTTATATTTACCAATGACCTTAACATTTGTATTGATATAAATCCTGCTCTCGCAAGACCTGCAAAAGGTAAAGTGCCATATCTCTTCGCATCTTCAATTAACCAGTATATTTTTTCAAGATTTGAAGAAGAGGAATTTAAAAGCTTTTCTCTTCTCATCTTTAATATGTCTAACTTTGCGGCATCTTTTTTCCAGAGGCCAGTCTTCGGATGTAATATTTTATTTGTCAAGTTCCTTAGACTTACTGCAATCTGCATTTGGTCAGTCTTTGAAAATCCAAAATCACTTAAATTCTTTAATCTTTCTGGTAGATCAAATGTATAACAAGAAAAAACAATATCAAATTCAACCTTATCATGTAAGGTAGGTTCCTTGAGTAGCTTATTAATATAATAATCAACCACTCTTCCTGCTAATTGGTCATCGAGGTCAGCAGGTATAAATGAATTAAAAGATAACCTTACATCAACATAAGGTAAACCATAAAAATGCTTCATTAAAGGGAAACTTCTCAAGTTTCTATATCCGTAATTATGTCTTTGATAAGCCCAAATTGAGTCTGTAATTAGCTCTCTATATAAAGAAAATGCAAGTGGCCTTGGTCTTATGCCAACTATTTCAGCAGGATTCCAATCAGGCATTACTCCATAAACTGTTCTTTGACCAATTAGAAATGGATGCGGTTTTATACCCTCAGAAATCTTAGACTCTATATTCTTCAGACGATTTGATTGAGATTTTTCAGACTCAATTTCTCCAGAGATAATTAAGGGCCTAACTTGGAGTAACCATAGGGTATTCTCTTGATTTTTTTTTGTGACAGCGAACTCAATATCAATAGGATTTTGACCAAATAGATTTAGTAATTCCTCTATCAGGATAATTATTGGCTTGACTTCTTTTTTAACTTCACCTTTATAGTGGGCTGCCTGTTGCCAGAGTTTTCCTCCTAATCCACCTGTAACTACAGAAGTATCTGGACCTTCGTTCCAGTTTATTATTCTATAAGGAGATAATGTATTAGGATCATGAGAAAAACCTACTCCAGATAATAAAACATCATCAAGCATTGGTTGTACAAAAACCTCATCTTCAGAATTAATTTCGCCATAAGATTTAAATACTTTATCAATCGAGTACTTAAGATCTTCTTTTTTAACAAATGGAACTGAGAGAAAAGCGCCTGCTTTTGATGCATTTTTTTTATCTTCTTGTGAAGAGCTGGATCTTACAATAAATGTATTTGATTTGATTTTTGAAAAGATTTTTAATAACAAATTTTCTTTATTTAAATTCCAATCCTCATAAGTAAATAAATAAATTTGTGGAATTTCAGCATGTTTTATAATTCCCTCAAGACTTTTTAAAGTTTTAGCTTTACTAGAAAAAGTTAAATTCATTTTAGTTAATATTTTATTGCCCTGAATAATAAGGAATTAGATAATTTGCTTTAATTGCTATTTCATTTTTATTTTT
>CACOMD010000006.1 GCA_902628235.1 uncultured Prochlorococcus sp. | reverse complement strand
CGGAAAAAAAGTCAGATCAAAAGCAAATTGGTTATGCGAGGGCCATAGATAATGAAATTGATTATTTAAATAAACAAATTAATGATTTGAATAATTCTGGATGTAGTTTAATTTTTTCTGAGATTATTAGTGTAACTGAAGAGAAAAAAACAGAACTTCAAAATGCATTTAATGCTTTATCGCCTGGAGATATTTTGATAATAGATAAGTTAGATAGAGTTTTTAGGTCTAAGAATGATTGTATAAAGGGATTAAACATACTATTGAATAAAGGAATAGATTTAAAAGTTTTATCTAGCGATTTCTCATCATCTGAAAAAAATGAACCTTTGCCTTCAATTCTAAAGTTTTTATTAGAATTAGAAAATTTAGAAAAAGATATTTCAGACGAGAAAAAGAGAAGCATTCCTAAAAATAGAAAAAGTATTGGTTTAAATTTGGGAGGAAGGCCTAAAATTGGTGAAATAAAGGAAACGTTAGTATTACGTTTGCGAAGTGAAGGTTATTCATATCGAACTATTAGATCTCAGACAGGCGTTTCATTGTCGACAATAAGAAGAATTATTCTTGATTCAGAGGACTTTAATTAGATGAAAGATAAAAAACTTGAAAAATTAATAAAAGAGATCTTTAAAGATGTAGCTCTCCGTTTATATGAATTAAATTATAAAGATAGAAATAGTTTATTATCTGAATATCGAGAATGGATACATAAGGATCTAGAGAAGGAAAAGATATTAATGCTGCCTTATGAAGCTTATACAATTAGAGTAAAAAAGTTTAAGGAAGATTAATAAGTTTTTATGAATGAATGAATTCATAAATTGCTTTTGAAAATTTAGGTAAGAAATAATTATCATTTGCAAATTCTTTCCCTTCTGTAAAAACTACAAGTAATGTTTTACTTTGATTTTCATTAATCCACCAGGCGGCATCATGTCTAGCCTCTGTCATCAAACCTGCTTTACTCCAAAAAAGAATCTTTTGCGGTAAGCCTTCTCCTAAAAAACCCTTTATTTGACTATTTTCATCGTTGTATTGAGATTGTTCCTTAATTTCTCTGAATAAACAATTCCTTAAATTTATATTGTTTTCATTAAAGTTAATATTCTGCATGATTTCTTCCATAATTCTTGCAGTTCCATCAGTTGTCATCGCATTTCTGTTTTTGTTAGAAGTTCCATAGAAATCTTTTTCTCTTCCGTATGGACGATCTTCCCATGTCTTTTGACAACAATTGAAACCATATAATTCTTCCCAATTTAGAGTCTTTAACCAATCATTAATGATTAATCTCTGAAATTTCCATGTATTAAATATTTCTTTTTCTAATGAGGGTCCACTTGTTGTTCCAGTAAGGAGATCTACAATAAAACTTGTGGCATCATTGCTAGAATTCTGAAGCATTGCTTGAATAGCTTCATCTATTTGTATGTCGCGTAAAATTGTTTTATTTTCTATCCAATAGTAAATTGCTAGTGAATAAACTAATTTAACTATACTTGCAGGGTAAATTTTTTTTCGATTATTAATTCCATATCCATAACCTTTTTTAGATCTTGCTTCATAATTTATCCAAGTAACAGCTACATTATTAAAGTTAAGAGGATATTTTTCATAGCATACTTTAGCTAGAATATCTTTTAGAACCGCACCTATTTCTTCGTTTATAAAATAAAAAGACATTAAATAAAATATGAATACTTTACTATTATTTAATCAAACAAATTTTTCGACATCCAATTGGTGGAGATTAAAAAGTAATATATCAGGTTATAAGGATGAAGTCGGTTCACAAATAGTCACTGAGATAGCTAAAAATAGGTGTTTTAGGATTTTAGAGTTAGATTTAAAAAGGAAAAATCATAATTATAAATCAAGATATTTAGTTCAATTATTTGAAGATGGTTATTTATGTTGGATTAATATAAAAGGATTAGAGATTGAGAGATGTTCTAACCATTGTCAAGAGAGATTTATATGTGATGAATCATTTATTCAAAATAAAATCCCTTTTATTTTAGATTGGATAGATTTGCAGTCAAAACAATTAAATCAATATAAGTGGGGAGGAACTTTAGGACCTGACTTCGATTGTTCTGGACTCATTCAGACAGCATTTATGCGGCAAAATATATATATACCTAGAGATTCTTATCAAATTATGCGTTTTTGTAGCCATCTTTTTAATTTCCCCAGAGAGATAGATCAACTTCAAATGGGTGATCTTTTATTTTTTGGAGATAATAATTTATGTAATCATGTTGCAATTTATTTTCAAAATGGTATTTATTACCATTCTTCAGGAATTGAATTTGGTAGAGATGGTATATCTCAAGAAAAATTATATGAATCGCAGTGTGATGATGAAATTTCAAAACATTATAGATCTAGATTAATATGTGCAGGAAGAGTTACGAGGTCATATCTATGGAACAAGACCTTAAGGTAATTAAGTTAATAGTTTAACCTGCGTTCCCTAGACTTTTAATCATTGGCATTATTGTATCAAGATGCAATGTCCCACAGATAAGCCATGCAAATACCGCTCCTCCACATCCTCCTAACCAAAAACCACTTGTAAAATCGTTCCAACCTTCTCTTGTAAAAAGATCTTTTGGTGGATTATCTACAGTACAGTCTTGAGGTTGAACATTTGGTGATTTCCCTGGAGAATTATATAGTAATAGCAATGCAGTTAATATATGAACTGCGCCAATAGCTCCCAATAAACCAACAGTTAAAGCAAAATCTGAATTTCGTAGTGGACCTGTCATCGTGAATGGGCCATATAATAAATAGCCAAAAGCCGCTCCAGTCTCTAAACCTCGAAAATTATTTGAAATACCTGTTCTATAAAAAGGTAAATTATTGATAAATGCTTTCGTTACATATCCGCTATTGACAGGAGTAGCTAAATTTCCCACACAAGGATCAGTAACGGTTTTAATTTCCCAATTTTTTGCAGCTCCATAATCAGCATCATCTAAGAATTGATTTTCATGAAAGGATTTGGAGATAAGGCTAAACCAAAAAAGAAATTAAATTATGAGTTAAATAAGCTAAAGTATCAGCAAAGTGTTAATAAAGCATTTAAGTATCACTCAGCAGGAAATATTTCTGAAGCAAAAAAACATTATCAATATTTAATTAAAGAAGGTGTTCAAAATACCGATGTTTTTAATAATTATGGAGTAATTCTTAAAGGCCTTGGTCAATACAAAGAAGCAGAAATATATATTCGCAAAGCAATTAAAATTAATCCTAAAGATGACAAATCATATGCAAATTTAGGTGGAATATTTAAAGAACTTAGTAAGAATAAAGAAGCAGAATTATACATTCGCAAAGCAATTGAAATTAATCCTAAAGACTCAATATCATATTATAATTTGGGAGAGATATTAAGAGATCTTGGCAAGTTACAAGAAGCAGAATTATCTACTCGTAAAGCCATTGAGCTGAACCCTAATTTCATAGAAGCATATTCTAATTTAGGAATCATATTAAGAGATCTTGGCAAGTTACAAGAATCAGAATTATCTACTCGTAAAGCCATTGATCTGAACCCTAATTTCATAGAAGCATATTCTAATTTAGGAATGATATTAAGAGATCTTGGCAAGTTACAAGAAGCAGAATTATCTACTCGTAAAGCCATTGAACTGAACCCTAATTTGATAGAAGCATATTCTAATTTAGGAAATATATTGAGAGATCTTGGCAATTTTCAAGAATCAAAATTTTGTGCAGAAAAAGTTATGTCTTTGAGGTCTTGGTCAATTTCTGGTTCATACAGTTTTAATTATGATAATTAATTAGATCAATCTCATGATACATAATTTTAGTCAAGATCTTAGAAACATCGTTTTTTATTAAATCAGATTCATTTATTATCTTCTTTCTAATTGAAATATTTATTTGAAAGATTTTCAGTAAAAGTTCTTGTGGAATATTTTTATTACCAATTTTCCTAAGAATCTCATCAAAATAATCATATGGCAATCTAGGATGATTAACATCAGCGATCGGCAAACCCTCTAAAATGATTTTATTATCAGATTTTTCCATTTTCATAGAATCATCCTCTAGAAGGTTCCCCTTGCATTGAATATTAATACCTATATTTTTAATATCGATTGAGAAAGGTATTGAGAATACTATACTTTCTTCAGAAAAAAAACCTTGATAAAAGAAACGACTTAACGGACTCATATTGTTATATGAATGTCTTAATTCACCGTTTATAACAGGATAATTTGGTGTGCTTATCCCTTTCTCACTAACAATAAAAGGTAGAGACTTAACCTTATGATTAACAAGTTCAACCATAGGAACAACAAAAGTACTATTTTTAATTTTAAAAACTCTAGAATTCAAAAATCGCTCTTTAATAACATTATTCCATTTGTCTTTATGCCTTTCTTCCAAATCAACTAAAGCATATTTCTTAATTAATTCCTTTAAATTTGAACTAAATAAACTTAATCCTTTCTCAAATAATTCTGTATTTTCTTTTCCTCCAGATCCCCATGAAAAGTTATCTTGATAAAAATTAAAAAAATTTCTAATCTCATGATGATATTCCTTATCTTTTTTAATTCTTAATTTATTCTCCTCTAAATAAATATCATCTTTTTTGACCATTAATTTTGATGGAGTAAAAACTCTAGCTTTCATGTTTGTGTCAATTGGAAAGATACCCCTCCCATTCTCTCCTTCTTTTTGAAATACATTATCAGCTATTCCACCAAGTCTACGAAATTCAGAAAGTAGAAAATCCCAATTTGCGTCCATAAAAGATATAAACCTGCATATAATTTAATCTGAGAAAAAACAAATAGCAAAACTTTTCTATGTTTATAGAAAAGCATCTCAATAAATTGATAAATTTTCTACTTTCCCAACAACACAAACCTAAATTCTTATGCCATACCATGAATAATCCTGAAACAATATCTAAAACGTAATCACAGTTACACCAAAGCTTTTGACCGTTTATAACACTCCCTGATAACCCAAGAAAACGGAGAGAGAGGGATTCGAACCCTCGACAAAAGTTACCTCCTGTAACTCCTTAGCAGGGAGCCGCTTTCAACCACTCAGCCACCTCTCCAGTAATTATAGATTATCACTTTTAGGCAAACCTACAAAACTTTTTAGTTAATCGAAATGTCTATTATATTCGAACTCTGGGTAATCTATTCTTAAAAGCACAAAGAATTTCCCAAGGGACAGTAGAGGCGGCATCGGCCCAATCAATAGGTGAGACACATTTACCATTATCATAGCCAAGTAGTATTACAGTATCTCCAATATTTACATCATTTACACCGGTAATATCGATCATTAATTGATCCATTGTAATTGAACCAATTTGAGGATACATTTTGCCTTTATGTATCAATGAAATTTTATTAGATAGTGATCTATAAATTCCATCTGCATAACCAATGCTAATAACCGCTAATTTAGTTTTTTTACTAGTTATAAAGTTTTTCCCATAACTAACTCCAACTTTTTTATCAACTATTCTTATAAAGCTAACCTTAGATTTGAGAGACATTGCTGGTTTAAGTTTTAAATTAATTTGATATTTTGACGGATTATACCCATACATACATAATCCAACTCTTACCATATCAAAATGAAAATCATTACCTAACAATGTTCCTGCTGAGTTTGCTAAGTGAAGTTTGATATTTGGATATTTCTTAATTGATACATTAGAAAGCAATTGAAGAAAAGTTCTTCGCTGTATATTTGCATAACTATTTTCATGTGAAGCATCTAATGCATCAGCACATGAAAGATGACTATAAATACCATCTATTTTGATATTTTCAAATGAAATAATATTTTCAAAATATTTAACAAAATTCTTAGCTCCAAATCCAAGCCTAGACATCCCTGTATCAATTTTTAAATGAACATAAAATAGTTTTTCATATTTTTTCCCAATTTGATTGCAAATATTACATTGTTCTATATCACTAATGGTGGGCATTAAATTATTTTGGAAGCAAATTAATAAATCCTCAATTGTATATATATTTCCAAGTATAAGAATTGGTACTTTTATACCTTCTGATCGTAAATATAAACCTTCCTGTAAAGTTGCAACTCCAAGGTTATCAGCACCTCCTTTGATTGCATTCTGAGATACAAATTTTGCATCATGACCATATCCATCAGCTTTAACAACTGCCATAAATTTGCAGCTATTTGTTAATAATGATTTAATCTTGCGAACATTATGTTCTATTGATTTTCCACTAATCTCTATCCAGGCCCTCTGAGTTGGGTCTAAAGAAACTAATGGACGAGAAACAATTTGAGACTCATATTTAGAATTTTTTAATCCGCTTTGCATTTTAAATTCGCATATTATATGCGTTTATATAAATATACAGTTAGCATGACATGTAATTGGGGAATTGGCATGAGCCAGACTCTCGTTTTAAATGCTTCTTATGAACCTTTAAACATAACTTCATGGCGAAGGGCTATCATTTTGATGTTGAAAGGTAAAGCTGAAAGTTTGGAAGAAGACAATACTTACAATATCCACAATGGTAAAAAATTACCCACAGTTATAAGACTTAGATATTACGTTAAAGTACCATACAAAGAAGTCCCTCTCTCAAGAAAGAATATACTTTTGAGAGATAATAATATGTGCCAATATTGCAGCTACAAAGGTCGTGATTTATCTATTGATCACATATTACCTAGAAGTAGAGGAGGTGGTGATTGCTGGGAAAATGTAACCACTGCATGCTTACGATGCAATGTTCAAAAAGGGAATAAGACTCCTGAAGAAGCGAATATGCCCTTAAAAAGGAAAGCTTATAGACCTTTAAGTAATCTTAATTTTGAAGCCACAAAGCAAATTGATTCTGGTAAACATAAAGAATGGAGTAAATATGTAATTGGAATAGCTGCATAAGATAAATACTTTATATTAATCATCACTCATATTAAACTGCTCCATTTGCCTTTTTTGCTCTTGTGCAATACAAGCATTCAATATTTCATCTAATTGACCTGAAAGTATAGGCTCTAATGAAAAATTACACCCTAATCTATGATCAGTTGTTCTATTGTCTTTATAGTTGTAAGTTCTTATTTTTTCACTTCTATCTCCAGTACCTACTTGCATTAATCTTTGTGATCTCTCTTTCTTATTGGCTTCCTCTAATTGAATTTCATATAATTTGGCTCGTAAAATTTCCATGGCTCTTTCACGATTTTGTAATTGTGATCTTTCTTGTGTACAAAATACCCTTATACCAGTTGGTTTATGTAAAAGATCAATAGCTGTTTCCACTTTATTAACATTTTGGCCTCCAGCACCACCAGATCTAGCAGTCCCAACTTCTATTTCTGTAGGATCAATTTTTACTTCAACAGGATCAACTTCTGGCATAACCGCGACAGTAGCAGTTGAAGTATGAACTCTACCTTGAGATTCAGTTGCTGGAACTCTTTGAACTCTATGAACACCAGCTTCAAATTTTAATTGACTATAAACTGAATCACCCTTTACAGATATAACTAATTCTTTGAAGCCACCCATATCCGATTCAGAAGCGCTAATAGGTTTGACTGACCAACCAATTTTTTGTCCATATCTTTCATACATTCTTGCTAAATCACCAGCCCATATACAAGCTTCATTACCTCCAGCACCTGCTCTTATTTCTAGCATTACACTTCTATCATCTCTAGGATCCTTGGGTAATAGAGCAATTTTTAATTTTTGAATTAATGCATCTTTAATTTGCTGCAAGTTTATTAATTCATCATTTATTAATGATTCCATCTCTTTATCTCCCTTACTTTCTTTCAGAAGCTTTTTTGAATCTTCTAATTCACTATCTATTTTTAATAATTCATTAAAATCATTGACTAATGGTTCTAACTTAGATCTTTCTCTCGCAATAGATTCAAGCTTCTTAGGATTATTTGAGATGTCAGGGTCAGCAAGTTGTATTTCTAAGGTTTCAAAACTATCTGAAGCAGTTTTTAACCTTGATAATAAAATTGAGTATTCCAATTTAGGCTATTTACTAAAAAAAGTTTTTAAGCTTCCGTTTATTTAGAGGTATTATCTTTATCTGACTCATCAGTAGATGACATACCATATTTTTTCATAAATCTATCAACTCTACCCTCCGTATCAAGAATTTTTTGCGTGCCAGTAAAAAATGGATGATTACCACTCCATACATCTACATGTAGTTCAGGTTGAGTAGAACCTGTTGTCATAACAACTTCTCCATTACAAATAACTTTTGCTTCTGGGTACCATTTTGGATGAATTTCTGGTTTTGGCATAATACTTTAACGTTTTGAGTATTGAGGAGCTTTTCTTGCCTTCTTGAGGCCATATTTTCTTCTCTCTTTTGCTCTTGGATCTCTACTAAGGTGACCCTCCGTTTTCAAAGGTTTTCTGTTATCAATTGATAATTCACAAAGTGCTCTTGCAGCTCCCTGCTTTATTGCTCCCGCTTGACCAGTCAAACCTCCTCCATAAACATTAACAAATATATCATAAGAACTTTCAAGTCCTAAAGTCTGGAGTGGTGCTTTAACAGCATTAATGTGTAACGGGTTAAAATTTAGATAATCATCGCCTGAACGACCATTTATTTTAATTTGTCCATTACCAGGGATCAACCTAACTCTTGCGACAGAAGTTTTTCTTCTCCCAGTTCCCCAATATACAGCTTTGTTTTTTACTTGGCTATTCATGAAAATAATTTAACTTCTTAATAATACAGGATTCTGTGCATCATGAGGATGTTCTGAGCCCTTATAAACCTTTAATTTTTTAAATTGTTGTCTTCCTAAGGAATTATGTGGAAGCATTCCCTTCACTGCTTGCTCAATTATCCTTTCTGGAATTCTATCTCTCAAAGTTTCAAACTTTTCAATCTTCATACCTCCAGGTCGTCCGGAATGTCTTCTATATAATTTTTGTGAAGCTTTTTTACCAGAAACTTCAATTTTTTCGGCATTCACCACAATTACAAAATCACCAGTATCCAAATGTGGGGTAAATGATGGTTTATTCTTTCCTCTCAGAATATTTGCTATTTCTGAAGCTAATCTTCCTAAGGTTTGGCCTTCAGCATCAACCAAAAACCAATTTCTTTTTATAGATGTTAATGAGGGAGTAGAGGTTTTATTCATTAAACAGGATTATTCAAATCTGAATCAATATTTAATATTACATCATTAAGGAATTTTAAACAATTATTTTTAAGAGAATATTAGATTTAAAAGAATGACTTTTAAGAATAACCACTTATTAAGAATTTTGGAAAAAGATCATTCTGATTCAATTTTTTAAAAACATTATCTTTATAAACTGCGTTAACAAAACACAACCCTTTTGCTGGTGCCGATTCATGCACTTCTTCTTTATTTTTATTAAACCACCTTTGATAAAACTTATCAGGAGATATTTTATTTTCACCAACTAAGACCAACTGACCAACTATTGAACGCACCATTCCATACAAAAAACCAGTAGCTTTGATATCAATGAAAATTAGTTGCCCACTTTTACATATTTGAGCATCTTTAACTGTAGTAATTGACGTGGACCTATTACTGCCACTCTTTTGGAAGGCAAAAAAATCATGTTTACCTTTTAGGGTACTTATTGCATTTTTCATCGATATAGTATTAAGTTCTTTTTGATAACGATGCCAAGACCAATTATTTAAAAAAATATTTGGTAATTTACTATTATTTATTACATATCTGTAATGTCTATAAATTGCTGAATAGCATGCATGCCATGAACTCGCAACACCAACAGATTCTATAATCCTAATATTTTGAGGTAACCTACCATTTAAGGCTCCTGACCATTTATCCTCTGGAATTACAAAATCAGTATCAAAATGAACTACTTGACCTGAGGCATGAACTCCAGCATCAGTTCTACCAGAGGCAAAAGTTTTAATCTTCTTGTAAGAGATAGTTTTTAATGCTTCTTCAAGAGTTTCTTGTACTGTATTTACATTATTTTGTCTTTGCCAACCTGAAAAATTTGTCCCATCATATTGAATGGATAATGCAACTCTTTTCAAAAGATTAAATAATTATTTCTATACGAGCTCAATTATTGCCATTTGAGCATTATCACCTTTTCTAGGAACTGTTCTAACAATTCTTGTATATCCACCTTCTCTATCTCCATATCTTTCTTGAGCTTTCTCAAATAATGAGTGTACTAATTTTTTATCATATATATATCCGAGGGCCCTTCTTCTTGAAGCTAGTGAACCATCTTTAGCTAAAGTTATCATTCTTTCAGCTTCATTTCTTAAGGCTTTTGCTCTTGCTTTTGTTGTTGTAACTCTACCTTCTCTGATTAGTTGGGTTGTCAATCCCCTAAGAAGTGCTTTCCTCTGATCGGCAGGTTTACTAAGTAGTGGAACTCTTAATTGATGTCTCATAATCTAAAAATAGTTAAACAGATGTTCTGCTTTGCGGAATTGAGATTCCAATGCGTTCAAGAGCTTCGATAACTTCATCAGCAGACTTAGAACCAAAGTTTTTGATTTCAAGAAGATCCTCATAACTAAAACCCATCAAATCTGATACTGAATTAACTTGAGCTCTTTTCAAGCAATTATAAGCTCTTACCGATAAGTTTAGCTCCTCTAAAGGAATTTGAGCTTCAGGAGATGGTTCTGGTTCTTCAGGAATCTCCTCAACCATTGTAACAGTTGCCAGAGGCTGAAAGAGTTCTATTAATTGATTAGCAGCCTCTGCTATAGCATCATCAGGGCTCGTAGATCCATCAGTAACAACTTCCATTTTTAATCTCTCCCTACCTGTTCCACCTTCAGCAACGGCAGTCTCATCAATAGTAAAATTGACCCTTTTTACGGGCATAAATACTGCATCGATTTGTAAAAGATCGATGGATGTTGTCTCTTCATTTCTTCTATCTACAGGTCGATAACCTGTTCCTCTCTCAACGTGAATTTCCAATTCAAGTTTATGTCCATCTTGAATGGTAGCAATTGGCTTTTCTCCATCTACAACTTCAACTTGTGATGAAAATTGTATATCATTAGCTTTGACTTCCATAGGGCCTGTAGCCACTAATCTACCAATCTCGACTTCATTACTTGCGCTGTTAATTGACAATTGCTTGCAATTTAAAAGAATATCTAAAACATCTTCTCTAACGCCTGGAACAGTAGCATATTCATGATTGACACCTGCTATTCGAACTGCTGTAACAGCGCTTCCTTCCAGGCCTCCCATAAGGACTCTTCTGAGAGAATTTCCTAGTGTAGTAGCTTGACCTCTTTCTAAGGGTCCAATTAAAAATGTTCCTGTTTGGGAACGATCATCTGAAATTTGATGGTCAATTCGATCAATCTGGTATTGCAACACGGAAAATAAAAGGATAAAGGAATAGTGTTAAATGAGACAAGTCTCTAAACGCGTCTGCGTTTAGGCCTTCTACATCCATTATGAGGTAATGGTGTAACATCTCTTATTAGAGTTATTTCTAAACCAGCCACTTGTAAAGCTCTTATGGCGGTTTCCCTACCTGAGCCTGGTCCACGTACAAGCACTTCAATCTGTCTCATCCCTTGATCCAAGGCTCTTCTCGCCGCAGATTCAGCTGCTGTTTGTGCTGCAAATGGAGTACCTTTTCTTGCTCCTTTAAATCCGCTTGCACCAGCTGATGACCAAGAAATTACATGTCCCGAAGTATCCGTAATTGATACGATCGTATTATTAAATGTACTTTGGATATGAACCACCCCATTTGGTACATTTCTTTTGGATTTTTTTGATCCGGTTTTTTTTACTTGAGCTGCCATTTATCTAAAAATTAAAGTTTGTAAGTTATCATTCATTATTTCTTCCTTCCAGCTACTGTTTTTCTAGCTCCTCGTCTCGTTCTTGCATTTGTTCTTGTTCTCTGTCCTCTAACAGGAAGACTCATCCTATGCCTTCTTCCTCTTACACAACCAATATCTTGCAGACGTTTCAAAGCCATACCTTCTTGTCTACGTAAATCCCCCTCAACTGTATAAGCTTCGGTAGCTCCTCGTAATTTTTGTACATCTGAATCAGCAAGATCTTTAACACGAGTATCAGGATTAACTCCTGTATCTAAGAGTATTTGTTTGGACCTAGTAAGACCAATACCATAAATGTATGTGAGAGCAATTTCAACTCGCTTTTCGCGAGGTATGTCAATTCCTGCAATCCTAGCCACTTGTTTTCAATAAATAAATGTTTTAATTTAATTTTTATTTAATTAATAGAAATTAAATAAAGCCAAAGTTTTACCCTTGACGCTGTTTGTGTCTAGGGCTTGCGGTACAGATGACCATAACCCTACCATGACGACGAATCACACGGCACTTGTCACACATTTTTTTTACTGAGGCTCTAACCTTCATAAGGTTTTTCTCATTAAAATATCAATCCTTAATTATACATCATCATCAAGCAATTTTTTGTTTTATTTCGTCAGATATTATTTTTAAGTCTCTATCACCATCAATATATTCCAAAATATTTAGATTTTTATAATAGGCAATAAGCGGTTGAGTAGTCTCTTTGTATATCTCTAATCTAGTTCTTATTATTTTTTCATTATCATCAGTCCTCCCTCTATTGATTAATCTTTTAACTAGGATATCTTCTGACAAATTTATATAAAAGACCTTTTCTATTGGTTGATTAAGCTCCTCAAGGACCTTAGTTAAAGAATCTGCCTGTGATATATTGCGAGGATATCCATCTAGAATCCACCCTTTTTTACTCAATACTAAATTTTGTTTAACTATTTCCAAAACAAGATGATCATCAACTAGTTTGCCACTATTAATAATTTCTTTGATTTTGATTCCTAAATTTGTCTTCTTATCAACTTCATGTCTTAATAGTTCTCCTGTTGATAAATGTAAATAAGCATTAGACTCACTTATTAAAGATGCTTGTGTGCCTTTCCCTGCACCTGGAGGTCCTAAAAAAAGTAAATATTTTTTCATCAGTTGTTTACCAAACCCTCATATCTTTGTGAAATTACATAAGTTTGAATTTGCTTTGCAGTATCAATTGCTACTCCTACTAAAATTAATAATGAAGTAGCTCCTAAACCTTGAAATGTTTGAACATTTGTTGCTCTTTCGACAGCAGCGGGGATAATCGCCACTGAACCTAAAAACAATCCACCAAGTAAAGTTAATCTATTTTGAATGCCTGTTAAATAATTTGTTGTTTTAGATCCAGGCCTAACACCAGGGATAGCGACTCCTCCTTTTTTAAGATTAGATGCTACATCAATAGGATTAATTGTTAGAGATGCATAAAAATATGAGAAACCAAGAATTAAACCAAAAAATGTTAATGCATAAGGCCATGGATTTGAAGAACCTGGATTAAGAGCACTAGCAAATTTTATTAATAAAGGGTTACCAGTAACATTTGCTATGGTTATGGGCAAAAATATCAACGCAGAAGCAAAAATAATTGGCATAACTCCTCCAGCATTTAATTTTAAAGGTAGATAACTTTGCCTAGTAGGAAGTAAGGATGTACTACCTATTTGTCTTTTAGCACTTACTATTGGTATTCTTCTTGCTCCTTCCTGGACAAAAATTATTCCTACAATTGTTAATAAGAATACACCTAATAAAACTAAAATTCCCAAAACATCTCCCCTATCTCCAGTCTGCGCCTTTTCAATTGTTGAACTAAGAGCTTTAGGTAAGGTTGCAACAATATTTAAAAATATGACTAATGAAGCCCCTTGACCAATTCCTTTTTCTGTAATTATCTCACTAAACCACATAACGACCATAGATCCTGTAACTAATGCTATTGATGTTTGCAAAACAAAAGTAGTTTCACTTATACCCTCAATTGCATATTGCCTCAGTATGAGAGAGAAAATAATGCTCTGAAGGAAACCCCAACCTAGGGATACATATCTGGTAATTTGAGCGATTTTTCTTCTTCCTGCTTCTCCTTCATTTTTCTGTAGATCTTCGAGGGCTGGTAAAGCTGCTGTTAAGAGTTGAATAATAATGGATGCGTTAATAAATGGCAAAATACCTAAAGCAAAAATTCCCAAGGTTGAAATGCCACCACCTGTAAAAATATCTAAAAATCCTATTAATTGTCCACCTTGATCTATGAAAGTTTTAAAAGCAACTCTATCTATCCCAGGCATAGGAATATATATTCCCAATCTTACTAGTAAGAGCAAACCTAATGTTGTTAAGACTCTATTTCTAAGCTCCTCGTTAGAAAAAAGTTGAGTAAGAATCTCTGAAGCGCTAGGATTTCGACTTTTCTTAACTAACATGTTGTATTCCCTTCAATCATTTATGAATTAATTACTATCCTAGTTGATAATCTCGCATGATCCACCCAACGATTCAATTTTTTCTTTAGCAGCTTTAGTAAAAGCATGAGCCTGAACCTTTAATTTAACTTTAATTTCGCCATTTCCTAAAATTTTTAAAGGATATTTTGGTTTAAAAAGTAAACCTTTTTTAACTAATGAATCTATATTAACTGTATCGTTCTCTTTAAAATCATTTAATTTAGAAAGATTTATTATTGAAAAAAACTTTTGATTAATAATTTGGAAATGCTTTAATTTAGGAACTCTTCTATAAAGTGGCATTTGCCCACCTTCAAATCCTGGCCTAGTTGATCTACCTGCACGTGATTTTTGGCCTCGCATGCCAAAACCACAGGAAGCACCTTGTCCAGCAGCTATCCCTCGTCCTTTTCTTAGTTTTTTCTTACGAGAACCGTTATTTGGTTTAAGAGAATTTAAAGTAGTCATAATTTTAAGAATATAACTGTTCTAGTGAAATTCCTCTTTCTCTAGAAACAGATTTGTGGGTTCTTAATTGAGATAAAGCAACCATTGCTGCCCTAGCGTTGTTAAGAGGAGTTTTACTACCTAATCTTTTTGCTAGAACATTTTTAATCCCAGCCAACTCTAGTACAGTTCTGATGGAACCACCTGCAATAACACCAGTTCCTGGTGCTGCTGGCCTTATTAAAACATTAGCAGCTCCATCCCTTCCTAATGAAAGAGTAGGTATTGAATTATTACGAGTTAATGGAACTCTTACAAGATTTTTCTTGCCATCAGCTACCCCCTTTCTCACAGCACCTATCACATCTCCCGCTTTACCTACTCCCACTCCTACTTGACCTTTTTCGTTCCCAACAACAATAATTGCACGGAAACTCATTTTTTTACCTCCCTTTACTGTTTTAGAAACTCTTCTAATTTGAACGACTCTTTCTTGCCAATCTGAATCTCTTTCAAGATTTTTAGAATCTCTTCTATTTCTTCTTTTATTAATCTTTTTAGGTTCATCTTGATTAAATGTTGAAGCCTTTTCAGATTTTGATTGATTTTCTTGTTTTGTTGGTGTGTCAGTCATGATTAATATTTAGAATTTTAAACCAGCTTTTCTAGCTGCATCAGCCAGAGCTTTTACTCGTCCATGGTATATCTTACCCCCTCGATCAAAAACAACCTCTTTTACACCCTGTTTGATGGCTCTCTTTGCAAGCAATGATCCAACTTCTGATGAAGAATTACAATTTGAGGATGATTCATTATCCTTAATTTTAAATTCTTTATCAATTGTTGACGCTGAACATATAGTGGATTGGGCTTGATCATCAATAACTTGAGCATAAATATGATTATTTGATCGAAACACAGATAGCCTTGGTTTTTTCTTTGTTCCAATTAAAAATCGTCTTAGTCTTTTATGACGCTTTTGAGTTTGTTGTTTTCTTGAGATTGAAGTCATGATTTTATGTTAATTTATTTTTTGCCAGATTTTCCAGCTTTTCTGATTATTCTCTCATCATGGTACTTGATACCTTTACCTTTATATGGCTCTGGAGGTCTAATTGATCTAATCTTTGCGGCTTCATTACCAACAATTTCTTTATCAATTCCAGAAACAAAAACATTTGTGTTACTTTCAACTTTATAAGTTATCCCCTCTGGAGGAATAATTTCCACAGGATGACTATAACCGGCACTTACAACCAAACTTTTACCTTTAACTTGGGCTCTTGATCCAACTCCAACAATCTCTAATCGTTTAACGAATCCTTCACTTACTCCTTGCACCATATTTGAAATTAACGTTCTACATAAACCATGTCTTTCTCTTGAAAAGCGCTTGGATGTTGAGGGAGTGACAATGATCTCATTCTCTTTTTTATTGATATTGACTCCCTGGGGCATTAGACGCTTTAATTCTCCCTTGGGTCCTTTAACAGTAATAGTTAATCCATCAATATCTACAGATACCTTTTCTGGAATCAATACCGGACTTTTTCCTATTCTAGACATAATAAATTCTCCTTAATAAACATAGCAGAGAACTTCCCCGCCGATTCCTTGTTTTCTTGCATCACGATCACTCATGATACCCTTAGAAGTTGATATTATAGCAACACCGAGACCACCTAGAACTCTCGGTAATCCTTTATTGTTTTTATAAATTCTTAAACCAGGTTTACTCACTCTTTGCATTGATCTAATAGTAGGAAATCTATTTTTACCACTATATTTCAATCCAATTATTAATTGAGATTTAAATCCTTCCCCTTCCTCATTAACTTCATTAATAAATCCTTCTTTTTGAAGTACTTTTGCAATACTTCTAGACATTTTAGATGCTGGAATTGCTGTAGTGGAATGCCTTTTTTGACTCGCATTTCTAATACGAGTGAGCATATCTGAAATTGGATCGTGATTTGACATAATTTGAAAAATTAATTACTGCTAAATGGCATACCTAATTCCTTGAGAAGAGCTTTACCTTCTTCATCTGTGGATGCACTCGTAACGATAGTTATATCCATCCCTCTTATAGAATCAATCTTATCAAAAGAGATTTCAGGAAATATCAATTGTTCTTTTACTCCAATAGTATAATTTCCCCTCCCATCAAAACTTTTAGGATTAACTCCTCTAAAATCTCTGATTCTAGGTAATGCTAGATTTATGAATCTTTCTAGAAATGAAAACATTCGATCGCCTCTAAGAGTAACTGTACAACCTATAGGCATACCTTCTCTAATCTTAAAGCCAGCAATAGCTTTTTTGGCTCTTGTAACTAAAGCTTTCTGCCCAGTGATTGTTGCCATTTCATTTAAAGAAGCTTCTAAAGCTTTTGAATTTTGAGCTGCTTCTCCAAGCCCTCGGTTTATGTTAACTTTGATAACCTTTGGAACTTGATGAATATTTTTAAGACCTAAATCTTTTAAAAGCTTTGGCCTAATTGCGTCTTTGTAACGATGCTTGAGAGTCATGATTTGTTTAAATAATTCTGGTCTTTGTCAGAATTGAAGGATGAAAGAAAAGAGATCTCATTTAGAGATGAATAATTAATTAATCAATTAATTCACCTGTTTTTTTTAATCTTCTTTTTTTAACTCCTTCTTTATCGATGAAATATTCAATTTTACTTGTGATATCTTTTTCTTTTGAATAAAACATCACATTAGATGCATGTATAGAGGCTTCCTCAGTTATGATTCTGCCATTTTCACCTTCTTGAGTGGGTTTTACATGCTTTGTCCTAAAGTTAATTCCCTTAATAACTAATCTATTAACAAGCGGTAATGTTTTTAAGACTTCTCCTGTCTTACCTTTTTCCTTCCCATTAATAACTTTTACTAAGTCACCTGTTTTAATTCTCATCTTAACTTTTTTAAGAATTTTATTTTTTTTAACAGCGTCTAACATTTAAATAACCTCCGGTGCTAATGACACAATTTTTGTAAAATTGCGATCTCGCAATTCTCTTGCAACAGGTCCAAAAACTCTTGTACCTTTTGGATTTTTATCTTCATTTATAAGTACTGCAGCATTATCATCAAATCTGATTGAATTACCTGTATTTCGTCTTAATGTAGCCTTTGTTCTTACTATGACGGCTTTTACAACATCAGATTTTTTTACACCCATATTAGGTAAAGCATCTTTGACCGAAGCGACTATTACATCACCAACATGAGCATATCTTCTATTAGAGCCAAGAACTCTAATACATTGTAATCTCTTTGCACCACTATTATCTGCCACAGTCAAATAAGTTTCTTGTTGTATCATTGTGAATCCTCCTTTACTTTGGCTTGCTTATTAAGGATTTCATCTATCGCCCATCTTTTTTGTGCGCTTAGTGGCCTAGTTTCCTTAATACGGACTCTATCTCCGGTATTACACTCATTCTCAGGATCATGTGCCTTATAGCGTGTTGTGCGACTAACAATTTTTTTATAAGTAGGATGTGGATACCTATTTATTACAGCCACAACGACGGTTTTATCCATCTTGTCGCTTACAACAGTACCAACTCGTTCTTTTAATGCCATAGTTTTAATTAATCATTTACCGGTGAATTAGATTGACTTTTAGAAAGTGTCAATAATTGAGCGATCTGCTTTTTAATAATACTAAACCGATGAGTCTCATTTAGTTGCCTAGTAGCTTGTTTAAACCTTAAATCAAAAAGTTCTTTTCTAAGTTGATCGACTTTCTCAATAATTTGATTTTTATTTAAACTCTTAAATTCTTTAAGGCTTTCTTTACTTTTCATGATTTAACCTCCTTTGAATTTTGAATATTTTTTTGATTATCAGATTCATTATTTAATTGGTCATTAAAAGTAATAAATTTTGTTTTGACTGGTAATTTATATTGTGCTAATCTCATTGCCTCTTTTGCTATTTCTTCTGTAATCTCATCTCCACCCATTTCAAATAATATTCTTCCAGGTTTTACTACAGCCACCCAAAATTCAGGATTACCTTTACCTGAACCCATTCTGGTTTCAGCAGGTCTCATTGTTACTGGCTTATCGGGGAAAATACGTATCCATATGTTTCCTCCTCGTTTAATATATCTAGTCATAGCTCTTCTACTAGCTTCTATCTGCCTAGAAGTAACCCAACCACAATCTTGAGCTTGAAGTGCAAATTGACCGAAGGCAATTTTATTACCCCTTGAGGCAACTCCCTTCATCCTACCCCGATGCTGTTTGCGAAATTTTGTACGTTTTGGACTAAGCATTTTTTAACCTCCTATGAATTCTCATTAGAACGATCCTCAAATTGCTGAGGCACTCTACTACCCTTTCTTTTGTGAGTAGTTCCAGAAGGAATAGATTGCTCCTCTTTAGAAAGGACCTCTCCTTTAAAAACCCAGACTTTTATACCTAAGACACCATAAGTAGTATTAGCTTCTCTAGTGGCATAATCAATTTCAGCTCTCAGAGTATGCAAAGGAACTCTACCTTCTCTTGTCCATTCAGTTCTAGCAATTTCTGCACCATTTAATCTTCCTCCAACTTGAATTTTAAGTCCTAAGACACCAGCTCTTTGTGCTCTTTGCAAAGCCATTCTGATAGTTCTTCTGAAAGCGACCCTTTTTTCAAGTTGTTGTGCAATATATTCTGCAAGTAAAAAAGCATCTGCATCAACTCTCTCAACTTCAACAACATTAATTCTGACTTGTCTTGTTCTATCTCCAATAGTTTTTTGAATCCCTGATCTTAGTTCTTCAATTCCGCTACCTTGTCTTCCAACAATGACTCCAGGTCTAGCTGTTTTCAATTCCAATTCTAACTGATCTGCTTTTCTCGCAATCAATACATCACTAATACCAGCAGCCCCATATTTCTTTTGCACAAAAGTACGTATTTTATCGTCCTCTTGTAAAAGAGTTGGATAAGTTTTAGATGAGGCATACCACTTAGAGCGATGTTCTTGCGTGATACCTAATCTTAAACCTGTTGGACTAATTTTATGTCCCATTACTTTTGTTCCTCCTTATTAATTAATGATGTTTGGGATTTGACAGAGATTGTTATATGACATGATTGTTTTTTGATAGAGAATGCCCTCCCTTGAGCTCTTGGACGATACCTTTTCATGACAGGTCCACTATTAGCAGAAGCAGAATTAATAATTAAAGTTGAGGGATCCATACCTAAATTATGTTCAGCATTAGCTACTGCAGATCTTAAAACTTTTGTAATTGGTTCAGTAGATCTATAAGGCATAAATTCAAGCATAATTAACGCATCTCTATAAGATTTACCACGAATTTGATCAAGGACTCTTCTTACCTTTGAAGCAGAACCTCTAATGTAATTTCCGTGAGCAACTGCTGTTTTCATAGACTCTTGTGTTGAATTCATTATCTTGCTCCTTTTTTATCTCTAATATGACCACGATAAGTTCGTGTTGGAGCGAATTCTCCTAGCTTATGACCCACCATTTGTTCAGTAATAAAAACTGGAATGTGCGCCTTGCCATTATGAACTGCGATGGTATGACCAATCATAACTGGAAGTATAGTAGAAGACCTTGACCAGGTTTTGATAACCGATTTGTCATTGTCATTATTTTGTTTTTCAACCTTTTTAAGTAAGCTATCAGCTATGAAAGGTCCTTTTTTTAGTGAGCGTCCCATAATTAAAAATTGAATTGAGAAATAATTGAAATCATGAATCTCTTCCTCCTCTACTTCTCTTGGAAACACGACGGCGTTTGCGAAGGACAAGTTTGTTACTTGGTTTGTTCTTCTTGCGTGTTTTTAATCCTAAGGCAGGTTTACCCCATGGAGTAACGGGTCCAGCTCGCCCAATCGGAGCTTTACCTTCTCCTCCTCCATGGGGATGATCACATGGGTTCATAACGCTACCTCTTACTTGAGGTCTTCTTCCAAGCCATCTTGTTCTACCTGCTTTTCCTAATTTTGTATTTCTTATTTCTGCATTACCAACTTCTCCAAGAGTGGCATAACATTCCTTTCTAACAAGTCTTACTTCTGTAGAAGGAAGTTTTAATGCAACGTATTCGCCTTCTTTAGCCATAACTTGCGCACTTGCTCCTGCAGATCTAACCATTTGAGCACCCCTGCCAGCATAAAGCTCAACACAATGAACACTTGATCCCAATGGCATAACAGCTAATGGCATTGCGTTTCCGTTCTCAATTGGTACAGATTCGCCAGCAATTAAATTTTGGCCAATTTTGATTCCAGAAGGAGCAATTATGTACCTTTTCTCACCATCTTCATAAAATAAAAGCGCAAGTCTAGCATTCCTGTGAGGATCATAATGTATAGCAGCTACTTTGGCATTTATATTTCTTTTATCTCTTCGGAAATCAACAATTCGATATTGTCGTTTATGCCCTCCTCCCCTATGTCTACATGTAATTACACCTCTATTATTTCTACCTTTTAATCTATGCTTGCTTACTACTAGTGATTTTTCAGGTTTTCTTTCTGTGATTTCACTGAAATCAGTTACTACTCTCTGACGAGTACCAGGTGTATAAGGTCTGAATTTACGAATTGCCATGATAAGAGCTCCTTAGGATTCCGGGAATAACTGAATTTTGTCTCCATCAGCTAGACGGACAATAGCCTTCTTAACTTGAGATCGTTTACCAGCGAATTTGCCTACCCTCCTTGATCTTCTAGGAGGATTCATTGTATTTACACCAATAACTTTAACATTAAACATAGACTCAATGGCTGCTTTAATATCTGGCTTTGCGGCTCTATGATCAACTTCAAAAGTATATTGATTCAAATCAAGTGCATTAGTAGCTTTTTCTGTAATGATTGGCTTACGAATGACATCTGCTAGTCGATTTTCAAATGATTTGGACATTAGCTGTACACCTCCTGTATCTTTGTAATAGCAGAAGTCCCTATTAGTATTTCATTAGCATTTAAGATATCAAATACGTTTAATTGATCTGCGAGCATAAGCCTTACATTTGAGATGTTTTGGATTGATTTTTTAATATTTAAGGAAGGATTATCAAGAATGATGAGTACTTTTTTAGTTGTATCAATTCCTAAACGAGATAACCCTTCAATAATTTCTTTAGTTTTAGGGATATCTATAGAAGAACCAAAATCTTCAACAATTTTTATATTCGAAGATTTTGATATTAAAGCTGTTCTTAAAGCCAATCTTCTTTCCTTCCTATTCATATCTAAGTTATAGGAACGTGGCTTAGGACCAAAGATAATTCCTCCCCCAGGTCTTAAAGGTGTGCGAATCGAACCTTGTCTTGCTCTACCCGTACCTTTTTGCTTATAAGGTTTTCTTCCTCCACCTCTTACTTCAGACCTAGTGAGAGTTGAAGCAGTCCCTTGTCTTTTATTTGCTAATTGTCTTAGTACAGCGCGATGGACTAAATCATCAGCAGATGAATCCTTTGCAACTTTTAAATCCAAAGATACCTTAATGCCTTTTTTACCATCCCACTTAAGTGATTCGAAAGTTGTCATTATTTATTGCCTCCATTGTTTCCAACCTTATTATTTGGTTTGATATTAAGTATTGATCCAGGCTTCCCAGGGACAGAACCTTTTACAACAAGAAGATTTTTCTCATCGTCAACTTTGACGACTAATAATCCCTTAGTTGTAATATTTTTACCGCCATACCTTCCAGCCATCCTTTTACCAGGATAAATTCTTCCAGGAGTTGTACCAGCACCAGTTGAACCTGGTTGTCTATGATTTTTTGAACCATGACTCATTGGACCTCTGCTGAATCCATGCCTTTTTTGATAACCAGAAAATCCTCTACCCATTGATTTACCACTTATATCAACCTTCTGACCTACTTCAAAGTTATTTACAGTAATAGAGCTACCTAACTCATACTTTGAAGTTTCATCTACTCTATATTCTTTTAGATGCTTTAGTAAACAATCTCCAGATTTCGCTAGATGTCCTTTATGAGGCTTATTTAGAAGTTTCTCCCTTGAAAGACCATAACCAATTTGCACTGCAGAGTAACCATCCATAGATGGAGTTTTGAGCTGAGTAACTTTACAGGGTCCAGCTTGGATGAGAGTAACGGGTACAGCATTCCCATTCTCATCAAATAATTGGGACATACCCAATTTTTTTCCTAAAATTCCGATTGACATGAGATTTTTGAAACTAGCATTATTGTTAATTTTTAATTTGATTATCTAGATACCTTAAATTTAAAGGACCAGCTTAAAGTAAAAATTAATTTATTGGTGGAGACTTATCAAAAACTTGATAGTTTCTCACAGATCCAGATTTTTAACGCAAACGTTAAAAATTGGCATTTTTCAGAGGCTCGGCTAGTATTCGAGCTTAAAAAACTACCAATTTAAGATTCTACATCATCAAGTCCCATAAAATGAAATATTATATGTTTAATTAGAAAAATCTTATGCCATTACTTCTTTCAGGTGAAAAATTTCATGATGATTTGTATAAGCATGGTTGCTTGGCAGTCTTTGCTCCTTTAGAAGGCGGGAGTGAGACACGTTTATTGAGAAGAATGCGTGCAAAGGGTTTTAAAACATTCATCACCTCTGCTAGAGGATTAGGAGATCCAGAAGTTTTTTTACTAAAATTACATGGTATTAGACCTCCTCATCTTGGTCATCAAAATGTGGGGAGAAATGGAGCCCTTGGCGAGGTTCAACAAGTCATTCCTGTTGCTGCAGAATTATTCAATGACAAGGATAAAAAAAAATTACTCTGGTTAATTGAAGGTCAGGTCCTATCTCAGTCAGAATTAGCAAGTTTAATAAAAATTTCTCAAGATGATGATACTCTTAAAATAGTTGTTGAAATGGGTGGATCTAGAAATCTACAGTGGCAATCTTTAGGAAAATATATTACAAATGAATTTTAAAGTTGAAAAATTTTAAAATTGAATACTACAAAACAAAATAAAATCATTTCAGATAAGTGGGTAAAGTTAATTTGTGGTGCAAGCAATGAAGATACCGGATCAATTGAAGATCTTTGCGCTATTTATTCAGCAGCAGGTGTAGATTATATAGATATTGCTGCGGATCCATCAGTCGCTGAAGCAGCCAGGAATGGAATTGATTGGTCAAAAAAAACATATGGGAAAAATCCTGGATTAATGATAAGTATTAGCGATGGGAAAGATATACATTTTCGTAAAGCAAAATTTGATCCCCAAATATGCCCTCCAAATTGCAAAAGACCATGTGAGAATATTTGTCCTACTTTCGCAATCAGCGAATATGGAGTGAGTAAAAACAAGTGTTATGGATGTGGAAGATGCATTTCAAGTTGTCCATTAAATTTAATTACTGAATATGAATATCAGTTATCACAAGAATCACTAAAAGACATACTCCTAAAAATTAAACCAGATGCCGTTGAAATTCACACAGAAATTAATCGAAAAGATGCCTTTCAAAAGATTTCAAAAATCATTAAAGAATCTGGCGTTAAATTAAAAAAAATATCCGTCAGCTGCGGATTGGCTCAGTCAAATGCTCAGCCAAAAGACCTTGCAAAAGCTTTCTGGGAGAGATATGAAATTTTATCTGAACATAATGTACAGTTAATTTGGCAATTAGATGGAAGACCAATGTCAGGAGATATCGCTGCGACTACGGCAAAAGCCGCGGTGAAACTATGGGAACGAATGCAACCGATATTACCACCAGGATTAATACAGCTAGCAGGGGGTACAAATGGTAATACTTATAAGTTCCTCAAAAAGGATAAAATTCCTGATGGGATCGCTTTTGGAAGTGTTGCAAGAAAATTAGTACAGCCATTAATTGAAGAGACATTTAAGACAAATCAAAAAATATATGAAAACCCAGAAAAAATGGCGCAAGCCATTGAAAAAGCAAAAACTTTACTTGATCCATGGAAATCATAAAAAGAATTTATTATTTTTTTTATAGAAAAAGATCTACAAATGTACTAATATAGAAACTCATTGGGCCGTCGCCAAGTGGTAAGGCAGCGGGTTTTGGTCTCGCCATTCCTAGGTTCGAATCCTAGCGGCCCAGTTATAATTTTCTAATTAAGTGCATCATCAAAAATTAATCTTATTTGATTTTGATGGCGTAATTGTTAACGGAATTGATGAGTATTGGTTAAGTTCTAAACTTGCTTGCGAGAAATATCTATTAACTAATTCGAAGAATTTAAATATTAATAGTTATATTGAGGTTCCAAAAATATTTATTGAAATTAGACCTTGGGTCAAATACGGCTGGGAAATGGTCCTGATAACACATGAGATATTGAAAATATATGAGCCCCTGAATAATCTCACAAAAAATTCATTTCTAGAAAATTATGAAGAAAATTGTTCAAATTTATTATTAAAATATTCATGGAAATCAAATGATTTACAACAATATCTTGATTATGCGAGAGTATTTCAAATAAAAAAAGATGTAAAGAAGTGGATCTCATTACATCGACCTTTTAATGAAGTCATTAGTTTTATTAAACATGCAAAAAATAAAGGTTACATAATAGGTGTAATTTCAACAAAAGGTAAAGATTTTACTTCAAAAATACTTTCTAATTTAGATATATTTCCTGAATTAATTTTTGGCTATGAATCTGGAGCTAAAGTTGATATCATTTCAAATCTTTCTCTAAGTTATGATATTAAAGGATTTGTGGAAGACAGGAGAAAAACCTTATCAAATATCCTACAAAATAAACACACAAAATTTATTAATTGCTACCTAGCGGAATGGGGTTATTTAAAAGTTACAGATAAAGTAGATTTACCTCAGGGAATAAAACTATTAAAATTAAAAAATTTAGAAGAATTATTTGCCAATTAGAAATAATCAGCTAGAGTACGTGTGTACTAATTATTTTAAATAAGGATCAAAACACTTATTTAAGATAGATAAATTTTAAATAAATTAAAGAGATGAGTATTGAAGAGAAAAAAAGAGACACGTCTAAAGATTCATTATCTAAAGAAAAAGATAAGGCTTTGAATTTAGTACTTGGACAAATTGAAAGGAACTTTGGGAAAGGTTCAATAATGAGGTTAGGAGATGCCTCAAGAATGAGGGTAGAAACTATATCAACCGGGGCTCTTACACTGGATCTAGCACTCGGAGGAGGCTATCCAAAAGGAAGAGTCGTTGAAGTATATGGACCTGAAAGCTCTGGGAAAACAACATTAACATTACATGCTATTGCTGAAGTTCAACGTAATGGAGGTGTAGCAGCATTTGTCGACGCTGAACATGCCTTAGATCCAGTATATGCAGCATCACTTGGAGTAGACGTTGAGAACTTACTCGTTTCACAACCAGATACAGGCGAAATGGCCCTGGAGATAGTAGATCAGCTAATAAGATCAGCTGCTGTAGATTTAGTTGTTGTTGACTCAGTAGCGGCATTAACACCGAGATCTGAAATTGAGGGTGAAATGGGGGATCATGTTGTTGGTAGCCAAGCACGCTTAATGAGTCAGGCAATGAGAAAAATTACCGGCAATATTGGGAAATCAGGATGTACAGTTATTTTTCTAAATCAATTAAGATTGAAAATAGGAATTACATATGGTAATCCTGAAACTACTACAGGAGGAAATGCACTCAAATTTTATTCATCAGTCAGATTAGATATTAGAAGAATTCAAACCCTGAAAAGAGGAACAGAAGAATATGGAATTAGAGCAAAAGTAAAAGTAGCTAAGAATAAAGTTGCGCCACCTTTTAGAATCGCTGAATTTGATATTTTATTTGGTAAAGGAATTAGTACTACGGGCTGCCTCTTAGATTTAGCAGAAGAGACGAACATAGTCATCAGAAGAGGTGCTTGGTATAGCTATGAAGGAGAAAATATAGGGCAAGGAAGAGACAATACAATTATTTGGCTTGATCAAAATCCACAGATTAAAGAAACAATAGAAAATCTTGTAAGACAAAAACTTACTGAGGGAACAGAAGTTAGCTCTAATTCCATGAAGCAGTTAAAAGTGAATAACGATAATCATACAATTGCCAATGATATTAAAAATGTGGCCTAAATCTAGATACTATCCGCTGGAGTCCACCAACCTGCAGCAGGACCAATAAAGCGAACAACGATCCATAAAAAAATTAACAGAGCGATTCCGAACCAACTAGCTCTAATACTTAACTTAATGAAGTAGTCTTTTTGATTTTCAGTAAATGGTAACCAATTGATGATTCTAGGAGAATCATCAATTTTTTTATTTTTTGTAACATCCCTAGGTGAAAGTCCTAAAGATTTTCTTCTCTTAGCTTCTCCCATTTTTAAAAGTTTTTTATGTTCATGACTTAATCAAAAGGATACATATAATTTATTATTTTTTGTGGTTGAATCATTTCTAGCATATCTCTACCCCATCTCCTATTTGATATTCTGCCATCTAAAATTACTAATTTACCTGAATTCTTTCGCAAAGGGGAGACAGCCTTTTCTATTGACTGGAAAGCTTCAGGAAACATAAATTCTCTAAACCAATTTTTTGATCGATTTCTTAAGGATGAGATTGTTTCTTGGTTTATAGGTTCGACCATATTTGGAAATGGTAAAAGAGGAATAACAATTTGTTCTGGAGGAGAAATTAAATGAAATTTATTAATCCACCAATCATAACTAGCACAAACTATTTGATTATCAAGATTTGGATAATTTTCAAGTAGAACCCTTTGACCATAAATAGAAGCTAATTCAGTGGCAAGTTTAATCTTGAAATTATCTTCATTAGATAGAAAAATTGATACACCTTTACTTAAAGACAAAAATTTCTTACAATTATCAATTGTTGATTTTATAAAAGAGGGATTATTCGGAAGTAATAATTTCGAAGGAATATATATAATTATATCTTTTTCAACAAAATTGCTCTCAAGACTCATTGAAGAAGTGAGCTTAATATCATGGTTAGTTAAATATCTTTTAAAAAAAGTATCCCTTCTGAAAGATGATAAAAAGATCAAATTATTTTTACTTAGCAACTCATTAATTTCAAGAAACTGATCGATTGGCTCAACTTCTAAAGACCATTCAAAATTATCATGATCAAGATTAACCCAAAAGGCCCAACCTGATAAAAATGCTTTATTTAATTTGAAAAATTTATCTGAGCAATTTACATTTTCTTTTATTATTTTTTTTATAAGATTAGCCTCATCAATGTTCAAAGACATGAATGTTTGAGTTGGTAAAGATCTCAAAAAAAATTTTTCTTTGAGAAAATCATAAGTTTTAGATAACTCATTCTTTTCTCTTAAAAATGAATCAAGGTAATTAAACCAATCTTTTTTATATAAAGTTATTTTTAAAATATTTTTTAAATCTTTTTTAAAACTACCTACATCAGCAAAAATAATAATCTGTTTTTCATAATTATTTTGACGATAATCATCTAATAAACCGCCAAGAGTCTGAATAGATACTTTATGTTGTGAAAAAATAATTTGATTATTTTGAACTGAAAAATCAAATCCGAATTCCTTATACAAAGGCAAATGCTCATTTAATAAAGATTGAAGTTGATATGCTGGAATAACAAATTTAGAATTTTCTTGATTAAGGAATAATGTCATTAATATACCGGGGAACCATTCTTCATTTAAAAAAATTTCAGAATTTATTAAAAGATTCTCTTTCTTTCTTACAAAACTTGAAATTATCCTTCCAAAAGAATATAAATGTTTCCAATTTGAAGAATTTTTTTTTAAAAACTCCCTTAAATATTTATGAGTTTTTGCTTCGAGCATTTATTATTAAAAATAATGATTTACAAAAATATGCTTTAAATATACAGAATATTGTTATCAATATAATTAAAGAGAATTTATTAAAATTTAATGAATATTGGAATTGTAGGATTAGGTCTCATAGGCGGATCAATTGGGCTGAAACTTCAAAGCCTAAATCATACGGTTTATGGTGTGACAAACAATGATTTAAATGAAATAAAAGCTAAAGAAAGAAAACTAGCGAATATAGTCAGCCAGGACTATAAAATTTTAGAACATTGCTCAATAATAATATTAGCCCTGCCAATAAAAAATCTTATAAATCCCTCTAAAAATTTAATTGAATCAATTCCAACTAAAGCAATACTCACTGATGTAGGCTCTGTCAAAGTACCCATAATTAAGACTTGGGAAAAAATTCATGATTTATTTATAGGTTCGCATCCAATGGCTGGAACAGAAAAAAAAGGTGTCAATGCGGGGAAAATAGAACTATTTGATAACTCAAAATGGGTAATTACACCAACTAATCAAACAGATAAAAACTCATTAAAAATCCTTTCTAAATTATTTAAAAATATGGGTTGTGATATTTATTTAGAGAATCCTGAAATTCATGATCAAGCTGTTGCTAATATTTCTCATTTGCCAATTTATTTAGCATCTTGTTTAATTGAAACTGCTTATTGTCAGAATAATGAAGATTTATTTAATCTATCCAGAAAGATTGCTGCAACTGGATTTGCAGATACTTCTAGAGTTGGAGCCGGCAATCCTTCTTTAGGTGTAGACTTAGCAGAACACAATACAAGTAATATAATCAATTCAATAAAAAATTTTAAAAGAAATATTAGTGAAATTGAAAAAATATTTGAAGAGAGAAATTGGGATGTACTAGAAGCAAAACTTAAAAAGAGTCAAGAATGGAGAAAGCATTTTTGCTAAAAAATTCTAGAGATTGAAATCCTTTATACCTCTAGTAGCAAGTATCTGCTTAGAGACCATTAATGCTGACTGACTAACTCCTGCTGTCCCCTCTCCTGGATATATTGAATCACCACATAACCACAAACCTTCAAAAGGGGTTCTACTTGATAATCCAAACAATCCAAATATATCTGGATTTTGTCCTAGACCTCCAACAATTCCTTTTGGCCTATTTGTCCATCTTTCAAAAGACCTTGGGGTTGATAATTCTCTATGTAACCAATCCTTTGAAGCAATATTAAACTTCTTTTCTAAAGCTTTAGAAATTTTATTTAAATATTGATTTTTCTTAAAAATATATTGATCCTTCTCTAAATCAAACCAATCATGAGTTTTTGTGAAAATGCTAGCAATTAATGTTATTTCTCCTAAAGGTGCTCTTCCATCACCTTCTTCACTCAAAGATATAAAAATCGAGCCAAATTCTTCACTTATAAATTGATAATGATTAGAGCATGTTTTAATTATATTTTCTTTTTTTAAAGCAGAGTAAAAAACTAAAGCTCCAGATGGTTTTGGTAAATTATTTAATCTATTTTGATATTTATAGTATTTATCTTTTTTATCGACCAAAAGATTTAAAAGTCCTTGTGGAGGTGGGGAATAAATTACATCATGAGCATAATATTTATAAACTTTATCTCCCGATGAAGAATCTATTTCCCATAAATTTTTTTGTAAATCATATTCCAACGAATTTACTTTTTGATTAAATAAGATTTTTGCATTAGTTCGCTTTAGGGACTCCTCTAAAGCGGAGCTCAATGCTTGCATAGAATCTTTCAAGTGCCATAATCCATGTGGCCTTTGCGACATTTGTAAAACAGTACATCCATATAAAGCAGCAGTTTTATAAACATTTTCTTGAGAATATAGTTTTAGCTGTAAATTTAAAAATTTTATTAATCTCTGATCCTTATCTGATCCACATATTTTTAAAAGGTCAAACATACTAGATTTCAGTAAGAAACCTGTCAAAAGATTTTGAGGATTAAGTGCATTAATAAACTGTGAAAAATCCCAAAAATTACGTATTGGTAAAATAGGATAGTTGTTTGCGAACTTCCAATTACTTTGGTGTATTAAATTACAAATCTCCCAGAATTTTTCACTACCAGGGAATTGCCTCTTCCTTTCAGAAATCCATTTACTGTTTTCATACCATATTTTTACAGGTTCAGTACCATCATTCAAATCTACAATACATGATGGATCTAATAATGAGGCATCAGGAATTTTAATTTGAAGAAATTTAAAAATCTTTGAATGTATCCCATCACTTTCTAGACCTGCCACTTGAGTTGCTCCTACATCAAAAATATATCCATTCCTTTTAAATGTTCCCGCACATCCTCCTGATTGCTTATGAGATTCAATCAAAGTAACAGACAAACCAAGTTTTGATAAAATTGCAGCTGATGTTAATCCGGCTATACCTGCTCCTATTACAAAAACTTTTTTTTTCTCTATCAAAATGACTAAATTATCTAATAATGAACTTAGCGAAATTTGTAACCATTTAGGTAAATCCAAAATAATCAATATTCAAAAAATATCTGGTGGATGTATTAATCATTCTTGGAAAATAGAATTTACAGACTCAAAATTTTTTCTCAAGAAAAATGAACGAAATCAAAAACTGCTTAACTTTGAACAATATTGCCTAAATGATCTTAGGAAATATATTAATTCTCAAAACATTATTATTCCAAAAGTGATTAATTATTTTGAATACGAAAATAATGAATTTTTATTATTAGATTGGATGAATTTAAATAATTTTAATCAAAAAAAACTTGGCGCAGGAATAGCAGAAATTCATCTAAACTCTAATACGAAGAAACCAAATAAATTTGGCTATCCAGTACCAGGTTTTATAGGCACAACTAGACAACTAGATGGTTGGGAAAGTAATTGGGTTGATTGCTTCATAAAGCTAAGAATTGAGCCTCAACTATCATTACTAAAAACTGGTTCTCTAAGTATTGATTTGATAAATCGTATTTTGTCAAAAATTAAAGATCATTTATCTGATCATGATCCTATGAATTGTTTAATTCATGGAGATCTTTGGTCAGGTAACGTTAGTACTGGTAAGTATGAAAAAGGAATTTTATTTGATCCTTCATGCTGGTGGGCAGATTCAGAAATTGATATTGCAATGACAAGATTATTTGGAGGATTTACAAATGATTTTTATAATGAATACTTCAAAATCATAAAAGAAAAAAAAGGTTCAAATAAGAGAACTACAATTTACAATTTTTACCACATACTTAATCATGCAAATATGTTCGGAGGGAACTACATCAATCAAGTTAATAGTTACATAAATCTGATCCTAAATATGTAAAGAAGTTCATCCTAGGTATGTTTTTTTAATACTTTGCAGTTTATCTAAAACAGCTTCTCTATTTTCACTTGTACGAAGATTTTGCCAACTCCATTGGCCTACAACAATTACTCCTAAAAGTTCAAGCAGACCAGGAAGTATTGGGAAAAAATTAATAGTATCAATAATAACCTTGATTATTATTTGAGCTATTACAACAACAGCTATAATTCCTGCTGCTTTACCATACTTACCCATTTGGGTCCAATCAACGTTTCCAATCGTTTCGTTAATTTTTCCCATAGCATCGGAATATTTATCTGAAATACTTTTTGTTTCAGAATTAGTATCGGTGGCAGAGTCTTGATTTGACTCAGGAGTGTTATCACTCATGAATTCAGTAATCACGTTATATGAACCAGACAGTATCGGAAAATTTGACAGTTGACTACCTATTTGTTGTAGATAATTCCGAACCGAAACATTTCATTTAAGCTAAATGTCAATTACAGATTGTCTTTTCAAGAATTTCGCTAATTAAAAGGATTTACAAAAACTTCACATTTCGATCACCTTTTCATAATAAAAGTGAAAATTACTCTTGAAAATTTATTTCTATAAATAAATCAATTTACTGAAAATTTTTAATAAACTCTAATTTCAATTAATTCCTAAATGATATTTCATTAGCTTGTGGTTAAAGATGCAATAGAATAATTTTATATTATTTAGAAATTCATAATGCAATTGTCGACAAATAATAATGATGATGTTTTAAGTAGTGATGAAAGAGCAAGATATAAAAGACACCTTTCATTAGAAGGCTTTGGTGAAGAAGGACAAATAAGGTTAAAAAATAGTTCTGTGATTTTTATTGGCGCTGGAGGTCTTGGATCATCAGCGATAATATACACTGCTGCTGCAGGGATTGGAAAAATTGGAATTGCCGATAATGATAAAGTTGAGATCTCCAACTTGCAAAGACAAGTAATTCATAATAATTCTGAGATAGGAAACTATAAAACAGATTCTGCTGAAAGAAGAATTAAAGAGCTTAATCCTAATTGTAAAGTTAAAACTTTTACTACAAGAATAAATAATAAAAATGCCATTGATATACTTAGTCAATTTGATATTATTTGCGATTGTTCAGATAATTTTGGGACAAGATATCTTATTAATGATGCATGCTTAATTCTGAATAAACCACTAATTTATGGCTCAGTGCAAGGATTTGAGGGGCAAGTTACCGTATTTAACCTTAAGAAAAATAGTCCTAATTTTAGAGATTTGTTGCCAAAGCCACCTGAGCAAGGTCTAATCCCAAGTTGTACTGATTATGGTGTCATTGGAATATCTCCTGGCATAATTGGAATCTTACAAGCTAATGAGATAATTAAAATAATAATCAAAAAAGGAAAGGTTTTAGACGGCAAAATTTTAATATTTAATCTCCTCGAGAATAGTATGAGAAAATTGAATTTGAAAATATCTAAAAATGCAAAAAAAATTAATGATCTAAAAACAAATATAAAAGATTATCAATCTGAAATAAATTGTGAAAAAATAAAAAGAATTAGCCATATTGCATTTAAGAAAATATATCAAACAAATTTAAATGAAATAATTATTTTTGATGTGAGAGAAAAGGACGAATTTCAAAAGTTCTCAATTAAAGGCTCCATATCTATTCCTCTAAGTTTAATAAAAGAAAAAAACTCAATTGAATTTATTAAAAAGCAATCTGTTGGTAAAAAAGTTTATACCTTATGTCAAAAAGGAATTAGATCAGAAATAGCATCCAAAATATTATTTCAAGAAAGAATTGATACAATTTCCATTGAGGGAGGAATTGAGAGAATAGGAAATATAAATAAACTTAATTAATAGTCAACACCTCTTTTTAAATCTACTCCAACATTTGCATAATGCTTGTGACAAACCATCTCGGAATAAACATTAGCCAATTGAAAATAGGAAGGTTCATTTTTGCATCTTCCAGTTAAAATCACTTCTGTTTCTGAAGGTTTTTTTAATAGAGTTTGATGAATAGATTCCACTGGTAATAATTCTAAATCAACAGTTGGATTTATTTCATCTAAAATTATTGTCTTATAGATTCCACTTAATATTGCTGCTTTAGCTATCTCCCATGCTCTCTCAGCCTCTACATAGTCAATGGGCTGCTGTTGCCCCCTCCAGACTATTGCATCTCTACCAGACCTTAGATGATCAACTAAATGAGGGTAACTCTCTTTTAATGCAGCTATTGCAGCATCTTCAGTATATCCAGACCCACCTTTCAACCATTGTAAAATCAAAACTCTATGGCTTTTATCTTGAGAGATACCTTTACCTATAGCTTGCAAAGCCTTACCTAAAGCACTAGTCGACTTGCCTTTACCTTCACCAGTGTAAACTTCTATTCCTCCGATGTTAAATTTATCTTCCAAATCAATTTTCTCAGCTTTAATACGTGGCCTCATCTCTGAGTGAAGTTGAGAAATGCTTATCAAAGAAGAAGGTGCAGCTCTTCCCGTAACAATAATCTCCAATCCATTAGGCCGAGATCCAATAGTCTTCACAACATCATCAATATTTAACAGGCCAAGATCAAGAACAGGATTTAATTCATCTAAAACCAAGACAGAATAAAGAGAGCTCGCAATAGCACCCTTAGCAATATTCCATCCCCTCTCAGCTTCATCCTTATCAAATCTTGTCACCTCTTGTTCACTAAAAAATTCTGATCGACCAGTTCTTACATGATCTATCAGATGTGGAAATCCTCTCTGCAAAGCATCAATTGCTGCATCTTCAGCATAATCTCTTCCTGGCCCCTTGAGAAACCTAAGAAGTAGAACTCTTGTTTGTTTCTTCTCACATATCCCAAGACCAATTGTTCGAAGAACTACACCTAGGGCAGCCTGACTTTTACCTTTACCTTCACCATCATAAATATGTAATTGTCCCTGAGACCTTTCTTGGCGAACTGTTGCAGTAACGATACCAATTCCTGAATTTTTACTTGAGTTTGACAATAAAAATAAAAATATATTGTCTAATCTAGGTTATAGTTAGGTTAGTTATTAAAAATTTAATAATAAATTTAAAACTAATAAATCAAGAATTTTCCTAAGCATGTTTAATCAGCTGGATTTTATTTCTGAGAACCAAATTATTAAGCTTAATCATCTACGAGAGTTTATCAGTAATCTTAAAAGTGCATGTATCGCCTATTCAGGAGGGGTCGACAGTGCTCTAATAGCTACAATTGCCTATGAGCAACTGGATAAAAATGCGGTTGCAATAACTGGTGTATCACCTGCACTAGCGAGTAAACTTCTCAATGAGGCAAGAGCTCAGGCAAAATGGATAGGGATTAAACATCTAGAAATAAATACATTTGAATTGGAAGAAAAATCGTACCGTATGAATCCTAAAGATAGATGTTTTGCATGTAAAAAAGAATTACACAAACATACAACTTTCTTATCTAAAAAATTAAATTATAAAAATGTAATTGATGGCGTAAATTTTGATGACTTAGGCGATTTTAGGCCAGGGATAAAAGCAGCCCAAGAAGCGGGAGTGATATCCCCTTTAGCCATATTTGAATTCTCCAAACAAGATATTAGAGACATCTCAAAATCTCTTGGTTTACCGTGGTGGGACAAACCTGCACAACCTTGTTTATCTTCAAGATTCCCATATGGTGTCGAAATCACAGATTCTAGATTAAAAATGATAGAAAAGGCTGAAGAATATATTAGAAGAGTTGGAATAAAAGATGTGCGAGTTAGATGCCAAGGAACATCTGCACGGATAGAAATTCCTTGTGATCAAATTCAAAAGTTCATAAGAACTTATAGAAGAGAGGAATTACTTAACTTTTTTTTTAACATAGGTTTTAAGAGTGTAAGTCTTGACTTAGAAGGTTTAATAAGTGGAAAACTTAATAGATAAAAATACTAAGTAGGCTCTCTTATTTGATCTTTTATATACGATGGATAATCCCGAACGATAGTTTTCAAGAGATAATTTGAAGCTTCTAGACTTTCAATTAAAAACTGACTCGCTAATTTTGGCTTCATATTTCTTCCACATGTAAAAATATCAATCGCAGAGTAATAGGATTCAGGCCAAGTATGAATCGATAAATGAGATTCAGCAAGAAGAGCTATAGCTGTCACCCCAAATGGTTCAAATTTATTACTCACAATGTTAAGAATTGAAGCTTTCGCTAATTTCGCAGCACTATTTAACTGGCAACGAAGATATAATTCATCATTCAATTTTTCTTTATTACATCCATACAGCTCCAACAGAAGATGGTTACCCTGGAAATCACATAAATTATCGCTTTGATGTTCAGAGTGAATATTAATTTCTTTTTCTTGTTTCGAAACATCCATCATTCAAATATATTTTAGAGAATAATAGATTAGCTAAATATTGGTAATTTTTAAAATTTATAAATAAATAATTTGAGAATCCCCAACAAAACTTTTATGAAATTTATTTAAATGGGTTGCACTAATTAAACATTGGCTATCTGTACCTACCGCATTTAATAATAAATTTTGTCTTACAATATCTAATTCAGCAAGCACATCATCCAAAATTAATATTGGATCAACATTTACAGTTTTTCTTAGCAAATCAAGTTCAGCCATTTTCAATGCCAAGGTTAATGTCCTTTGTTGACCAGAAGATCCAAATTTTTTAACAGATGCATTATTAATATAAAATTCAATATCATCACGATGAGGGCCCACTGAGCATTTACCAGTCAATTCTTCTAAATTACGTTGAGCTATCAATTTTTCAGTAAATAAATGCATGATTTTACTCTCATCATCATTATCATTATCTATAGAATGTATTGTCGAAATAAATCTTATCCCAATCTTTTCTTTGGATTTACTAAGATGGCTGTGCCAAAATTCTATAAAAGGTTGAAGTTTTCTTAAAGCTCTATTTCTTCTTCTGAAAATTCTTGTACCTATTTGTGCAATTTGAGAATCATAGCTATCAATTAATGTTGAAGATGAATGCTCCTTTGAGATATTTGAACGCCAATAATGACTTCTTTGTTTAAGCAACTTATTATAACGCCCTAATAACTCAACATAAACAGGTTCAAGTTGAGCAATAACCTTGTCAAGCCATATTCGTCTAAAATTGGGTTCACTCTTAATAATATTTATATCATTTGAACTAAAGCACACACTTCTTAAATAATTTTTAACCAGACTCTGTTTTTTCAAAAGACAATCATTTACATAAACTTTTTTTGATCCTTGCCTTGATATTTCGATTTTTATATTGTGATTGAAATCAATTTCTGCTGATATTATTGATTTGCCTTCATCATAATTGATTAAATCTTTATCATTAACAGCCCTAAAAGATTTTAATTGACTTAAGAACTCTACTGACTCAAGCAGATTAGACTTCCCAACACCATTAGAGCCCAAAAATATAGATTTGCTTCCCTTAAAATTCAGAACAAAACTTTTATGATTCCGGAAATTTTTAATTTTTAAGTGATTTAAAAAAATTTTTTTCTTAGCTATACATATTTTAAATTAGCTATTTTATTTAAATTTAGATTATCCTTAGTATAAATTGAAAAATATGGGCATGTAGCTCAGTTGGATAGAGCATCAGATTCCGGTTCTGAGAGTCGGGGGTTCAAGTCCCTCCATGCTCGTTATATTTAAATCCTTAGACCCATAACCCTTATACCATTCGGATCTAAAACAAACCCAATCTCTTCTAAACTATCAAAAGAAGACTGTGGTGCTTGGACAGAAATACTGCAACCAGGCATTTCTCTATTAATTTTTTCTAAAGTTAATCTTAATAAAATCGTATAAAAAAGTTTTTGATTCTTGCCCGGTTGTGCACACAAATTCCACAAATTAGCATTTAAACCCTTATCCGAAGTGACCCTTACGAATCCAAAAACTTGCCTTTTATTTTCATTACAAATAGCAAAAAAGAAATTACTAGTTTTTATTGCTTGATATAATTTTTCATTTGAAAAAAAGTCACTCCCAGAACTAATAAGCAAATTATTAATTAATCTCGCAGGTGGAATCTCCGTGGAATTAATAAAAAATCCATCCGGTAAATTTAACTTTTTCTTTGAAAAATATTGCAATGATTATCCTGTATTTCTCATCCCAGCTGCTATTCCATTGATTGTTAATAATGCACCCCGCAGCAGCTCACTTCGACTGTAAGTTCTTGTTGAATCAGTTCTCTCATTTAAAAATTCACTAATTGGAGGTTGTCTTTTTTGATCCCTTAATCTTTTTAACAATGAAACCTGTAAAAATCCTAGAGGTATAATTGTCTTATTTCTTAATTCAACAGAAGCACGAAGATCCTTATCGGTTTCCAAAAGAAAATTTTTACCTGTTATTTTAAGAATTAAATTTTTTGTAAGCACATACTCCTTTGAAATAGTCTCAAATATTAAATTAAAAGATTTAGAATTTTCTTCACTGCCTAATGTATCTACATAATACTTAGCGACTTCAAGATCAACTTTTGATAAAGTCATTTCTACTTTTGATATGAGCATCCTAAAAAAAGGCCACCTTTGATGTAACATTCTCAATAATTCAATTTGCTTTGGATCTGAACTTAACTCCTTAGATAAAGCCGTACCGACACCAAACCAGCTTGGTAATAAAAATCTACTTTGAGTCCATCCAAAAACCCATGGGATAGCTCTTAAGCTTGATAAGTCTTTTCTTCCTTTCTTTCTCCTTGCAGGCCTACTAGAGATTTGTAATTTACTAATTTCTTCTATAGGGGTAACTTCTTGAAAAAAAGTCAATAATGCTGGATTTTCGTGCACTAAAGCACGATAGTGGGCTCTTGAAGAATCAGCCAATCTACTCATAAGTTGATTCCATTCTGGAGTAGCATCTAGAGTATTATTGACTAAACTATTTTGTATGACTGCAGTAGTTACTGTTTCTAAATTATAAAGAGCAAGTTCTGGCAAACTATATTTAGAAGCAAGAACTTCTCCCTGTTCTGTTATTTTAATTCTCCCCAAAAGTGTTCCACTAGGCTGCGCCAAAATAGCTTGATAAGCTGGGCCACCTCCTCTACCAACAGACCCTCCTCTTCCATGAAACAGTCTTAATAGTATTTCGTTGTTACTTGATAAATTTTGTAAAGCGATTTGCGCTCTATGAATTTCCCAATTACTGGATAAGAATCCAGAATCTTTATTACTATCAGAATAGCCAAGCATTAATTCCTGTAGTGGCTTACTACCATCTCCTACTTTTGGAAGATATGATCGATAAAATTCTAAGTTAAACAATTGATCCATTACCATTGGAGCTCTTTTAAGATCCTCTACTGTTTCAAAAAGTGGGACCACAAGAAGATTAGACTTATTTGATCCTTGATTTATAAGGCCCATCTCTTTTGCTAAAAGTAAAACCTCCAACAAGTCAGAAACACTATGACTCATCGAGATAACATATGAGTGGCAAATCCTACTACCAAATTCTTCCTGGAGCCTTTTAACCATTTTAAATACAGCAAATGTCTCTTCTGTACTTTGCGACCAACTTGCATTGTTTGGGATAAGTGGGCGTTTTGTTTTTAATTCATTAATTAGCCAAGTAGTTTTTTCTTCCTCAGACATATTTTCATATGAAGTAGGTAATGCTAGAAAGTTTGTTAATTCTTCTAATGCATCACTATGTCTAGTACTTTCCTGACGAATATCTAAACTTGCCAAAGAAAAACCAAAAATATGAACTTGAGTTAATAGGATGTTTAATGGTTCACAACTTAAATCAGTTGTAATTAAACTATTTTTAATTAATTCAAGATCATTAGTAAATTCATCGACAGATCTATAAAAAGGCTCATCATTAAAATCATTATCTTTTGATCCAGATTCACTCTCTAAAGAAACTTTCCAACCTGTTTGAGCTAGTAAATTATTTCGTTCTTGGGTTAATCTTAATTTTTCCAACATATAACTTAATTTTAATCTGTAAGGTTCAGATCTATATCTAGTAGCCCTCGCTTCATATATTTCAGGAAACTTGACGCGATCAGTTTCTAAAGATTCTAAAAGAGAGGGACTTACTTGACTCCATTGCATTGATACACTTAACTGATCTCTTAGATTTGAAATTGCCGTAATATATCTTTCTAACATTAATTGCCTTTGATAGCATGCAGTTCTCCAAGTAATTTCTGGTGTTACGGATGGATTACCATCTCTATCAGAACCGACCCAAGATCCAAACGTACAGAAAGACTGCGAGGGAACTTGTACATCTGGATAATTTTCAACTAATGCTGATGAAATTCTTCTTCTTAATTGTGGCATTGCATTAAAAAGTACTTGCTGAAAATAATGCAACGCATAATCAACTTCATCTAAGACAGATGGTTTGAATTGATGTAATTCATCTGTTCTCCACCAAAGACGAATTTCCTCTTTTAATTGAAGTTTTAGCGAATTAATTTCTTCATTCGTTAAATATTGATCTGATTGAATCTGTTGAAGTAAATTTGCAACCCTTCTTTGTTTATGCCTTATGGTATGCCTAACAATTTCTGTGGGATGAGCAGTGAATACTAATCGAATATCCATTTCTTGCAATAAATCCTCTAATCTTCCTGGTGGAACATTTAAATTTCTCAATCTATTAAATAATTCTTTAAAAGTTACTGGAGCATTTTGTCGAGCTAAGGGAGGAGCAAAAGGATCAAGATTATCTTCTAAATATTCCGTACTTTGATTTGTAAAGCTCTGAATATAACGATCTTCCTCTTCTCTTTGTTCTAATATATTCACCAATTGGAAGTATAAGGAAAAAGCTCTAGCTGCTGAAATAGATTCGGTTAGATCCATCGAATTAACAATTGAAGCAATTTCATTTTTTAAAGTTTTATGGTTAGTGATATTTGAATTATCTATATAACTTAAATGTTTCAACTTAATTAAACGATTAGCTTGTTCAACTGGGCATTCCGCTTTTAAAACAGATTCCCATAGTTCTTCTATCAATAAG